>NZ_JAGOGJ010000117.1 GCF_017996735.1 Niveispirillum sp.
TGTCCATGCCGACCACCTGTCGGCAGCGCCCTATATCCAGGGTATCCTGGGCGGCAGGCTGGGGATCGGCCGCCACATCACCATCGTGCAAGAGACCTTCGGCAAAATATTCAACGAGGGAACGGATTTCCAGCGCGACGGATCGCAGTTCGACCGGCTGTTCGATGATGGCGACACCTATCACATCGGGGCCATGGCGTGCGTTGCGATCCATACTCCCGGCCATACGCCGGCCTGCATGACCCATGTGATGGGTGACGCCGCCTTTGTCGGCGATACATTGTTCATGCCCGATGCGGGTTCAGCGCGGGCCGATTTCCCAGGGGGAGATGCCGGCATGCTGTATGACTCGATCCAGAAGGTGCTGGCGCTGCCCGATGCGACGCGGCTGTTCATGTGTCACGACTATGCCCCCAATGGCCGCGAAATCCGCTGGGAAACCAGCGTGGCGCAGGAGAAGGCGGACAACATCCATGTCGGAGCCGGCAAGGCCAGGGAACAGTTCATCGCCTTCCGCACGGCGCGCGACGCTACCCTGGACATGCCAAGGCTGATCCTGCCGTCCTTGCAGGTGAACATGCGTGCGGGGCATTTGCCGCCACCCGACGCATCGGGCACGCGCTTCCTGAAGATGCCGCTGAATGTGCTGTGACCGGTCCCGCCGGTTCCAGGACGGGGAATTACCATGCATGACATCCTGCACCTTGTCCTTGGCGGTCTATCCGGTGTTCTGGTCGGGCTGACGCTGGGGCTGGTCGGTGGTGGGGGGTCCATCCTGGCCGTACCATTGATGGTCTATCTGGTCGGCGTCGCAAACCCGCATGTGGCCATCGGTACCAGTGCGCTGGCTGTCGCCGTGAATGCCGCCTTCAGTCTCGGCCACCATGCCCAGGCTCATACGGTGAAATGGCGATGCGGCGCGATCTACGCCCTGGCCGGCATCATCGGTGCGGCAGCGGGATCGACGCTGGGCAAAGCCATTGACGGCCACAAGCTGCTGTTTCTGTTCGCGATGGTCATGCTGCTCGTGGGCGTCCTGATGCTGCGCAACCGTAATGCGACGGGCGATCCGGGTGCCCAGTGCAGCAGGGACAATGCCGGCAAGGTCGTCGGTTTGGGCCTCGCAACCGGCACCTTCTCCGGCTTCTTCGGCATCGGCGGCGGGTTCTTGATCGTGCCAGGGCTGCTCGCCTCCACCCGGATGCCCATGATCAATGCCGTGGGCACAAGCCTTGTCGCTGTCAGTGCCTTCGGCCTGACCACAGCGGTGAATTACGCCCTTTCCGGGCTGATCGACTGGGGTTTGGCGGCGGTCTTCATCCTGGGGGGTGTCATCGGCGGCATGGCCGGCGTAGCCCTTGCCCGGCGATTGTCGGGCAAGGGTGTGTTGAGCAGCGTCTTTGCCGGGCTGATCTTTGTCGTCGCTGCCTATATGCTCTGGCATAGCTGGCAGGAATTCTGAGCGAAGGCCATCCCACTACCAGATTGATAACGCACCAGCCATTATCAATCGCCCGCCATTTCCTCCAGATAAAGTGCTTCCAGATCCTGGGTGGTCACCGAGGCTGCGGTCAGCGTGCGGCGCAGGCGGCCTGCGCGCATCAGGCCGATGGAGGTGCCCACCTCCCGTGCCCGGAACAGGTCGTGCGTGGCCATCAGGATTGCGGCCCCCCGGTCACGCTGACGGTTCAGCAGTTCATGGAATTCGGCCG
This sequence comes from Niveispirillum sp., assembly GCF_017996735.1. GTDB lineage: Bacteria > Pseudomonadota > Alphaproteobacteria > Azospirillales > Azospirillaceae > Niveispirillum. The sequence goes on from NZ_JAGOGJ010000117.1 coordinate 1,713, forward strand.
ATGCCTTGGGGTCCAGGCCCGATGTCGGTTCGTCCAGCAGCAGGGCCCTGGCATCCTTGGCCAGCGCCAGCGCGATGCCCACCTTCTGCCGCATGCCCTTGGAAAAGTCGCCCACCCGCTGATCAAAGGCCGCCGGCTGCAGACCTGCATCGGCCAGACATTGCCGCAACCGGGCGGGTGACCGGTCGGGTACCTGGCTGAGGCTGGCGAAATAGGCCAGGTTCTCCATCCCCGTTAGCTCGTCATAAAGGGCGACCATTTCCGGGATGTAGAGCATGCGTCCACGCGCAGCGCGCGGATCGCGGGCCACGTCGATGCCATCCACGATGGCTGCGCCTGCTGTCGGGCGCAACAGTCCCAGGAACAGTTTGATGGTGGTCGATTTGCCGGCGCCATTGGCGCCCAGCAGACAGTAAATCTCCCCCGGCTGCACATTCAGATGAAGATCGTTCAGCGCGGTATGGGCGCCATATTGTTTGGAAAGGCCGGTCGCGGTCAGCATGGATCGGGTCCTAAAGGTCGGTGGCGGCGCTGCGGCCGAGAATGATGGCGGCACCCAGCAGCAGGCAGGCAATGAACAGGACGACCAGATCAATCAGCATCTTTGCCTGGAAGGGGCCTGCCGCCGGCTCCTGAAAGTGGAATTTCGGAACAAGATCATAATCTTGCGACGTCATCAGCAGATCGCGGTCCAGCCGGTCGGCCAGCCAGCGCTCCAGCTCCTGCTTGAACCCCATGGCCTGCTGCTGAAAGGACAGGGCGCGGTCGGCATCCGAACCGGCGATGCGGTCCAGCGCGTCTTGGGTGGCCACGGCCGGCAGGAACAGGCGCAACCGGTCCAGGATGGCGTGGCGCCGGGCCAGCGCGTCGTCATGGGTTGCAACCATGGGGGCCAGCTTCGCATCCTCCACAGCGCGTTCGGCCATGAAGACGCGGATGCGGTCGGGGATGTTGGAGGCTGGTGTGCGGATCACCTCCGGCCCGTTCGCCTCCCGCGCCAGACGCTGGTCGCGGCGGATGGCCAGGCTTGCGGCCCGGTACTCGTTGGCGAACTGCACTTGCGAGGGCGCAGGCGACAGGATATCGGCGGTGGCCAGTGCCAGGGCCGGCCCCAGCACCACGATCAGCAGCCAGACGGCGCCACCGGCCAGGGCGGCATCTGTCGACCGCTTGGCGAAGACATTGATCAATGTCGCCACGAGGATCCAGAACAGGCCATAGGCGCCGACGGTCAGGGCGGTGGCGATCAAGCCGCCCGGATCGTCGGCGCCCACCAGCAGCAGGGCCCCCAATGTCACGATGATGGCGGGTGGCAGCAGCGCTAGGGCGCGGGCCAAAGCCTTGCCTGCCAACAGGCTGGTGATGGGTACCGGCTGCGATAGGATCAGGGCCGCCACGCTGCGTTCCCGCTCGCGCGACCACAGGTCGAAGCTGCCGGCCAGCAGCAGCAGCGGCAGCATGACGATGATGACGAAGGCCAGATCAAACCGTCCCGCCGCCCGGACTGCCGGATTGTCCAAATCGGCCCGGAAGGCGTCGAACATGGTGATGTCAGACAGGGGCTGGGTGCGGGCGGCATAGGGGTAAGCCTCCGCCTGACCGATGGACAGGGGCGCCATGACGCCTGGCGACAGGATGGGACGGAAGGGTGTCACCTGCGGTGTGGCGAAGAACATGTTGGCGCCGGGCTTTGCCTCGGCCAACTGCCTGCGTTTCAGGGCGACGATCGTATCGGCCTCATTGGCGACAACCTGTCCGGCCTGCATGCGGGCGGCGGCCCATTCGGCACCGCTCCAGGCGCCATAGGCGGCGAATGCCATGAACAGCAGCATCAGCCAGGGCAGGGCCCGGTCGCGGCGCAGTCGCCGCAACTCATGCCCGATGATGGGGAGAAGCATGCTCATGCCCGGCGCTCCAATCGTGTGGCGGCCCAGCGTGCGAAGGCCAGACAGGCGGCCAGCCAGACGGCCAGGATGGCCAGGCTGGGTGCCTGATCCCGCCAGGCATCAGCCGTGATGACCAGACGCGGGGTGAAGCGCACCCCCTCGGCGAGGGCTGACACATCGGTGCGGTAGATGCCGCCATCCTTGGGCTTGTTGCGCCTGATATCGTCGTTCAGCGCCTGGATCAGGGCGAAGCGGTATTTTTCCGCATCGTGCAGGAACAATCGGTGGGCGGCGACATCGGTGCCCGCCATGGCCCGTGACCAGGGGATCATGGCCAGGGTGGGGGAAATCAGGGAGAACAGACGCTGCGTCTGGTTTTGCCGGTGATATGTCGCGAACAGGGCCTCATAGTGGCGGTTATAGGTCTCGCTGGTATTGCCCTCGCCAAACTGCAGGGCCACGCCCTCGAAATTGAAGGGCAGATCCTCGATGCGGGTGACGCCATGTTGCTGCATCAGGTCGGCCTTCACGGCGTTCAGGCGCGCATCATAGGGATCATGGCCGCTGATCCCGTTCTTCGCCTCGTCGGTCACGGCATTTTCAAACGCCGGGGCACTGGGCGTGGGGTACAGCCGTTCGGCCATCGCAGGCGCAATCCGCGGCAGCAGCAGGGTCGTACAGGCCCAGAGGCCCAGCAGCACGACCAGGGCCGACCGGGCCGATGGCAGCAGGGCCGAAATGCTGACGGTCAGGCCGGCATGGACCAGCAGATAGAGCGCGTAGCCCCCACCCATGGCCAGCAGGGCCAGAAAGGCGTCGGCCGGTGCGCCGATGCTCAGCAAGGCCACGATGCCTGCCGCCATGAAAATGCCCAGCAGCCCTATGGCCGCTGTGCCCAGACCGATGAAGCGGCCGAACATCAGGGCAGGGCCGCTGGCCCCGGCCCCCAGTTCCTGGCGCAGTCTTTCACACGCCCGCTCCCCGGAAAAGATGGTGAAACCGCTAAGGATGATCAGCAGCGGGACCACCACCTGCAAGGCCCAGGCGGGGCTGAAACCGGCAAAGCGGGTGATTGAAGTGCCGCCTTCCATCGGGCGGTCCCGCGCCGGGTTGCGTGTATGCGCCTCTGCCCGGACGGAGATGCCGAGATAATTCGACAGCCCCGGATCGAAGGCGGCCAGCGGGGAGAGGGGGGCATAGAGGTTGCGCCCCGTATGGGCGGCCCCATGCGGGTTGACGGGACCCAGCGCGTCCCAGATTTCCTCATCCGTGACGGCGGCTGCCTGCCGCTCGGCAGTCTGCGCCTGCTGCCTTGCCGCACCGGTGACCAGACTGGCGACCGCCAGCATCAGCAGCGCCAGACACAGCCAGCGCAGCCTTGTGTCGCGCTCCATCAACAGCAATTGGTGTCGGGCGATGGCCAGGATCGGCATCAGAACCTCGTCCGCATCGACAGGGTGACGTTCCGGGGATCGCCGAAGGTGTTGTAGGTGTTGGGTCCGCCGACACGGGCGTAATAGACCTTGTCGAACAGGTTGTTCACCGATACGGACAACGCGGTATTGGCGGTCAGACTGTAGCCGCCATGCAGGCTGAACACCGCGTAGGCTTCCTGCTCACGCACATCCGCGACACCGCCGCCCAGCAGCGTGCTTTGCGCCTGCACCCCGATGGCGCCCCAGGCCCGATCCCAGCCCGGCGTTGTTGGCCGGTACTTGGCAAAGAATTTCAGGCTGTGCCTGGGTTCCCAGGTGTCGAAAGCCTGGCCCACCAGACTGGCCGTGGAATTCTTCAGATACTGGGTCTGGATGAAGGAATAGCCGATGGACAGGTCGAGCCCCGGATAGGGGCGACCGGTCAGTTCCGCATCCACGCCTTCCACCTCCACCTCGCCCAGTTGCAGGAAGAAGCCGGGATGGGCCGTGTCGGTGAAGGAGCGGTTGACGTCGCGGGTATTATAGGCCGCCAGCGAAGCCATCAGCGCCTCATCCAGGAAGGCCCCCTTGATCCCGACCTCGATCTGCTTGCCGATGCGCGGGTCCAGCGGGGTGCCGCCGCTGCTGGTCCATTTCAGCGCCGTCTGTGGGATGAAGATGTCCGAATAGCTGCCATAGACGGTGATGTTGGGCCGCAGATAGTAGACGAGGCCGCCATAGGGCGTGACCTCGTTCTTGGCATTGGCGCCCCGGACGTAATTGGTCGGGGCCGGGTTAGGGGCGATCGTGCGGCTCTTGGATTCAAAGTCGCTGACGCGGACGCCGGCGACGGCGATCAGCCCGTCGAACAGCTCGAACCTTCCCTGGCCATAGAAACCATCCTGTTCGGTTACGCTCTGGCTGCCGTTATTGTAGTTCAGGGCCGGCATGGGCACATTGGCCGCATCCTCCAATGCGATGCCGCTGCCGGCGGGGGAACCGGTATAGGGGGTGTTGTTCAGGCTGACACCGGCAAAATCATAGAGTTCCCAGGCGTAGCCAAAGGTCAGCGTATGCTTGCGCCCGAACAAATGCAGCGGGCCGGAGGCATAGAGATCGACGCCTGTGCGCTCTGTCGTGCCGTCGTTGGAGCGGCGGTTATAGCTGGAGAAACGGTTGGTCACCGGGTTCAGGCCCGTGCCGGGCGTGGGGAAACCGTCGGTGAAGATCTTGTTCTGGTCGCGATAGGTCAGCTTGCCGCGCACCACCCATTCATTGGCGAAGGCATGGCGCAGATCGCCGGAATACTCGATCGTCTCATAGACGTTCAGGTTCCAATCCGGATACTGGTTGGTGGAGCGGGGAACGTCGATGAACTGGTTGTGGAGCGGGTTTCCGGGCAGGAGGTAATTGGCCAGCCCCATGCTCATCGCCTCGCCCCGGTCATCCTGATAGGTGACCATTGCTGACGCCGTCGTGCGTTCGGTGACATCGAAATCCAGCACGCCGTACGCGACAACCTTCTCCTCATGCGAGCGGTCGGTATAGAAGTCGCGGTCGAGATAGGAACCGGCGATGCGGCCGCGCAACCGCCCGTCCAGCCCAAGCGGCCCGCCGACATCGCCCTCCATCCGGTAATTGTTCCAGGTGCCGACCGAGGCGGCGAAGCTGGCCGCGCTCTCCGCCAACCCGCGCTTGCGCACGAAATTAGCAGTGCCGCCGGGCTGGCCGGAGCCTTTGAAAATGCCGGCGGGACCGCGCAGAACCTCCACCTGCTCATAAACGATCAGGTCGAAATCCTGGGCCTGACCGCTATTATAGGCGGGAATACCGTCATAGGAGACGTCGAGAAGGTAGCCGCGTGAGCGGATCTGCCCGATCAGCCCGTCCCAGGTGGAAACATGCAGGCCCGGCACCTGCGCCAGTGCATCGACCATTGTCACCAGGTTCTGGTCCTGCATGCGCTGCTGCGTGATGACGCTGACGGAGTTCGGCACTTCCAGGACGGAAACCGGCTCCTTGCCGCCAATGGTCACCGTCTTTGCTGCATAGCTGTATTTTGTCGCCTCCACCACGATGGGATTGATTGGCGCGTCCCTGTCATCCGGGCCGGCTGTTGCCGTCCGGGCCAAGCCGGTCGTGGCCATCAAGGCACAGGTGAGGGACGCCGTGATGAGACGGGCGGTAGTGAAGCAAGCCATGGGAATTTGCCGATCAATAAGGAAGGCGTACAAGAAGGAAACGCAACATATGTAATGTTATAACATTTATCAATATGGTTCCGCTGGTTATCTGATATCCTACCTGAAGACGGCGAAACCCCACCCATCGGCGGGCTTTGGGTCCAGGGCGCGCGAGCGTTCTATGGTTGAAGGGCTGGTAGAGCCCGGTTGACACTAAAAGAGCCGGAAGATGGCGAGTTTAGACAGACGCAGGTTCGTCCAGTCCGCAACCGCCATCATTCTGGCGTCAACGGACAGGTCCGCGACGGCGGAGATCGTTCAGGGAGCACGAAGAATGGCAAATGACGTGGTGGTCATCGGAGGAAGCTTTGCCGGCTTGAGCGCGGCACTGCAGTTGGGCCGGGCGGGGCGGACGGTACTGGTCCTGGATGCCGGCGCTCCCCGCAATCGCAATGTCCGGCATTCGCACGGGCTTTTCGGTCTGGATGGCGAGAGGCCGGGGAAAATACTGGATCAGGCCCGGGGCCAGGTCTTGAGCTATCCGACAGTGCGTGTTCAGAAAGCGGCCGTCATCGATGTGGCGCATGTCGACGGCCGCTTTCACCTTTCAACCCGCGACGGGGACCGCATCGAGGCCGGTTGCCTGCTGCTGGCCACCGGGGTGACGGATACCCTGCCCGAGATTGAGGGACTTCGCGAACGATGGGGCACATCGGTACTCCACTGCCCCTACTGCCATGGGTTCGAATTCATGGGAAAGCGGATCGGGGTGTTGGCCCGGACGCCGATGGCGGTGCATCAGGCCTTGCTGTTGGCCGACTGGGGCCCCGTAACGCTGTTCACCAACGGCGCCATTACCCCGGACCCGCAACAGACGGCCCGATTGGCCGCCAGACGGGTGAGGATCGAGACCGTTGCCGTGGCGTCCCTGACGGGGGAGGGCGAGGCTCTGCACGGCATCCGCTTGCAGGATGGCCGCATCCTGGATCTGGATGTGCTGTACACCGCGCCGACAATCGGGCTGAACAATGGTTGGATCGCGGCCCTGGGATGCGATATCGACCAGGGTCCGTTGGGTCCGCTTATCCGCACGGGCCCTGGGCAATCGACGAACGTGCCGGGACTCTACGCTGCCGGCGATTGCGCCCGCCAGCCGCACAATGCGACCTTTGCCGCCGCCGATGGCGTGGCGGCGGCGATGGCGATCCACATGCGTCTGATTGAGGCCGACATTCAGCGGAACCTTCCGGACAGTGCCGATCGGTGACAGGCGAGGCTTTCGCGCTCACTCCGGCAATGGCCGCTGGCTGAGGCGTTGCGCCTCCGACCCATCAAGGCCCAGGGCGCGCATGAGCATGACGCACAGGTCGGTGCCATGCGATGGTGCGCGCCCTTCATCCAACTGGCCGCGCAGGGCTGCACGCACGGCGCCGACCAGAAGGTCGGTGGCGGTGGTCAGATCTTCGAACTGCAACCGGCCCGTCTGCCGTCCGATCATAAGGTCGGGGCCGGGATAGGTCAGCAGGTCGTCATTGACGCTGTCGCGATCCGCCGACAGCGCATAGACCAACCATCCCCAGGTCGGATCATCCGCGGCCCGCCGCAGGACCAGCCGGATCATGGCGCAAAGCCGCTCCGCGGGATCGGCCAAAGTCGCACTTGCCCGCTGGATCTCCTGCATCGGATTGCGGCCGACCTGCACCCACAGATCGGCGATCAGTTCATCGCGCGTCGTGTAGTAATTATAAAATGTGCCGCGTGCCACCTCGGCGGCCTGGATGAAATCATCGATGGTGGCCTTGTTCTCCCCCATTTCGGCCACGACCCGGGCGGCGGCGGCCAGCAACCGCCGGCGGGTGCGTTCCCGTCGCTCCTGCCCGATCTCGCGCCGCCGCGCATTGGCATCCACAGCGTTCGACATTCATCCCCCGACGGTTCTGCGAAACTCCGGATATGGACGTTATCAATTCATATTGACAAAAATGGTCCAATTCCGTTTCATGTCCATACCGGCACAAAGTCGGCGACGCAAAGCATAATTTGCGCGCGAACATAACAGAGGTTGGGAGGAACGACAGGAATGTTTGGTCCCTGACATCGTCCGGCGCTACCGCAGACGTCCATCGACATCATCCGCTTTGACGGCCGTGTTTGTAGCCGGTCAGCGAACCAGTGACTTGCTGGAACCGTGGCGGCCATTCCGGCTCCCCCGGGCAGGGACTGTCATGCTGTCTGCTGCCGCAATCTTCCCGCGTCGCGACATGGTGGCCTGATGCGTCCGTTTGGAAAAAAACGGTCAATTGTTTTTAAACGAAAGGCGTGAGGCCAGGCCATTAGGTCGCCCGCGCCCCACAGGGAGGCGACTATGCTGACATATCAGGCGGCGGTGATACGCGAGACGAACGGCCCCTTCCGGATGGAAACCCTGGAGATAGAGGACCCGCGCGACGAGGAGGTTCTGGTACGCGTCGTCGGTGTCGGCATGTGCCATACCGATCTGGTGGTCCGTGATCAGTATTTCCCCACGCCGCTGCCGGCCGTTCTGGGACATGAGGGGGCTGGCGTGGTGGAGAAGGTGGGCAGGGCTGTCACCAAGGTGGCCCCCGGCGACCATGTCGTCCTGACCTATGCCAGTTGCGGCAAATGCGTGAACTGCCTGAAGGGCATGCCCGGCTATTGCCTGGACCTGTACGGGCGCAATTTCAGCGGTGGCCGGCCGGATGGCTCGTCCGCCTGCTGCGACAAGCATGGCGGCCGGGTCAGCAGCCATTTCTTCGCGCAGAGTTCCTTTGGCGATTATGCCCTGGCCACGCAGCGCAATGTCGTGCGCATCCCGTCCGATGTGCCGGTAGAGATTATGGGGCCGCTGGGCTGCGGCATCCAGACGGGGGCCGGCGCTGTCATCAACGCCCTGAAGCCCGGTGCGGGCACCAGCATCGCCATCTTCGGCGCCGGTTCCGTCGGGTTGGCGGCGGTGATGGCGGCCAAGGTCGTGGGCTGCGCCACCATCATCGCCGTGGATCTGAACGAGCAGCGCCTGAAGCTGGCGACGGAACTGGGCGCCACGCATGCCATCAATGCCGGGTCCGGGGACCCTGTGGCCGCGATTCAGGCCCTGACGGGCGGGGAAGGGACCCAGTATACGCTGGAATGCACCGGTCTGCCGCGCGTGGTGCGTCAGGCGGTCGACAGCCTGCGCCTGACGGGCGTGTGCGGGATCGTCGGTGTGGCGCCGCTGGGTACGGAAGTGGCGCTGGACATGAACGGCCTGCTGTTCGGGCGCACGGTGCGCGGCATTATCGAGGGCGACAGCGTACCCGACATTTTCATCCCGCAACTGATCGAACTCTGGCGGCAGGGAAGGTTCCCCTTCGACCGGCTGATCCGCTTCTATCCCCTGTCGGAGATCGATGCGGCGGCGCATGCGTCCGAACGGGGCGACGTGTTGAAGGCTGTTTTGTTGCCGGGTCGTTGAGGAGACGGACCATGCGGGAATTGATCAGCCATCTGCCGGTCCAAGCGGCGGCCCGGTTCGGCGGCACCCCGGCACTCACCCTGGCCGGGGGATTGACGCTGGACTTCGCCACCATCGAGGAAAGGGTCGCCCGGTGCGCGGGCGGACTGGCGGCGCGGGGCCTGGGGCGGGGGGAGAGGGTCGTTCTGCATCTGCCCAATGGCTGGGAATGGATCGTCGCCTATTATGCCATTGCCCGGCTGGGGGCCGTTGTGGTGCCGGCCAACATTCTGCTCAGCCCGTCGGAAGTGGCGTTCCTGGCCACGGATGCGCAGGCGTTTGCGGTGATTGCACCGGCGGAAAGACTGGCGGCGGTCCGGGCTGCCGCCGCTGATCTTCCGTTCCTGTCGATCCCACTGGAAGGGCCGGGGGAGGATGGCTTTCGGGCCCTGCTTTCCGCTCCGCCGCTGCCGCCGGTGGAACTGGCACCGGATGACCTGTTCACCATCGGCTATACGTCGGGAACAACGGGCCGGCCCAAGGGCGCGATGCTGAGCCATCGCAACATCTTTGCCAGCACGGCCATGACGGCGACCATCCATGTGCGCCGTCGCGGGGAATCGGTGCTGACGGCGCTGCCCTTCCCGCATGTCTATGGCAACATTGTGCTGAACGCCGCCTTCCTGGTCGGCATGCGTCTGGTGGTCATGGAGCGGTTCGATCCCGGCGCGGCCCTGCGCCTGATCGGCGCCGAGCGCATCACCCTGTTCGAGGGGGTGCCCACCATGTACTACCAGATGCTGGCCGATCCGGGGCTGGCGGCGGCCGACCTGTCCAGTCTGGAGCGCTGCACCGTCGGCGGCCAGACCATGCCGACGGCCAGCATTGAGGAGGTGGAGAGCCGGTTCGGCTGCCCCCTGCTGGAACTTTGGGGCATGACGGAGGTGGCGGGCCCGGCCATATCCCATTCACCCTATTGGCCCGCGCATCACGGGTCGATCGGCCTGCCCTTTCCGGGGATGGAGGTTCGGATCGCCGACCTGGAACAGCCGGACCGGGAGGCGGCGGCCGGCACGGCCGGCGAATTGCGGGTCAGGGGACCGCTGGTCACGCGCGGTTACTGGCGCAATCCCGCGGCGACGGCCGATCTGCTGGACGCTGACGGCTGGCTGGCCACCGGCGACGTGGCGGTGCGCGATGCCGGGGGCTATCTGCGCATCGTCGACCGCCGCAAGGATATGATCATCACCGCCGGCTACAATGTCTATCCGGCGGAACTGGAGCAGGTGCTCGCCCGGCATCCGGCCATCGCCATGGTCGCCGTGGCGTCGGTGCCGGATGCGCAGAAGGGCGAGTTGGCCAAGGCCTATATCGTTCTGCGGCCCGGTGCCCAGGCGGATGCCGCCGCCATCGAAGCGCATTGCCGCTTTTATCTCGCCGCCTACAAGGTGCCGCGGCTCTATGCCTTCGTCACCGACCTGCCGAAAACCAGCACGGGCAAAATCCTGCGCCGCGCCCTGCGCGAAGCGCCGCCCACAACCCATGCCTGAAGGGAGGCACGCCATGCCCATCGATTTTTTCGCCGATTACCGGATGACCATCAATGGAAGCCTGGAAACCGCCGATGCATCGTTCGACACGTTCAACCCGGCGACGGAGGAGGTGCTGGCCCGCGTCCCCGATGCCCGGCGTGACCAGTTAGACGCCGCCGTCGCCGCCGCCAAGGCCGCCTTTCCGGTCTGGAGCGCCCGTCCCTTGTCTGAACGTCAGGCTATGGTCGCCGCCATCGGCGATGCCATCGAAAAGCATGCAGAGGATTTCAAGCGCCTGCTGACCCTGGAACAGGGCAAGGCCCGTGCAGGCGCCGAGTGGGAAATCGGCGGATCCGTCATCTGGTGCCGGGAAATCGCCACGCAGTCGCTGCCCGACCTGCTGGTGGAGGATAGCGAGGCGCGGCGGGTGGAGACGCGGCATGTGCCGCTGGGCGTCATCGGCGGCATCACGCCCTGGAACTTCCCCGTGCTGCTGGCCATCTGGAAGGTCGCGCCGGCTCTGGTCGCCGGCAACACCATGGTGCTGAAGCCATCGCCCTTCACACCGCTCTGCACCCTGAAGCTGGGGGAGTTGTGCCGCGACATCCTGCCGCCGGGCGTGCTGAACATCGTGTCCGGCGGCAACGATCTGGGCGCCTGGCTGACCGCGCATCCCGACGTGCGCAAGATCAGCTTTACCGGGTCGACCGCCACAGGCCGGCACATCATGGCCGCCGCCTCGGGCAACCTGAAGCGCGTTACCCTGGAACTGGGCGGCAACGACCCGGCCATCGTGCTGCCCGACGTGGACGTGAAGGCGACGGCCCGGGAACTGTTCTGGGCGGCGTTCCAGAACAGCGCCCAGTTCTGCGTGGCGGCCAAGCGACTTTACATCCATGCCGACATCTATGACGAACTGGCGGCGGCCCTGGTCGATTATGCCCGCACGGTGATAGTCGGCGATGGCGCGCAGCAGGGTACCGACCTGGGCCCCATCCAGAACCGCATGCAGTTCGACAAGCTGAAGAACCTGCTGGCCGATGCGCGCGACCAGGGGCACCGTTTCCTGCTGGGTGGCGATGTGCCCGCAGGGAAAGGTTATTTCGTTCCCGTTACAATCATCGATAATCCGCCCGATGACAGCCGCGTGGTGGTGGAGGAAGCCTTCGGCCCCGTCCTGCCGCTGCTGAAGTTCGACGATATCGACGATGTGGTGCGGCGGGCCAACGACACGGATTACGGCCTTGCCGCCTCCGTCTGGTCCGGTGACATCGAGAAAGCCCGCGCCATCGCGGCCCGGATCGAAGCCGGAACGGTGTGGATCAACGAAATCCACAGCTTCTCCCCGCACATCGCCTTTGGCGGGCACAAGCAGTCGGGCATCGGGATCGAGAACGCGCTGGAAGGACTGGCCGAATATAGCAATGTCCAGACCATCTATACCACCCGCCGGTCGCCGGGGCAGGCGGCTTGAGTGGGCTGCGGCGGCGGCATTTGCTGGGGTCCCTGGCACTGCTGCCGCTGGTTGCCGCCGCCAGGGGTGAACCCGTCATCACCGACCTGACGGGTGTGGCCTGGCGAATGGCGGATTTCAGGGGTGGGCCGTTGCTGCTCGACATCTGGGCAAGCTGGTGTGCGCCTTGCGTCGTCGCGCTGCCGATGCTTCAGCAGATGGCGACGGAATTTCAGGTGGATGGGCTGCGGGTGGTCGCCCTGTCGATCGACCGGGGCGGGGCGCCGGCCGCACTTAGGGCCTATCACCGCATGGGCATCACGGCGCTGCCCCTTTACCTGGGCGATCCCGATGCCGTCACGGCGGGCTTCGCCGTCAAGAGCCTGCCCACCACCTTGCTGTTCGACGCCGCAGGCCGGGAGTTCGCTCGCTTCGCGGGTACGCAGGCGGCCCCGGCCGACCGCTTGCGGGCAGCCATCCTGGATCTACTGCGCTCAGCGCACAGCCAAGCAAAGGACTGATCCATGCCTCCTTTCTCGCGCCGGTCGGCACTGGCCGGATTGTTTTTGACAATCGCGGCGCCTTTTGCGGCATCGGCATCGACGACCCCGCCGGACCCGTCGCGCTATCCGATCCTGGATGACAAGCAGTTGGGCCATGTCAACGCCATCGTGCGCTTGGCCGGGCAATTGAACAGCGACTGGTCCGGTATGGGGTCGGACGAGCCGGGGCAGGGCGGCTTTGACGCCTATCGCTATCAATTGGCGATGATGAGTTACACCCTGTCGCTGGTGCAGTACCATTACACGCCGGCCTATCGCGAGTTGACGCAGGCGACGGACGCCCGACTGATCGACAAGATGCTGCTGTTCGATGTCTGGGGCTTCTGGGAACTGACCAGCCGGGGCGCCAAGGGCTTCGATCCCGACCTGAAGGAACTGGGCGAGGGCTGGATCGATCCCGTCAAGCGGCAGAACATCATGTATAGCGGTCATCTGTTTCAGATGATCAATACCCATCAGATGCTCTATGCGGACGGGCGCTATGACCAGCCGGGCTCCATCCGCTTCGTCTATGACCCGACTGGCCGTGGCATGGGGCGGCAGGATTTCGTCTATGACAATCATTCCCTGGCCAAGGTCCTGGCTGACCAGTTCCGGGAAAGCGGCTGGAAGGGGATCGAGTGCGAGCCCAACGCCATCTTCCCGGAATGCAACCAGCACCCGCTGCTGGGCTTCGCGCTTTATGACCGGCGTCACGGCACCGATTATTTCAAGACGATCTCGGCTGAATACAGGCGGCAGTTCGACCAGTTGAACTATGTCGACCCGCAGACCTCCTCCTTCATGATGATGTATCTGATCAAGCAGGAGAAGACGCTGCCGGTGCAGATGGCCTGGTCCGATGGCTGGTCCGGCAGCTTCATGCATGCCTGGTACAAGCCGCAGGTGGAAAGCCTGTACCCGGTCCAGAAGGCGCATCATCTTGTGCAACTGCCCGACGGTACCGCCACCGTCAAGGCGACGGCGCCGAGCCATTTCTACAGCCATGACCATGGTTTCTTCACGCTGCTGGCGGCGGAGGTGGGGGATACGGATACGCGCGACCGGATGCTGGCCTATGCCGACCGCTACTGGGCGCCGCAATGGCGGGACGGCGCCTATGTCTTCCCACGGGAGGACCGGTTCAAGTTCCAGGGCGACGGGTCCGATGTCTGGCGGCGGGTGCAGCCGCTGACGGGCAACGGCCTGATCGGGTTGGCGCGGGTCAATGTCCGCGACGGGCTCCATGACCTGTTCAACAAGCCGTTCGCCGACGACCATTTCAAGCAACCCTATGTCAGCGGCATCGGGCCCGGCGGTCCGCAGGTGGCGCGCGCCCTCTATGACGACAAGGAGAAGGCCCTGATCGTCACGCTCCGTCCGGGGCGGGCGGGCGGCGCCTCCGCCTGGACCGTCAACAACCTCACACCACGCGGGTCCTATGGCCTGTGGCGTGACGGCGTCAGGCTGGCTTCCCTGCGCAAGGGCAAGCTGATGTCCGACGCCAGCGTTCCCACCGGCGCCCTGGCGGTGGGCGACGGCAGCCTGATGGTCGATCTGCCGGTCACGTCGGAAACCAGCTTCGTGCTGATGCAGGAATAGAAACAGGCCGGGGAACGGCCCGGCCTTTCAAACAGGAACTCCACCAGCCGGCGGCGGCATACCCGTCGCCGGAAGGGGAAGTGCGCGCCGTCATCAGGCGGTCGCGGGTGCAAACCAAGCAAACAACGAAAATGGGGAGGTTACGATGAGGAACTATCTGAAACAGGGCGTCTGCCTGCTGGCGCTGGTCGCGGTGGGGCCGGTGCTGGCCCAGGATGCGGGTACACCGGAACAACTGGACGAGATCGTGGTAACCGGGTCGCGCATCGCCCGGCCCGATTACGCATCCGCCAGCCCGACGGTTTCCGTGGGTGCGGAGGCATTGGCCAGCACGGGCGGCACGACCCTGGATTCTGTTTTGAACCAGTTGCCGCAATTCACGCCCTCGCGCGGCGCCACCTCGGGCGGTGGCACCCAGGGCGGGGGCGGCCAGGGGCAGGTCACGGCCAATATAAGGGGCCTGGGGCCGCAGCGCACGCTGGTCCTACTGGATGGCCGGCGGGTGGCGCCGTCCAATGCCGACGGTACCGTCGACCTCAACACCATTCCCGAAGCCCTGATCGGCAGCATTGAGGTGGTGACCGGCGGTGCCTCGGCCGCCTATGGCTCCGACGCGGTGTCCGGCGTGCTGAACTTCAAGCTGCGCCGCGATCTGGAAGGCATCCAACTCGATGCCAAGGGTGCCATCACCGAAAAGGGCGATGGCGAGAATGGCAGCCTGCAACTGTCCTGGGGCGGCAAATTCGCCGAGGGGCGGGGACAGGCCATGCTGAGTATGGGCGTGCATCGGCGCGATCTGATCAAGTCGGTCAGCCGCGATTTCTACCGTCAGGTCAACGGCAACTTCATCCCGCCCACGGCCTTCTACGCCAATGATGCCGGCAATCCGTTCAGCTTCGCCAGATTGGGTACCCTGTTCGCGGGCTATGGAACGCCGCTGAACGCGACACAGCTTGGCATCGCCTCGCAATTGCTGGGGGTGAATGGCGACGGGTCGCTTTACAGCATCTTCAACCAGTCGCTGGCCGGTTCCCCCTATGGCTTCGCCAACTACAAGGGCCCCACGGGGCCGGATGCCGTTTTCGAACGGTCCAGCCTGCTGAACGTCAATTATTCGGCCAGCAATACGCTGCAGGGGGCCTTGTCGCGCCATACGGCCTTCGGGCGCGTGGAATATGAGGTGGTGGAGGATGTCACCGCCTATGCGCAGATGAGCTACAACGAGAACCGCGCTTGGTCCGGGCTGTCGCCGGTGTTCACGGGCCAGACCTTCGGCGTGTTCATCCCGTTCGCCACGGCGGCGGAGAAGGCGCGCGTGCAGGCCCAGGCACCGGGCATTTACGCACTGATGATGACGCGCCCGGACCCGGACCAGGCCTTCAGCATCTATAAGGGCTTCACCGACAATGTGCTGGGTCCGCGCCGGTCGGAGGCGCGGTATGAGGTCAGTCAGTTCCTGACCGGCCTGAACGGGCGGTTGCCCTCCATCGGCGGCACCTGGGAAATCTATGCTTCGCGCGGGCGGGCGACGACGCAGGACAGCCAGGATGGCGGCAGCCTGACCGCCATCCAGCAACTGATCGCCAATCCCGACCTGTGCGGCGGCTTCAACATTTTCAGCGGTGCTGCCCAGCCGCAGGCCTGTGTCGATTATATCCGCCGCACGGCCCGCAGCGTGACGCGGACCACCCAGGACCTAGTCGAGGCCAACCTGCAGGGCGGGTTGTTCGACCTTCCGGCCGGCGAGGTGCGGTTCGCGGCCGGTGGCGGCTACCGCGAAAGCAGCTATCGGTTCCAGCCGGACTCCCTGTATCTGGTCACCGTCACCTCCTCCCCGCAGGGGCCGCGCAATCCGGCCACGTCGGACTTCCTGGGCAATCTCGGCTCGCCCCCCGCCGATGGCGCGTCGGATGTGTACGAGGCCTATGGCGAGTTGCTGGTGCCGCTGCTGAAGGACCTGCCCTTTATCCAGGAACTCAACCTGGGCACCGGCCTGCGTTATTCCCATTACGACACGGTCGGCGACATCTACACCTACAAGGGTGAGCTGGACTGGCGGGTGGATGATAGTGTCCGGTTCCGTAGCGGCTATAACCGCGCGGTGCGGGCCCCCAGCGTCGGTGAGCTTTACAAGGCGCAGGCCGGGGGCTTCACCCAGATCGGCGATCCCCGCAATGGCCAGGGCGATCCCTGTTCGTTGAGCGGTCCCTATCGCAACGGCCCCAATGCCGCGCAGGTGCGGGCCCTGTGCCTGTCAAGCGGCCTGCCGGCGGCGGCCATCGACAGCTACAACTACAATTACCCGGTGGCCGTGTCGAAGAACCAGTCGAACCCCAACTTGAAGGAGGAGACGGCCGATACCTGGTCGGTCGGTACGGTCTGGTCGTCGCGGAGCGATCATCCGCTTCTGTCCGGCCTGTCGGCGTCGCTCGATTACTACACCATCAAGATCAAGGACGCGATCGGCACCGTGCCGGGCAATATCTCGCTGGGCAAATGCTTCAACAGCGGTGGTGACAACCCGACCTTCTCGCCCGACAATTTCTATTGCAAGCTGATCCTGCGCGATCCCGGCACTGGCGTGCCCATCAAGATCGACATTCCCACCTTGAACCTGGCCACCTACAAGACGTCGGGCATCGATTTCCAGGTTGATTGGGCGGCCGATCTGGATGCTTTTGGCCTGTCGGGGTATTCTGGCCGGCTGGCCATCAATGCGCTGGTCAATTACCTGGACAGTTTTCGCATCCAGGCCCTGCCCGGTGCCGCCACCTTTGATTATGCCGGTACCATCGGCGATGCGCAGATCGACAGTTTCGGCATTTCCAAGCCGAAATGGAAGGCGACGCTGACCACGCGTTATGCGCTGGATCCGGTCGATATCATGGTGCGCTGGCGCTATGTCGACGCCATGAAGGACAGTTCCAGCGTCAGCGGCGGTACCGCCCCCGGCGTGGGATCGGTGAACTATACCGATCTGGCCCTGGGTTGGAACATCGAGACCGGTATTCGGGTCAGTGCCGGCGTCGATAATCTGTTCGATCGCGGCATTCCCACCTGGACCGGGTTCGGAACGACGGACCCCGTCACCTATGACGTCCTGGGCCGGCGCTTCTATCTGTCGGCGCGGGTGAATTTCTGACCCCGACGGGCCGGGGGAGGCGCGTTCTCCCCCGGTTTCGCACAGTGCTGAGAATAGGGAATGATGATCGTGAGTATCGCCCGGATCTCCATCCTTGCCCTGACGGTCGCTGCCGGCGGCGTCGCTGTTGCCGGGGAGCCGGTGCTGCATCCTGCCTTCCGCCTTGTCGCCACGGATGGGAAAACCGTCACCCAGGACAGCCATCGCGGCGACTGGCAGGTCGTGCTGTTCGGCTATACCTATTGTCCCGACATCTGCCCCACGACCCTGGCCGGGCTGACCGTGGCCCTGCGGCAGATGGGGCCGGTGGCCGATCTGGTGAAACCATTGTTCATCTCGGTCGATCCAGGGCGCGACAGCAAGCAGCATCTGGCAGAATATCTGGCCCTGTTCGAGGGACCGGTCACGGGCCTGACCGGCACGGACGAACAGGTGCGGGCGGCAGCCACTGCCTTTGGCGCCCGCTATATGGTGGAACCCGGCACTGGCCCGGATGATTATCTGATCAGCCACACGGTGACACTCTTCGTCCTGGACCCGCGGGGGCGCCTGGTTGACCGGTTCCGGGGCGATGACGGTCCTGTTCCCATTCGCCGCCGGCTGTGCGCCCTGGTCGATCCAGGTGGGTGCGGGGCGGAAGGGGTGGGACCGGATTGATGCCGCACCTTCCGCCCCCGCCTCAGAAATCCCGCAGCGGGGCCATGTCAACAATCCATTCCGCAAAGGCGGCGGGGGTGGCGCTGGGCCGTTGCTGGAACCGGCTGTAGATGGCCTCCAGCCGGGCGCACTGTTCCGGCA
>NZ_JAGOGJ010000012.1 GCF_017996735.1 Niveispirillum sp.
GGGATGGAGGGGGAGGGATCGGCGGGTGGGGACATCAGGCGGCGGGGCTTTCTGGGATCGGGGATGTCACCGGAATACGCCGGGTGAGGGCGCAGGGCAATGGGGCACATGTCCGCCGCTTGCGGGAGCGATTGGACGTCACACCCCCCTTGACTAACACCACCCAAAAGGCGGAACCTCCCCAAACTACATAAATCCTTCTGTTGTTCCGGGGTCCGCCCATGAGCGTCACGCCTGTTCCCCTTGGCCGGGAGCTTCTGCCCAAGCTGGTCACCACCTTGCGGGAGGGCTATGGGCTGGCGGCGCTGCGGGCCGATGCCATTGCCGGGCTGACGGTGGCCATCGTGGCGCTGCCGCTGGCCATGGCGCTGGCGATTGCGTCGGGGACGACGCCGGACAAGGGGCTGGTTACCGCCGTGGTGGCGGGGTTCTTGATTTCCCTGTTGGGCGGCAGCCGGGTGCAGATCGGGGGGCCGACGGGGGCCTTTGTGGTCGTCGTTGTCGGGGTGATCAACCAGCATGGCTATGATGGGCTGGTACTGGCCACCCTGATGGCGGGGCTGATCCTGGTGGCCGCCGCCTTGCTGCGCCTGGGGCAATGGATCAAGTACATTCCCGAGCCCGTGGTCACGGGTTTCACATCGGGCATTGCCGTCATCATCTTTTCCAGTCAGGTCAAGGATCTGCTGGGTCTGTCCATGGGGGCGGTGCCGGCGGAATTCATCGAGAAATGGCCCGCCTTCTGGGAAGCCCGTGACAGTATGGGCGTGGCTGCCCTTGTCGGGCTGGGGTCGCTGGCCCTGATCCTGGGTCTGCGTCGCTGGGCGCCGAAGGTGCCGGGGTTTCTGGTGGCGGTGGTGCTGGGCTCCGTTGCCGCCTTCGCCCTGGGGCTGGATGTGGAAACCATCGGGTCGCGTTTCGGCGGCATTCCCGACCATCTGCCCATGCCGACCCTGCCCGTGATCACCCTGGAACGGCTGCAGACGCTGCTGCCGGCGGCCCTGACCATCGCCTTCCTGGCCGGGGTGGAATCGCTGCTGTCGGCGGTGGTGGCGGACGGGATGACGGGGCGGCGGCACCGGCCCAATGCGGAACTGCTGGCCCAGGGCGTGGCCAATACCGCGTCGGCCCTGGTTGGCGGGCTGCCGGCCACGGGGGCCATCGCGCGCACCGTCACCAATATCCGCTCCGGCGCCCGCTCGCCCGTGTCGGGCATGCTGCATGCGGCCTTCCTGCTGCTGTTCATGCTGGCCTTCAGCGGGCTGGCCTCATATGTGCCGCTGGCCGTGCTGGCCGCCGTGCTGGTGGTCGTGGCCTGGAACATGAGCGATGCGGGCCGTTTCCTGCATCAGCTTCGCGCCGCGCCGATCAGCGATCGGGTGGTGCTGATGACCACCTTTGTCCTGACCATCGCCATCGACCTGACGGTGGCGATCGAGGTGGGGGTGGTGCTGGCGGCCCTGCTGTTCATGCATCGCATGTCGGAAACGGTGGAGGTCTCCGATGGCGGGGAACAGCCGGGCCTGGCCCTGGGCCTGCCCGCCGGGGCGGCGCTTTACCGGATCGATGGGCCGATGTTTTTCGGCGCGGCGCGCAAGCTTTTGGACGTGCTGGACCGGACCGGCGGGGCGCCGCGTGTGCTGATCCTGGATATGGGCGGGGTGCCCATGCTGGACGCCACGGGCGCTGACGCCCTGTCCACGCTGGTGGCGCGCGCCGACAAGCGCGGGGCGCATGTGGTGATGGCCGGGGTGCAGCGGCAGCCGATGGGCGTGCTGCGCGGCCTGGGCCACCGCCACCGCAAGGGGGCCGTGGTCTTTGCCGGCGATGTGGCGCGGGCAAAGGCAGAGGCCGCGCATCTGCTGGATAAAGGTCCCGCCGGCAGTACGGGGGGCAGCCCGGCGGGCGGGGCGGATTGACAGTCCGGCCGCTTTCGCGGTCAATGCCGCGCTTGTGCAGATGCCCATCCGGTTGGGCGATGGCCGAGCTTGTTTACCTGTGCGACGGGCTGCCCCCGTTTTCGGCGCCGTTGGCCACTATGCCGTGATGCATTGCCGCGAGCGCGCGGCCCGTGGCTATGACGCCACCCTGGTGAGCCTGACATCGGGCTGGCGTCTGGCCTGGACGGTGCGTACCAACACCATGCTGATCGCGCCGGCCTGGAAATATCTGTCGGCGGCGGATGAGATCCTGTTCACCGGCTCCCGCCCTTCCTGCTGCATTTCCTGGTGCCGCTGAATGGGGTTCCGGTCGTGTATCTGCTGCGTCTGGCGGTGGGGTGTTTTGACCATCCGGCACTGGCTGAACGGTGCGGGTTGTTGACCCGCACCCCCATGGGCGCCTGATGCCGCCATCCTGTATGAGAAGATGGCTTAAAATCCCAAGAGCCATGGGACAAGGCTCTTGGGATAAATAAGGCTCAAAGGTCATTTGCCTTTTGATAAACCTTCTCGGAAATCCAGGCATAGGTTTTCTCCAGCCCAGACCGTAACGTCATGCTGGGTGACCAACCAAGTTTCTCTTGGATCAATGTATTATCTGAGTTCCGTCCCCGAACACCCAGAGGTCCGGGAATATGGCGTTTGTGCAGGGTTTTCCCTGCGATCGAAGAAACGATGTCAACCAATTGATTGATTGTCACCATTTCGTTGGATCCAATATTCACCGGACCGGTAAAGTTGGATCGAGTGAGCCTTATCGTTCCTTCGATGCACTCATCAATAAAAAGGAAAGAACGTGTTTGAGATCCGTCGCCCCAGATTTCGATCTCGCCATTGTTATCGGCTACAGCGACCTTTCGGCAAATCGCAGCGGGTGATTTCTCGCGCCCGTCATTCCAAGACCCTTGGGGGCCAAAGATGTTATGATAACGAGCAACACGTGCATCAATACCATAATTGCGGTGATAGGCCAGGAACAGACGCTCGCTGAAGAGCTTCTCCCAGCCATACTCGCTATCTGGATGTGCCGGATACGCACTATCCTCGCGGCAGTTCGGATTGTTGGGGTCTTCCTGATTTTCCTGCGGATACATGCAGGCAGAAGACGAGTAAAAAATACGCTTGATATTACGCTTGTGGCATGCGTCCAAAACGTTTAAATTGATCGTTGCTGAATTATGCATAATTTCAGCGTCATGCAGGCCAGTAAAAATATAACCTGCCCCGCCCATGTCAGCCGCGAGCTGATAAACCTCGTCAAATCGGCGGTCAATTACACTGCGCACCGTCGATTGTTCACGCAGGTCACCAATAACAAAATCATCTGCCTCGGTTTCCGCGTAGCGGGGATACTTGAGATCAACACCACGAACCCAATTTCCCTCTGCCTTCAAGCGCCTAACGAGATGACTTCCGATAAAGCCACCTGCGCCAAGAACGAGTATATACTTCATACTAATTCCTTCTCAACTAGCGCTGCTGGTACGAGAACACACAACAGCATACGGTGCTGCGGCACTGGCTTAGCCGATAGAAAGATGGTGTTCAAGCTGAGAAAGCTCAAGCACCCTATGCTGAATCACCCACCCCATCAGACCTGACAAGCCATGCGTGTGAATGATGGCGAGGGTCAAAATTCTTGATTGTGAGCCAGATGCCCAAAGGGGGCGGCGGTCGCTGGCCGCCAAGGGGCATGTTCCATGCCTCCTGTATGACATAGGTGAGGGAGGCCATGGGTGCGGGCTGCCTTGATGCTGGTCAATGGTCGATCTGAAGGCTAATTGACAGGGACCCCGGTTTCGCGGTTATTGGCACGAACACCGCTTTGGCGGTTCTTGCGCGCCCCTGCTATGCCCTTGGTTTTGTGATGAAAAAACTTGTTTACCTTTGTGACTGGCTGCCGCCCGATTTCGGGGCTGTCGGGCAATATTCCGTTATGCTTTCCCGTGACTGGGCCGCACGCGGCTATGATGTGACGCTGGTTGGGCTGACATCTGACCCGGTCACTCATATTCACGAAGAAACCGTCGGGCCGGGTCATCTTCGCATTGTGCGTCTTCCGGGACAGCCACTCGATCGCGGCAGTCTGGCGCGGCGTCTGGCCTGGACCGTGCGCACCAACAGCATGCTGCTTTCGCGGGCCTGGAAATATCTGACGGCGGCAGATGAAATCCTGTTTACGGGCTCACCGCCTTTTCTGCTGCACTTTCTTGTGCCCTTGAATGTGTTTCTGCGCAAGGTGCTGGTCTATCGCATTGCCGATTTCCACCCGGAATGCTTGATTGCATCGCGTGACCGCCCGTCGCGGGTGCTGAACATGGCGCTGGCGCTGACCATCTGGCTCCGCCGCCGGGTGCAACGGTTTGAATCCTTGGGCGAGGATCAGGTGCGGCTGTTGCGCCGATACGGGATTCCGGCCGAAAATATCGTGTTGAAACGTGATCCGCCGCCCGTCGAACTGACCGGGGATGAAGTGCCCCTGCCTATCCCGGCAGAGCTTTCTGGATATAAGGTCCTGCTCTATTCCGGTAATTGGGGGGTCGCCCATGATACGGATACTTTCATCGACGCCTATATCCGTCATCATAAGGCAGGCAGCAGCACCGTTGCCCTTTGGCTGAATGCCGTCGGGGCCGGTGCCGATGTGGTTGAACAGCGCCTGCGGGCAGAGGGGCTACCCGTGGCGCGCGGACGGCCCGTGCCGTTTGGCGATCTCGGCCGCCTGCTGGTGACACCCGATGCCCATCTGATCACGTTGCGGGATGGGTTTGTGGCTTTTGTCATCCCGTCAAAGGCTTACGGGTGCATTGCATCGGGTAAGGATGTTCTTTACATTGGCTCGTCTGAATCCGACGTTGATCTGATCTGCCGGGAAGGCCTGCGCGATGGTCAGCGCTATATCCGTACCTCTGTGGGGGATACAGAGGCAACGTTCAGGGCGCTGGAACGGCTGGGCATGACGGGCGTGTAAGGCAGCAATCGTCTTCCTTGATCGGTCACGATCACGGAAGATGGGTATGAAGCTGTAACCTTCATGGCCATGGTCATCCATCGCCCGGAGAGTGGAAGCATGTCGCGTAAGGTTGCCTTGATCACCGGCGTCACCGGCCAGGATGGTGCCTATCTGTCGGAACTGCTGCTGTCCAAGGGCTATATCGTCCATGGGCTGAAGCGCCGTTCCTCCTCCCTGAATACCGCCCGCATCGACCATCTGTATCAGGACATCCATGAAGAGGATGTGCGGTTCCAGCTTCATTACGGCGACCTGACCGACAGCACCAACCTGATCCGCATCGTCCAGGAAACCCAGCCGGACGAGATCTATAACCTGGCCGCGCAAAGCCATGTGCAGGTCAGCTTCGAGACGCCGGAATATACCGCCAATGCCGACGGCATCGGCACGCTCCGCTTGCTGGAGGCCATCCGCATCCTGAAGCTGGAAGAGAAGACCCGCTTCTATCAGGCGTCCACGTCGGAACTGTATGGTCTGGTGCAGGAAACGCCGCAGCGGGAGACAACACCCTTCTATCCGCGCAGCCCCTATGCTGCCGCCAAGCTCTATGCCTACTGGATCACGGTCAATTACCGCGAAGCCTATGGCATGCATGCCAGCAACGGCATCCTGTTCAACCATGAAAGCCCGATCCGCGGCGAAACCTTCGTGACGCGCAAGATCACCCGCGCCGTTGCCTCCATCCATCATGGCAAGCAGGATTGCCTCTATCTGGGCAATCTGGACGCCAAGCGCGACTGGGGCCATGCCCGCGACTATGTCGAGGGTATGTGGCGCATCCTGCAGCAGGAAAAGGCCGAGGATTACGTGCTGGCCACGGGTGAGACGCACACGGTGCGCGAATTCGTGGAACGTGCCTTCAGTCATGTCGGCAAGAATATCGAATGGAGCGGCGAGGGCGTGGACGAGACCGGCCGCGATGCCGCCACCGGCGCCGTGCTGGTGCGCATCGACCCGCGCTATTTCCGCCCGACCGAGGTTGATTTGCTGCTGGGTAATCCGGCCAAGGCCAAGGCCAAGCTGGGCTGGACCCACACGACCTCCTTCCCCGATCTGGTGAAGGACATGGTGCTGTCCGACGTGAAGCTGCTGGCCTGATACCAATCTGCCGAAGGTCAAACCTTCGGCAGATTGGAGGCTGGCGACGGCCAGCCCGGCGCACATGCGCCGTGAGCCAAGGCGGCGGATGCCGCCGCCCGGCGTCTGAGGGAACGCAAAATCTCCCTTGATCGGTGACGATCAAGGGAGATTGGTATGAGACACCCGCCCGGTATTCGGGGGAAAAAGGAACGGATGATGAGCGATCTGAAGCCCTATGACCTGATGGGCAAGCGCGTCTGGGTGTCCGGCCATCGGGGCATGGTGGGTGGCGCCGTGGTGCGCCGGCTGGCGCCGGAGGGCTGCACCGTCCTGACGGCGGGTCGCGACGTCCTGGACCTGACGCGGCAGGCCGCCGTGGAGGAATGGGTGGCCGCCAACAAGCCCGACGCGGTGGTCGTGGCCGCCGCCAAGGTGGGCGGCATCATGGCGAACGACACGTTCCCCGCCGACTTCCTCTATGAAAACCTGATGATCGAGACGAACATCATCCAGGCCGCCTTCCGCAACAATGTGGAAAAGCTGCTGTTCCTGGGCTCGTCCTGCATCTATCCCAAGCTGGCGCCGCAGCCGATGGCCGAGGATGCGCTGCTGACCGGGCCGCTGGAGCCGACCAACGAGTGGTACGCGATCGCCAAGATTGCGGGCATCAAGCTGTGCCAGGCCTATCGCAAGCAGCATGGCTGCGACTATATCTCCGCCATGCCGACCAATCTTTATGGTATCGGCGATAATTTCCACCCCACCGGCAGCCATGTCCTGCCCGCCCTGATGGCCCGCCTGCATGACGCCAAGCGCGACAAGCAGCAACAGGTCACCGTCTGGGGCACGGGCAAGCCGCTGCGCGAATTCCTCTATGTCGACGATCTGGCCGACGGGCTGGTCTTCCTGCTGAAGAATTACAGCGGGTATGAGCATGTGAATATCGGCACGGGCCAGGAAGTGTCCATCCGCACGCTGGCCGAACAGGTGGCGGCGGCCGTGGGCTGGCGCGGCCGCTTCGTCTTCGACGCCACCAAGCCCGACGGCACCCCGCGCAAGTTGATGGATAATAGAAAGCTGGCCAAACTGGGCTGGACCGCCCGCACCAGCCTGGCCGAAGGCCTGCGCCTGACCTATGAATGGTTCCTGGACCAGGAAGCCAGGGGCGGCTTGCGCGGCATCGGGCAGCGGCCATAATTTATGACCGCCGCCGCGCCGCACATGCGGTGTAGCCAAGCCGTTGGCATGTGGACGCCGACGATAGAGGGGCAGGGAAGATTGACCATCGGTCAATATTTCCTGCCGCTGGCGTTACAGCAAATCCAGGGGTGAGGTTATGGCAACAGGGTCGGCGATGAAGGCAAGGCGCCCTTCCGCGCGGCCATTGCTGATGTAATGGCTGACCAGTGCCGCGTGATCCAGGCCGAACACCTTCAGCAGGTCAGGGTTAAGGACCGCATAGGTTTCGGCATCAAAGCCGATCGCCTGTCGTCCCTCGGCCCGGCCATATTTCATGTAATGGTCCATGAGCTGCCCTGCGTTCAATCCGAAGGCCCTGAACAGGTCGGGATTGAGGGCGGCGTACGCCTCGGCATCGAACCCGGCCGCCAACCGGCCCTCGGCCCGGCCGTTGCTGATATAGTGCGCGACCAGGGCCTGATGGTTTGATCCGAAGGCGCTGAACAGGTCGGGATTCAGTACAGCATAGGCGACAGCGTCGAACCCTTCGGCCGCGCGGCCCTCATACCGGCCATTGTTAAGATAATGGTTGGCCAGCAGCTTTTCATCCAACCCGAAGGCATTGAACAGGTCGGGATTAAGCGCCGCATAGGCTTCGGCATCGAATCCGGTCACGGGCCGCCCTTCGTATTGGCCATTGGTGACGTAATGACCTGCATAGGCAACGAGGTCGGTGCCAAAGACTGGCGTAAGGTCGGGATTCAAGGCGCGATAGGCGGCTAGCGTGAAGGCAGGGTGGAAATCATCATTGAGGATTGTGCCCGTCGCCTCGATGCTGGCGCTGCCGCCGGCCAAGGTGGCGCCGGAAACCTGCCCCAGATGCAGGATCACCTTCTCATGCCCCTCCACCCGCGTATCGCCGGTAACCGGAACAGAAATGGTGGCTGTGCGTGACCCGGCCGCGATTGTGACGGTTTGGCTTCCGAACACGAAATCGTGGCCGGGGGTGGCTGTTCCGCCATCTGGTGTCACGGTGAAGGAAACGTCCCGGCTGGATGCCGCCGACAAGCTGGCCGTGAAGATCAGCGCCGCCGTTCCCGCCTGTCCCTCCCGCATAACGCCACCGGTCAAGGACAGGACCGGCAATGGCGACGGTTCCTCAAGGATCACCGTCGCATCGTCGAAGACCAGCCTCTCAATGCCGGTCAGCAGGTCTGTGGCGATTTGTAGGAAGGTGACGGAGGTCTGCCCATTAACGGTGGTGATGGTGTAACTGGCGCGGCTTCCATAAAAGACCGCCGTATCCACGCCATCGCCGCCGATCAGCGTGTCATTTCGGAAGTCATTGGGTCTCCAGTCACCAATCAAGGTATCGTTGCCCGCACCACCCACCAGCGTGTCGGTCCCAGCCTCGCCCATCAGCGTGTCGTTGCCGTCACCGCCAAGAATATAATCATGCGATATGGTGCCCTTCAGCAAATCGTCGCCGCTGGTGCCGTAAATTGGTGCCAGATCCACGGTCAGGTCACTGAAGGTAAGCTTCTCGACACCGATCAGAATATCGATGCCATCCTTCCCCGTCAGGTCGGTGACCCTGACTTGCCCATCCTCATAGACGATGCTGTAATTGGCGCTGGCACCGGAAATATAAGCAATGTCCTGGCCGGAGCCGCCAACCAGCCTGTCGTTGCCCGCGTCGCCGTACAAATAATCATTGCCGTCGCCGCCATCCAGACTGTCGTCGCCGTCCCCACCATACATCGTATCAAAGGCGTCACCGCCGATCAGCGTGTCATTGCCGCTGCCGCCCGACAGGCTGTTATTGCCGCGTTCGCCGTACACCCGGTCATGACCGGTACCACCCACCAGCGTATCGTTACCATCCCCGCCCCAAAGACTGTCATCACCGGCATCCCCATACAACCGGTCCTCGTTGCCGCCGCCAGACAGCGTATCATTGCCCAGGGCGCCGAACAGATCGTCACGGCCATTGGTTCCTGTCAGGGACTGTGCCGCGCTGTTGGTGGAGAAGATGAAGTCGGCATTGGTCAGCAAGGTACGGGCATCATCGTACTTCACGCCAAAATAGACATCACGTTCAACATTGCCATACATGATCCGAAGATTGGATATGCGGTAGTAACTGCCCGAGAAGACAATCGGTCCTAGGAATAACATCTCAAATACTGTGGAAAGGCTGGCGATACCCAGGCCCGACAGGTCGATCCGGTCCTGTCCTTGCGTGAAATCCTGTATCGTATTGATCTCAACGGAATTGGTCGCACTGAACTGATCATTGCGGGCACCGACCACAAAGACATCGTTACCTGTGCCGCCAATCAGGGTGTCGTTGCCGCGCCCGCCGATCAGGGTGTCATTACCCCCATCGCCGAAAAGGCGATCGGCGCCCCCACCCCGGCCGTCAAGCGTATCGTTGCCCAACCCACCAATCAGATCATCGTTCCAGTCTGTGCCGGTCAGGTTTCGCGCGGCCGTGTCTGTTGCAAAAATGAAATCGGCGCTGGTCAGTTGCGATTTGTCCACACCGACGATGAGTTCATTGAGATGACCGCCATGAAAGTCACCGGGATCGCCATAGGTGACATTTTCAAGACCGCCAAATTTGACCCTTATGGTTGTCTGACCGTTGCCCTGCAGCATCAGGTCTGACAGTGTGGACATGCTACTGATGCCAAGGGCGGAAACATCAATCCGGTCCTCTCCCTTGGTGAAATCCGCGATTGTATCGGCTGATCGGACCTCGCCAGCCTTTGGGGCATGGCGTTCCATCACGAAACGATCATTGCCGGCCCCGCCCGTCAGAACATCGTTGCCAGCATCACCAAACAAAAAGTCATCACCTCCACCGCCGATCAGTGTGTCATCGCCACTGCCACCCGACAGCGTGTCGTCACGCTCCAGGCCAGTAATGAGATCATCGCCCGCAGTGCCCGTCAGCCGGTCAAATCCGTCTGTGCCATTTATATTCGCCAATTAGAATCCCCTTAATACATATTGATTGGGAAGCCCATATTATCTTAACCATATTTTACACCGCACTCAACTCAGAACATAAAAAAATGCTCGCGTGAGGTGATGCGGAAACTAACGGTGAGCCTGTGTTCGAACTGTTTTCCCTCCAAGGCATGCGGTTGCCGGCACCCAGGTCAAGGTCTGACAACCAGCGCTCCCGCCACGCGCGGGCGGACCGGACAATGGGGACACCTCCTTGTCCGGTCGCGGTTCAATTTGGGGGGCATAGGGCGTTTGGTGCAGGCTTCGTTTGCCCGCGTGGTTTTCGCCCTGCCCTCTCGTGCCCCCCAACAAACCGGCCTCGCGTTCAGCGCGGCGCCCAGCCACCCGCCTTGACGGTCAGTTGTGGTAAGGCCGCAATGACATCGGCCCAGGACACATATTTGAAGTTGGTGGCCTCCGGTTCCCCGCTCATGCCGTTCAGGTCGTCGTTATAGCCGTCCTGCACAATCAGCAGGCCCTGCGGATATCCGGGCAGGGGGATCGATACCAGTTCGGCGCCGTCGCATTCCTGGCCGGCATCGATGGGGCCGTTGGCGGTCAGCTTGAAGCTGCCCAGATAGCGGTTGTCACCGCCGCGTTCGAAGATAGCGAAACTGTCATCCAGGCCGGCGGCGTCCGGGGCCTTCACATCGCCATGGGCGTCGCCCTGGCTGGACGCGATCAGATAGCCGGTGCCGTCCGCGCCGCGATACAGCGCCAGCCCTTCGACATCGCGCGCCACCTTGCTGTCTGGATTGTTGAACGGGCTTTTCACCGATCCGCGCGTTTCATAGAAGGGCTTGGCGTCGGCCGTGCCGGTGGTCAGGTTCACGCGCCACAGGCCCACATCCTCCTGACCTGCGAACAGGATGCCCGTGACCTCATCCACCACCAGCCCCTCGAATTGCGGCTGCCAGTCCAGGGCGGGATCATCCTCGTTCTCGGTGGTCAGGTTCTGGCCCTTATGGGTGGTGGGGAAATCCCAGTGGCGGGTGCGTTCATGCCCGACGGTGCCGTCGGGCTTCACCACCAGCCGTTGTTCGGCCAGCCGCGCCGCGTTGCGCTGCGCCACCACGGCCCGCACCTCGCCCGTCGCCTTGTCCTGCCACAGGGTCAGGCCATAGGCGCTGGCCTGATCGGTCACGGGATTGTCGATCTCCGCCTTGCCATCGGGTGACAGGCGCGTGGGGAAGACCTGGCCCTGGCTCGGGTCGCTGATATCGGTCAGGGGCGCCGTCGGGTTGGCGGGATCAATGGCCCAGACCATCAGCCGGTCGCGGCCCCGATCACTGGCCACCGCGATATCGATGCTGGTGCCGTCGGGACGCTTCAGCCCATAGGCCACATCGACATTGTTATAGCGGCCATCAGGCTGGGCATCGATGCGCTGCACCAGCTTGCCCTGAAGATCATAGACCCGCAGGCCCGATCCCTTCACCGCCGTGATCACCAGGCTTTTGCCCGGGTCCGTGGGGTGCAGCCAGAAGGACGGATCGTCGGCGTCGCCCTTGGCCGCACTGTCCGGCAGGCCCGGCGCGGTTTCGGCGACGGGCTTCACCAGGGCAAGGCTGGCTGTCGGCACGGGCGCGGCCGGTTCCTTGCCACAGGCGGCAAGCGTCAGGAACAGGGCGAGCGGGATCAGGGGACGCATGGGCTTCCTTTCACGGGGGGTGTGGTTCCCTCACCCTCCCATCGGCTGTTGCCGACGGGCCCCTCCCTCTCCCGCAAGCGGGCGAGGGACGAAATCTCCACCCCTCGCCCACGAACGTGGGAGAGGGAGGGGCCCAGGCCGCAAGGCCTGGGAGGGTGAGGGAACGACAGATCAAAAACTCAGAAGGTCGCGCGCAGGGTCACCTGGAACAGGCGGCCGGACTGCTCGCTTTCGCGCTCGCTCTCCTTCACATCACCGGCGCGGTGGGCATCGACGATGTCGGCCACGCTGTCGCCGTCGAAGGTCACAAACCCTTCCTTCTTCTTGCGGTTCAGCAGGTTGGAGGCGGAAAAGCGCAGCACGAACCGGTCGGCAAAGCGCTTTTCGACAAAGGCCTCCAGATCCTTGCCATAGGAAAGATCGACCTCTTCATCCAGCGACACTTCCTTGGCCTTCGACCGGCCGGACAGCGAGGCGCCGAAACTGGCATCCAGGCTTTGCACCGTCTGGATGAAGCCCAGATTATAGACATGGTGCGGCTGGTTGTTGAACCGGCGCCTGGTGCCCAGCACGGGATCGCGCATCGAACTGTCCAGCCAGGTGTAATTGGCAAACAGGCCCGTATCGGGCAGGCCGGCAAAGTCCAGCGGGGTGGAGAAATCGATCTCCACGCCCCAGCTCTGGCCCTTGCCGGCGTTGCGCGCCTCATAGACATTGCCGCCGGCCTCGGCCTCTTCGCCGGTATTGTACAGTTCGATCAAATCCTTGATATCGCGGTAGAAAAAGTTGGCGCCGATGATGCCGCGCCGGCCCAGTTGCCGCTCGTACCCGACATCGATACCCCAGGCGCGTTCATTGGCCAGCAGCGGGTTGCCGATCAGTTCATCCTCGTCCGCCGGCTCCTCCTCCTGGCGATAGGGGCTGATCAGGTCGTAATCGGGGCGGCGGACCGTGCGGGCGACGGAGAACAGGAACCGGTCGGCCTCTGTCGCCTGAAACCGCAGATGGGCGGACGGGTTGAAGGCCTCGCTGTCATAATCGGCGCGGCCCTCCTCGCTGTTCACCTCGCGCCGCGTGATCTCGTACCGCGCGCCGGCATCCAGGGTCAGACGCTCACTGAGGTCGAAGGAAAAGCGCACATAGGGGTCATAGCGCTGTTCCTTGATGGTGAAGATGGCGCCGGGGGCCGTTTCCTCTTCCCACTCCCCATCATCCAGTTCGAAGGTGCGGTTGGCGGTGTCACGCTTCTTGTGCAGCAGGTCGATGCCGGCCTTGGTCTCCACCATGCCCTGGCTGAACTTGTAATAGACGGTACCCGACAGTTCATCGTCGGTCGTGTCCAGCGTCTCACGCTCCACCAGTTCGGCCTCATCGACCGTATCGCCCTCATCCACCTCGGTCTTGCTGTCCTCACGATAGCCGGACCAGCCGGCATCCAGGCCCAGTTCGCCGATGGACAGCGGGTGGGTGAAGGCCGCCGACAGGGCGTAGGTCTGCTGGCCGATGCGTTCGCGCTGCACTTCCACCTCCTCCTGTTCCAGCGTGGCCGGGCTGTCGCCCTCGAACGTGACGGAGAGTTCGTCCTCGTCGCGGTTGGTATCCACGACCAGGCCGGTCAGGCGGATGGACCCTTCGCCCAGCCGCGTCACCAGCTCGCCATTGGCGGAGATGTCGACGCCGTCACGGGTGTCATCCTGCAATTCCCTTCCTGTATATTCGCTGAACGAACCATCATAGAAATCGGTGACCTTCTTCTTGGGGTTGCGCCGTCCCTGATAATTGATGGCGGCCCAGTAGGAGGTCTCGTCCAGGCTGTCGGCATAGGCGACGGCGAAGGAGGGGCGGACCTTGCCATCCTTGTTGATCAGGGCGCCGGCCTTGGCGAACCCGCCCTCGAACGCCTCGCTCTCCTTGGTCACGACATTCAGGGTGCCGGCCACGCCTTCGGACGGCTGGTCGGCACGCGGGGCGCGCACGATCTCCACCCGCTCCACCAGTTCGGCGGGGATCCGGTCCACGAAGAAGGAACGGTCGGCCTCTCCGCCCGGCGGGCGGCGGCCATTGATCAGGACCTGGGTGTAACCGGGCGGCAGGCCGCGCATCTGCACCGCGTCATATTCCAGGACGTCGGCCGCGAAGGTGACGCCCGGCACCCGCTTCATCATCTCGCCCACCGACACCGGCTCGAACCGCTGGAAATATTCCAGATCGTAGGACAGGACCGGGTTCGGATCGGCGGTACGGTTGCGGTAGAAGATCTGACCCGTGACGATGATCTCCTCCACCTTCTGCGGCTCCGTCTGTTCCGGGGCGGCGACGGGGGCGGCGGCAGCGGCACGGGCGGGCTGCGGGCGGCTGGCCGGCGGTGCGGCGGCGGCCGTACGGGTGGCCAGCGTCACCGACCCGTCGGCCCCCACCTCCGCCGACAGGCCCGTGCCGGCCAGCAGGGCCGTCAGCGCGGCGTCGAAACCGGCGGCGGCGGTGACAGGGGCCGACCGCTTGCCCGCCACCTGTGCCGGGGTGAACAGGATATTGCGCCCATAATGCCGGCCAAGCGCCACCAGCGCCTCACCCAGATCGCGCGGCGCCAGGGTGAAGGCGGCGGGCGACGCCGCCACCGGCTGGGCCTGGGCCAGGGCCGGGCCGGGCACAAAGGACAGGATCGCCAGGGCGGAAACGCCAAGGGCCAGGGAACGCAGGGACATGATCGGAACTCTCCCGTGGGACAGCCGGGCATCGCCGGCATGGACAACGGGATAGACGCAAGCGCACAGCGGTTTCCGGGCCGATGCGGAACTTTCATCCGGGCGTCATGGAAGTGTCATGGGGATGGCCCCTCATGGGTAAACGTACCAACCGCCCGCACGACATCGAACAGACCAAATGCGTCACTGACAGGCGGGGATTGGCACGGCCAATGATAACCCCGGACATGCAGGTCGGCACGCGATAATAATAACGCCTATACACCCCTAAATGGCAGATAGTCACCCTCATGGCGTAATCTGCATGGGGTATGCAACAAAAATAAGTCATAATTATCTCTGAACATTGTCTTTAAACTGATTCGTAGTGGAGGTCCTATGGCTGGAATCCAAATTTCCCCACAAGCGCAATCTTTGATCAGTAACATTGGCTACCGGCTGCAATCGCAAACGCCGACATATGTACACGGCCAAACAGAGTTTGACGTGTATCAGGACTTATTCGCAAACAATAAAATCGACCCGGCGACGTGGACCGCATTTAGCGGGGTTACCACGGACATGTGGGCGAAAGCGATGGACAGATTTGACCCTGAACCTACAGCAGAGAAGCTTTTCCCCAACAGGGCGAATGATCCATACCACATACAGGCGGTCAACGTTGTCGCGGCGATCACCGGGATGTCACCATCGGAGGTGTCGAGGCTAAATCCAGGCTTGGGATATAGCGGCGCAGAGGGAACAGGAAAACCCCTGTTCAGGACGGACGATCCCAACCTCGCCAAAGGAACAATCCTACACGATGTCACATCGACGCTGATGCTTGCTCTTAAGAAAATCGCCGGGGAGCCCGGCGCGAGCCAGGAAATCGTCGAAGCCGTCAAAACTTATGATCTGAATGACCAGCTATATTATACGTCCGACATTGTTGGAAGCGCCGTCGTCATGGGCGCCGAGGCTATGGCACAGAGTATATATGACCATTTTATTCCAGAAGACGAAAAGATTTTCAATTTTCTGGGAAGTTTGGCACCAGATCAAACGCTAACAGAATATACAAATATGAATAAAGACGGTAGTATTTTCTATAAAAGTGTTACAAATCTTGGCGATGCCGGGGGTAATTTGGCATCTACACTTGCGCAATATTATGGAAGAAAGGATAAGGCGATCGCCATCGTTGGCGAAGCTTTTGCAAAAACCATCGGAAACAACCTCGGTGACACTATTGTTTTTGAGGTCGAAGGCGTGCGCTTACCGGATGGTCTGTTTGGACAGCAACTGGTGGGTAATATCGCCCGTAGCGCTGCTTCCTTTGCGAGCCAGTCGCTGGCCACGTCACTCAATGAACTGCTTGATGTTGAATCACCTCTTGGCCAGCTCGTAACAAGCTCGCTAAGCTCTGCCGTTACCAATGTGTTCATTGACGAGGGTATCGACGAGCTTGCGGGCAGCTTGGGAATAAATCCAACACTAGCAAAAGAGATATTTGGCATACAAAAACAGAATCTTTATTTCTCGGATCAAGTTTTATCTGGTCAAATTACCAATAATTTTCTATCCGGTCTCGGTGGTCTGGTTTCAAGCCAGCTATTTTCCTATCTCGATCAGCAATGGACCGCCTTTAACCTTTCGAACATCGGGTCATCTGTCGGCGGGTTTATCGGTAGTTACTTTGCTCCCGGCATCGGGACTTTTATAGGCCAGGTCGTGGGTGGCATCGTTTTTGACATTTTCGACGGTGAGCCGAGGTCGTTCCATCAGGTGCGGTGGGATGGACCCAACAAGACGTTCGTATCCGAGTTTGTGTTCGCACGCGACGACGGACAGGTCCAGACATCGAAGAATCTCGCGGAATCTGCACTCGGGTCGATCCAGTTGGCGGCGGCAATCATCGGCGGTGAGGTGAAGTCGATAGCGACATTCGAGTATGGGCACTATGAGGATGAACTCGTCTACTCCCGTGACGGAAGCCGGGTGTTCTTTGCGGACGGCGCCAAGATGCTGGATGCCGGGGTGATGGCGCAACTGCGGACACTAAGCATCGAGGGCGGCAATGAGTATGCGAAATACCTGATTGCACAAGCGTCGTATAAGCCCAATCTATCGCAGTTTTTCCAGGATCTCGGCGTCGCTGATATCTACAACATCCACAAAGCGGATCCGTTCCTGTTCGGCATGCAGATGGTGAACCTGGCGGATCGCGATGCTCGGCGGTTCGTTCTCGCCGATTGGTCTAAAACGTTAACTGCAGCACATACGCTTGGTCTTCATACGGCGCCGTTCAATGATGGCAGCGAATTCATGGCGCGTACCGATGGAAACCGAGAGCTTAGTGGCGGGGGCGGGAACGACTTCCTTTTCATCGACGGCGGTTCAGGGGATGTGAATGGTGGGGACGGCGACGATATTTTGATGAGCGAGGAGATTATCCTCTCTAATTCTGCCCGCACCGTCCTCCAGGGAGGGGCAGGAACCGATCGCTTCATTGGAAATTTCAGCAATTACTTGAAAGGCGCGGGAGATACGACCACAGTCGGGATCGATATAAGCAGCTCCTCCCTTAACCTGGCAGGGGAGCTGAAGGCCTATTTCTTCAACATTGAGCAGTTCTCAATTACCGGCACGCGCTATGACGACACGTTCGACTTTCGTGCTGCATGGTTGTCCCTCGACGGGGGCGCGGGGATCGATAGGGTCAACATCGACTTGGTGGACGCAACAACAGATATCAAGTTCGACTTGGCCAATAGCGCACGCCAGCTCCAGTATGGGACCTCGACCATCAGCAATATAGAGCGTGTCAAAGACATCCGCACAGGCAGTGGAAACGATGTTATCGCCGTCACCGCTGCGATCCTTGATGACGGGAACAAGAATGTCTTCGATGGCAGGGCCGGCACCGACCGCTTCATCGGCGATTTCAGCGGTTATGTGAAAACAGACGGCGCGGCCGGTGGGGTCGACATAGACGGCTTGACCATTGACTTGGCCGGAATGTTGGACGCCTATCTCTTTGGCATTGAGCAGTTCTTGATTACCGGCACGCGCTATGACGACACGTTCGACTTTACGGCGGCGTGGTTGTCCCTCGACGGGGGCGCGGGGATCGATAGGGTCAACATCGACTTGGTGGACGCAACAACGGATATCAAGTTCGACCTGGCCAATAGCGCACACCAGCTCCAGCACGGCACTGCGATCATCAGCAATATCGAGCGCATCAAAGACATCCGGACAGGCAGTGGAAACGATGTTATCGCCGTCACGGCAGCAATCCTTGATGACGGGTACAAGAATGTCTTCGATGGCAGGGCTGGAACCGACCGCTTCATCGGCGATTTCAGCGGTTATGTGAAAACGGACGACGCGGTCGGTGGGGTGGACATAGACGGCTTGACCATTGACTTGGCCGGGGCGTGGGACGCCTATCTCTTTGGCATTGAGCAGTTCTTGATCACCGGCACGCGCTATGACGACACGTTCGACTTTACGGCGGCATGGTTGTCCCTCGACGGGGGCGCGGGGATCGATAGGGTCAACATCGACTTGGTGGACGCAACAACGGATATCAAGTTCGACTTGGCCAATAGCGCATACCAGCTCCAGCACGGCACGGCGACCATCAGCAATATCGAGCGCATCAAAGACATCCGGACAGGCAGTGGAAACGATGTTATCGCCGTCACGGCAGCAATCCTTGATGACGGGTACAAGAATGTCTTCGATGGCAGGGCCGGCACGGACCGCTTCATCGGCGATTTCAGCGGTTATGTGAAAACGGGCGACGCCAGCGCTGGGATTGACCTACGGGGCTCGACCATTAATTTGGCGGGGGAGCTGGATGCCTATTACTTTGACTTCGAGCAGTTCTTGATCACCGGCACACGTTATGACGACTATCTGGCTACCGGCGATGGTGACGATACGCTTCTGGGTGGGGATGGCAGCGATAAGATTTACGGACAAGGCGGCAATGATAGCCTGGAAGGCGGGCTTGGCAATGACACCCTGGGTGGCGCGAGCGGTGATGACACGCTGGTTGGAGGCGACGGCACCGATACCGCCATATTCGCTCAATCACGCAACGCCTATCATGTGACGCATCAAGGTGATGACCTGATTTTGCGCCATGTGGCCAGCGGTGAGATCGACACGCTCCGGTCTATCGAGATACTGACTTTCGCCGGGGACACGATTGCAGCCGGTACGGGGCTGCGTGATGCAACCTCCCAGATGTTGCTGGGTGGCCGGATCCTGGATCCTGTCCGTGCCGATGGCAGCTTCGGCCTGCAGTGGATCCTGACAGCCGGCGCCGATGGCGAAGTGATCATTGGAACGCATGGCAACGACCTGATCAATGCGATGGGTGGCAGCGACGCCATCGACGGCGGAATGGGCGACGATATTCTGGATGGAGGCACCGGTTCCAACTTCATCACCGGTGGCGCCGGCATCGACCGATTCTTTGTCGATGGCCGGGGTACCAATGGCGCAATGCAGAATGTCGTCTGGAGTACCATCACCGACTTTCAGACTGGCGCGGGAGAAAGCATCACAATCTGGGGATGGATTGCTGGTACAAGCCGCGTCGTAGCCCAGAGCAATAGTGGCGGCGCTGAGGGTTTCCAAGGTGCGACCTGGCACATGGATCTGGATGGGGATGGAACCATCGACGCGTCGACCACGCTGGCCGGTCGCAAGATAGAGGAAATCGCTTTCACGCCCGGTATTATCGGAAACGAGGGCTATATCCTGCTGGGTTGATCCGGCCGTCTGCCCTTAGCGCGTCACCTGCGGCACCCGTGCGGCGCTGTTCGCGTAACAGCCGCCTCACCCCCGCCGCCGTGCCCGCTCCACCGTCAGGGTCATGCCGCCATCGCCGCCGCGCGTGACGGCTAGACCGTGCAGCTTGGCCGCCACGGAAACGAATTTTTCCACGTCGCGGGTGGCGAACACGCCGCTGACCTGCAGGGCGGCGGCGTTTTCCGACAGGGTGACGCGGGGGCCGCCATAGCGGGCGAAGCGGGCCAGGGCTTCGGCCAGGGTCGTCTGGTTGAAGATCAGGCGGCCCTGGCGCCAGGCGCCGGCCTGTTCGATGTCGGCAGGGGTGATGCGGGGCGGGCTTGTGCCGTCGGCCAGGGCCATCTGGCCGGGGGACAGGCGGCCGGTCAGCCGGTCCGTGCCCGGGTCGCGCAGATCCACCCCGCCTTCCAGCAGGGTGACGCTGGTCTCGGCCGCATCCTCCACGATGAATTCCGTGCCGGTCGCCACGATGGTCAGGTGGTCGGCCATCACGGCGAAGGGGCGCAGCCGGCTTTTCGCAACCTTGAACGACGCCTCCCCCCGCGTCAGGCGGATATCGCGGCTGAACGGGCCATAGGCCACCGTCACCGCGCTGTCGGCATCCAGGCGGATTTCGCTGCCATCCCAAAGCTGCACGGCCCGCGTTTCGCCACGCGCCGTGACGTGGGTTTCCCGCGCCCAGGCCAGCCAGTGCGGCGGCACGGCCAGCAGCAGGGCCAGGCACGCCGCCAGCGCGGCAAAACCTGTGGCAAAGGGTCGGGGCGGACGGACGGACCGGACCGGGGCAGGGGATCGCGGCCCGGCCTGTTCCCAGGCCCTGGCCACCCGTTCCATGGCGGCGGCATGGGCGGGGTCCTGTTCCAGCCAGCGGCGGAATTCCCGCCGGGTGGCGGCATCCCGCCCGGCCCGCAGCCGCGCCATCCAGCGGGCCGCCTGTTCCAGATCATGATCGGCGGGCAGGGTCATGACGCCCCCCGGCCGCCGGTGCGGCGGGCCAGATGCAGCAGGGCGCGTTCGACATGCCGGGTCACGGCCCCGACCTCGATCCCCAGCCTTGCCGCGATGTCGCGATGGCTCAGCCCTTCTACCCGGCACAGCAGGAAGGCATCGCGGCAGACGGGGTCCAGCTCGGCCAGCGCCGCCTGTACATGGCCCAGCCGCTGACGCGCCGCGACCACGCGTTCCGGCGTGGCGACATCATCACTGCCGGCGTCCATCCCGTCTTCCAGCGGCACATGCCGGCCGCCGGCCCGCGCCTGAGCGCGCCGGAAATTGTCGGTCAGCAGGTTGGCGGCGGCGCGCAGCAGAAAGCCCTTCCAGTTGGCGATGCCGGTGCGCGGGGCGGTGGCGGCGATGACGCGGGAATAAACTTCCTGCACATGGTCCTCCGCATCCTGCGGGCAGGGCAGGCGGGCGCGGAAATAGGCGCGCATCAGGTCGCCATGGCGGGGCAGCGCCGTTTCCAGCAGCTCCACCCCCAGCACCCCCTCGATTTCGCCCCCCGCCATGACCATCCCCACCCGGCCGATCCCTGGACGGTCAAGGGGCTAGCACGGTGATGGCGACAGTTTCGTGACACAAGGTGCCACCGTGCGCAGGCCCGGGGGTGCGGTGGACACATATCACCGGGTCGGCAATCAGGACCGCTGATGGTCCTTGCCCAGGCCCCGGCTGGCCACCACGGCCCCGCCCACGATCAGCAGGCAGGCGGCGATGACGGGCCAGGTCAGGCCGGCCCGCCCCGCCGCAATCAGCAGGCCGGTGGACAGCAAGGGCGTGGCATAGGACAGCGCGCCCAGCGTCTGGATATCCCCGCGCTTCACCCCATGGTCCCAGACGAAGAAGGCCAGGCCCACCGGCCCGATGCCCATGGCCGCGATGATGGACCAGCCCCATACACCCTGCGGCCAGACCGTCTGTTCGAACAACAAATGGCAGGGCACGGCCAGCACCGCCGTAGCCAGGCAGAAAAAGGCCACGATCTCCGTCGGGACCGCCCCGAACCGCCGCGACAGCACCGAATAGCCGGCCCAGGTGACGGAAGCCGCCAGTGCCGCCAGATAGCCGGGCAGATAGCCGGCCTGCACGGACACGCCCTTGCCGCCCGTGACCAGCAGCAGGGTGCCGGCCAGCCCTGCCGCCGTGCCCAGCACCTGCGCCCGCCGCAGCCTTTCCCCCGGCAGCAGGCCGGAGAACAGCACGATCAGCAGCGGCCACAGATAGTTGATCAGGTTGGCTTCCGCTGCCGGCGCCGTCTGCAGGGCCAGGAAATAGAGGAAATGGTAACCGAACAGCCCGCCGATGCCCAACAGCCAGACGGGCAGGGGCTGTCGCATCACGGCCAGAAGCGGCCGGCCCGTGGCCAGGATCACGCCCAGGCTGACCAGCCCGCCCAGCCCGAAGGACAGGGCCACCAGCAGGAAGGGTGGCACAGGCCCCGCCAGCGCCGTCAGCAGGGCCAGCGTCGACCAGATCAGGATGGCCGTGCCGCCCACCAGGGTGGCGCGCCGGATGGCCCCCGGCGTGGCGGACGGGGCGGCAACGGCGCTCATAGAAAGGGCTCCAGCACGCGGGCGGTGGATTTGGTGGTCAGGACCATGGTGGAATGGGTGGCGCCGAAACCCGACAGCAGGACCAGCAGGCGGTTCAGATGCTGCACATCGGTGGCGCCCACCTTCAGCAGATAGCTCTCGTCCCCCGCCACCTCATGGCATTCCAGCACCTCGCGCTGGTCGGCGGCGAACCGTTCCAGGTCCGCATCGCGGCCGGGATGGGTGCGTACCCGCACAAAGGCCGTCATCCGAAGACCCAGGGCGGCGCGGTTGACCTCCGCCCGGTAGCCCTGTATCAGGCCCGAGGCTTCCATCCGGCGCACGCGTTCGGCGACGGCGGGGGCCGTCAGCCCCACCTGGCGGGCCAGATCGGCGAAGGAAAGTCGCGCATCCCGCTGCAATTCACGCAGCAGATGCAGGCCGATATCGTCAAGCAGGTCGAGCGGGGATGGGGTGCGGTCGGTCATGATGGCACCATCCTAACCGGATGTCGCGCCGCACGCCAACCGGTTGAAGGCGGAAGGTACTGGATTTGCTGGACGATATCGGAATTTTCTGGCGGGGCGTGGTGCTGGGCGTGATCATCGCGGCCCCGGTGGGCCCGATCGGCCTGCTCTGTATCCGCCGTTCGCTGGAACGGGGGCTGGCCACGGGGCTGGCCACGGGGCTAGGGGCAGCATTGGCCGATGCATTTTTCAGCGGCATCGCCGCCTTCGGCATTACCGCCGTTCTGAATATCATCACCCAGAATATGCCGCTGCTGCAGGTGGTGGGTGGGCTGTTCCTGCTGATCGTGGCGGTCCACAGCCTGACACGGGAACCCAAGCCGCTGGCCGCCGAGCCCGTGGCCGGCAACCTGCCGGCCGCCATATTCTCCGGCCTGTTCCTGACCGCCACCAACCCCGTCACCATCCTGGGCATGAGCACGCTGGTCGTCGGTTTCGGCAATACGCGCGGGCCGGTGGAGGATGGCACCCTGGTGGGGGGCATCTTCCTGGGCTCCCTGCTCTGGTGGGTGTTCCTGTGCGGCGGCGTCACCCTTCTGCGCCGCCGCGTCACGGGCCGCACGGTGCATTGGATCAATATCGGCACGGGCGTGATCCTGGGCCTTCTGGGTACCTACACGCTGGGCAGTGCGCTCTGGGGGTAGGGGGGCATCATGGCGGTTTGGGCTTGTGCCGGCGGCGCGAAATCGTAAGCGGTGCTGTTGGCTTATGAATTCCCTCAGGCTGTGCTTTCCCTCACCCTCCCAAACGCTTGCGCGTTTGGGCCCCTCCCTCTCCCACTGACGTGGGCGAGGGGCGGATCAGGGACCCTCTTGTACCAAGAGCCATGGAGCATGCTCTTGGTATCAATTCGCCCCTCGCCCGCTTGCGGGAGAGGGAGGGGCCCATTGGCGTCAGCCAATGGGAGGGTGAGGGAAATGCGGAGGGTTGAGGAAAGGCCCCAGCCCTGGCCCTATCCCACCACCACCCGGTTGCGCCCGGCCGCCTTGGCGGCGTAGAGGGCGTTGTCGGTGCGGTTGAACAGGCTGGTCTGGGTTTCGCGGTGCGGCTCGGCCTGGGCCACGCCGATGCTGACCGTCACCTGGATCACCACCCCGTCCAGGATGATGGGCAGGCTGCCCACGGCGACGCGGATGCGATCGGCCGCGATCTCGGCATGGGCGGCATCGGTGTGGGAGGTGAGGACGACAAATTCCTCCCCGCCATAGCGGGCCAGCATGTCGGTTTCCCGCAGGGCGCCCTGTGCCCGCTGCGCCACCTCGCGCAGGACGGTATCCCCGACGAGATGGCCGTAGGTGTCGTTCACTTCCTTGAAATGGTCCAGGTCCAGCATCAGCACGCAGAAGGGCTGGCCATGGCGCAGGGCGGCGCTCCATTCATGGTCCAGCCGTTCCATGAAGGCACGGCGATTATAGATGCCGGTCAGCGCGTCGCGGGTGGCCAGTTCGGCCAGCCGGTCATTGGCGTCGCGGAGGCTGGCCGTGCGCTCCTCCACCTTGGCTTCCAACTCGCGCTTCGTCGCGCTCAGCTTGTCGATGCGCGCCCGTTCCAGCATCATGACGATGCCCGCCCCCGCCGACAGGGCCACCACCAGGCCCAGGAACCGCACCCAGCCCCATTCGTGCCAGAGATAGGACACGGCAACGCCGACGCTGCGTTCGGCCACCACCTGCCCGTCCGGCGCCAGGGCGCGCAGACGCAGGGTATAGCGGCCGGGCGGCAGGTTGGTATAGGCGGCAAGGCGGCTTTCGCCCTCCGGCGTGGTCCAGTCCGTGTCGAACCCGTCCAGCCGGTAGGCATAGCGGACCGTGCCCGTGACGGCATAGTCCAGCAGGGCGAATTCCACGGTAAGGCGGCGGTTGCCGGGGGGCAGATGCACCAGACCGGGGGCGCCGGGCAGGTTCAGGACACTGGCATTGGCCGGCTGCCCGCCCGCCACCACCCGCGTCACGGCCAGCGCGTCCAGATAGGCATGGGAACGGATGCGCGACGGCTGCACCAGAGTGATGCCGTTGGTCCCGCCAAAGACCAGCCCGCCATCGGGCAGGGTGGTGGCCGATCCCGGCAGATAGGAGGAGATGTTCTCCGACGCGCCGCGTTCCAGCAGAGAGACGCTGAAATCATCGGGATCGATGGCGGCCAAGCCATTGTCGGTCGACACCCAGATACGCCCGTCGGAACCGGGGGTCAGGCTGGCCACGGTATTGGAGGGCAGCCCGTCCTGTCGCGACACGGTGCGGAAGGACGGGGGCTGGTCATCGGTGGGTTCCCGCGTCATCAGCGCCACGCCGCCGCCCGTCGTGCCCAGCCACAGCCGCCCCCGGTTATCCAGGGTCAGGGCCGCCACATAATCATGCGGAAGGCCGTCCGGCCGGTCGGGATCGCGATGGAACCGCCGGAAACCGCCATCCGGCCGCATCAGGTTCAGGCCATTGGCCGTGCCGACCCAGACGGTGCCGTCGGGCCGGGGCAGGATGGACCAGACCTCGTTGTTGGACAGGCTGTCGGGCTGCGCCGGGTCGGCCGCGAACAGCGTCGCCTGTCCGTCGCTCAGGGATTGCCGGACCAGCCCGTAATAGGTGCCGATCCACAGATGCTGGTTGCCCACACGCAGGGCCGTGACGTCGCGCCCCTGTGTGCCCGGCATCGGGAACGGTTGGGGCGTGCGCTCCCCGGCGGCCGGCCGCAACCGCGCCAGACCCGCCGAGCCGACCCAGATGTCGTCGGCACCCGCGCCACGGATGGCATAGACCGGCGTACCGGCCAGCGCGCCCGGCGCCACACCGCGCCCGAAGGGCACGATATGGCCGCTGGAGAGGTCCAGCCGGTCCAGCCCGCCATCGTCCAGGCCCAGCCACAGGCCGCCATCGGGGGCGGTCCACAGGCTCCACGCGTCGCGCCCGGAAAAGCCGCGCGTCTGGCCCAGGGCGATGCTGGCCACGCCGGATGGCATCGAATTATGCCAGGCCACGCCCATATTGGTGGCGACCCAGACGACGCCGCCCCGATCCTTCATGATGCCGCGCGTGAAATTGCCCTTCAGCGCGCCGGGCACATTGGGATCGGCCCGGAACAGACGCAGGCGGTCCTGCCCGATATCATATTCGACCACCCCGCCGCCGAACAAAGAGATCCACAGCACGCCCGGCCGTTCTTCCACGATACCGCGCACCGTGGCGCGGCCCAGCGGCGTGTCGCGGCCCGTCAGGCGGGGATGGGACCGGGCGGCATCATCCCCCGGGGCCACGGAAACGATGCCGCCGCCATTGGTGCCGATCCAGACCCGGCCGTCCGGGTCCTCGAAAAAGCTCCAGCTACCGGTGGACAGCGCAAGGGCGCTTTCCGCGTCCGCGCCGGACAGGGTCTGCCAGTGGTCGGCGCCGGCCGGACGGCGGGCCACGGCCTTTTCCGTGCCGGCCCACAGGGTCCCGGCCCGGTCGCGGAAGATGGCGAAGACATAGCCCTCGGGGAACCCCAGTTCCCCCGTTCGCACCCGTTCCCGGATCGTCAGATCCCGGCCGACATGGTCCAGCCCCGCCACGGTGGCGACCCACACCCCGTCCCGTCCATCGGGCGCCAGCGCATAGACCTGGACATGGCCCAGCCCCTCCGGCCCGGCACCCAGCGTCTTGAACCGGTCCGTGCGCGGATCGTAATAGGCGACGCCGGCCGTGTGCGTGCCCAGCCACATGCCGCCATCGCTGGCCGGCAGCAGGGCCCGGACAAAACCGTTGGGCAACGATCCCGGATCGTGCGGATCATGTTCGAAGGTGCGGGTGGCATAGCCGTCAAACCGGTTCAGCCCCCCCAGCGTGCCGATCCAGATGAACCCCGTCCGGTCCTGGGCCAGGGCCATGACAGTGTTGTTGGACAGACCATCGGCATTGGACAGGGTCTGGAACCCCACCTCCGCCCGTTCGGCCAGAACCACCGACGGATCGGCGGCCATGGCGGGCGGACCATCGATGCCGGCGATGATCCCCACAAGGGAAGCCAGCATGAAACACAATAAATACAGGGATACCCGGCGGTTGTACGCCGGGACAGGCATAGTCGAACCGGCCGCCGGTTCGATGCCGCGAGGGCTGCCACCCACTTCTCTGTTCCCCGCACCGCCAGATGACATATCATTGTATCTCAATTTTTAGATAAA
Organism: Niveispirillum sp.; assembly: GCF_017996735.1. GTDB lineage: Bacteria > Pseudomonadota > Alphaproteobacteria > Azospirillales > Azospirillaceae > Niveispirillum. Next base: position 26,601 of record NZ_JAGOGJ010000012.1, read on the forward strand.
TCTCAAGGTCAGGTTGAAGGCGAGCACGGGGTTGAAAGTCACCGGATCGGTTTGGATGCCCGCAGCGTTTCCTTGATCCAGATCATGGCGGTGGTTTGGTGCGGCCCTATCATTGTTCGTTGAAAGAACGAGAAAGTCCGAAGAGGAAACGTATCGTGCTGCGGTTGAAGCGTATCGGCATTTCCACCAGCCGGGAGAATGTCGTTTTCCTGTCGCGGGCCTGCACCACCTATCGCGCCGCCGCGTTCGAGGGGCAGGAGAAGGTGGAGGTGGTGGCCAATGGTCACCGGCTGGTCGCAACCCTCAATCTGGTCGATGACCCCGCCATCCTGCCGCCCGACTGTCTGGGACTGTCCGAACAGGCCTTTGCCCGCTTTGGTCAGGCCGATGGCACGCTGGTCCGCCTGGACCATCCCCATCCGCCGAAAAGCCGGGAGGCTCTGCATGCCAAGATCGAGGGGCGAGAACTGGACGAGGCCTGTTTTCGCGCCATCATCGACGATATCGCCCATCACCGGTATGGCAAGGTGGAGGTGGCGGCCTTTCTGGTGGCCTGCGGGTCCTTCATGACGACGGCGGAAACGCTGGCCCTGACCCGCGCCATGGCCGATGCGGGCGAAAGGCTGCACTGGCCGGGTGCGCCGCTGGTGGTGGACAAGCACTGCATCGGCGGCATTCCGGGCAACCGCACCTCCATGATCGTGGTGCCCATCGTGGCTGCCCACGGCCTGCCCATGCCCAAGACATCCTCCCGCGCCATCACGTCCCCCGCCGGTACGGCCGACACGATGGAGGTGCTGGCCAATGTCGAAATCGACCTGCCCACCATGCGTTCCATTGTGGCGGAGGCCGGGGGATGCCTGGTCTGGGGTGGGCATGTGAAGCTGTCGCCGGCCGATGATGTGCTGATCTCCGTCGAACGGCCGCTGAATATCGACACGCGCGAACAGATGGTCGCCTCCATCCTGTCCAAGAAGAAGGCGGCCGGGTCCACGCATCTGGTCATCGACATGCCCGTGGGACCCAGCGCCAAGGTGCGCAGCGCCGATGACGCGGCCCGGTTGCGCAAGCTGTTCGAATATGTGGGCGATGCCATCGGCCTGTCCCTGCGCGTGACCATCAGCGACGGGACCCAGCCCGTGGGGCGCGGCATCGGCCCCGTGCTGGAGGCGCGCGACGTCATGGCGGTTCTGGAAAACCGGGCGGACGCGCCGGCCGACCTGCGCGAACGCTCGCTGGCCCTGGCCGGCCGCATCCTGGAATTCGATCCCGCCCTGCGCGGGGGTGCCGGTCTGGCGCGGGCGCGCGAGCTGCTGGACAGCGGGGCGGCCCTGGCCAAGATGCGGCAGATCATGGCATTGCAGGGACCGCCGCCGCGTGTCGCCACCCTGGGCACCCTGTCGCACGAGGTGGTGGCCGACCATGACGGGCGTGTCCTGGCCATCGATTGCTACCGCATCGCCCGCATCGCGCGGCTGGCCGGCGCGCCGTTCGACCCCGGGGCCGGCATCGACCTGTTGAAGAAGGTGGGCGACCCGGTGCAGGCCGGTGAACCGCTCTATCGCATCCATGCCGAACGCGAGGTGGAATTCCGCTTCGCCTGCGGCCTTGCCGCCGAGGCCTCCGGTTACGCTGTGAACGGCAACGGCAATGGTAACGAAAAGGGACCAACCCCATGACCCATCCCACCATCACCTTCCACGGGGCCGCCGGCGGCGTCACCGGGTCCTGTTTCCTGGTCCGGCATGCGGGCGGCGTCCTGCTGGTTGATTGCGGCATGTTCCAGGGCAGCAAAAGCGTGCAGGAACTGAATTACCGCGACTTCCCCTTTGACCCGACGGATGTGTCGGTCCTGCTGCTGACCCATGCCCATATCGACCATAGCGGGCTGATCCCCAAACTCTACCGCCATGGCTTTGCGGGCCAGGTGGTCACCACCCGTGGCACGGCCGACCTGCTGACCTTCATGCTGCCCGACAGCGGCTTCATCCAGGAAAGCGAGGTGCGCCGCCTGAACCGCCGCAACCGGCAGCGCGGCGGGCGGGAGGTGGAACCCATCTATACCCAGGCCGATGCCGAACGGGTGCTGTCGCGCATCCGTCCCGTCGACCGCGATGTCTGGATCAATGTGGAGCCGGGCGTGCGGGCGCGGTTCTGGGATGCCGGCCATATCCTGGGCTCCGCCTCCATCGAACTGGAGATCCAGGGCGATGACGGGCCGCAGCGTATCCTGTTCTCCGGCGATATCGGGCCGGGGGACAAGCCGTTTCATGGCAATCCCGAAGGTCCGGCGCGGCCCGACTGGCTGGTGGTTGAAAGCACCTATGGCGGCCGCGACCGGCCGCTGGTGACGGCGGCCGAACGCCGCGCCCAACTGGGTGCGGAACTGAAGGAAGCGCTGGCCCTGGGCGGCCCGGTCCTGATCCCGGCCTTTGCCGTGGAGCGGACGCAGGAACTGCTCTACGACCTGGACCTGCTGTTCGATGAGGGCGTGCTGCCGACCGTGAATGTCTTCCTGGACAGCCCGCTGGCCATCCATGTCACCCGCGTCTTCGACCGTCACCTGCCGGAGATCAACACGGCCGGCACGCCGGCCCCCTTTTCCCGCCGCAACCTGCATCTGACGGAGGATGTGGAGGCCAGCAAGCGCCTGAACCGCATCACGGGAGAGGCCATCATCATCGCCGCCAGCGGCATGTGCGAGGCCGGGCGCATTCGCCACCATCTGAAAAACAATCTCTGGCGGCAATCGGCCACGGTCCTGCTTGTGGGGTATCAGGCCCCCGCCACGCTGGGGAGGCTGTTGCAGGAAGGGGTGGCCGCCGTGCGCATCCATGGGGAGGAGGTGCAGGTCCGCGCCCGCATCCGCACCTTGGACACCTATTCCGGTCATGCCGACCGGGGCCATTTGCTGCGCTGGACGCTGGACCGGCTGCCCGTGTCGGGCGGCATCTTTGTGGTTCATGGGGAGGAACAGGAACGCGCCACCCTGAAGGGCGGTCTGGCCGAGGCCGGCATCGACCCCGCCAAGATCCACATCCCGGCGCTGGACAGCCAGTGGCAACTGACCGGCCTTGGCGCCCGGACCGTGGAAGCCACCACGGCACCCCGCGCCGTCACCGCCGCCAGGGACTGGCACAATGACTATGCCGCCACCATGCTGGCCCTTTCGGAAAAGGTCCGCGCCGAAAAGGACGATGCGGCAAGAGAGGCGCTGCTGGCGCGGGTGAAGGCGGCGCTGGGGTAATACCATCAGTCAAAATTCTTGACCGATGGTACGGCGGCGACTGCCGCCGCGCGGCCCATGCCGCGCAGCCAAAGGGCGCGGATGCGCCCGCCGGCGATTGAGGCGCACGAAAGCTTGACCATCGGTCATGGTTTCGTGCCGCTGGGGTAACGGCACGCCAATGGCAGTGGCGCCAGGGTCAAACTCGTGCCATGACGACCTGCCTTGATCCGGGTCTAGGGTCCGGATCAAGGCAGGTGGCGTGGATCAGCGCTTGGCGACGCGTTCGATCAGGCCGGCCCAGTTGCTGATCGAGATGAAATGGCAATAGGCCAGATGCAGCCAGCCACGCTCGCGCCAGCGCAGGAATTCCTCGGCCGGCAGGGCGTTGAAGCGGGCCTCGTCGATCACCTTGAAGCCGTTCAGGCTCAGCTTGGTGCCGTTCAGCAGGGTGATGTCGGCCCGGTTTTCCACCAGCAGGTCGTTATCCACCAGGGCCTTCACAAAATCCGCCGTGGCGGCGTGCTGGGCCTGGAACTGGCGGCAGAATTCAAGGGCGCGGTCGGTCAGCTCCGTCGGCTTGCCATCCTTGAACAGCGGGTTGCTGTCATCCTTGACCAGGTTCGCGCTGGCATCATCCACGCACAGCGTGAACTCGCCCCGCTCCTTGTCCTCCATGAAGATGAAGGGATAGCGGCGGACATAGGCCGGCACATAGATGTCGGTTTCCCACTGGCCGTCAGCATTGACGAACAGGTTTTCCTCAGTCCGCACCCCCAGCAGCGCAAGCGGCTGCGACAGGGCTGAATCGGCGAACAGGATCGGGAAGAACTTGCACAGCAGAGTGAATTCGGTCGCGATCACCGGCACCGAATTGGTCTTGGCGGCAAAGCTGAAATTGCTGTCGCCGACAAGCGAGGTTCCGGCGTCCCGCTCCGACTGGACCGGACGGGGGCGCACATACATGATGGGCAGACTGGGATTGGTCATATTCTCAACTCTCTGTGAATCAGGGACTTGTCGAACGGGAAACCGGTTGTGCGATGTCTGCGGACTGCTAGTCGGGCACCGCCGCGCCAGGGCTTTCGATCCCGGCTGTACGGGATCGAAAGCCCTGGCGACGGCACCATAGGTTGAAACCCGGCCAGGGGCAATTCAGTTCCGCGGCTCCTTCTCCTGGTCCGTGGTGGAGGTGGAGGGGCTGGACGTGCCGCTGCCGCTGGTCGCCTCCCCCGGTGCCGGAGTAGTGGTGATGACGGACGGGCTGCTGGTCCCGGTCGCACCGCTGCCGACCGACCCGCCAGAACCGAGCACTGGCGCGCCGCCGCCCGTCGTTTCCAGCACCTGCGGCGTGTTGCCGGCGCCCAGGATGGTGACGGTGGTCAGAACCTGCGGCGCCTGATAGGCCGACAGGGCGTTGGGCGTCAGCCCCGCGCTGGTGACGGTGCCGGAGAACAGGGCCGTTGCGGTCGGCGTGCTGGGAACCGGGGTCTTGGGAACCAGCACGGAAACGACCTGCGTCACTTCCTCCACCTGGCCCCAGGGCGTGTCGTTCATGAAGTAGGGGGCCGCACGCAGCGTGCTCCTGATCACCGTGGCGGCCTGCGCGCCGCGGCTGTTGCCGATGGTGCCGAACATGCTGGCCCTTCCGGCCGTGGGCACCGTCAGTGACAATACCTGCAGCGTCTGCGCCGGCGCACCACCGCTGACACCGATCAACAGGCCACCGGTGCCGGCCGCCAGCGTCAGGTTGGTGCTGGTTCCGGTCAGGCCCGGCAGGGTGATGGTGCCGTTGGTGCTGATCGACGCCGCGCCGGCCGGCAGTTCCGCCGGTGCCGCGAAGGTAATGTCGCCGATCGTGACCACCACACTGGACGGCAGCAGCACCCGCGCCCCACCGGCCTGGGTGAAGCCCGTGGCCGCTTGCACGGCAGCATTGGCGGCAAAGCTGATGACGCCCGTGCTGCTGTTGCTGGTCAGGCTGATCGCCCCGGTGGTCGCGGTGGTGGCCCCGGTGAAGCTGATATTCCCGCCCGTGGCATTCAGGCTGCCGACGGACACGGCACCGTTGAAGGCGACATTGCCGCCATTGGCCGTGACCAGGGTCAGGCTGGCCCCCCCATTGCTGTCCACCGCGCCGCCGAAGGTCAGGGACCCGGCATTGCTGTTCAGGGTGCTGGCGGCGGCCAGGGTCACCGGACCGCCATAGCTTTGCGCCCCCGTGGTGTTGATGGTGCCGCCCAGCGTCGTGCGCCCGCCGACACTCAGCGACCGCAGCGCATTGCCGGTGCCCAGATCGCCCTTGATGATGCCATCGCCGGTGATGGTCAGGGACTGGCTGCCGGCCGCGCCCTGGCCCAGGGTGACGATGCTGCCGGTCAGGACCATGTCCGATGCCAGAAGCGCGCGTTCCCCGAAGGTCTGCGCCCCGCTGGTGGTGATGGACCCGCCCGCCAGCGTCAGCGCGCCCGCCGCATCGGTGGTCAGGGTGCTGACAGTGACGGTGCCGCCGAAGCGGGTCAGGCCGGCGCTGTCCACGGTCAGGGTGAAAGCCCCGTTCACCGGACCGGCGAACAGCGCGTCGCCGCTGCCGGTAGTGATGCGGGTGGCCCCGCCCAGGGTCACGGCCCCGTTGAAACGCTGGGTCCCGCTGGTGGTGGCGCCACCGCCATTGAGACCCGCCGCGCCGTTGACATCCAGCCCGGTCAGGGCTGTACCGGCACCGATTGCGCCGGCAAAGCTGACCGGACCGGTGACGGACAGGGCATGGGCGCCGTCGACCGTGCCGTCGAAGGTCACCGCACCGCCCGACAGGGCCGTGTCACCGGCCAGTGTCACGGCCCCGCCATAGGTCTGGGCGCCGCTGCTGGTGATGGTGGCCGCCAGGGCGCTGGTGCCGGTGATGGCGAGGCTGGACAATGCCGTCCCCGCACCCACGGCCCCCTGGATCACCGCATTGCCCCGGATGGTCAGGGCATGGGCACCGTCCGCCCCCTGCGTCAGGGTGATGGTGCTGCCCGTCAGGGTGGTGTCGGCCGCCAGGGTCAGGCGTTCGCCAAAGCGCTGGGCGCCTGTGGTGGTGATACCGCTGCCGGCCAGCAACAGGCTGCCCGCCGCATCGGTGGTCAGCGACCCGACAGTGACGGTGCCGCCGAAGCGGGTGACGCCGGCGCTGTTGACCGTCAACCCGGCCGGGCCGGTCACCGCGCCCTGCAGATCGACCGACCCGCCCGACAGCAGGACGTCGCCGGCCAGCGTGACCGCGCCGCCATAGGTCTGGGCGCCGCTGGTGGCGATGCTGCCGCCATTCAGCGCCGTGGTGCCGTCGATGCTGAGGGTGGTGAGGGCCGTCTGTGTCCCCACCGCGCCGCCGATCACGGCATCGCCGCTGATCCCCAGGCTGAAGGCACCGTCGGCGCCCTGGGCAAGGCTGATGGTGCTGCCGGTCAACAGCATGTTGCCGGCCAGCGTGACGGCGCCGCCGAAGCTCTGCGTGCCGCTGGTGACGATGCTGCCCCCCCGCAGCCGGCTGCTGCCCGACACGTTCAGGCTGGTCAGGGCGACGGCCGTGCCGACCGCCCCGTCGATCACGGCGTCACCCTTGATGGTCAGGGCACGGGCACCGTCGGCCCCCTGGTTCAGGGTGACAATGGTGCCGGTCAACAGGGTGTCGGCCGTCAGGGTCAGGCGCTCGCCATAGGTCTGCGCCGCCTGGGTGGTGACGCTGCCGCCGGCCAGCGACAGGCTGCCCGCCGCATCCGTGGTCAGCGACCCCAGGCTGACGGCGCCGCCGAAGCGGGTGATGCCGGCGCTGTTGACCGTCAGGTCACCCGTACCGGTCACGGTCCCCTGGAAATTCACCGAACCCGCCGATATCAGCGTGCTGCCATTCAGCGCCGCAGACTGCACCAGGGCCTGTGCGCCTTCCGGCGCCACCGGCCGGGCATCGTTCAGCAGCGTGTTGCCACTGACATCGATGGACGTCAGCGCCGTATCGGCCCCGAGGGCGCCGCCAAAGACGGCGTCACCGATGATGGACAGGTCGAAGGCCCCGTCCGCCCCCTGATTCAGGGTCACGGAGGTGCCGGACAGCGTGGTGTCGGCCGTCAGGTCCAGACGCTCGCCATAGGTCTGCGCGCCCGTGGTGGTGACCCTGCCGTTGGCCAGCGACAGGCTGCCGGCCGCATCGGTGGCCAGTGCCCCGACGCTGACGATGCCGCCGAAGCGGGTCAGGCCGGCGCTGTTCACACGCAGCGCGAAGGGGCCGGACACCGCACCCTGGAAGTCCACCGAACCGCCATCCAGCAGGCTGTCGGCCCCCAGGGTCACGGCGCCGCCAAAGCGTTGTGCGCCGCTGGTGGTGATGGTGCCGCCCGTCAGGGTGGCTGCCCCGCCGACATCCAGCCCGGTCAGGGCCGTGCCGGCACCGATGGCACCAGCAAAGGCCGCATCGCCCACGACGGTCAGCGTGAAGGCGCCGTCGATCGCCCCGCCCACGGAAACCAACGCAGCGGTCAGCCGCGTGTCGCCCGCCAGGGTGACCGCCCCGCCATAGGTCTGTGTCCCGCTGGTGGTGACCGTCTTGCCGTCCAGCAGGGTGGTGCCGCTGACCGACAGGGTGGACAGATCGATGGCGCCGCCCAGCACGGCATTGCCGTCGATGGTCAGAGCCCGGTTGCCGGACGCGCCCTGGTCAAGGGTGATGGTGGACCCGGTCAGGATGGTGTCGACCGCCAGGTTGACAGCCTCTCCATAGGTCTGGGCACCGCTGGTGGTGATGGCGCCGCCATTGAGGTTCAAGGTGCCCGCTGCGTCGGTGACGATGGCGGCCATGTTCATGCCGGCAGCGGCGAAGCTGGTCAGCCCGCTGCTGTTGACGGTCAGGGTGCCCAGGCGGCTGTTCCCGCCGACGGCCCCGGTGAAGACAACATCCGACGCACCGGCATTGATGGTGAGATTGGAACCGCCATCGATGGTGCCGGCAAAGCTGATCCGGCCGCCGGTGGTGGTCAGCACCTGATTGCCGTTCAGGGTCACGGCCCGGCCATAGGACTGGCCGCCGGTGGTCGTCACCGTGCCGCCGTTCAGAACGGTGCCGCCGGTCACGGTCAGGCTGGCCAGCGTCGCCCCGGCCCCGCCTTCCAGAACGGCATCGCCGGTGATGGTCAGCGCCCGGTTGCCCGTGGCCCCGTTGCGCAGGGTGACCGTGCCGCCGGTAAGGCCCGTATCGCCCGTCAGGGTCAGCAGGCCGCCGAAATTCTGGCTGCCGCTGGTCTTCACGGTGCCGCCCAGCAGATTGGTCGTGCCGCTGATGGACAGATCGGTCAGCGCGTTGGTAGCGCCGACATTGCCGTTGATCACGGCATTGCCATTGATGGTCAGGCTGCCCTTGCCATCGGCCCCGGCCCCCAGGGTGACGGTGGAGCCGGCCAGGGTGATGCTGGTGCCGTCAAGGCGCAGCAACTCGCCATAGGACTGGTTGCCGGTGGTGGTGACGCTGTCCGCGATCTCCACCGTGCCGCCGGCATCGGTTTCCAGCGCGCCGATGCGCACCGCCCCGCCAAAGCGGGTGACGCCGCTGCTGTTGACCCGCAGCGACCCCGGACCGTCCAGGGCGCTGCCGAAATCGACCCGGCCGCCGGCCGTCAGCACGGTAGAGGCACCGATAGTGGCGCCGCCCTGGTACTTCTGGTCGCCCGTGGTGGTGACGGAACCGCCCAGCACCGTGTTGCCGCTGACCGTCAGGCTGGCCAGGGCGGACCCGTTGCCGACGCTGGATTGCATCACCAGATCGCCCTTGATGGTCAGGGCATGGCCGCCCTGGGCGCCCTGGCCCAGGGTGATGGTGCTGCCGGCCAGGGTGGTATTGCCGCTGAGGACCAGCACCTCCCCGTAACTCTGCTCACCGACCGTGGTCATGGTCGGGCCGCCCAGATCCAGCGTGCCGGCGCTGTCGGTATGGATGGAGAAGGCGTTCACGCCGATGGCGGAAAGCCGGGTCAGACCGCTGCTGTTGATGGTCAGCGCACCCAGCGCCTGGCGGGCGCCCACGGCGCCGTTGAAGGCGACATTGCCGGCCCCGGCATTGATGGTGAGCGCCTGGGTTCCATCCAGGCTGCCATTGAAGGTGACGGCCCCGCCATTGCTGTTGACGATGGTGGCTGCCGCCAGCGTGGTGGCGCCGTTGGCAACGAAGCCGCCGCCGGCGGTGAAGCTGCCGGACAGGGTGGTGGCGTCGTTATAGGTCTGCATCCCGCTGGTATCGACACCGGCAAAGCTGCTGCTGCCGCCGCTGTCGGTGGTCAGGCTGGCCAGGGCCGTGCCGGTGCCCAGTGCCGCGGTGACCGTGACGGTCCCGCTGCTGTTCAGCGCCAGTGCCTGATCGCCATTGATGCCGGCCCCGATATCGATGCTGCCGGCGGTGATGGTGGTGGCCCCCGTCAGCGTGACGGGGGCGGTCAGGGTGAAGCTGCCGGCGCTGTAGGTGCCGTTCAGGCTGCCCGCGCCACCCGCCAGGTTCTGTGCGCCGCTGGTGGTGATGGACAGGAAGTTGATGGTCCCGCCGCCATCGGTGGACAGGCTGGCCAGGGCCGTGCCGGCGCCGATGGCCGTTTTCGCGGTGATCGTGCCGCCGCTGCTCAGCGCCAGGGTCCGGGCGCCGTTGACGGCCGCATCGAAAGTGATGTTCCCGCTGCCGCTGGTGATGCGGGTATCACCAGCCAGGGTCAGCGTGCCCTTGGTCAGGAACGAACCGCCAGCGGTGCTGTAGGTGCCGTTGAGGGTGGCATCGTCACCATAGGTCTGATCGCCGCTGGTGCTGACCGACAGGGCGGTGGTGGTGCCGCCGGCATCGGTGGTCAGGCTGGACAGCGCACCGGCGCCGCCGACCGTGCCCGTCAGCCGGGTGGCCCCGCTGCTTTCCAGCCGCAGGCCATGACCGCCATCGACCGTACCGCCGAAGGTGATGCCGCCCCCGCCGGTGGCAACCAGGGCATCGCCGGCCAGGGTGGCCGCACCCTTGGCGTTGAACTCGGCGTTGCTGGTGCGGTAGGTGCCGTTCAGGGTGACGGCGTCGTTATAGGTCTGGGCACCGCTGGTGGTGACATCGACCAGCGATGTGCTGCCCGGCCCGTCGGTGGTCAGGCTGGTCAGGGCATTTCTGCTGCCGACCGACCTGGACAGGGTGGTCGTGCCACCGCTGTTCAGCACCAGCGCGCTGCCGCCATCCACCGTGCCGCCAAAGCCGATGGCGCCGCTGCCGGTGGATACGGTCGTGTCGGACACCAGGGTGACGGCACCGTTGAAGGTGGCGGCACCGTTGCCCGTGCTGGTGTAATTGCCGCCGATGGTGGCGTTGTCCTGGATGGTGATGCGGCCGGTGGTGGTGACATCCTGCAAAGTGCTGGTGCCGCCCGCATCGGTGACCAGGCTGGCCAGGGCAGAACTACCGCCGACCGTGGCGGCGAAGCTGGTCGCCCCCTGGCTGTTGGCCTCCAGCGCGAAGCCGCCATTCACGGCGCCCTGGAAGTTGATCGCCCCGCTTCCGGCATTGATCGTGCTGTCGCCGCCCAATGTTGCCGAGGTCGCGGCCGTGAAGGCGCCGTTGCGGGTGTTGTAGACACCGCTCAGCGTCACCGCATCGTTGAAGGTCTGGGTACCATCGGTGCTGATCGACCTGACGCTGCTGGTGCCGCCGGCATCGGTGATGAGCTGGGCCAGGGCCTGAACGTTGCCGACATCGCCCAACAGCTTCGTGGCGCCGCTGCTGTTCAGTTCCAGGGCGTACGCGCCGTTGATGGAGCCGTCGACGGTGATGTCGGCGGTGCCGGTATTGACCGAGCTGTTTCCGGCCAGGGTCACCGAGCTGGCGAAACTGATGGCGCTGTTGTTCGTGGTCAGCGCGCCGTCGATCGTGGCGGCATCGCCATAGATCTGGCTGCCGGTGGTGGTGACGGTGACGACGCTGATGCTGCCGCCAGCATTGCTGGTCAGGCTGGTCAGGGCATCGCCGCCACCGATGACGCCGGAGACGCTGGCCGCCCCGCTGCTGTTCAGCGTCAGGGAATAACCGCCATCGATGCTGCTGCCGAAACGGATGGCCCCGCTGCCGCTGCTGACAATGGTGTTGGCCAGCAGGGTGACCGGGCCGCTGAAGGTCACGGTGCCGTTGCCGGAACTGTAGGTGCCGCCGATGGTGGCCGTCTCGCCATAGGACTGGGCACCATTGGTGGTGACATTCGCCAGGGCCACGGTGCCGCCGGCATCCGTCGTCACACCCGCCAGGGCCGTCGTGCCGCCGACATCCGCCGCGAAGCGGGTGGCGCCGCTGCTGTTGACCGTCAACGCATGGGCACCGTTTACCGTATCCTTGAAATCGACCGCGCCGGTCCCGGTGCGGATGATCGCGTCACCGGCCAGGGTCACCGTCTTTTCGGCGGTGAACTGGCTGTTGACGGTGGCATAGGTGCCGTTCAGCGTGACGGCGTCGTTGAAGGTCTGCACGCCGCTGGTGGCGACGGACCGGAAGCTGCTGGTGCCGCCGGTATCGGTGACCAGGCTGGTCAGCGCCGTGGTGCCGCCCAGATCGGCGCTGACAATGGTGGCGCCGCTGCTGTTCAGGGCCAGGGTCTGCGCGCCGTTGACGGCACCGCTGATGGTGATGCTGGCCGCATCGATGGTGGTGGCCCCCGTCAAGGTCACCGGAGCGGAAAGGGTGAAGGCCCCGCCCGCCTGATAGGTGCCGACCAGCGAACCGCCACTGCCGCCGATGGTCTGTGCCCCCGTGGTGGTGACGGACAGCAGATTGACGGCCCCGTTGGCATCGGTGGTGAGGCTGGTCAACGCCGTGACACCGCCAACCACGCCCGCGACATCGGTGGTGCCGCTGCTGTTCAGGGTCAGGGCGCGGGCCCCGTCCACCGTGCTGGACAGGGTGATATTGCCGGTCCCGCTGTCGATGGTGCTGTCGGTGACCAAGGTCAGGGCCCCGACGATGGTGATATTGCCGGTGGACGCCGTCAGGCTGCCACCCGCCAGGGAGATTTCGTCGTTATAGGTCTGGTTGCCGGTGGTGGTGATGGCCTTGTTCAGTTCCGTGTTGCCGACGGCATCACTGGTCAGGCTGGCCAGCGCCGTGGTGCCGCCCACGATCCCGTCGAAACGGGTCGTGCCGCCGCTATTCACCGTCAGGGCGAAGGCGCCATTGATGGTGCTGGCGAAATCAATGTCGCCGGTGCCGGCCGACACGCTGGTATCGGCGGTCAGGGTCACCGCCCCGTTGGCGGTGAAGGCGCCACTGCCGGTCATATAGGTGCCGGCCAGGCTCACCGCGTCATTGTAGGTCTGCGCCCCGTTGGTAGCGACATTGGCCAGCACGCTGCTGCCGCCGGCATTGGTGGTCAGGCTGGTTAGAGCCGTGGTGCCACCCACGGCGCCGGACAGCGTGGTCACCCCGCTGCTGTTCAACACCAGGGCCTGCGCCCCGTCCACCGTGCCGGACAGGGTGATCGCGCCGGTGCCGGTGGTGATGGTGGCATCCGCCGCCAGATTGGTGGCGCCGGCGATGGTGAACAGGCTGTTGCTGGTGGCGTAGGTGGCGCCGTTCAGCGTGACCGCGTCATTATAGGTCTGCGCCCCGCTGGTGGTGACGTTGGCCAGCGCGGTAGTGCCGCCCGCATCGGTGGTCAGGCTGGTCAGGGCCGTGGTGCCGCCCACGGCGCCGGTGATGGCGGTGGCGCCGCTGCTGTTCAGCGTCAGGCTGCGCGCCCCATTCACCGCACCGGACAGGGTGATGGCACCGGCGCCGGCATTGACGGTGACGTTCGTCCCCAGGGTCGTGGTGCCGCCGATGGTGAAGGCGCCGCCATTGGTCGTCAGGGTGCCGCCATTCAGCGTCACATCCTCGCCATAGGATTGGGCGCCGTTGGTGGTGACATTGGCCGACAGCGTCAGGGTGCCGCCGGCATTGGTGGTGACGCTGGCCAGCGCGGTGGTGCCGCCGATGACGCCGCTGACGGCCGTGGCGCCGCTGCTGTTCAGCGTCAGCGCATGGGCGCCGTTGACGGTGCCGGTGATGGTGATGCCGTTGGTGCCGGCATCGATGACCGTGTCGCCGGCCAGGATGACCGGGGCGGTCAGGCTGAACGCCGCCCCCGCCGTATAGGTGCCGTCCAGGGTCACGCTGCTGCCGGCATAGGTCTGCGCACCCGTGGTGGTCACCGATTTCAGGCTGGCGGTGCCGCCGCTATCGGTGGTCAGGCTGGTCAGGGCCGTGGTGCCGCCGACAACCCCCGACAGGGTGGTGGCGCCCGTGCTGTTCAGGACCAGGGCGCGGGCGCCGTTGATCGTGCCGGTGACGCTGATGGCGCCGCTGCCGGCGGACAGGGTGACATCGCCGCCCAGGGACACGTCACCACCGATGCCGATGGCGCCGTTGCCCGTGCTGGTCAGGTTGCCGTTCAGCGTGGTGCTGCTTTCACCATAGGACTGCGCGCCCGTCGTGGTGACGGCCGCCAGCGCCAGGGTGCCGCCGGCATTGGTGGTCAGGCTGGTCAGGGCGGTGGTGCCGCCCACCACGCCGGTGAAGCTGGTGTCGCCCGTGCTGTTGACGGTCAAGGCATAGGCCCCGTTGACCGTGCTGCCAAACGCGACATTGCCCGTGCCTGCATTGATGGTGATGGCACTGGCCAGGGTCGCATCACCGCTGACGGTGACGGCCGCGTTGCTTGTCGTATAGGTGCCGTTCAGGGTGACGGTATCGCCATAGGACTGCGCCCCGGTGGTGGTCACCGACTTGAAGGAGGAGGTGCCGTCGCTGTCGGTGGTCAGGCTGGCCAGGGCGGTGGTGCCGCCCACGGCCCCGGTCACCACGACGGCGCCATCGCTGTTGAAGGTCAGGGCATGGGCGCCGTTCACCGTACCGGTCAGGGTGGCGGTGCCGGTGCCCAGCGAGAAGATGGTGTCGCCGGCCAGGGTCGTCGCGCCGGTGATGGTCAGGTTGTTGTCGGAACCGACAGTATAGGTACCGGTCGTGGTGACGGCACCCGTATAGGTCTGGCTCGCCGCTGTGGACACGCCCGCCACGTTGATGGTGGCCGCCGTGACGGTCAGGCTGCCCAGCCCGCTGGCGACACCACCGATGGTGACGGCCCCCGTGCCGGCGCTGATCGTCACATCCTTCAGATCGGTGCCGCCTTCCAGCTTGCCGGTGATGGAGACATTGCCATTGCCCGACACCGTATTGATGCCGCGCGTCAGGATGGTGGCATTGCCCAGATTGACGTCGCCCGTGACGGTCAGCGCCTTGGCGGTAAAGCCGCCATTGGTGGTGACATTGCCCTTGTAGCTCTGCGCGCCCGTGGTGCTGATCGTCCCGCTCAGCGAGATGGCGGCACCTTCCACGGAGAAGCCGGACCGGGTGGTATCGCTGCCGGTGGTCGTATAGGTCTTGGCCAGCGTAACATTGCCCGTGGCCGTCAGTTTCACATTGCCGCTGCCGCCGGCCACAAAGCCGTCAACCATGTTGGCATCGGTGATGTAGCCGGTGGTCGTGACCTCGATATCACCATTATTGGTCTTCAGGTCGCCCAGTTCGAAATTGGTGCCCGACAGATAGATGCCGCCGGTGCCGGTGACGGTGGCCGACACCTTGGTAAAGGTGGTGACAAAGGCGCTGTCCGCCGTGCCAATACCGCTGGACGTGGTCATGTTCAGGGTCAGGCCCGTCAGCGTAGAGCCGCCAACGGCCGACAGGATCTTGCCCGACGCGGCGTTCAGGGTCAGCGTGCCGGTGGTGTCGGCGCTGATGCTGCCCAGCGTCAGGTCGCCCGTCGTCGCCGTCAGGGTGACGGTGCGGTTGGTGCCGGTGGCCGACACGCTGTCGGCCGCGAAGGCCAGGTTGTTGGTGAAGCTGATATCGCCCTTGGCCGCCAGGGTCAGGGCGCTGACAGTGCCCGTATTGCTGACGGTCAGGTTCTTGTCATTGCCGGTCAGGCTGATATTCATCTTGCCGGCGGTGGTGGTCAGGCTGGTATTGCCACCGGCAGAGCCGCTGACCAGGACCAGTTCGGCCGCGGTGATGGACAGAGAGCGCCCGCTGGCACCGGCCACGATGTCGGTCGCACCCTTCAGCGTGATGTTGCCCGTGGTGGAGAAGCTGCCAGAGGAGGGCAGCGTCAGCGTGCCGCCGCTGTCCAGCAGCAGATTGCCGCTGGTCAGTGACAGGCTGTCGATCGACAGATCGCCCGCCGTCTTGATGAAAGCCGACGCCCCGGTGCCCAGGGTCAGGGCGCCGCTGGACAGGGTGGAACTGCCGGTACCGCTGTTGGAGATGGAGACCACGGCCCCCGCCTTGGCGGCCGACAGGCCGGCGATGCTGGACACCTTGACCAGAACCGGCGACCCGGCACCGGTGGCAAGATCGGTGACAACCCCGATATCGCCATTGCCGGCGGTCAGCGACAGCTTGCCGGCGATGATGTGGGTGTCGGTGCCGCTGGTCAGGATGTCGGTGGCGGCGCTGATGCTGGCCTTGCTGCTGCTGGGGCTGCCGGAGGAGGTGGTGGTGCCGGCATAAAGCTTGGTGATGGTGACGGCACCGCTGCTGGTGGTGATGGTGACATCCTTGTCGACGCCATCGGTCCCCTGGGTGACATTCACCACGGCGACCGGCCCGGCGGCCGACACACTCAGCGCGCCATTGGCCACGGCCAGCGCCGTGCCGCTGGTCCCCAGGCTGATGCCGCTGCTGTTGCTGTCGCTGATATAGACGGAGCCGGCACCGCTGGTGCCGCCGGTGATGGTGGCGACGTTGGTGTTGATACCGGCGCTGGCGGTACCGATCCCGGTGCCGGCGGTCAGCGACAGCGTGGTGCCGGTGATGCCGGTGTCGGCAACGCCATCATCGACGATGGTGCCCGTCCCGGCATTCAGGGTGACATCCCCGCTGCCGGCATTGACCGTGCCGACCCGGATCAGGCTATTGCCGCTGGCGGTGACCGTGATGGCGCCCCCGCCGGAGGTGACCTTGCCCAGATCGATGGAAACGCCGGATCCGCCGGCAATGTTGATGACGCCGTTATTGCTGGACAGGCTGGTGATGGCCAGTTCCGTGCCGGAGGTCTTGAGATAGACCCCGGTGGCGTTGAGGCCGGAAGCCGCCTGGAAATTGCGGCTGTTCACGCCCAGGGCCGCCACGCTGGTGCCGATAGCGCTGCTGGTATTCAGCAGCACGCCGCCCCCGCTGATGCCGCTGTTGGCATGTCCCTGGATGATCGCGCCATTGCTGCTGGTCAGCACAACCATGCCATTGCCCATGCCGGCGCTGACGGTGCCGGCCGCCCCGGTGCTGCCGATGCTGATATTGCCGCTGGCGGTAACATTGATGTCGTTGCCGGCGGCATCGTCGGTGATCGACAGATTGGCCAGCGTCAGCGCCCCGCCGCCGGTGACGTTGATGGAGCCGTTCTTGACGCCTACGCTCAAACCGCCCGGCAAACCGCCCGTGATGCCAAGATAGGCCGAGCCGTTACCCGTGATCGTGGCCGCCACGGAGGAACTGTTGGACCCGCTGACATAGGGGGTGAGGCTGAGCGGGGTGCTGGCGCTGCCGATCCCGGTGCCGGCCTTCAGATTGATGGCCGCGCTGGTGCCGGTGGCGGACAGGCCGATGCGGTTGCTGTTCAGGGCGCCTGCCGCTTCCAGCGTCAGCGCGCTGTTGCCCCAACTGACGGCGCCGTTCAGGGTCAGGTCGCCGCTGGTCGTGACGACGGACAGCGCGCCGCTGGCGGACAGCGCGCCCGTGGTCAGCGCCTTGCCGTTGGAGATATAGGCGTCGCCCGCCGTGGAGAATGTCAGCGTATCGACATTGGTCAGCAGCGGCGTACCGCTGGCGCCGATGCTGCTGCCGGACCTTGTATTGTTGTTGGTCAGTTTCAGCGTGCCGGCGGTGATGCCGGTACCGCCATTCGCCATGGTGATGCTGCTGGTGGTCGACTGGCCCGTGGTGGGATCAATGGTCAGGGCGACATTGCCGCTGCCCACCGAAATGGTGCCCACCGAAATGCTGTTGCCCTTGGACAGGTAGGTGAAATTGAGACCGGTCGTGTCGGTGACGTTGGTCAGCACGGTGCCGCTGGTATCCGCCGCCGTGAAGGTCAGGTTCGTGGCCGTCACCGACAGGGCGCCATTGGCCGCCGTGGACGCCAAGGCGGCGTTGCGGTCGATCGTCAGATCGCTGAGATCCGCGTTGCTGCCGACCACGATGCTGCCGCTGGATTTCAGGGTCAGTTTGGTGGTGTTGGTCTTTACCCGGGTGGTGGCATTGGTGCTTTCGCCGATGGAACCGGAGGTGGCCGACAGCACCACTTCGCCGGCTTCGATCGCGCTGCTGGTGGTGGACTTGATGGAGCCGCCAATGACGGTGATGGCCACCTTGTTGCCGGCGGCGGTCAGCGCGCCGGCCAGGGTGAAGTCCCTCGCGTAACTCGAACTGCCCGCGTTAAGGACCACATCACCCGCAGCACTCAGGCTTGATACGGTCAGGCCATAAGATTCGGAAATATAAACGCCACCACCCGACGCGGTTGCCGTCAGGGTGGTGGTGCCGCTGCTGTTGGCGTTGATTTGCAGCACCTTGCCGACGCTGCCAATGGAACCAGACGCCGTCAGGGTGAGCGTACCCGCACCGGCAATGGTGCCGCCGCCCAGGATCGACCCGTTGGTGACATTGATGGTGGTGGCGGCACCGTTGAGGCTCATGCTGCCATCCGGGTCCTCGGAACCGCTGATGCGCAGGTCGCCGGCGCTGAACTTGATTTCGCTGGCCCCGCCCACCGTGAAGCCGGCAATCTTCGCCGACTGCTTGAAGTCGAGATAGGCGCCATTATTGGCCGCCAGCTTGAGCTGGGCCGTGGTGATATCCAGCAGGCCGCCGCCAGTGCCGCTGGCCTGACCGATGAGGCCGGAGGAGGCATACATCTCGATACGGCCGGCCTTGATGAAGGAAGTGCCGTCAAGTTCCCGGATACTGCCGGACCTGGCGGTCAGGACGAGCTTGCCGGCCCCGCCGATTTCGATCTCGTCCACAATGATCGTGCGATCGCCGCTGTATGTGAAATCCATGCCGGACACGTCACGGATCTGGCTGAACTGCGTGCCATCCGCGTTGGTGTGCGTGGCCTGGATCTGGACGGCGCCTGCCGTTCCGTCAACGGCGGCACTGACAATGTCGAAGGTGCGGTTGGCCGTACTGTCGTTGCTGGAATTGGTCAGGGCCAATGAATCGATATGGGTTTCAGAGGTGACATAGACATCACCCTGCGTCCTCAACGCCACCGTGGGGGCGTCGATATAGAGACGGTTTCCGCTCGATCCCAGCAAAATGCCGCTCATCGACAGGGTGCCGGCATTGATGTGGGAAAGGCTGCTGTTGGCACCGCCAAAAATGGAAGCGGTGGAATTGAACGTCGCCGTGCCGGCCTTCGTCACATCGACGATGCCGATCACCTGGGAAAGCTTGGTATCGAAGGTGAAATCGAGGCCCGTCGTATCGGTCAGCGCCACCGCATAGGAGCTGCTGCCCGTGATCGCGATGGTCGCATTGCGCGCGGTCAGGGCATAGGTCGCCGCGCCATCGCTCGACGTTCTGCCGTTCTTGATGGAAAGGGTCTGCAGGTCGGCCTGATTGTCGATAAAGACATCGTTCAGCGTGTCGACAACCAGTGCACTGACGTCGGTCTGCAGCGCCTCGCTGCTGCCGTTGCGAAGAATGCCGCCCGTCGCCTTCAGGCTCAACTTGCCGGCCGTCAGCATATTGTTGCCGGTCCCGATCCGGCTGATATTCTGGGTGGTGCCTGTGGTGGTCAGGCTCAGCTCGCGGCCCTTCTGGACGTTGATGACGCCCACCACCAGATTGTTATTCAGCTTCAGGTCGAGATCGAGACCCGTATCATCCACAAACCGGGTGATCAGCGTATTGCCACCGCCATCAGTGGACATCTGGACATCGAGATTGCGGCCGGTGATGCCATAGACGTTCGTGGCATTGTGCTTCAGCGTCCAGGTGAGCTCCGTCAGATCGGACCGGTTATTGAGATAGACGTTGCCGCCGCTGTTCAGATCCAGGGTTTCCGCGTCGATCTTCAGGGCGGTGGCGGAGGTGCCGATATCACCCCCCTCCACCGCCAGCGTCAGTTCCCCGCTCCTGATCCCTTCGCCACCCGCCAGTTGGGTCAGCGACCCGTTGCTCACCGTCAGGGTGGCGCTGGTGCGTGACCCGGACACACGGTTGCTGACCGTGTCAACGGCCAGGTTGCCCGTATTCCGGAAGTCGATGGAGCCGCTGGCATCAATCTTCAACTGCCCGACCGTGGCCGCGAAGGGACTGCCGGAACTGGTGTTCCCGATGCTGGCCGCCTCGATTTCCAGGCGGCCGGCCGTCACGACGCTGGAGGTTCTGGCGGCATCGACATTCTGTTTCGAACTGCCGGAGTTTGCGGCCAGCTTTACCGTGCCAGTCCCGACATTGATACTGCTGACATTGATTTTCTTGGTCGACAGTACCGTCAGGTTGAGGCCGGATGATTGTGAAATGGATGAGATACTCAGCGCTGAAACGCTGCCGCTTGTTACAGTGGCCACCATGCTCAGTGAAGGCATGTTGCTGCCGAGAACTTCATATGTGTAGGACCCGGAGTTCACCGAACCGGAAATCTTAAAATCAATATCAAGGGTAAGATCGGTCAGCCGCGTGGAATTATCCCAGCGGATACTTCCGCCACTGGCAATATACAGCTTCGTCGTATCGATGAAGAACATGGCATCGTTGTTGCCGATATCGCCATTCGAGCTCTTGGCCGATACGGTGACTTCGCCCGCCGTTATGGTTCCGTCCTGGTTGTCACCGGTGATGAAGCCATATACTCGCGTGTTCCCCGTGCTGGCACCGCCGGTGCTGGTCAGGCTGACCTTGCCGGTGGCAGATGTCCCGGCATCGATTTTGGAGACACGGATCGCCCGGTCGACGGAGTAACTGAAATCCATCGAGCCGTTGTTGGGCGTGGTCAGCCCCACGGTCTGAACGCCGGCATCTTCCGTGACCGTGAAGGACCGGTTGGAACCAATGGCACTGATGCTGTAGGTGTTCGTATCGGCCAGCGCTGACGTCTTGTGCGTGCTGGTAACGGCCAGCGTGGTCAGCGCCGTGTTGCTGTTGTTGAGAAAGATATCGCCATTACTGGTAATGTTCAGGCTGCTCGCGCTGGTCTTGACGGCCCGGCTGCTGCTGCCGATCGAGCCGTTGCCGCTGCCGGTCCCCGTGGCGGAAAGGGTCACGGAGCTGCCCAGGATGGCACCACCGCCAATCATCGTGATGTTGGAATTGGCGCCACCATCGACTGTTTTCAGGCTTACCGCACCGGTCGCCACAATTTCCGATACCGAGATGTTCTTCTTGACCGCCAGGCTGAAACTGGTCGCCGATCCGATCACATCAACCACAACGGTAGTGCCATTGTCGCTCAGACTATATTCAGGACCCGAGGCACCGGTGATCCCGAAAATGCTGGCCGTGTTCGCGGCGGTCGTGCTGTTTGTGCTGGTTATGTCAACATGCGTCAGAGAAGTTGCGCTGTTCACATAAATATTGCGCCCTGCGGTCACATTGACCTTGTTCGTGCTGAGCTGGATTTTGTTGGCGCTGGTGCCGATGGAATACAATGTGCCCGCTGTCAGGCTGACCGTGCCCGCCGTGACGGCGCCGCTGCCGCCATAGGTGATGTTGCGATCGGCAGTAACGGTGAAGGTACCATTCGTACCGACATTGGCCGCCCCGACCGTGGCACTCCGGTCGCCCGTGGCGGCCAGGGTGAAATTCAGATCGGTGGCGCTGGTCAGGGTGGAAAGCGTGCTGGCGGAGGATGTGTCGCTGATCCCGACCGTCTGGCCGGTGCCTGTGATACTGACCGTGCCGCCGTTGCCGGAACGGGTCACCTTCAGGTCGGTCAGGACCTGCGATGCGGCGATATCGATGGTGCCCGGCGCATTGATGTCCAGTTTCGCCGTGTCCAGCTTCAACTGGCTGCTGTTGCCGACGCCGCCAGCGGCGGTGATGGCGATCTGCGACCCGCGGATCAGGGTGCCATTGTCGCCATCATCATTGATTGCGCTGCTGCTGGACGTATTGGTGATGGTGATCTTGCCGGTGCCGTTATTGGCGATGATCGCGCCCAGCGCGGCATTGGCATTGGTGACACCAACCGCGATATCGCCGCCGGCCGTCACTTCATTGAATTTGACCAGATTGCTGCTGGATCTGGCGGCGGCCTGCACAGCCACCTCGCCGGTGGTGGCAATGACGTCCAGTTCACTGGCGGTTACCTGAACGACATTGTTGTCGGCGAGCAAACCGATATTGCCACTGGCCTTCAAGGTGACATTATCGCTGGCGGAAACCTTCGAATTGCCAAGGATCGACCCGGCCACGGTTTCCAGCGTGAGAGACCCGTCGACAGTGCCGATGGTGGTGCTGTTCTTGATGTCGCCAGCCAGCAGCGTCACCACAATATCGCCGGAAACGGTTGAAAAGCCTGAACCGAGACGCTCGCTGTTACCGAGCGTCAGCACGCCCAAATTACCGACGCCGACAGAGCGCTGGGCGGTGATATAGACACCACCGGTCCCGGCGGTCAGATCGCTGGCGGTCCCGGCGGTGACGGAAAGGCCCTTGGCGGTGATATCGATATCGGCACTGGCCGTAACGGCGCCGATATTGCGCGTCGCCTGCAGGGCGATGTAACTGGCCAGGACGCCGGTGCTGTCGTCGCCATCATCCAGGATGGCGCCGCTGGTGGTCTTGAACCCCACCCCATTGCCGGTGGTGGTGGTGGACTGGGAACCTTCCGGCGTATAGCTATAGTCGAACGCACCGGTATTGATGTTCCCCAGGGTGATGTCACGGTCGCCGGTAAAGGTGAACAGGTTCAGCCCGCCGACATCAGTGGCGTAACCCGTATCGATCAGACGTTCGAACAAATAACCATTGCTGCTGTCCGTCAGCCGGAAATCCAGATGCTGACCCTTGATGGCATAGGTGTAGTCGGCGGTGCTGTCCCGATGCTTGCTGGAGATGGTCAGGCTGTTGAAATGCGATTCGTTCGCAATGACCAGATCGCCTGCGGTCACGACCACCAGTTCCGTCGTCTTGACACCCAGGGCCTGGCCCGAGGCGCCGATACCCTCCGTTGCCGACAGGGAAATGGACTTGGCATTGATGAAACTGTCGCTGCGTCCATCATCCAGGATGGAGCCGGACGTCGTGATGATGGTGGCCTTGGTGGCGTTTTCGATATCCAGGCGGCCCAGCACCAGATTCTTGTCGCTGGTGAAGCTGAAACTGGTGATGAACGTGCTGGAGAGCTCGCTGATCGTCACCGTGGTGCCATTGTCGGCAACGGTGAAGACCTGCCCGCCGGAGGCCAGCGACAAGGCATTGGGCGTGGAGCCGTTATGCTTGTTGTTGATGACCAGGGTGCCCAGCAGCGAGCCGGTATTGTCGATATAGATGTCACCCGTATTGGTGATGTTCATGGCCTGCGTGGCCGTCTTCAACGCGTTTGTGCTGTCACCGATGGCGCCGTCGACGGTCATGGTTATCCCGGCGGCCGACAGCAGACTGCCGACACGGGTCGCCAGGGCGCCCGACAGGTCAAACGTTGCGCTGCCGGCTGTCGAAACAACCTTGCCTTCCAACGTGGTGGTGCCGCCGCCATCGACGGTGACGGAAATGGTGCCCGCCGCGCTCAGGTCACCCAGAATGACGGCGCCATTCTGGACGATGGTCAGGTTGGTGACGGCGCTGCCGCTGATCTTGCTGGCCGTTGTCAGCAGTTCCACGCTGCCACTGACGCCGGTGGCCTTGGCCGTCACCAGATCGGCGGTGATCTGCTGATTGCTGTCCAGGATAGACTTGGCGACGACGCTCCCCGTCAGGGTGACATTGCCGGTGCCGGCATTGACGATATTGTAGTAGAGGTTCCCATCGGCGGTAACCTCGATATTGCCGGTGCCAGACGCGATGGACACATCATCCAAGATGGCGCTGCCGGTCGTTTTCAGGACGATGTCGCCGCCATTTGCCGCAACGGTGAACGTGGTCGAGGTTTCGGTGGAGATATAGGCGCCGCCATTGCTGGCGGTTGCCGTAACGCTGGTGGCATTGCTGGCCAGTATCGGCGCGGCGGAGGTGCCGATATTGCTGGCCGCGGTCAGCGTCAGGTCGCCGGCCTTGATCCTGGTGCCGGCAACGCCGTCATCCAGGATGGCCCCGCCCGAGCTGGTCAGGGTTACGGTGCCGCCGCTGGCAAAGATGACCTCGCCTACGGTCAGCGTGCCGCTGGCCGTGATGCCGGCGCTGCCGCTGGCCAACAGCAGGCGATTGAGGGCCAGGGCCCCCGTATTGTCCACCATGACCAGGGTGCCCGTCTCGGCGGACAGGCTGCTTACCGTGGTCAGCAGCGGGGCATCGCTGGTCCCGATGGTGCCGTTGCTGCCACTGGTGCCTTTTGCCACCATGGTCAGGGCGCCACCGGTGATGCGCGGGCTGCTGCCGGTGCGGGTGATGGTGCCGCCATTGGCCGTCAGGCTGATATTGCCCGTGCCGGCATTGATGACACCGACCGCCAGGCCACGATCGGAGATGACACTCAACGCCATATTGCCAGTGGAGGAGATGTCAGTCAGCGTCAGATTGCTGGCGCCATCCGTCACCGCGAAGGTCAGTCCGGTCGCCGTGATGCCGTAGCTGTTGGTGGTCGACGTCAACAGATGACCGGTGGTCAGCGACAGACTGCTCAACGCCTGGTCATTGGCGACAAAAATATCGCCGCCGCCTTTGACGGTCAGCGCGGACGCACTGATGGCGATGGCCGCCCCACTGGCGCCGATATGGCCCCCCGGTGTCGCCAGGGAGATGCTGGCGCCGGTCAGTTTCGGGGCACCGGACACATTGGAGATGTTGCCGGAAATGGCCTCGATCTTGATAGCCCCGGCCCCGGCATTGATGGCGCCGGCCAGGCTGACATTGTCACCCGACAGCAGGGTGATATTACCGCCATTGCTGGTCAGCTTGCCGATATTGCTCAGGCTGGCCCCGGTCAGCGAGGCATCCAGGGTGATGGCGCCGCCGGCCGTGGCGATTTCATGCGTGGCACTGGTGAAGGTGATGCCGCCACCGGCCCCGGTGGAGCGCAAGGTGAAGCTGTTGCCGCTGCCGGTTTGCAGGTTGAGGCTGGTATCGACCGTGATCAGGCCGGTGGCTTCCAGCACGATGTTGGTGGTGGCGTTGATGGCCTGCAGCGTGGTGGCGCTGACGGTATTGGCCCCGCTGTCGGCGGTGGAGGCGGGCAGCGATCCGCTGCTGATCCCGCCATCCAGCGTGCCGCTGCTGCCGGAAACGATCTTCAGGCTGGCGGGGTCCAGCAGGAAGGTGCCGGTGGCCCCCTGCACCGCCGACAGATCGACATGACCGGTCAGGGTGATGGCATCGCGGCTGGAGACTTCGGCAAAGCCGCCATCGCCACCCGTGGCACCGCCCTTGGCGCTGATGGCGCCGGCAAAATCGGTCCGCTGTTGCGACAGCACGGTGACGCTGCCGCCATCGCCATGGGTCAGCGCATCGGCCGCCAGCGTGGCCCCCTCGGCGATGCCGACGCGGCCGGCCGCCCAGGCGCCGGTACGGTCCCCATTGCTGCCGATGGCGATGGTGCCGCCGCCCTGGTCGCCCGATGCATCGATACGCGCACCGGCGGCCACCTGGATATCGGCGGCATCCACCACCACCGTGCCACCGGTCTGCCCGGCCTTGGCGCCGCTGGCATCGACCGTGCCGGCGACCTGCACCTTGCCGGTGCCACCGGACAGCACGATCTTGCCGCTGCTGCCACTGATGCTGGTGGCGCTGATCACGCCATCGGTGTTGATGACATTGTCGATAACGCCCTTCACGGCGCGGGCCGACAGAACCACCGTGCCGCCTTCGGCGGCGATCTGGCCGGAATTGACCACCAGCGCCTTGGCGACGCCATCCGCCCCCGGCGCCAGATCGGTGACCGTGGAGCCGGCATTGAAGCTCAACAGCCCGTCACCCTGGAAATCCAGTGTGAACCGTTGCGCGCCGCCCAGGGCCACCTTGCCCAGCCGGGCCTGGATGATGCCGGAATTGCGCACCGACGGCGCCACCAGGGCGGCAAGGCCGCTATCCTTGATGGAGATCAGCCCTTCATTGACAATGCCGGCATTCAGGTTGGCCGAGGCCTGGTTGAAGGCATAATTGCCCGCCAGGAAGTCCGTATCGGCGATGTTGGCCGTGGTCGCCACCAGACCGCCGACATCGACGCGCGATTCCTTGCCGAAGAACACCCCGTTGGGATTGACCAGCATCACCGTGCCGTTGGCGGTGATGGAGCCGAAAATGGCCGATGGATCGGAACCGATGACCCGGTTCAGCGTCACCGACTGGCTGGTGGGCTGAAGGAAATTCACCGTTTCGCCGGCGGCGATGGAGAAGCCCTGCCAGTTGATGATGGCCTTGTCGCTGCCCTGGACGATGTTCAGGGTCTGCGGCGTGGCGGCAACGATACTGGCCTGGCCGGCCACCACGGTGCCGCCCGTGGGATTGGCCCAGGCGGCCTGCGTGAACAGCGAAGAGAGCGCATAGGCAAAGCCGCCCATGGTCGCCACCAGCCCGGCACGGCGCTGGCGCCGGTTTCCGGCCGGCGCCTTGCGCGTCGCCGCCATCAGCGAGGCGGCCGTGGTCAGCAGATTCTCACGCAGATGATGCCGCTGGCGCTGGAAACCCGGCAGGCCGGTCAGGGAGAGCGGACGGGAAAAGCGATGGTTCTTCATAGTTTTTCCCTATCTATCAATAATGCGCGGTCAGGCTGAAGAAGACGCGGGTGGGCTTGCCCTTCTCGGTGGCCACGTCCAGGTTCAGCGGCTTGTTGACTTCCAGCGTTGCGAACAGGTTCTCAAGCAGGTTGGCCCGCACGCCGCCACCGGCCGACGCCAGCGTGACATGGCCGGCCGGCCTCGTGTTCGACAGGCTCCAGACCTGTCCGCCATCATAGAAGGCGTAGAACTGCACACCGTTGGGCAGCAGCGACAGGGCAGGGGAGTAGCGCAGCTCCAGCGACCCGGCCCAGCCATTGTCGCCGGAAATCTCCCCGTCATTATAGCCGCGGCCGAAATTGGGACCGCCCAGGGCGATTTCTTCCGATGCCAGCAGCGGCGTCCTGGTGAACTGGCTGGTCAGCGTCGCCAGAACGCTGAAATCATGCGGCAATTGCTGCACGCGGGTAAGGTCGGCCGTGACCTTCAGATATTCGCTATGACCGGCGGTCCGCGACGCCAGCGGGGCGCCGTGCCCGTTGGCGCCCAGCACGTCCAGCCCCTGGTGCAGGGTGACGCGGGCCGCCGTGATGCCGTACCAATTGTCCGACCGGTCATAGGAGACACCCGTGCGCAGGATGCGCAGCCGGTCCTCGTTGAAGGCGGTGCCAGACAGGTCGGTCTTGACGTTGCGATATTCGAACTCCCCCACCAGCCGCAGATTTTCCATGCGGGACCGGATCAGCGGGTAGGAGATGGTCGCCACCTCGGCCACCACTTCGCTGTCGATTTCAAGCTGCTTCAACTCCCGCCCCGGCGCCGAGTTGGCGTAGGAGGAGGAAAGGCCGACCGTCAGCCCGTTGCTGCCCAGGGATGCCTGATAATTGCCGGCCACCATCCAGGAACGGCGGGCCGGGGTGGACATCTTGGCCGACAACCCCAACCGGTCGGCATGGCTGGCGATGGAATTGGCGGTGACGGAGGCGATCAGTTGGGAACTGCCCAGATAGGGCGAGTTGCGATTGTCATAGGTCAGCGAGGCGTCGATCAGCTTGCGTTCCGCCTTCACCACAATGATGGAGCCGCCCAGAACATCCGGTGAGGGTTCCAGGCTGCCGCGCACCGTCATGCCGGGCAGGTCGTTGGCCAGCAGCAGGCGGCGTTCGATCATGGCGATATTAATCGGCTTGATACCGCGCAGCGGTTCCAGCAGCCGCTCCACCGTATCCCGCGCCGGGCCGATATCGTCGGCATAGACGATGTCGGTGATGGAGCCTTCCACCACGCTGATGCGGAAGCGGCCATCCTCGATCGTCTGTTCCGGCACGATGACGCGGCTGGTGACATAGCCGGCATTGCGGTAACGAAGCTCGATCTCGTTGGCGACGTTGAACAGGTCGCGCACCGTCACGTCCTTGCCGATCAGGTCGGCATAGAGCGGGCGCAGAGCTTCGGCATCAAAGGCGGTATTGCCCTCGATCAGGACGCTGTTCAATCTCAACGTGAAGTTTTCCGCCCCGGCCGGCGCCTCGGCAGCGGAAGCACGCGGAACAGCGATGGCCTGTCCGGGCGCGGACGGGGTGGGCATGACAGGTTGTGGCAGCCCACGCCCCGGTTCGGCCCCCGACGGAAGCGTCGGCTGAACCTGCTGCTGCGCCAGGGCCGGCACGGCCCCTGCCGTCAGGATCACCAGGACCGCCGCTGTTTCCAAAACTGCAACTGCCGCCCCACCAAAACCCTGCCGCAAGACATGGTTCGGACGCTTGCGTTCCGCGATATTCTTCATCTTACCCGCCCCAGCCCCGGATTTCTGCGCCAACATTAATTTGTTAATGATACTGCCGTTTCTTTCTTACAATACGTGCCTGAAAGCGGCGCGGCAACTATATGATTCCGTATAGGAGAAGGTATTTCGATATTGGCACAAAATCCAACCCGGTTTCATTGGGACTCGTCTGTTAACGGCAGATGAACACGTCGATAATTTTCATGTTAAATGCGCAGGTATGCGGTTTGTTTGGAAGAGCGGGTACGGCGTCAGTGATTTGCTTATGGCGTTAGGTGGCCTTTCCTGAATCAGATCCGTCATAGGTCGGTAAAATCAGG
Organism: Niveispirillum sp.; assembly: GCF_017996735.1. GTDB lineage: Bacteria > Pseudomonadota > Alphaproteobacteria > Azospirillales > Azospirillaceae > Niveispirillum. The sequence goes on from NZ_JAGOGJ010000012.1 coordinate 54,814, forward strand.
CCCGCTTGACCGGGCGTTGGTGCAGATGGGCACCAAAGGAGGGGACAAGCCCAACCCAGGCGAAGGGCGCACTCATTAAGGCTATTTTCCTTAAAGAAACACAACCGAGCGACAGAATGCGCAAGGCGGCAGTCATTGCGGTTCAGGGCAAAGCCATCGGGTATTACCGCCCACCGGACCACGCGGCCGGCCCGGCATTGCCGCGGGCGCCGGTGCCGCCCGCCCGGTGCGAATGGCGCTTTGCCAAAAAGGACGACCCGGGCAAAAGAGGCGCTGCTGGCGCGGGTAGAGGCGGCGCTGGGGTGGGCGGCCTCACGCCTGCGGCCCGCGTACCGCGCGCAGCGGGTCCGCCCGTATCGTCAAACGGCGGAAACCAGACGCGGAGCCAATGGAATGGCATTCATCCGCGACACTGCCTGATGATAGTCCCGTTCCAGGCGATCAACCAGATCGGCTGTGGTTGGTATGTCGTGGATGGCGCCCACCCCTTGCCCGGCGCTCAAGATATCGACCCAGCGCTTGGGTTCCAGAATCTCGCTGATGTCGAAGCCAATCTTCGCCAGATCCTGACGGAACGCGGCGCCCGGCAGGGTTTGTCGAAGGAAGCTGCTGCCGACGCCGTCCACCTCGTCGGTGTAAACGACATCGGTCAGGTTGGAGTCCAGCACCAGCCGCTTCATCTTGTCCGAGGCCATGCTCTCGACCGTGTTGACAAAGCGCGTTCCGACATAGGCGAGGTCGGCACCGGCGGCGATGGCGCCGGCGATCGCCTGCCCATTGCTCATGCAGCCCGCGAGGATGAGGGTCTTGTCACCCAGCAAAGGCTTGAGTTCGCCGATGAAGGCGAACGGATTATAGGTTCCAGAATGTCCCCCCGCACCACCGGCCACCGCGATGATGCCATCGACATTGGCTTCGAGCGCCTTGGCCGCATGCCGTATGTTGATCGCGTCATGGAAGACGAGACCCCCATATGCATGGATCGCGTCGGTCACTTCGCGCGTAATGCCTATACTTGAAATAAGGATCGGGACCTCATATTTCACAGTCAGGGCGAGGTCCGCATCAAGCCTTTTATTTGTGTGATGAACCGGAAGCTGGGCGCCCCATGGCATGCCATAGTTGGCAACCCTTGCGCTGATCTCCTTGAGCCACTGTTCATAGCCCTCGCTTGTCCGCTGATTGAAGGCGGGGAAGGAGCCGACAACACCGGCACGACAACTCTCCGCCACCAGATCAGGCCCGGATACGAGGAACATCGGAGAGACCAGCATCGGCAGGCGCAAGCGGCCTTCAAGGGATCTGGGCAGCAAAGAGGCGCTCCATTCTGTCGTAGGGCCAGCTTGATATGGCGACCGGCAACTGACTAGATTAGTCTAACTTTATAGTCAAATATTTTAATATCGATTTCACCCATGTCAGCGCACTTGCGGGTGTCGACACCATGCCCCATGTCAACGGCGTCCCCTCCCGCCGATCGCAGGATCACGCATCGCAGGTGGTTGGCCGCCAACATGTCCCTGGCCCTCGGTGCGGTTTCTGCCGGCTGATTGATTCCATGAGGGCGGCCCGTCGGCCACCCAAACGGGGTTCCGCCCACTTCTGCGGCCCGAGGTCCCCGAACATCCCTGTTCGATGTCTGCTGTTGACTTCCACATCGGACGTGATAGTCATTATCTGACTTTGAAGTCATTCCCAGGGGGTGCGCGACCGTATCGGCGAACCGGCGAGCTTTCATGTTGATGCTGTCTCGTTGCATCACCGCCCGCCCTCTGTCGTTCTGAGTGGAACACAGACAAGGGCGTGATCAGGATCTGTGGCACCCGGCTATTGAAAAGACAACCAACCAACAAATCGCGTTGAATGGGGAGAAATCGAATGAAGAGAAGTATCGTTTTACTGTCGACCATGACATCGCTAACGGCATTGGTGGGTTCCGTCTTTGCGCAGGCGCCAGGCGCTGACAATGCGGCGGAAACCTTGCAAGCCGGTGGCTATGAGGAACTCCAGGAGATCATTGTCACGGCGCAGAAGCGATCCGACCGGCTTCGCGACGTGCCGCTTTCGATCACCGCCGCGACAGGCGAGCAGCTCAAGGCCGCGGGCATCACGTCAACCGGGGATCTCGAGAAGCTTGTTCCCGGCTTCACGGCAATCAATACAGCGTTCGGCAATCCTGTGTTCTTCATTCGCGGCATCGGATTCAACGATACCACGCTGGGCGTGTCTCCGGCGGTCTCCATCTATATGGATCAGCAGCCATTCTCGTTTTCACCGATGGCACGTGGCGCGGTACTGGATCTGGAGCGGCTGGAGGTGCTCAAGGGCCCGCAAGGCACCCTGTTCGGCCAGAACTCCACGGGCGGCGCGGTCAACTACATCGCCGCGAAGCCCAAGTCGAATTCCGACGCTGGCTTTGAATTCACCTATGGCCGGTTCGGCCAAGCCGATGCGGAAGGGTTCGTCAATACACCGGTCAGCGACACCTTGTCCGTCCGGGTGGCCGCCCGCAGCGAAAATCGAAACGAATGGCAGAAGAACTACATCACGGATGAAAGGTTGGGAAACAAGCGCTTCCTGAGCGGCCGCCTCTCGGCTCTCTGGACACCGATAGACACGGTCAGTGTCCTGCTGACAGCCAATGGGTGGCGTGACCGCTCCGATGCCCAGCAGCCCCAGTTCATTGCCTACACGCCGGCCCGTACCGGCGCCACGGCGAGGCCGGTGCCCTTCCCGATGTCGACCTTCCCGGCGGCACCGCGGGATGCGCGCGCCACTGCCTTTCCCAACGGCTTCGACTACCAGCTCGATAACTGGTTCTCTCAGTTTTCGGCAAACATGGATGCCGATCTGAGTGACGCCGTGCATGTGGCATCGCTGACCACCTACGGACGTTTCGGACAAAGTGTTCCGATCAACTATGGCGGCACCAGCTTCGCCAACGCCTTCTCCATCGACGACGGAGAAATCTCCACCTTCGCCCAGGAGCTTCGGCTGAACGGTGACGTTGCCGGTACCTTGAACTGGATGGTTGGCGCAAACTACAAGTGGGATCATGTCATCGAGACCCAATATGCCAGCCCGCTGATCACCACAAGCGCGCTGGTGGGGCGCATCCCGTTTGACAGTTACGACACCTACAACAACCAGAAGATCACGTCGAAGAGCGTGTTTGGAAGCCTGGACTATGTGATCAATGACCAACTGACGGCGCAGGGTTCAGTCCGCTATAACAAGGAAGATCGCGACTATACCGGTTGCATCAGAGACTCTGGCGACGGCACGCTTGCCGCGGGCATTTCAGCACTGGTCAGAAGGACGTTGGCGCCCGGATCCTGTGTGTCCGTTGCCAGCGACCTTACGGTGCCACCGATTGTCGAAAACTCACTTGTTGAGGACAATGTCTCCTACCGGCTGGGCCTGAACTGGAAGCCGGAGACCGATGCCCTGATCTATGCCAACGTGACCAAGGGCTATAAATCAGGCAGCTTCCCGTCATTGCCGGGCATTTTCGTGGCGTCGCAGGATCCGATCGGGCAGGAGTCGGTCCTGGCGTTCGAAGCCGGCGCAAAAGTCAAGGTGGCGCGCAAGCTCGACATAACGGGCGCTGCCTTCTATTACGATTATCGTGACAAGCAGTTGCTGGGCGCCAAAGCCGACCCCACCTTCGTCATCCTGCCGGCGCTGGTGTCCATTCCCAAAAGCAATGTCAAGGGTGCAGAGCTGTCCCTGACCGCTGGCCCCTTCTCGGGCCTGACCTTCACGTTGAGCGGCACGCACGTGATGACACGTGTCGACCGCAATCCTGTGAATCCGGCCGGACCCTACGGCGAGCCCGGCGATTTCGTCGGACAGGCCTTTCCGTTCACACCGAAATGGCAGGGCTCGGCCAATGCCGATTATCGTTTCCCTGTCAGTTCAACCTTTACCGGCTTCGCCGGCCTCAGCGCCACGGGCCGCACAAAGACAACGGCATCGCTGCTGAGCCATGCCCCCGCGGCGGCGGTCAATGAAGCGCTGATGACCGTTCCAGGCTATGTTCTGGTGGATCTGCGTGCCGGCATCGAAACGGATGATGAGCGCTGGCGGTTCGAAATCTGGGGCCGCAACGTCTTCGACAAATATTATGTAACAGGTACCAAGAAGGTTGGGGATTTCACGTCGAGCTTCACGGGGGCGCCCGCTACCTACGGCATCACCCTTCGATACTCGATGTAACCGATACCCAGTTCGCCAGGATGGACCGGGCCGGGCCGCCGGCACCGCACGACAGCAAGGTCGGCCGGCCCTGTTCATTGGTGTTCGAACGGGCATCCGCAGATGCCCCGTGCTTTCAGGCGAAGTTTGGAGAAGGCGTCGAAGACACCCCTTCGGCCGTCTGTCGAGAGGGGCGGATTTTGCGAAAGAGGCCTGCTGCCTCTCAGGGTACTGCACCAGCATTACGATCAGGAGACTTTCATGAGAATTGCTGTCGTCGGAGCAACCGGCAGAATTGGCGCCAAGCTCACGCGGACCTTGCTGAGCGCCGGGCACCAGGTGAAGGCCCTGTCAAGGGGTGGTGCGGCACTTGACGCACTGGTCAAGAGCGGCGCCGAGCCTGTTCTGGGAAGCTTCGATACCGGGACCGGAGCCCTCAACACAATCTTTCAAGACGTCGAGGCGGCGTTCCTGATGGTCAAGACCGACTGGAGCAACCCGCACGGACACTATCCCGCGGTCGCGCGCCGCTTTGTCGAAGCGCTGAGCACGTCGTCAGTCAAGCTTGCTGTCAGCCTGACGGCCATAGGATCGGAGGTCAAGGGCGAAACCGGCCATTTCGAAGGGTTCTACCACCTGGACGAAGCGCTGAACCAGCTTGAAAATATCGACCTCGTACACCTGCGGGCCGGTTGGTTCATGGAGAATCTGCTGGCGTGGACCGGTGCCGTGGCGCGCCACGGCGCAATCGGCTGGTCACTCAATCCCGATCTGAAAACGCCGTGGGTCGCGATTCAGGACATCGCTCAACTGGCGGCGAATGAGCTGAACAATCCCACCGGTGAGCATCGCGTCATCCGCGAAGTGGGATCGAGTGATCTCACCATGCCCGAGATTGCAGCAATCATGAGCCGGGAGATCGACCGGCCGGTGGAGTATCGCTTCATCGACCGAAACCGGGAATGTATCCAGGCAGAATACCTCAAGAGGTTCGGCGCTCTGGAAAACTGGCTGGACGACAACAATACCCTTGCCGCGCTGAACGACCGTGTCGTGCGGTTTCACGGGGCACGGGCACCGCTGCCCACCACGATGGACGCGTTCATTCGCGACACCTGGAAGCCCGCTTATCTGAAGTCGCTTGCAAACAAGGATGAGCCCGAAACATTCTACACGTGGAGTTCGGCGTCCGGGCGTTGACGATGTCCTTCCGCCATGGGGGAAGGCGGCGATCAACGCACCATGTGCAGGGGCGGCCGCTTACATGCGCAGAATTGCCGCCCCCCGCTTGCATGACCATTCCCACCAGCGATCTGCCGGATTTCAGGGCCCGGACGCCTGCGCCGGGGAGGCGGGGCCACGGCGACTGACGGCAAAGCCATATCATTATGACTCTGCCGTCATTTTTATGAATTTCTTGGTCGATTGAACGGCGATATAGTCCGTTCTGGACACGCTTTCAGTCTTTTCCAGGACGGGCAAAGCGGCATAGGGAGTGAAAGAGCAATGGACTTGAAATTGCAGGGAAAAGTTGCCTTAGTTAACGGCGCAAGTCAGGGGATCGGCTTTGCGATTGCGCATTCCCTCGCGTCTGAAGGCGCTGACCTGCTCATCAGCGCACGAAAGGAAGAGGCGCTGAAACGGGCGGCGGAGCAATTGGCGACGGTGACCGGACGGGAAGTACGAACCGTCGTGGGCGACATCCGAATGCAGGATGGCTGCAACAATATCCTCGCGGCCGTGCAGGCGATTGGCGGCGTGGATATCCTGATCAACAACGATGGCGCCCCCCCGCTGGGCCCCGCGCTGGACTTCGATGATCTGCGCTGGAGCCGGGCATTCGAGCAGAACCTGCTGAGTGTCGTCCGGATGTGCAGGGGGGTCGTTCCGATGATGGAAGCACGCGGTGGGGGGAGCATTGTCAACATCACGGCCGGCACCGCCATCCAACCTTTGCCGAATTTCGGGCTGTCCGTTTCCACATGGGCGGGCGTGATCGGCCTTGCAAAGACCCTGTCCATCGAACTTGCACCAAAGAATATCCGGATCAATACCCTTTGCCCCGGCCTGTTTGACACACCGCGCCTGGATCGCTCGGACAGCGGCGCACCGCCGGATCAGGCGTCAAACTTCAACCTCCAGGAGGTTCTGAAGACCATCCCGCTGGGTCGCAAGGGACAGCCGGCGGAGATTGCTTCGGTCGCAACATTCCTGGCCTCGCCGATGGCGTCCTATGTCACAGGAACGACACTTTCCGTCGATGGCGGCGGAAATCGCGGCCTGTTCTAGGACCATGTCCGTGAAGTGACGTGCAGCCTGATCAGAATTTACGTCTTGGAGATCAAAAATGACCAAATACTGGCCCGCAGAGTTGGCCGTAAAGGCCTTACAGGAAGAGGGCGTTGAGGTCATGTTCGGTATCCTGGGTGGCCACATCCAAGCGATCATCGACTATTCCTACAGGGCCGGCATCAAGATCATCATGACTCGTCATGAACAGGCTGCCGTTCACGCCGCCGACGGCTACGCGAGGATCATGAGAAAGCCCGGAGTGTGCTTTGCGACAGGCGGCCCCGGCATGCTCAACATGATCACCGGCATCCACATGGCGTATGTATCGCGGACGCCGATGGTTTTTCTGTTCGGAGGGCACAAGGAAAAGGAAAGCCATCGGGGTGCGGTTCAGGAGGCGTATGCTGCGGACATCTGCAAGAGCATCACCAAATGGACCGTACGGGTCACCGAACCCGAGATGGCGTCGTATTTTATCCGCAAGGCCTTCAAAGATGCGATGACGCCGCCCTATGGGCCGGTGGGCATTGAGTTTCCGGTGGATACGTTCAATTTTGAACCGATCGAGGCCTCCAGCCAGATTGCCTATCTTCCCGGACAGTGGCGTGAGACCGCCCCCGCCAGGCAGGCAACCGACCCGGCCTATGCGCAACGCGCTGTCGAACTTCTGAGCAAGGCCAAGCGCCCCTTCATCATCGCCGGCGAAGGTGTGCATTGGTCGAACGCTGCCTCCCAGCTCCAGGCCCTGGCAGAGAAACTGCAAATTCCGTTCAATATCCGCCGTCTTGGGCGCGGCGCCATTCCTGAGGATCACCCCCTGTCGATCAGCGGCGGTGCAAGAAAGCGGGTGATCGAAGAAGCAGACGTCGTATTGTTGCTCGGCCTGAATGTGGGATATCTTGAAAGCTTCGGTGAATGGAAAACCAATGCTCAGTTTATTCAGCTACAAAGCTGTGCTGACGATGTCCTGCCCACCTTGCCGACCACGCTGGAAATTGTCGCCGACCCAGGCATGGTGCTGGAGCAGATGCTGGCCGTGAGCAATGTTGTCGATGCTGACAACACGGGTAAGGATATCTGGACCGGCCAGGTACGCGACATCCAGGGAAAATTCCTACAGCGTATGACCGAGGAAGCGGTGAAGGTGTCGCAGGATGCACCGATCCATCCGCGTTGGTTGTCCAAAGTAGTTTCGGATATCATCACGCCCGATATGACCCTGGTTTTCGACTCCTTTACGGCGTCGACATTTCTTGGCGAGCATCTGCTCGCAAAGCAGGGCGCCCAGGTGCTTGATGCCGGCCTGTCCGCGGCCTTCGGACATGGCATCGGAATGGCAATCGGCGCCAAGCTGGCACGGCCGAACGACCGTGTCCTGGTGATGATGGGCGATGCCGGCGTCGGCCTGGGGGGCGGCGATATCGAAACCGCCGTCCGCTATGACATTCCCGTCGTCTATCTGGTCTATAATGACAGCGCGCTTGCCGCCGGACTGGAGCAATACGCTTATGGCGAGAATTTCCGCGTGCTCGGATCCGAGGCCTACAAAGGCTTCAGACTGACGCAGGACGTTCGGTACGACCAGATGTTCGCGCCCCTGGGGTGCCATGTGGAACATGTGGAATCCCCGGCGGACATCGCCCCGGCGCTGGAGCGGGCATTTGCATCCGGCAAGACCGCGGTCATCAATCTGATCGCCACACGCCATTCCCAGCACCCGTTGTACGAAAGCGCCACCGCGCGGGAAATGTTCTGGCATTTGCCGGCGGACGAGGTGGAGGAACCGGTCCGCAAACGGCACCACGAATATCTCTATCCCAAATTCCACAACGGGAAAAAAATCGGGGAGTAAAGTGCATGCGAATGGTGGATTTTTTCGACCGTGGCGCGTCGATTGACAAGACACGCATATGCACCCTGGACCATGACACGGGCCATACGCGAACCTTTGCCGAGGTTCAGCGCGCTTCGCATCAGATCGCGAACGGGCTGCTGTCGGTCGGGGCGGTTCCCGGGCAGACCAAGGTTGCCATCTGGAGCCCCAATTGCGGGCGCGCGCTGGAGTGCGTTCTTGGCGTCGTGCGGGCCGGTGCGATCTGGGTGGCCGTCAACGCGCGCAATGCCCTCCAGGACATCGCCTATCATCTCGACACTACCGATGTTGAAATCCTTCTCTATCACGCCGACTTCGCCGGCCAACTGGATACGCTGAAGCGCGGCTGCGGAAAGCTGCGTCTTTGCGTGCCCATCGAGGTTGGCAGCACCGAAGCGGTTTCGGTCGACACCTGGACATCGCAGGCCTTTCATCCCGCGCCCGAGATCGCCGAAGACCCCACGGCACCGGTGGCGATCTTTGGCTCCGGCGGGACGACCGGCCGGCCGAAAGGCGTCGTATTCTCGAACCGGACTTGGGAATGCATGACGCTCAGCGTCAATATGTCGATGCCTCCCAAGGGCGACCATCCGGTCCATCTGGTCATTTCACCGATGACACACGCCGCCGGGGGGCTGGGGATTTCCCTGCTCGCGGTTGGCGCAACACAGGTGTTCATGAGGGGCTTCCATGCCGACGAGGTTCTGGCGGCCATCGACAAGTACAAGGTCACCCATCTTTTCCTGCCACCAACGGCGGTCTATGGTCTGCTGGCCGATCCGACCGTGAGGCAGCATAACTACGCGTCCTTGGAGTATTTCTTTTATGCTGCGGCGCCGATGTCGGTGGAGAAGGTGCGCGAGGCCCTGGACATCTTCGGGCCGGTGATGGTTCAGGGCTACGGGCAGATGGAAGCCGGACCGCTTATCGGGGCCTGCTTCTCCGCCCGGGACCACTGGCATGCGTTGCACCACAATCCCAAAAGGCTTGCCAGTTGCGGACGCCCCAACATCCTGACAAAACTTCGGATTGTCGATGATGCGGGCAATGCCGTTCCAACCGGCGAGCGAGGAGAGATCATCATCGGCGGCGATTTCCGCATGCTGGAATATTACAAGAACGATGCAGCGACGAATGACACGGTTCGCGACGGCTGGGTCTACACCGGCGATATCGGGCAGATGGATGAGGATGGCTTTCTCTATATCGTTGATCGCAAGAGAGAGATGATCATCACCGGGGGCTTCAACGTGTATCCAGGCGAGGTCGAACAGGTCATTTCGGCACACAAGTCGGTTCAGGATTGTGCAGTGGTTGGTGTGCCTGACGAGAAGTGGGGCGAGGCGGTTAAGGCCGTCATCCAACTCAAGCCGGGCGCACAGGCGGACGGGGCCGAAATCATTGCATTTTGTAAAATGCGCGTTGGCAGCGTGATGGCGCCGAAATCCGTGGAGTTCTGGGACGAACTTCCAAAAAGCCCCGTGGGCAAGGTTCTGAGGCGCGTTGTCCGCGAGAAATTCTGGAATGGACGTGAACGCACCATCGTCTAATACCAGCGGCACGAAATCATGACCGATGGTCAAGCTTTCGTGCGCCTCAATCGCCGGCGGGCGCATCCGCGCCCTTGGCTACGCGGCATAGGTCGCGCGGCGTCAGTCGCCGCCGTACCATCGGTCAAGAATTTTGACCGATGGTATAATACCTGCGGCTGAAAATCTTGACCAATGGCCAAGATTTTCAGCCCCTCAAGCGCCGGTACCAGAGACGTTACGGCGAAACTCGTCACCGGCAACGGCATTCACGAGTGCATCGCCCCAGCCATAGGAAATACAGATGCCCGCCAGAAAAATCGACATGCACTCTCATTGGGGCACAAAGCGCGGCTATCCCATGCAGGATACAGAAGGGGTCGCACTTCAGAAGTCCACCTGGAATACCACGACCAGATATGTGACCGAAGATGAGATGTGCGATTATTTTCGCGCGCAGAACGTGACAGCAATACTGGATCTGACCTTTCCAGTGTTTCTGCCCGTGGAGGAGATGCAGCCTCACCACGACTACGCTTTCGAGGTGCAGAAGGCCCATCCCGATGTGATCCTGGGACACTGGATGCACTTTGATCCGCGCAGCAAGGAGGCGGGGCTTCGGGAGTTGCGACGCTGTGCCGACATCGCCCCGGGATTTCTGGGGATGTGTGTGGCGGGCGCCCACAACATACCCGCCAGCGACCCGATCTTTGACCCCTACTACAAGTTATGCATTGAAGCCAATCTGCCCGTCCTGATCCTTTTGGGGACGACCGCCTATGGTTCGGGGGCGCGCGGTGGCGGCGGTGTTCTTCTGGACAGTGCTCATCCACGCCATCTGGACTATGTAGCGGCGAAATATCCGGACCTTACCATCATCGCCGGTCGCCCGGCCTGGCCATGGCAGCAGGAGGCGATCGCCGTGCTGCTTCACAAGCGCAACGTCTGGTACGAGCTCCATGGATGGTCTCCCAAGTACCACCCGCCGGAGCTCAAATATGAAATCACACGGCGCCTGAAAGACCGGGTGATGTTCGGCGCTGATTATCCGCTGATTTCGTATGAACGGCTTGAGGAAGATTGGCGAGCGGAGGGGTATCACCAGGATGTGCTCGACAAGGTGTTCCACAGGAATGCCGAGGCCTTTTTCCACTCCATCGGACGCACGCTGCCCGGGACCTGAGAGGAACCGGCCAATGGAAATGATCAAGGGAGAGAAGAGTGGACGTTATTCACTATTTTGATCACGGGGTCTATCTCGCGCCTGACCGTGACTGTCTCGTCATGGACGACAAACGCTGGACCTACCGTGAGGCCCAACGCTTGACAATGAAGGTGGCGTCCGCCCTCAGGCGGGACGGCGTCCAGGAGGGGGCAAAAGTCGCCGTCCTGAGCCCGAATGATCCGGCAGCGTTTCTCTGCGTGCTGGGGGCAATACGCGCCCATATGGTGTGGGTCCCCCTCAACCCGCGCAGTTCCACGGAAACCCTCATTACGATCCTGGAAAAGTTCGAGTGCGAGGTCCTGATCTATAACAGCCTCTATGATGATTTCGCGCGGGAGGCGCAGCAGAAGCTGGGTTGCCTGACCCGCCTGTTCTGCGTTGACAAGGACACGTCCATTACCATGTCCGTGGAACAGTGGACGCATACCGCACCGGACACTTTCGATATCGCTCCCGCCGATCCGGATGCTGTTGTCAGCATCGCCACCACAAGTGGAACCACCGGTGCGCCAAAAGGGGTGTTGCAGACACACCGTTTCTACGAGCATCTCGTCTCCTCCATCGTTGCCGTCATGCCGGCCGAGACGCCCCCGCATTATTTGGCGGCAGGGCCCATGACCCATGCGGCCGGCACGGGCACGTTTCACACCTTCGTTCGCGGCGGAACCGTCTTTGTGCTACCGGCGGCAAAGCCCCTTTTGATCGCTTCCGCCATCACGCAATATGGCATCACAGACCTCGTTCTTCCGCCGACGGTGATTTACGGCATGCTGGCCGAGCCGACCATCCGCAGCTTCGATTATCGTTCTCTGCGCTACTTCTGGTATGGGACGGCGCCAATGTCCCCGGACAAGGTTCGCGAAGCTATCGAGATATTCGGGCCCTGCATGGTTTCCGCCTGGGGACAGTCGGAAGCTGTCTGCGGCACGTTCCTGCGCTCCTCGGACTTGGTCAGGAACGGCCAGATCCTGAGCGAAAAGCGATTGGCAAGTTGTGGCCGCAAGTTCCCGTTCACCGATGTCGCTGTCATGGACCCCGACGGAAGGCTTCTTGGCATCAATGCGCATGGAGAACTGGTGATCCGTTCCTCCGGGCTTATGAAGGGCTATTACGAAGACCCCCAGGCGACGGAAGAGGTCTCCCGCTTTGGTTGGCACCACACCGGCGACGTCGGCTATTTCGATGAAGAGGGCTATTTTTATATCGTTGATCGCATGAAGGACATGATCATCTCGGGTGGTTTTAATATCTTTCCCGGTGAGATCGAAAATGTCCTGCTTTCCCACGCCGCCGTAGAGGATTGCGCGGTCATCGGGGTTCCCGACGACAAATGGGGGGAGCGTATCCACGCGGTCATCCAGCTTAAATCCGGGATCAAGGCATCCACCGAAGAGCTGCTGGATCTCTGTCGGGACCGCCTCGCGGGAATGAAGACTCCCAAGTCGCTGGAATTTCGTGAGGAGTTGCCGCGAAGCCCGGTGGGGAAAACGCTGAAACGTGTGCTGCGGGATGAATATTGGGCGGGCCGGTCGCGGAAAGTCTGAACGGCGCGTTTATTGGTTTCCGCTTGCCGAGATGCGGCGGCGGGCGGCCCCCACCGTAGGCGTATGTATGACTGGTGTGCAGGCATCATTGATGTCCACATTGTTGGTCAAAATTTATTGACCGGCGTTGGGGAGGCTGTCCCCCAACGCCGGCGACGGCGCTGAAAAGGGGGCATTGGCGGGAAGGGCGTTAACGGGATTATTGGATGCGCGTCCCGGTCCCTATATAAAAGGGCCGCACATTGGACCCGCCGGCCGCCGCCGGGGGGACGGGACGGGTATTGGATGTCGCGCATATTGATCGTCGAGGATGAAGTATCCCTGCGGGAGGACCTGGGGGTCTTTCTGGAAGCCAAGGGATATGACGTCACGGGGGCCGGTAGCGTGGCCGACGCCATCAGACAGTTGGAAACGTCAAAAGTCGACGTGGTCGTGCTGGATATCGGGCTTCCCGATGGCAATGGCATCGACCTGTTGACGCAGATCCGGGCCCGGTGCGGACTGGATTGCGGCGTCGTGGTGCTGACCAGCCGGCAGGAATTGCAGGACAAGCTTCACGCCCTGGACGCCGGCAGCGACGCCTATCTGGTCAAACATGCCAGCCTGCGCGAGATCGAGGGTACGGTGCGCAATCTGTTGCGGCGCCTGCCATCGGCATCGCCGCCGGAACCGGTCTGGAGCCTGGATCGCAAGGGCCGCGCCTTGACCGCGCCCACGGGGCAGACCGTGTCGCTGACCCCCCGCGAACTGGCCTTCCTGGCCCAACTGGCCGCCGCCGATGGCGAGACCTGCGACCATGGGCAATTGATCACGGTCCTGCGTGAAGACGACGATTTCAGCCTGACCAACCTCAATACCCTGGTGCGGCGGCTGCGGCTGAAGGTGATCGACCGGGTCGGTCATGAGCCGCCGATCCGGGCCACCTATGGAAAGGGCTACAGCTTCGCCGGTCCGATCCACGTCCGGTAAGGCGGCCCCCCATGGACATCACCACCTCGCTGATCTTTGTCGAGATCCTGACCATCGTCAACAGCATCGCCGCCTTCCTGCTCTGGCGGGTGCATCGGCAATTGCGCGGGCTGGCCTCTGTGTCGGTGGGGTGCCTGATCCTGGCCGTGGCCTTCATCCTGCATGGCGTGCGCACGCCCGTGGCCATCACCATCGCCAACACGGCCATGGTTCTGGCCATCGGCATGGTGGCCGAAGGCATGTTGGTGCTGGCGGGGGGGCGGCCCCTGCGCTGGCTGGTTCCCGCCCTGGCCGTCTTCACGCTGCTGCTGTGGACGGCGATGCTGTGGCTGGTGCCCGACAATGTACCCCTGCGTGTCGCGGTCGCATCCCTGATCTATATCGGGTTTTATCTTCGCCTGCTCTGGAGCGGCATGCGCCATGCCGGGCGCTTCAGCGCGGCCCGCACCTGCATGGTCGTCAGCCTGTGGACCCATATCGGCGTGCTGGTGGCACGTATGGTTGCGGCCCTGGTGCATCCCGACCCCAACTTCGTGTTCTCGCCCGCCGTGCTGCCCTGGTTCATGCTGGAAGGGGTGGTGGTGATGAACCTGACCTTCTTCTCTGTGATGATGATGGTCGGCACGCGCCTAGACGAGGATTTGAAGGAACGGACCCACAGCCTGATGGCCGAACGGCGCATGCATGGGCAGTTGCGACAGTTCCTGTCCATGTTGGGGCATGAATTGCGCACGCCGCTGGCCATCATCGACCGGTCGGCCGAACTCAGCCTGGAGTTGCTGGACCGGCCGCGCGGACCGGTGGCGCAACGGCTGGACACGATCCGCACGACGGTGGAGCGGGCGCGCAGCCTGATGGATAATCTGCTGACGGCCGAACGGGCAGAACTGGCCTCCGCTCATGGGGACCTGGTCGATATATCCCAGGTCGTCCGCGACCTGACGCGGGTGTTGGGGCAGAAATATGCCGACGGGCGCATCCTGGCGGACCTGCCGCCGACCTCCCCCCTGGTGCGCGGCGACCGCGAGATGCTGGCCGTGGCCATCGGCAATCTCCTGGACAATGCCCTGAAATTCTCCGCCCCCGATCAGGCGGTGCAGATCGGCCTGCAGGATGGCGGCATGGTCACTGTCACCGTCCGCGACAGCGGCATCGGCTTTCCCCCGCAGCAGATCGCGCAGATCGGCCAGCGGTTTTTCCGGGCCGGAAACACTGGTGCCATTCCCGGCACCGGCCTGGGCATGAGCATCGTGAAAGCCGTGGTCGATCGCCATGATGGGCGGCTGGAACTGCACAACCGCCCAGAGGGTGGGGCCGTGGTCACCCTGACCCTGCCGCATGCAGAGATGAAGGCCCGGCGGCCGGGGTGAGGCGGATGCCGGCCCCCGACGCTGCCCCTGAATATCGGGGGGCGGTCTGCGCCGCACCCGGGATCGCCGGCCCCTGATCTTCGGGCCTTGTTAACGCTACCCGCGCTGACCGGGTGCGTTCAGCCGGAAATGTCCCTTATCCCCGCCGCGTCCCGCCCGGGCGCCCCCTGTGAGACGGCGAGGATGACGGATTCTGACAGAATCCCCCATCATCCACCATGTAAAATGTCAAAAACCAACAATATTCAAGTAAATATGTCGAATTATGCATGTTCTCAACAAGTTTCCGAGTTTGTATTTTGGTCCAGCGTCAATTGAGGCATCCATCCGGATGCGATAAGACCTGAGATGTAAATGCAATATCAACGAAATGAAGAAAATCATCAAGTGCAGATGAAAAATAGCAGCTTTCTATCTTCCTGAGATCTTCAGGAGGAGTGCCGATTTGCTGCCTGACCTGACCCGATGGTCGGGAGGGGCGGCTTTTCCCTGCCAACCGCTTCCGGCACGCCCCCATGCCGGCCCCATGCCAAGGATGAGTAGCATGCTGACCTGCGCCGCCACCCAGCAGATCACCCTCGCCCCCATCGTCGCCGGCTTCCCGGCCGCCGTTTCCCCGATGGCCCAAGAGGAAATGATTGTCATCGACACGGCAGTGGCCGATTGGGAACGGCTGCGCGATGCAGCGGCCCCGGTCGCCCAGGTGGTGACGGTCGGGGCCGGACAGGATGGTCTGGCGCTGCTGGCCGAGGCGCTGCTGGCGCGCGATCCGCAATCCGGCCCCGTCGCCGCCATCCATCTGATTGGCCATGGGGAACCCGGTATTCAGCATCTGGGCACCGCCACGCTGGACGCTGCCGCCCTGAATGCGCGCGCGGATCTGTTCACGGCGATGGCCGCCGCCCTGGGCGGGGAGGGGGCCCTGTTCCTGCATGGCTGCGCCGTTGGTGCCGGTTCGGCCGGTGACTGGCTGCTGGCGGGCCTTGCCGCCCTGACCGGTGCCAATGTCGCCGCCGCCCGGCAGCCGGTGGGTGATGGGTACTGGCAGTTGGACAATGTCCACGGCCATCTGCCCGACAGCGCGGCAATGGATCGGCTGGTCGCTTCCGGCTTCTCCGGCCTGCTGGCGGAAAAGCCGGTGTTGACGGGCGGGAAGACCGACCTGACCTATCTCAGCAATGTGAATAACGTCGATAACGACATCCCTGATCTTGACTGGCTGACATCATCGACCATGTCAGCCGACGGCAAGTTTGTCTACGTCTCGGGCAGGTATACTGACGGGATCCTGGTTTTCGCGCGTGATGCCAGCACGGGCGCACTGACCCTTGTCAGTCAGGCGAAGAACGGCATAGACGGATTTGCCGGCCTGACGATCACGATTTCGCCGGACGGCAAATCCGTCTATGCCGTGGTTGGTTACGATGGAGACGATTCCGACATCTATGTGTTCAGCCGCAACGCCACGACCGGTGCCTTGACCTATACCAGCAAGGTTGAGGAGGGGTCCAATGGGGTCAGCGATTGGTCTGGCGCGCTTGGTCTCGCGGTCTCACCTGATGGCAATAATCTCTACGTCACCAGCTCTAATGATGACACGATCGTCACCTTCACGCGTGACACCACCACCGGTAACCTGACCTTCGTCGAGAAGTTGCAGGATAACCAATGGGGGGGGTTCCACAGCTTGACGGGTGCCGAAGACGTGGCCATCTCCTCCGATGGCAAATCGGTCTATGTTGCGTCCTTTGGTGGTACTACCGAGGTTAGTACCGTGACAGCCTTCAGCCGGAATGTCACGACTGGTGCCCTGACCTTTGTCGAGTCCTTTGAAGATGGTGAAGGTGGTGTCAATTACCTGCATAGAGCGCGTGGTGTCACTGTTTCACCCGATGGCGCGTTCGTTTATGTGGCTGCTTACAGTGACACTGCAGTCAACATCTTTTCACGCGATGCCAATACCAGTGCTTTGACCTATGTCGGGGTCGTCCGCAACGGCGAAAACGGGGTCACGAGCATGGACGGCCCTACAAAACTTACGGTGACCCCGGATGGCAAGGCACTTCTTGTCGCTAATCTCCTCGGTCATTCCGTGATCGTTTTTGACCGGAACCCGACAACGGGTGCCCTGACCTTTGCGGAACAGCTTCTAGATCAAAACAGAAATGGCGGCAAACTAAGCGGCTCCAATCACGTCATTGTTTCCCCAGACGGAAAGCACGCTTATGTCACTGCGAGATTGGATGACGCTGTAACGGCATTCAGCATCAGCCCGCCGCTGATCACCTTTACCGAAGATGCTGGCGCTGTGGCGCTGGTGCCGAATGCCGTCCTCACCGACGCTGACAGCACAAACCTCAAACGGGCCACCATCACCCTATCGGCCACGCCCGATGGTGCAGCGGAAAGCCTGTCGGCCATCGGTCTGTCCGGCGACATTACAGCCGCCTATGATGCCACCACCCGTACACTGACCCTGTCGGGCACGGCCAGCGTTGCCGATTATCAGGCGGCCCTGCGCCTGGTGAAATACAACAATACCAGCAACGAACCGACGACGACGGATCGCACCCTTACGATCACCGTTACCGACAGCGGCGATCTGTCCAGCGATGCCTTGACAGGTATATTGTCGCTTACCAACGTTAATGATGCCCCCACCCTGACCGCCACAGTGATCACCGACGCCAATGCGGCGGCGGGCAGCGGCACCGCCATCAGTCTGTTCCGCGATACCGCCATTTCCACGGTGGAGGCGGGGCAAGGGGTGACCCGTCTTGCCCTGACTGTGGCCGGTGTCACCGATGGCACCAAGGAATTCCTGACCATCAACGGTAGTGATATCGCGCTGACCAACGGCAATGCGGTTGCCGCTGGCGGCTACAACTATGCCGTGACGCTGTCCAGCGGCACGGCCACAGTCACGGTCACCCCGACCAGCAGCGCAACGACCAGCACCATCGCCAGCATGGTCAATGGTATCACCTATAAGAACACGGGTTCGGCCACTGGCACCCGGACTGTCACCATCACCGGTCTTAAGGATAGTGGCGGCACCGCCAATGGTGGCCAGGATACAGCCACGCTGTCGATTGCCACCACCCTGACGCTGACCAAGGTCGCCCCGACCGTGACCGACCCTGTGGTCGGCGGTGTCACCGTTACCCCGCCGATGCCGGTCTACACGGAGGATGGGAATGCCGCGGCGGTCGTGCCCAGCGCCACCCTCGGCGATGTTGACAGCGCCAATCTGAAGCGGGTCACGGTCACCCTGACGGCGACGCCCGACGGCACGGCGGAGAGCCTGTCGGCCACCGACCTGCCAGGCGGCATCACCGCGGCCTATGACGCCACGACCCGCACCCTGACCCTGTCGGGCACCGCCTCTGTCGCCCATTATCAGGAGGCGCTGCGGCTGGTGAAATATGCCAATACCAGCAATGAACCGACCACGACGAACCGCCAATTCACCATCGTCGCCACCGATACCGACGATCTTTCCAGCACGGGTTACACCAGATCGCTGTCGGTTGTGGCTGCCAATGACGCACCGACCCTGACGGCAACCGCCAACAGCGCGGCCAAGGCGCTGGCTGGCAGCGGCACGGCCCTGAGCCTGTTCCACGACACGGTTATTTCCACGGTGGAAGCGGGTCAGGGCCTGAAAGGCCTGACCCTGACCGTTGCCGGGGTGACGGACGGGGCCCAGGAAGTCCTGACCATCAATGGCACCGATATCGCGCTGACCAATGGCAATGCGCTGACGGCGGGTGGTTACAGCTATGCGGTCACGCTGACCAACGGCACAGCGACGGTGACCGCCACCGCAAGCAGCAGCGCCACAGCCAGCGCCATGGCCAGCCTGATCGACGCCATCACCTATAAGAATACGGGGGAGGCGGGCGGCCACCGCACCGTCACCCTCACCGGGCTGACGGATGATGGCGGTACGGCCAATGGCGGTCATGACACGGCCAGCCTGTCCGTCGCCACCACTTTAACCCTGATGGACAATCCGGTTGTCAGCAACGCCGGCACCGACACGGTGAGCTATCGCGGAAATCTCCAGACATCCGGGTTTATTGCCGACGCATTGGGCATGTCCCCCGACGGCAAGTCCGTTTACGCGGCGAGCAGCGAGGGTGTTCTTGAGGTTTACAGCCGCAATACTGACACAGGCACCCTGACCTTTGTCAGTTCCCTGCGACAGGATGAAGAAAATCCCAACGGCGTGAACGGGCTTATTGGCTCTACGGCTGTCGGGGTGTCCGCTGACGGCAAATCCGCCTATGTAACCAGCTTCGACGGCAAGATTGCCCTGTTCAACCGTGATACCGGCACGGGTACGCTGACCTATGCCGGCTTCGTCATGAACGGCTTGAATGGTGTCAGTGGCATCAGCCGTCCGACAAGCATAACAAGCTCGTCAGATGACAAGTTTGTCTATGTTGCCGGTAGCGACGGCAATCTTGTCACCTTCAGCCGCAATACCACCAACGGTTCCCTGACTTATCTTGGAAAGCTGCAGGATGGTGTGGGGGGTGTCGACGGGCTGGCAGGGGCCAACAGCGTTAAACTATCGCCGGATGGCACGTCTCTCTACGTAACCGGCAATGGCGACAATGCCGTCGCTTTCTTCAGCCGCGATGCATCGACCGGTGCCCTGACTTATGGGGGATCCATCAAGGATGGGGTCGGGGGCGCCGATGGCCTGAACCAGCCGCAAGACGTTGTCGTGTCGCCAGATGGCCAGTTCGCTTACGTGACTTCTTCCGGTGACGATGCGATCAGCATCTTTTCACGCAATCCCAGCACCGGTGCCTTGACCTATGTCGGCGTCGTCCGTAACGGCGAAGATGGGGTCAGTGGTCTGGACGGTGCGCACAAACTGGTGGTGACGCCGGATGGCAAGTCCGTCCTGGCCGCTGGTATTCTTGACTCCTCTTTGGTCCAGTTTGAACGGAACACGACGACGGGTGCCCTGACTTTTGTGACGAAGCTGGTCAACGGCGTCGATGGTGTCGACAAACTTCTCTCCCCTGGTCCCGTCCTGGTGTCCCCGGACGGAAAATCCGCCTATGTCGCGTCTGGAACGTACGCTTTTCTGACGGCGTTCAGCATTGACCAGGCGGCATCCGTAGCCGCCTATACGGAGGATGGTGGCGCTGTGGCGCTGCTGCCGGCTGCCACCCTTAGCGACGCGGACAGCACCAATCTGAAGCGTGCCACCATCACCCTGTCGGCCACACCCGACGGTGCGGCCGAAAGCCTGTCCGCCACCGGCCTGCCCGGCGGCATTACGGCCACCTATGACGCCACCACCCGCACCCTGACCCTGTCGGGCAATGCCACTGTGGCCGATTATCAGGCGGCGCTGCGGCTGGTGAAGTATGACAATAGCAGCAATGAACCGACGACGACGGATCGCAGCTTTACCGTCACCGTCACCGATGCCGACGATCTGTCCAGCGATGCACTGACCAGCACCCTTACCGTGACGGCGGTCAATGATGCGCCGACCCTGACGGCAACCGCCCATGCCGATGCCAAGACCGTGGCCGGCAGCGGCACGGCTGCCAGCCTGTTCCACGATACCGCCATCTCGACGGTGGAGGCCAGTCAGGGCCTGAAGGGGCTGACCCTGACCGTGACCGGGGTGACGGATGGCACCAAGGAATTCCTGACCATCCAGGGCAGCGACATCGCCCTGACCAACGGCAACACTGTTTCCGCCAACGGCTACAGCTATGCCGTGACCCTGGCCAGCGGCACGGCGACGGTCACCGTCACCGCCGCCAGCAGCGCCACGATCGGCACCATGGCCAGCCTGATCGACGCGATCACCTACAAAAGCACGGGGGAGGACGGCGGCCACCGCACCGTCACCATCACCGGCCTGACGGATGATGGCGGCACGGCCAATGGCGGCCATGACACGGCCAGCCTGTCCATCGCCACCACCGTGACCTTGATGGCCAAGCCGGAACTGATCGCCCCCGGGCTTACGCTGCCGGCCTTTGCCGGGGCCGTGGTCAATGGGGAGGACCAAGTCACTGGCCTGACCGGCCCTGTGACAATGACCATCTCCGCCGACGGCAAATCCGTCTATGCCCTCAGCACATTCAACAGCATCATTGTCTTCCATCGCAATGAAGACACGGGCGCCCTGACCTATGCCAGCACCCTGGAAAACGGGGTTGGGGGTGTCAGCGGGCTTCTGTCCCCCACCGCCGTCACGGTGTCCGGCGATGGTCATTCGGTCTATGTGACCAGCGGCACCGACAATGCCATCGCGATCTTCAACCGCGACACCACGACCGGTGCGCTGACCTATGTCGCCAAGGTCAAGGATGGTGTCGACAATGTTACCGGCCTGGCCGACACGTCCGCCGTCACCGTCTCCCCGGATGGACATTCGGTTTATGCCGTGGGCAGGCAGGGTAACGCCATTGCCATCTTCAACCGTGATGCCGACACCGGGACATTGACCTATGTCGGGACGCTTCAGGACGGCGTGAATGGTGTCGACGGGCTGGCAGGAGCCAGCGGGGTTACAGTGTCGCCGGATGGCAAATTCGTCTATGTCGCCAGCCGGAACGATAATGCCGTCGCGATCTTCAACCGCGACAGCGCGACCGGCGCCTTGACCTATGTCGGCGCCGTCACGCATGGCGTGAATGGTGTCGAAGGTCTCGACCATGCCACCGGCATCAGCCTGTCGCCCGATGGCATGTCGGTCTATGTCACCGGACGCAGCGAAGACAACACCATCACCGTCTTTTCGCGCGATGCCGACAGCGGCGCGCTGACCTATGTCGAGGTGATCCGCAATCGGGTCAACGGCGTCGAAGGCTTGTTTGGGATCTCACCGGTCACGGTGACGCCCGATGGTACCAAGGCCTATGTGGCGGCCGCTTCCAGCGATGCGGTCCTGGTATTCACGCGCGACCCGGCAACGGGGGCGCTGACCTATGTCGACAAGCTGGTCGATGGTCAGGGGGGCGGTGACAAGCTGGCCGGGGCCAGTGCCGTCATCGTGTCGCCCGACGGTAAATCCATCTATGCGACATCGCGCTTCGACAACGCCATCACCACCTTCACCGCGCCACAGATCACCTATACGGAGGATGGCAGCGCTGCGACCCTGGTCCCGGATGCTGTGCTGACCGACAATGACAGCGCGACCCTGAAACGGGTGACGGTCACCCTGTCGGCCACGCCCGATGGTGCCGCCGAAGGCCTGTCGGCTGTCGATCTGCCCGGCGGCATCACAGCCGCCTATGATGCCACCACGCGCACCCTGACCCTGTCGGGCACGGCCAGCGTTGCCGATTACCAGACCGCCCTGCGCCTGGTGAAATACGCCAACAGCAGCAACGAGCCGACGACCACGGCGCGTACCGTCACCATTACCGTCACCGATACCGACGACCTGTCCAGCCGCCCGGTCACCGGCACCCTGTCGGTGGTCAGCGTCAATGACGCGCCGACCCTGACGGCGACGGCCAACAGCGATGCCAAGGCCACGGCCGGCAGCGGTACGGCCATCAGCCTGTTCGACGACACCACCATTTCGACGGTGGAGGCGGGCCAGGGCCTGAACGGGCTGACCCTGACCGTCGGCGGTGTCACGGATGGGGCCAAGGAATTCCTGACCATCAATGGCAGCGACATCGCGCTGACCAACGGCAATGTGCTGACCGTCAATGGCTATAGCTATGCCGTCACGCTCAGCAGCGGCACGGCCACCGTCACCATGACCGCGACCAGCAGCGCCACGGCCAGCGCCATGGCCAGCCTGGTGGACACCATCACCTACAAGAACACGGGCGCGGAGGCCGGCACCCGCACCGTCACCATCACAGGTCTGACGGATGATGGCGGGACCGCCCATGGCGGCCATGATACGGCCAGCCTGTCCGTTGCCACCACCGTGACCTTGATGGCCAAGCCGGTCCTGACCATTCCCGGTGTCGGTGAAGCGGGCCATGTCAGCCATGTCACCAATGGCGAGAACGGCGTCAGCAATCTTAACAAGGCCGAGAATATCGTCATTTCCCCCGACGGTAAGTTTGCCTATGTGACCGGTGCGGAAATTGACGGGATTTTCGTCTTCACGCGTAACACTGACACGGGCGCCCTGACCTTTGCCCAACAGATCAAGAACGGGGAAAACAACTTCAGCAACCTGACCGGCCCCGGCGCCCTGGTTATGGCGCCCGATGGCACGTCACTGTACGCGTCGGCCTCTGACAGCGACACGCTTTACATGTTCACCCGGAACCCCTTCACCGGGACCCTGGTTTACATGGGCGTGCATGCAAATGGTGTGAATGGGGTGAGCGGCCTGGACGGTCCGCTCAACCTCACGGTCGCGCCCGACGGCAAGTCGCTCTATGCCATCGGCCATGACAGCAACACGATCGTGACCTTTATCCGTTATCCTGACGGTTACGTGCAGTATCTGGGAACGCTGCAGGATGGCGTGGATGGTGTCGATGGGTTGGACGGCGCCCGTTTCGTCACGGTCTCCCCGGACAACACGTCCGTCTATGTAACGAGCACCGGGGATGACGCCATTGCGTTCTTCAGCCGCGATGCATCGACCGGCGCCCTGACCTATGTCGGGTCGCTCAAGGACGGTGTGGGCGGGGTCGACGGCCTGGACCAGGCCAGCGCGGTTACCGTTTCGCCGGACGGCAAATCGGTCTATGTGGCGAGCGTCGATGACGATGCCGTCAGCATCTTTTCCCGCGATGCCGCGACGGGGGCATTGACCTATGGGGGGCTGGTCCGGGATGGCGACAGCGGGGTCAGCGGTCTGGCAGATCCCAATGCCATCACGGTGGCACCCGACGGCACAGCGGTTTACGTGACCAGCCGGGGAGGCAGCGCCCTCTTCATATTCGATCGGGATGCCACGACGGGCGCCCTGACCTTTGCCACGAAACTTGTCCAAGGTGCCGGGGTGGGGACAAGCTGTCGGCTCCCGACTTCCTGACCCTGTCGCCCGATGGCAAGTTCGCCTATGTCATCTCTGACACTCAAGAGGCCATCACCACCCTTCAGTTGGGTCAGCCGCTCAAGCGGGTTTATACGGAGGATGGCGCCGCCGTGGCCTTGGTGCCCGATGCCACCCTCAGCGACAGCGACAGCACAACCCTGAAGCGGATCACCGTCACCCTGGCGGCCACGCCCGATGGTGCGGCCGAAGTGTTGTCGGCCACGGACCTGCCGTCCGGCATCACGGCCGCCTATGATGCCGCGACCCGCACCCTGACCCTGTCGGGCACGGCCAACATCACTGATTACCAGGCGGCCCTGCGGCTGGTGAAATATGCCAACAGCAGCGACGCCCCGTCGACCGTGGATCGCGGCTTCACCATCACCATCACGGATGCCCAGGACAATAACAGCGCGACCACGACCGGCAGGCTGACGGTGACGGCCGTCAATGATACCCCCACCCTGACGGCACCCGACGACATCACCCTGACGGATACGGCCGCGGTCGACAGCTTCACCGGTCAGACCGGCACGCTGACCGCCAGTGACCCGGACAGCGGCAGCCTGACCTATGGCATCAGCACGGGACAGGCCGCCACCCATACGGCGGACGGCATCAGCTATGATCTGTCCAAGGCCGGAACCTATGGCACGCTGTACCTGAACAGCAGCACGGGGGCCTATCTCTATGTCCCCAATACCAACGCCATTCAGGCCCTGAAGGATGCACAGACGGACAGCTTCACCCTGACCGTCACCGATGGCGTGGTCATCACGCCCACCAGCCAGACGCTGACCATCCGGGTCGATGGCGCCAACGACGCCCCCGTCATCAACTCCGCCGCCACGGCCAGCGTGGCCGAGGGCACGGTGACGGTCACCACCGTCACCGCCACCGATGTGGAAGGCGACAGCATTTCCTACAGTATCGCCGGCGGGGCTGACGGGGCGCTGTTCACCATTGATGCCACCACGGGCGTCCTGTCCTTCGCCGCCGCGCCTGATTTCGAAACCAAGGCCGATGCCGATCAGGACGGCGTCTATCAGGTGACGGTACAGGCCAGCGACGGGCAAGAATCCTCGACGCAGACCATCGCCGTCACCGTCACGAACATCAATGACGCCCCCACCCTGACCAGCACGGCCAATCCGGCGGCGACGGTCGCCGCCAACAGCAGCGACCCGTCCACACGCCTGTTCAGTGGCAGCAGCATTTCGACGGTCGAAGCCGGTCAATTGCTGACCCGGCTGACCCTGACCGTCGGCGGCATCAGCGATGGTGCCCAGGAAAGGCTGGTCATCAATGCGCAGACGGTGGCCTTGACCGCTGGCAACAGCGTCGGTGGCGCCGGCCAGCCGTCCATCGCCGTTGCCGTCAATGGCACCACCGCCACCGTCACCGTCGATTTCAGCCAGGGCATCAGCGCGGCCGATCTGGCCAGTCTGATCAACGCCATCACCTATGCCAACCAGGCGCCCACGGCCAGCGGGCAGCGCACCGTCACCCTGACGGCGCTGCGCGATGATGGTGGCACGGCCCAGGGCGGCCAGGACACGGCCAGCCTGTCCATCGCCACCTCTGTCACCATTCAGCCGGACACGACCCCGCCGGGCACGCCCACCATCACCTCCGGCCCGCTGACCAATGACGCCACCCCGGTTCTGACCGGCACGGCAGAGGCCGGCAGCACTTTGGACATCAATGTCAGCGGCGCCCGGTATCAGGTGCAGGCGGATGGTGACGGGCAATGGACCGTGGATCTGGGTGCGGCCACGCCCAGCAGCGGCATCCTGACCCTGAACAGCAACGGCACCAACGCTGTTTCGGTGACCGCCACGGATGCCGCCGACAACAGTTCCGCCCCCGGCACGCAATCGCTGGTCATCGACACGACCCCGCCGGGCATACCCGTAACCACCTCCGGCCCGCTGACCAATGACGCCACCCCGGTTCTGACCGGCACTGCAGAGGCCGGCAGCACCGTGGATATCAATGTCGGCGGCACCCGGTATCAGGTGCAGGCGGGTGGTGACGGGCAATGGACCCTGGATCTGGGCGCGGCCACGCCCAGCAGCGGGACGCTGACCCTGAACAGCAACGGCACCAACGCCGTTTCGGTGACCGCCACCGATGCCGCCGGCAACAGTTCCGCCCCCGGCACGCAATCGCTGGTCATCGACACGACCCCGCCGGGCATACCCGTAATCACCTCCGGCCCGCTGACCAATGACGCCACCCCGGTTCTGACCGGCACGGCAGAGGCCGGCAGCACTGTGGACATCAATGTCGGCGGCGCCCGGTATCAGGTGCAGGCGGATGGTGACGGGCAATGGACCGTGGATCTGGGCGCGGCCACGCCCAGCAGCGGCATCCTGACCCTGAACAGCAACGGCACCAACGCCGTTTCGGTGACCGCCACCGATGCCGCCGGCAACAGTTCCGCCCCCGGCACGCAGGAACTGAGAGTCGACACCCTGGCCCCGACACTGACGGGGGCCCGCTTTGCCAACCCGCAGATGCAGGTTGGCAGCACGGGCGACGTGGCCTTTACCATCAGTGGCGGGGAGGCCGGCGCCACCTATCACTGGACCATCACCGCCAGCAGCGGCGGCAGCATCAGCGGCACCGGCGTGATGGGCGGGCCAGAGGCCCGGATCACCGGCGTCGACCTGCGCAGCTTTGCCGAAGGAACCCTGACCTTGTCGGTGACCCTGACCGACCCTGCCGGCAATCGCAGTCCGGTGACGACGGGTACGGCGACGATCGTGTCGGCGACACCCGGACCGATCGATCCGGAACCGGAGGCCTTGATTGACGGGACCAAGGTGACGGGCACCACCACCACCCGCCCGGACGGCACCACCACGACCACGGTGGTGATCGACGCCCCGACCCCCAGCCGCCAGGACGATCCCACCACGCCCAGCAGCACGACGGCCGACATTCCAGTCGTGCGTGAGCAGGTGTTCGACGCCCAGACGGGGCAGATGCAGACCGTGACCACGCTGATGATCGGTGTCCCGGCCGGTGTCACCGTCACCAGCGCGGGTTCCGGCCACCGCACTGATCCCGGCCGGTCGCTCACCGACCTGATCCGGGAGATCGAAGCCCGTACCGACGCGCAGGACAGCGCCCGTGTGGACCTGAGCGGCGGTGCCACCGGCTTCCTGTCCAGCCTGGCCAGCAACAGCATGCTGCTGGTGCGCAGCGTCGATATCGGCGGCGAAGGCGGGACGACAGCGATCACCGGCAACAGCCCCGCCAGCGACCAGCCCATCGCCCTGGTGGTGAACAGCACCAACGCGCACGGTCCCGTCACGGTTCAACTGGACCATGTGGATTTTGCGGCCATCATCGGTGAGGCCACCATCGTCGGTGGGGCCGGGGCGCAGGTGGTCCATGGCGACAATGCCAGCCAGACCATGATCCTGGGGCCGGGTGATGACGAACTGCATGGCGGCGGCGGCAATGACACCGTCGCGTCAACCCTGGGCAATGACAGCCTGTTCGGCGATGACGGCGACGATCTGCTGCATGGCGGTGCCGGTGACGACTGGCTGCTGGGCGGCGCCGACAATGACCTGATCGGCGGTGGCGACGGCAATGATCGCGGCTTTGGCGGCACTGGCAACGACATCCTGTTCGGGGAGGAGGGGGACGATGTCCTGACCGGCGACGCGGGCAATGACACGATCGATGGCGGCACCGGGGACGATATCCTGTTCGGCGGGGACGGCGATGACTGGCTGCATGGCGGCAGCGGCGCCGACACCCTGTCGGCGGGTGCCGGCAACGATACGGGCCTGGGCGGCGCCGGGGACGACCTGATCGGCCTGGGTGACGGCAGTGACCTGGGCGTGGGCGGTGACGGCGACGATATCCTGTTCGGGGAGGCCGGCAACGACACGCTGATGGGCGGCGCCGGGGCCGATATGATCGATGGCGGCGCCGGGGACGACCTGATCTTTGCCGATGGCGGTGGCGACACGATCTGGGGCGGTGCCGGCCACGACACCTTCGCCCTGGGGGCCACGTCCGGCGGGACGGTCATTGCCGATTTCAACATCGGCCAGGATCGTCTGGCGCTCTACGATGCCAGCCTGGATTTGGGCAGCATCATCGCCAAGGCCCGGGTCGTGGATGGCAACACGTTGCTGGATATGGGCGACGGCCAGATCGTCACCATCATCGGCCGCACCGGCGATGTCGCCAACTGGTTCCTGGACCCGATGGGGGCATAAGCAAGGGCGGCCCCACCCGGCGCCCTGTCAGGGTTGTGCCACCGGCATGAGATGTTGGCTCATGCCGGTAGCCCCCGCGGTGACGGCCGCCCCCCCGACAAGCGACGACGACAGACCAGGGCAGCCTCCAAAACCGGCCAAAACCGATCCAGAGACTGACATTTCTATCTTGCTCAGGACTGACATTTTAACTTTGCGCCTACAGATAGAAGATTGATAATGTATGTTATGGCAAATAATGGAGCAATTGGTGAGCGGGGGAGGTGGCGTCACGGGCCGGATGTTGATATCCGTAATCGCAGCACGTCAAGGAGATACGAATGTTTTTCAATCCGGATACCGTTAAGGAGCTGACCCGTCGCGATTCACGCGTTTTTGACAGAATTGTTTCTACTATAAATTCACCGTCAGGCAGGCTGCAAAGTGCCATGCTGTCCGCCGCCTATGAGGCATTCAATCTGTTCGCGGCATCCGCCGGGCTTGTCGCCCCGGCCTTGGGGATCGATACCTCAGACGCGCCGGGGAAAGTCCAGCAGATCGTACGTAAAATCAGCACCATGCTGCCGGCGACCTTCGTGTCCGAGGGTCTGTTGCGGTCGATACAGGACAGGGAATGGCAAAACAGTCTGCCGCCGGATGACAGGAAAGACGTTGATGAACATGTGATGCCCATTTTTTCCATGGTGAATGGCAGGGCCTTCATGATGGACCCCGCAGCCTTCTTCGATGGGGCATTCACGGCGGCGATGCTCAGTCCGCGATGCCTTGTCATCGGCTCGGAAGAACGACGTATTGTCCGGACCGGGCAGCCATCCATCAGATTGAAGATGGACCTGGAAGAGATCGCCACAATTCAACCGTTTCTGAGATACACGCCCGATCATCTATCCCACCATGATCGTCAGCCGTTCAGCGTTTTCCG
>NZ_JAGOGJ010000118.1 GCF_017996735.1 Niveispirillum sp.
ATCATGAGCGCCGCCGCCGTTGCGCCCAGCCGCCCCTATGTGCCGTCGCATCTGGATCAGCGCGGTGCCCGGCTGGTTCCGCGCTGGCTGTTCCCCGTCTCCCTGGCGCTGCTGCTGCCGCTGATCGGGTTTGTCGCCTCATGGCCGATGCAGGAAGGCTGGCTGGGTCCGGCCATGGCCGACCGCTGGACCCGCGCCCTGCTGGCCACCGCCGATGTCGGCGCCTTCCGCGACCTGACGGGCACGGCCTATCCGGTGCTGCCGCTGGGTTTCGATATGGCCATGGCCCTGATCCCCGGTTTGGGGCGTGTACCGGCCCCGCTGTTGGTCAATGTGCTGATGCTGGCCATCGCGGCGTCGCTGTGGGTGCGCATGCTAGTGGCGGGTGGGCATCGGTTTGTGCCGGCTCTGGTCACGGCTGGGCTGCTGGCCTGCGCCCCGTCCCTATCGCTGATGGTTGCGGCGGGTGGGGCCGCCCCGCTGGGCGTGCTGGCCTTCACCATCGCGGTCAGTTCCTCCCTGTGGCTGGTGCGGCGGGGAGAGGTGAACGCGATGATTGCGCTGGGTGTGTCGCTGGCCTTTCTGGCGCTGGCCGATGCGGCGGGGGCCTATCTGGTGCTGGCATCGGTGCCCTTCATCGCCCTGATGCTGCCGGCCCGCATGGTCGCCACCTCCGCGTCGGGCAGTCTGCTGGTGGTGATGTTTCCGCTGATCTTCGCCGCCATCGCGCTGTTCTATGTCAACTGGGTGTTCGGCGGGTCGCCGCTGGCCTTTGCCGCCGGGGTCGATGCCGCCATCCATGGGTCGGCCGCACATATCAGTGACAGTTCCTGGCTGCTGGGTCCGGGCGGCGGCATCGGGACAGCCCTGCTTGCCGGTGCCCTGCTGATCCTGGCCAATGCGCCGCTATTGCCGGTGGGTCTCCGGTTTGGGGACCGGGGGGCAAGGCGGGTGCTGCTGCTGTTGACGGGCCTGGTCCTGACGGCCCTGATCTTGACCTCTGCCACCTGGTTCCTGGGTGATCCGGGGCGGCTGCTGGCCTATCTGTCCCCCCTGTCCGTCCTGGCGGCAGCCGTGACGGGTCGCAACCGGCTGCGCGGGGGATTGTTACCGCTGCTGGCCCTTCTGGGGCTGGCGGCCGGTTGGTGGGCACAAGGACAGGTGGGTGATGCCGATACGCGCGCCTGGCGCCATGCTATGGCGGGTACGGGACAGGTGGACGGCGTGACGCAGGCGGAGCTGGCGCTGGGCGGGTTCCTGCGCGACCTGGACGATGTGGCTATAGACGGGTTGACAGCGGGCGCCGTGCTGCCGGGGCGCGGACGGGCGGGCGGCCTGATCCTGCCCAGCAATGACCGGTTGAAGGCCGATCTGATCGTCAGGCAATTGCGGGCGACCTATGTCGCGCTGCGTGATCCCGTCAGTGCGGCGGGCACCCGTGACCGGATCGCACAGGCCATGCCCGATCTGTGGCAGGATGCCGGAACGGGGGCCGTGCTGATCTATGACAGGGGGGACTGGCGCGTCTGGCGATTGCCAGCCGACGGCAGGAATGGGGGGGAATGACATGATCCTGATCGTCGAGGACCTGGAAGAGGTCCGGGAATTGCTGGCGGCACAGCTTAATGCCTGCGGTTACGGCCCCATCATCAAGGCCGGCAGCGCGGAGGAGGCGCTCGCGGCCCTGGATGTGGAGCGGCGGGAGGGGGAGGAATGCCCCATCGACATCGTGCTGATGGACATCATGCTGCCGGCGATGGACGGAATTACCGCCACCTGCCTGATCAAGGACAATCCGCGGCTGGCCGATGTGCCGGTGATCATGGTGTCGTCGCTGGAGGATGAGGAGACGCTGAACCAGGCCTTCATCGCCGGCGCCTTTGATTATGTGGTGAAACCGGCCTCGCTGGTGGCGCTGCGGGCACGGGTGCAATCGGCGCTGCGCTGGCGCACCGAGGCGCGTCGCCGCCGGGCGCGGGAGGGTGAATTGGCCGAACTGGTGGCCGACCGCCGTCAAGTGCCGGTTGCCGATGTCGCCGGTGTCCGGGGACTGAGCTGGCCCGGTCCGTTGCAGGCGGTACAGCTTCTGGCTGAACGGGCGCAACGGCGCCATGACGGCGCCGTCCTGATGGTCGCCATCGATGATTTCGGCCGGCTGGAAGAGGTGGATGGCGCCGACCCCGCGGCGGCGTTGACCCGCCGCATCATGGAACTGGCCGCCGGCCTGCCGGGGCGCATCGGCGATGTGCTGACCATGGCCGGTGACGGGCGGCTGGCCATCCTGTTCGAAAGTGCCGATCCCGGGATCGCCCGTGATGTCGCGGAACGGCTGGTCGATCTGGTCGGGCGTGCGCGTATTCCCCATCCACGGTCCAATGCCGGCCCGCATGTCAGCCTGTCGGCCGGTTATGGCGCCGGGCTGGATGCGGCCGTCGTTGCGCGATGTGCATTGGACCATGCCCGCGCCCATGGCGGGGGTCTTATCGTCGACGGCGCCAGCCTGCCGCTGGAGGAACACTGACCCATGACCTGTTTTAAGTCCGCAGCTTGCCTGGCCGTTGCCCTGCTGCTGCCCGCCACCCCCGCCCTGGCCGGTGCCTGGCCACAGGCGGCGGGGACCATGGAGGTGATTGTCGGCGCCACCTATTCGGAATCGGACAGCGGTTTTGACGGGCGCGTCGGCGCCGCCGATCCCAAGTTCCGAAAGCTGGAAGTGGCGCCGCTGCTGTCATGGGGTGTCGATGGCAGCACGACCCTCAGCTTCCAGCCCTCCTGGCAATCGCTGAAGGCCGATCGGGTTGGCGGTGGCAGTGACGAGGGGTCGGGTCTGGCCGATGCCGAATTCGCGGTGCGCCGGACCATCTGGCAGGACGGTGCCGACATCGTCGCCCTGCAACCCCTGGTCCGCGTGCCCCTGGGCTATGACAGGGGTGACCAGCCGCCGTTGGGGTCGGGCAATGTGGATGCGGAATTGCGCACCCTTTACGGCCATGGGTTCGATGGCGGGTTCTTTGATGGACAGTTGGGCTATCGCACGCGCGGCGGCCCGGCGGCGGATGAGTTGCGGCTCGACCTGACGCTGGGCTGGCGGCCCGATGCCGACTGGCTGCTGCTGGCGCAGAGTTTCAACGCCGTCAGCGTCGGCACGCCGGGTGCCGGCTATGCCGATGTGCGCCGTTACAAGGTGCAATTGTCGGCGGTGTGGCGCCTAACCGACGATGTAGGTGTGCAGATGGGCCTGTCCAAGGCCATCGGCGGACGCAATGCCGGGGGCGAGCGGATGGCCCTGGTTGCGCTCTGGTGGCAGTTCGGCGGGCGATAAGGGAAGGCACGGTTGAATGGTAATTCTCAGCCTGCGCAACCTGTTGGGCGTGACCATCGGCACTATCGTGGCGCTGCTGGCCGTACTGCATGGCAACCTGACCGGACGGCAGGCGGAGGCCGTCCTTAACCATGAGGTCGGCACTTCGCTGTCCGGTATCGCAGAAGGCCTGTCGGCGCGCCTGAATGGCGACATGCAGGCGCGTGCCGCCCTGGCTCAGGTCCTGTCGCAGGTGGAGGCGCTGGAGCAACCGGCGACGGCTCAGCGCATTGTCGACCAGATGAGCGCCCAGGACCCGGCCCTGGCCTGGGCGGGGGTCACCGACCAGGATGGCAAGGTCCTGGCCGGTACGCGGGGCATTCTGGTCGGCCAGTCCCTGGCCCAGCGCCCCGTTTATCGTGAAGGGATCAGGGGGCTGTTCCTGGGCGATGTGCATGAGGCGGTGCTGCTGGCCAAGCTTCTGCCCAACGAGACGGGGGAGCCGTTACGCTTCGTCGACGTGTCGTCCCCGATCCGGGGTGGTGACGGCGCGGTCAAGGGTGTGGTGGCCATCCATTATAGCTGGGATTGGGCCCGCCGCCTGGTTAGCGACCCACAGTCCCCGGTGCAGAGCCGTGCCGGCGTGGAGACGATCCTTGTGGCCGCCGACAATAATGTGCTGCTGGGCCCGCCGGATCTGCGCGGGACGGTGTTGCTTTTGGAAAGTGTGCGGCGCGCCCGCGAGGGCTTGGTGGGATGGCGCGTGGAGCGCTGGCCCGACGGGCAGAATTACATGACCGGTTTCGCGACCGACCAGCGCCAGCGGCTGGTGAAGGGGCTGGGCTGGACCGTGCTGGTCCGCCAGCCGGTTTCCATCGCACATGCCCCGGCCGACCGCATGCGCTACACGATCTTCTGGTCGGGTCTGGGGCTGGCCACCTTGTTCGGGGCCCTGGGCTGGCTGGCGGCGCATCATATCGCCAACCCGCTGCGCGCCATTGCCCGTGCCGCCCGTGCCATTACCAAGGGGGTACCCGGTGCCACCATCCCGGCGGTGGGCGGTGCAAAGGAGATCGACACCCTGTCCCGTAGCCTGCGCGATCTGGTCAGCAGCCTGCGTGCCAGCAACCGGGCTCTGGTCGCCACCAATGCCGCCCTGGAACGGATGGAGAGCATCGCATATCAGGACCGTCTGACGGCACTGCCCAACCGGCGTTTCTTTGAACAATATCTGGATGTGGCCCTGTCGCGGGCGCGCAAGGACCATGACCGCATGGTCATCCTCTATCTGGATCTGGACGGGTTCAAGCCCGTGAACGACCAGATGGGCCATGATGCGGGGGACGAGGTGCTGCGTCAGGTCGGGCTGCGCCTGGCCTCCAGCCTGCGGCAGGAGGATGTCGTGGCCCGCATCGGCGGGGATGAATTCGCCTGCATCCTGGTGGTGTCGGAAGAGGAGGCACATCTGCCGCGTGAAGTGGCCGGGCGCCTGATTGCCGCCGTGAATGAACCGATGCTGGTGGCGGAGCGGACGGTCCGGGTCGGCTGCACCATCGGTGCCGCCTGCTGGCCGCAGGATGGGGATGAACCACGCGACGTCCTGCGCCTGGCCGACGCGGCCCTCTACGCCGCCAAACGGCAGGGCAAGAACCGCGTCGCCTTCCATGGGGAGCAAGCCTAGCCGCTATACACGGTCACCAGATGCCGCCCGTCCTCCTGCCGATCGATGCCGACGGACACATCCAGGAAACGGGCGATGGTATCGCAGTTGGTCAGCATATGCCGCGACGGTCGCACGGTGGTGAAACGTCCGCCGCCTGCCAGGGCCAGCGGCAGCAGCAACTGGTCGGCCAGATAAGGGCAGGCGGCGGCTCCCCCTTCCATCATGCCCGACAGGCGCCGTGCCGCAGTCAGGGCCAGTCGTGTCGCGGGCACCTGCCGCTCGCCAAAGCCCGTGCTCATCAGGGTCACCCCCTCATACCGTGCCATGAGCAGCAGGACATTGCCTGGCCCCCAGGCGGGGTCCAGCACCTCTACCCGGAAGCGATCGGGTGCCCAGCCCAGCTTATCCCGTGCCACGGCCAGTTCCGAGTGGGCGATATCGGGTGTCAGGTTGGTCACGCGGGCAACCCCCTCGGTATCCCGCAAGTCCCCCCGATCTGTCAGATCCAGCGGCCGCAGGGCGGAACAGGGGCTGATCGCCACCTGCACCCGCCCGCCGCCAGCCGGGTAGAAACCCGGCCGTTCCAGAACGGCCGTCACGGTCGGACCCATTCGGTTCACCAGCGGCAGAAAGACCTCTGCCAGGAAATCGAAGCAGGGGCCGTGGGGGTTGTGCGTTCCGCCTTCCAGTACCAGACTGGACGGACCATCGGCCAAAGCCAGGGCCGGCAGCAGGGTCTGTAGCACCAATCCCGTGCTGCCGGCCGTGCCGATGGCGAACAGGTAATCGCCCGCGCGCACCGGACCGGGGGCGAAGGTCAGGCTGCGACTGCCCAGCACGGCGCCGCTCACCTCCGCCCCGCTGATGGCAGCCGCCGCCTGTACTGCTGTCAGGTGCTGACGCATCAGGCCCGGCTTTTCCCGTCCGGCGCGGATATTGTCGATCTGGAAGGCATAACCGGTGATCATGGACAGCGATAGGGCGGTGCGCAGCACCTGCCCCCCGCCTTCGCCATCGGCGCCGTCGATGTTGATCATGAACCTCATCCCTTGACGCACACGATCTGCTTCAGCGTGTGTACGATTTCCACCAGATCGGTCTGTGCCGTCATCACCGCCTCGATCGGCTTATAGGCCATGGGCGTTTCGTCGATCACATCCGCATCCTTGCGGCATTCCACCCCTTCGGTGGCGAGGATATGGTCCTCCACCGTGAAGCGGCGGCGCGCCTGATGCCGCGACATGGCGCGGCCGGCCCCGTGCGAGCAGCTTTCAAAACTGTCCGGGTTGCCCCGGCCGCGTACAATGTAGGAGCGGGTGCCCATGCTGCCGGGGATGATGCCCATGTCGCCGGTGCCGGCCCGCACTGCCCCCTTGCGGGTGACGATCACGCTCTGGCCGAAATGCTTCTCCCGCCGCACGTAATTGTGATGGCAGTTGATGGCCTGCACCTCGGCCCCGAAGGGCTTGGGTATTACCTTGGCGAGCGCCGCCATGGTGTGGGCCATCATCATCCGCCGGTTCAGTGCCGCGAAATCCTGGGCCCAGGCGACCGCTTCGACATAGTCCTTGAAATGGTCCGTTCCTTCCGGGAAATAGGCCAGATCCTCGTCGGGCAGGTTGATGAACCAGCGGCGCATATCCTTCTTGGCCAACTCGATGAAATAGGTGCCGATGACGTTACCCACCCCGCGCGACCCGGAATGCAGCATCACCCAGACCCTGTCCGCTTCGTCCAGGCACAGTTCCACGAAATGATTGCCGGTCCCCAGCGTGCCCAGATGCGTGACATGGTTGGCGCGGGCCAGGGCCGGATATTTTTCGGTCAGGCGCTGGAACCGCTCCGACAGGGTTTGCCAGGCGGCGACCACATCGGGCGGCGGCTCCCCCCATGATCCCTTGTCACGGTTGCCGCGGCCCATGGTGCGGCCATGGGGTACCGCGCGCTCAATGGCGCCGCGCACGTCGGACAGATGGTCGGGCAGGTCCGACGCCATCAGCGTCGTCTGGGCCGCGCACATGCCGCAGCCGATATCCACGCCCACGGCGGCCGGGATGATGGCGCCCCTGGTCGGGATCACCGACCCCACGGTGGCGCCGATGCCGGCATGGACATCGGGCATCGCCGCGATATGACCGAAGATGAACGGCATACGGGCGGCGGCGCGCAATTGCGCTCTGGCCGTTTCGTCCACCGGTACGCCGCGTGTCCACATCTTTACCGGCACACCGCCATCTACCGGCATTTCTTCGTAATGGCGTTCGCACATGATCTCTTGTCCTTGTGGGCGCGTCCTGCCGCCCGGATTGATGCGCAGCGCTTGCCAGCCCCCGTGGCTGGCAAGCAGGGCCCGATCCCGCACCGGCGGGGCGCCGTCGGCCACTCGAACGGCACGCAGGGGTAAACGCAAAGGCCGTGCCAGAGAAATGAACGCGGTGAAATATGCCTGCGGATGGCGGAAATGCTGATCTTTTCGTTGATGTTGCGGGTTTCAAGGGGCCGAGGGTGCTGATATAAATTTATCGGATTTATAAATTTGGATAAAATAATGAAGCGCACCGTCGTGATCGGCTTCCTTGGCACGGTTCTGGACTTCGTGGGCAAGGGTAAGGACCGGTGGAGCCGCTGGCGCCCGTCCGTCGGCCTTTGCATGCAGGAGGATCTGCTGGTCGACCGGTTCGAACTGCTGCATGACGCGCACAGCCAGGGGGCCGCCCGACAGGTGCATGAGGATATCGGCACGGTGTCGCCCGGCACACAGGTGCGGTCGCACATCATGGCGTTGCGCAACCCCTGGGATTTTGAGGAAGTGTATGGAAAGCTTCTGGATTTCGCCCGCGCCTATCCGTTCGACACGGAAACCGAGGATTACCTGATCCACATCACCACGGGCACACATGTGGTGCAGATTTGTCTGTTCCTGCTGACAGAGGCCCGGTTTCTGCCGGCTCGCCTGCTGCAATCCAGTCCGGGCAAGGATCCCAAGGCGGTGGCGGCCGGCCGGGTCAGCACCATCGATCTGGACCTGTCCCGCTATGACAGTATCGCCACCCGGTTCCAGGCCCAGGCGCGGGAGGCGACATCTTTCCTGAAATCCGGTATCGCCACGCGTAACGCTGCCTTCAACCGTATGATTGACCGGATCGAACAGGTGGCAATCCGGTCACGGGCGCCGATATTGCTGCAGGGGCCGACCGGGGCCGGCAAGTCGCATCTGGCCCGGCGCATCCATGACCTGAAGCGCCAGCAACATCAGGTGGCTGGCCCTTTTGTGGAGGTGAATTGCGCCACCCTGCGTGGCGACGGGGCCATGTCGGCCCTGTTCGGCCACCGCAAAGGGGCCTTCACGGGCGCGGCCAGCGACCGGCCCGGCCTGCTGCGCGCTGCCGATCGGGGCATGCTGTTCCTTGATGAGATCGGGGAACTGGGCCTGGATGAACAGGCCATGATCCTGCGCGCGGTGGAGGATAAGCGTTTCCTGCCCGTCGGATCGGACAAGGAGGTGGAGAGCGATTTTCAACTGATCGCTGGTACCAATCGCGACCTTGGCGCCCTGGCGGCGGCGGGCGGTTTCCGCGAGGATCTGTTTGCCCGCCTTAACCTCTGGACCTTCGAATTGCCGGGGCTGGCGGAACGGCGGGAAGATATCGAACCTAATCTTGAATTCGAACTGGACCGGTTCGCGGCCCGTGAAGGGTTCCGCGCCACTTTCAATGCAGAGGCGCGGCGCCTGTACCTGTCCTTTGCCACCGATGCCGCAACCCCCTGGACCGGCAATTTCCGTGACCTTTCGGCCAGTGTCACCCGTATGGCCACCCTGGCACCTGGCGGACGCATCAATGCCGATATCGTGGCGGATGAGATTGCCGGCCTGCGCCGCCGCTGGCGTGGCACCGGTATGGGCTCATCTGATGACGGGCTGGCGGTACTGCTGGGGAATGACGTGCTGGGGGAAATCGATCTGTTCGACCGCTGCCAGCTTGCCACGGTCATCCGCGTCTGCCGGGACAGCCGGTCGCTGAGCGAAGCGGGCAGGGTGCTGTTCGGGGTTTCCCGCGCCAGCCGGAAAAGCGTGAATGACGCTGACCGCCTGCGTAAATATCTGGCGAAGTTCGGGCTTGATTTCGACGCGGTCCACGATGGGGCCAATTCCGGGCCCATCTGACCGGCCCGACCTTGCGACCCCTTCCGGCCCCTGCCATCCTGCCCCCCTGTGGGGATGAAGCCAGGGGGGGCGAGCCGATGATCCTGTCGACGCTGGAAAATCCGGCCGGATACCGCGTTGTGCGGCATCTGGGTCTGGTGCAGGGCAGCACGGTGCGGTCCAAGCATCTGGGCCGGGACATCATGGCCGGCCTGAAGGAGATCGTGGGCGGGGAACTGCGCGGTTACACAGAACTGTTGAACGAAGCGCGGGAAGAGGCGACGGCGCGCATGCGGGCGGCGGCGGTGGAACTGGGCGCCAATGCCATCATCTCCATCCGCTTCGGCACCGCCAATATCGGCAGTGGCGCGGCGGAGGTGCTGGCCTATGGCACAGCCGTGGAGTTGCTGGCGGACCATGCGCCATCGTGAGCGGGCCGGAACCTGAGCTTCCCCCCGGGTTCCAATGGCTGGAATTCCTGGAGAATATGGCGGACTGGGAGTTCCTGGGCTGGAGCTTCTGGTTCATCGGCGTGCTGCTTGCCGTTCTGTTCAACGCAGTCGTCCTGCTGTTGGGGGCCTGGCTGGAACGGCGCCACGACAGGGAACTGGCGGCGATGGAAGCGGCCACGGCGTCGGTGCGGGTATTCACGGGCCGCCCGCCGCCGGGTGTCACCGGAGAGCCCCGGATGGTGCAGACCGCCATCGTGATGGCCCCGGCACCATTGGGCCGTTTTATGCTGCTGGTCCGCCGTATCGTGGGCGGACGTGTCGTCACCCGTCAGCGTGACATGCAGCGTACAAGGCGACTGGCTTTGCTGCGTCTGCGTGAACAGGCGCGGCTGGCCGGAGCCGGGGTCCTGGCCGGGGTCGAGTTTTCCCAAATCGGCGTCGGGCGCGGCCGCTTCGCGCTGCTGGTCACGGGAACGGCCCTGGTCGGCAGCGAGCCGGCGCCCGCCCCCATCGTGACCGAGGCCATGGGGGCGGAGCCGAACCGTCACCGGCGCGAATTGCTGATTGCCTTGGCTGTGCTGATCATCGCGGCGGCGGTGACGACGGAACTGGATTACCTGTTCGACACTTATTTCGGAGATCTCTGGAAGCGCTGGGTCTTCCACGTGAAATAGCGTCGGCCAGCGGGCTGCCTTCTTCAGATTTGGACCGATTGGACGGATGGTTTAAGCGACCATGCCGGTAGATCGCGTTTCTCCATATGATTGCGGAATTGAAATTTAATATATTCTGCAATATGTGAAGTAAAAATAATCTCATTATTCTTACATTCAGGTTATAACTGTCACAGTTATAAATAATTCTGCTCCTGATTGACTGAATTACATTGCGGCGCTGTTCGCCTCGTATGAGTGTTTCGCCGGTGCCCCGTGGGCACACGTCGCTGAGCGCGCCCGTCATTGATCGAAAGAGGCGCCGCCTGTTGGAACGAGGGGATACAGCAATCATGACACATTCAAACAATACGCGGGTTTGCGCCCGCTCCCGTCTGCTGTTGGGGGTTGCACTGGTTTCGGTGCTGGTGCCGTTGGGGTCGGCACTGGCCCAGGATGCGGTCGAGGAGATCGTGGTGACCGGTTCGCGCATCGCCCGGCCCAATGACACGTCGACCAGCCCCGTCTATTCCGTGGGCGCGGCCGAGATCGATGCGTTGCAGCAGCCGGAAGTAGAAAAGATTTTCCGCATGCTGCCGGTGACGGTGCCCGGTGACGGGCAGAACACCAATAACGGCACCGCCGGTGCCTCCACCGTCGATCTGCGCGGCCTGGGGGCACAGCGCAATCTGGTGATGATGGATGGCAAGCGTGTCACACCCTATAATTTCAATGGCTTGGTCGATGTCTCCACCATTCCCACGGCGTTGATCCAGCGGGTCGACATCGTCACGGGCGGTGCATCCGCCGTCTATGGTTCGGATGCCATGTCGGGCGCCATCAACTTCATCATGAAGGATGATTTCGAAGGTGTGGACGCCAATTACGATCACTCGGTCACCGGTAAGGGCGACGGCACCATCCATTCCGCCGATGTCACGGTTGGGTCCAACCTGGCCGATGGTCGCGGCAATGTCGTGCTGGGCATCAATTATTCCAAGCGGGCAGGGGTGAAGCTGGGCGCCCGCCCGCTGGGTCGCCTGGGCATCGAGACGGCGACCGGCGCCGGTCTGGCGGATTTCCTGGCCGGTAACGCGGCCGCATCGGCCCCGGCGGGCTGTGGCGGACCAAATTCTGTGGCGGCCGGCGGTTCCACCACCACGGTGCCGACGCGTCTGGCCATCGCCGGCGGTCCCGGCCTGGGCCAGTTCCGGGAGGATGGCACCCTGGGTGCCAACTGCTCCGTCTTCAATTTTAATCCCTACAATTATTACCAGACCCCGTTGGAACGTTTCGGCGGGTTTGCGTCCGGCACGTATGAAGTCAACGAGCATGCGGAGGCCTATGGCCGCTTCTCCTATTCCAGCACCAAGAATACGCAGCAGGTCGCGCCCTCGGGCATTTTTGGCAACACCTTCTTCGTGCCGCTGGCCAATCCGTTCCTGTCGGCGCAGGCCCGTGGTGCCATCCTGACAGCGGCCAATGCCGGCCGCGTCGCGGGCACGGTCAGCACGACGGGCGCGCTGCCCAACTGGCGTGACGTGAATGGCAATGGCGTCGTCGATCAGGGTGACGATCTGCTGCTTTCGGTCCGGCGCCGTACGGAGGAACTTGGTGCGCGCACCACCAGCTATGACAACAGCTCCTTCCAGTTCCTGACCGGCCTGCGGGGCGACATCACCGATGGCTGGTCCTACGACCTGTCGGTTCAGCATGGCGAGTCGCACCGTACCAATGTCAGCGCCGGCTATACGAACGTCACCAACCTGGCCAATGCGCTGAACGCGGTCAGCACGACAGCCTGCCGTGGTGGTCAGCCGGGGTGTGTGCCCATCAATGTCTTCGGCGGGTATGGGACCATCACGCCAGAAATGGCGGCCTATTCCTCCGCGACGGCCATCGACAAGCAGGATTACAGCCAGACCATCGTCAGCGGTTCCGTCTCCGGTCCCATCGAAGGTCTGAAAAGCCCGCTGGCCGCTGACAGCGTCGCCGTCAGCTTCGGTGCCGAATACCGCAAGGAGAAGGGCAGCCGCACGCCCGACGAATGCTGGAAGACCCAGCCCACCAGTTGCCTTGGCGGTGCCGGCGGCAATTTCCAGCCGATTTCCGGCGGGTTCGAGGTGAAGGAATTCTTCGGCGAGGCCCTGATCCCGCTGGTTGCAGACCAGCCCGGCTTCGAATCCCTGGATCTGGAGGCGGCCTACCGCTATTCCGACTATGACCCCAGCGGCGTCAACAAGACCTGGAAACTGGGCCTGAACTGGACCCCGATCGACGCTGTCCGTCTGCGCGGCTCTCAGCAACGCGCGGCCCGGGCACCCAATGTGGGTGAACTGGCCTCGCCACAGATCGCCGCCCTGCAGAACGCCAATCTCGACCCCTGCTCGGTCGGCAATGCCGCCGCCCGCACGGATGCCACCCTGCGGGCGCGCTGTGCGGCGACGGGTATGACGGCGGCACAGATCGGTACGGTGGAGGATCTGGTGGCCGGCCAGGTGAATGTGATCGCCGGTACCGATCTGGCTCATCTGCCCACGCCGGAGAGGGCCGACACCACGACATTGGGCTTTGTGCTGACGCCCGACCTGGGCGTGTTGAAGAACAGCTTCATCTCGCTGGACTATTACAACATCAAGATCAAGAACGTGATCGGCGCCTTCGCCCCGCAGGAGATCCTTGATGGCTGCTACGTACTGGGTGATGCGTCACAATGCGCCAAGATCGTCCGCATCGGCGGCACCCTGACCCTTCCTGGATCCGGACTGACGGCGCTGACCACCAATCTGAACTATCTCCGGGCCGAGGGGCTGGAACTGGGCGTGAATTTCAACGTCGATCTGGAGGATATGGGCGCGACGGCTGATTGGGGCACGCTGGCGTTCCAGTTGAACGCCAACCGCTATCTGACGCAGGAATCCCGCAGCGACGGCATCCTGCCCGTGCTGGATTGCCTTGGCCGT
Organism: Niveispirillum sp.; assembly: GCF_017996735.1. Taxonomy (GTDB): domain Bacteria; phylum Pseudomonadota; class Alphaproteobacteria; order Azospirillales; family Azospirillaceae; genus Niveispirillum. Next base: position 13,177 of record NZ_JAGOGJ010000118.1, read on the forward strand.
TTCGGCACAAGCTGCCCCGGTGCTGCGGGCGTGGGCGGTGTGGGCAGCCCGCTGCCCAAGGTCCGCTGGGTTCAGCGCCTGAGCTGGACTGTCGGCGACCTGACCGTCGGCTATACCTGGCGCCATCTGGGTTCGGTGGAGATCGAGGAGGCGCAGAAGCCGACGACCTTTGACCAGTTCGAAAAGATCAAGGCCCACAATTACATCGATCTTCAGGCCGGTTATCAGTTGTTCGAGGAGGTCCGGCTGAGCGCCGGTGTCACCAACCTTTTCGACAAGAACCCGCCGGTCGTCGGCAACGAGGCGGGGGCGACCTCCGCCAATTCCGGCAATACCTTCCCCAGCATGTATGACGCGCTGGGCCGGGTATTCTCCGTGGGTGTCAACGTCCGGTTCTGACCAGAGGCCATTTTCCCGACCGGCAACGGTTCGGGAAAATCCCTGCGCCGATAATTTCGACGGGTTCCAGGCCCGGTCGGCCCCATGCGGGGCTGGCCGGGTCGCGGATTTTTCGGCTAGTATGGTTTTTACATGGCCGATGGGGCGGCTGAAGCGGTTGATCGTGGCGACGGGGCTTGGGGTACCAGGACCGGCGGGCGGGACCGTATTAGCCTGAGCATGGGAAGTGGAATGAACCATTTGGCCACTGGGTTTGACGTCAATCCCGACCAGGAAATGGTCGTGGGCGATGTCACGGTCTGCCCGTCGCTGAACCGTATCGCCCTCGGCGAACGCCAACGCCGTATCGAACCCCGGATCATGCAGGTCCTGGTGCTGCTTGTCCGCCACCAGGGACAGTCGGTTTCCCGCGAAACGCTGCTGCACCATGGCTGGGGCGGGGTGTTTGTGGCCGAAGACAGCCTTAATCGCTGCATCTTCCAATTGCGTCGGGCCCTGCGGGATGTGGGCAGTATCCGACTGCGGGTGGAAACAATCCCCAAATTCGGGTACGCGCTGTTCGTGGATGACGGGCCGGCCGCCGCCGCCGTGCCGGCGGACGCGCCGCCCGCCGCGCAGCCGGGTTCCACCGTACCTGTCCCTTCTGAATTGCCGGCCGCGCCGTCAGGCCCGGCACCTGCCCCATCGACACCGTCATCGGACCTGTTGCGGTTGCGGTTCACCTTGGCGGCGTTGCTGCTGGTGTTGGTTGTCGGGCTGGTTACGGGGGCCTATTGGTGGGGCGGCCGACCGGTGCCGATATCGGCGGTGCCGGTCTTCGACGTGCTGCCGCTGACGCTGGAGCCGGGCATGGACCTGTTCCCGGCCCTGTCGCCTGATGGCGAGATGGCGGCCTATGCGGCCCGCAATTCCTTTGACGATTTCGATCTGATCCTGCGCGGCACGGGGCCGAACGGCCGGTCTGTATCCCTGACCAACACCGACGACCATGACCGGGTTCCGGTCTGGTCGCCCCGGGGTGACAGCATCGCCTTCGTGCGCAGCGACCGTGACTGGAACTGCGCCATCTATGTGATCGCGGTGCCCGTGGGCAAGGAACAACGGGTCGGGCCGTGCCTGGGCGACATGCTGCCCAATCTGGTCTGGCAGCCCGATGGCAAGGCGCTGATCTTTACAGCGATTCCCGACGCCACGGTGAAGATGTCGCGCCTGATGGTGATGCCGCTGGATGGGGCGGCTCCCTTCCTGCTGCCGGTACCGCCAGGTGGCAATGCCGATGACTGGGTTCCCGCCTATTCACCCGATGGCACCAGCCTGGCCTTCGCCCGGGCCTGGCCGGAGGGGCGCCTATCCATCATGGTCATGGATGTGCGGACCGACCGTGAACTGCATCAGGTTCCGCTGGACAGCAGTTCGGTCAATTTCGACTGGTCCGTCGATGGCCGGGGCCTCTACCTCACCAATGCCAGCCGCCAGCGCAAAGGGCTCTGGTATGTCGATGTGCAGACCGGCCGCTGGCATCAGGTGATGCCCGGCATCGGCCAGATGGGGCGCCTTTCGGTGGCACGCGCGCGTGGCAACCTGGCCATGGAGATTTATCGCGGGCATGCCGATGTGGTGGAGATCATGGCCGATAGCCAGCGGCGGACGCTGCAGGGGTCGGGGGCCAATGAATCGGAACCGCAACTGTCTCCCGATGGCAATGCCATGGCCTTTGTCAGCGATCGGACGGGGGAGCCACAGGTCTGGCTGGCGGAAAAGGACCGGCAGCCCCGGCCCGTGACCAGCCTGCAGGGGGCCAACATGGCGGCCCTGCGCTGGTCCGCCGATGGCCGCAGCCTGCTGTTCGTGGCGGAGGTCGGGATGCTCAGCGATCTTTACCGTGTGACCATCGCCGACGAGATGATAACCCGCCTGACCCATGACGGGCATTTCAAGATGTCGCCGGCCTGGATGCCCGATGGCAGCATCCGCGTGGCGATCCGGGGGGATGCGACCTGGGATATCTGGTCCATTGATCCCACCACGGGCAAGTCGCCGGAAAAGATCGAGGAGAACCGCGACTATGTCGACCTCTCCGCCGATCGCACCTTGCTGCTGGTCGGCAATACCGGCAGCCGCCAACTGACCTGGACCGCGCTGGACGGGCAGGGGGGAAGCGGCACCATCGACCTGCCGGCGGCCCTGCGTCAGCGCAATGTCGTGGTCTGTCCCAACACCATCTATGCCGCGCGCATGAACCTGCCCTCGGCGGAGGTTGTGGCGGTGGACCGGCGCACCGGCGCGGAACGGCAACTGGGCGTGGTTCAGCGTACCGAGCCCCGGGGCCAGATCTCCGTCGATTGCGACACCGGGTCCGTCTTCATGGCGGAACTGGTCGGTCAGGAATCCGATCTGGTCCTGCTGAACCCCGTCAATCCGGAGTAATGTGATCGATCAAAATTCTTGACCGATGGTGTCCACGCCGACGGGCGCGGCGCGATCAGGTCGGCCCCATCAGGCCGGTCCCGCCCCTTCATCATCTTTCCATCATGTGCCGGACGGGCCTGGCAGCGGCCCCATCATATTCATATATTTCAATGGGTTGATGTATGATCTGCGACCCTGCCGTGAATGATCGGCTTTCAATCATGCAATGATCATCTTTCCATCATGGTCAGATCGATGCAGTCCGGCAACGTTGTTCCGGCACCGCAAAACATCCCAGCATCCCTGCCACCGGCACCGGATGCCGACCCATGGTGAAAGTGATGAAGGACGGGAAACTCCGCCTCAAGGCATGCATCAACATCGAATTCCAGACCGAGAGTTTCGTGGAGGCCGGTGAACACCAGAAGCGGCTGATGACGCTGCTGGAAGAGGTGCAGCGGCTTTATCCCGACAGCACCCTGGACCTGCGCGAACTGCGCAACCGGGGCGGCATACCGGGCAGCAGCAGCGCCCACCGGCCACCGGTGACGCGCACCGGCCGCCTGCGTCCCTATGCCGACGTGGCCTGAAACAATTTTGACTGAGGGCGGTCCCGATGCAGCGTTATCCCAGTACGGCGCTGGCCATCACCCAGGCGCTGTTGAAGATCAATCCCCGCATGTCGCTGCGCACGGCGGCGGCCCTGCTGACCATCTGCGAGAATGAAGGGATCAGTCAGGCGGAACTGTCCTACCTGATGGGGGAGGCGCCCTGCACCATCAGCCGCGCCGTGGACGAACTGTCCCGCGATCTGGATGAGGCGGAGGGAGAGACCGGCCCCCTGGTGGAACGCCGGGCCTGGACCCAGGATGCCCGCCTGCGCGTGGTGCAACTGACGCCGCGCGGCCGCGCCATTCGCGACCTGCTGAACAGTCAAATCGAAGCCGCCCGCCCCATCGTGGCGGCCTGATGCGAGGGGCCGGCGTGTTAAACCGCGCCGGCCCCTCGCAGATGACGCAGGAAGCGCGTCGGTGACGGGAAATGCGCCAGCAGACCGGCCGCCTTGTCAGCCCGGCCCGTGACCTGCCCGATCACCTTGCCCACACTCATTACATTGGCAATGCGCCGGTCCAGGAAAGCCCAACTGTCGGCCAGCTCCTCCGACCGGTCGTCCAGCCAGTAAAAGGTGGTCGATGTCACCACGCCGGCCAGCAGCAGGCGCTTGGTGTAGAAATTATAGTCGACCGATGCGTCGCCCACGGCGCGCCACGCGGCATCGACGGTGGCATAGACAAGCTGCGGTCCGCGCGTGGCATTCTGCGGCATGGCCAGCAGGCTGCTGGCGCGTCGCACCGCCTCCCGGTGCGGGGTCAGGATTTCCAGACGCTTGCGGACCGCCAGGGTCACGCGTTCGCGCACTTTCAGGCCCGACAGATCGATGCCGGCCAGGGCATCGCGCATCTGACGGTCAGCCCAGTCGCTGAACCAGCACACAGCCTCCACCGGGCCGCCGGGGAAGGCGGCCAGCGCCTCCTGCGGGTGGAAACCCGCCGCTTCCGCCCCGCGCCGCAGGGTGGCATCGGTCCAGCCATCAAAGGCCACATCCGGCAGCATGGATGTCAGGATCGCATCCTTGCGCGCGGCCAGGGCCGCCTGTGCTTCTGCCAATGCGTCCGGGGCCGGGGCCTGTTCCGGGGTCGCCATGTCGGTCATGACCTGTCTCCGTTCGTCCGTCAGCGTGCCGGGGACAGCACGTCGGGACCGAAAAACTTCTGCTCTTCCATATAGGTCAGCGTGGCCAGGCTTTCCATGCGGTCCAGATAGAGGACGGCGTCCAGATGATCCAGTTCGTGCTGAATCACCCGCGCATGGGTGTTCGCGGCCTCGCGTTCCACCAGATTGCCATCCAGATCATAGCCCCGGTAGCGGATGCGGCGATAGCGTGGCACGACGCCGCGCAGGCCGGGAATGGACAGGCAGCCTTCCCAGCCCAGCACGGTTTCGCTGCCCACGGGCACGAATTCCGGGTTGATCAGCACCTGCGGCCCCATGGGCGCGTCGCCCTGGTCGCCCGTGGCCCGTTCCGGCGGCACGCGGAAAACGATGAGGCGCTTGCCCACATCGATCTGGGGGGCGGCCAGGCCGATGCCGGGCGCATCGAACATTGTGTCGACCATGTCGGCGGCCAGTTGCCGCAGCCCGTCATCGAACCCGCCCGTGGCGGGCACGGGGATGGCGGCCGCGACCTGGCGAAGGACGGGGTTGCCCATGCGGACGATGGGAAGCACGGCCATGGCAAAAAAAGCTCCGAAAAAGGGGGGCGATTCGGCTATATAGCTATTGTGGAGCCAGGACGGCGGCGATGCAAGGCAAGGAAAACCGTGCCCCTGACGGTCGCATGCCCGCCATTCCGCATTTATCTTCACAAAGCGCCGATGCGGGTCTTCACAAGGTCACCCGGCATGTGTATAAGCCCCCTGACTGGATCGGGCGACGGCGCGACCTGCGTGGTCTCGCGTTGCCTCTTCTTGGTTTCAACCCTACCCGCAAGTGCTGGCTAAGGCTGGTGTGAGCGCACGATTGGAGTGGATGTCCCGTGCAAGTTCTGGTTCGTGATAACAACGTTGATCAGGCACTGCGCGCGCTGAAGAAGAAGATGCAGCGTGAGGGCATCTTCCGCGAAATGAAGCTGCGCCGCAATTATGAGAAGCCGTCGGAAAAGCGCGCTCGCGAGAAGGCGGAAGCCATCCGCCGCGCCCGCAAGCTGCTGCGCAAGCGTCTGGAGCGGGAGGGCTACTAAGCCCTTCCCCGTCCACCGGACGGGTTCCAGTCGGCCGCAAGGCCACGGGATTGAATGCCGCCCCTGGGAATGCCTGCGGGCGGCTTTTGGTCTTTAATGGGGTTGGGTTATGGTGCTGTCGCCGCTGCCAAGGTCCTGATGCATGCCCCGCCGCCCCACCGATCCCCATATCTTCTGGCGTGACCCCGCCCTGCCGCATCTGGAGGCGCGAGAGGTCATGGATGGGTGCACCGTCTGTTACGTCCCGCATTCCCATGCCACCTTCTCCATCGGCGCCATCACCGGCGGGCGTAGCGACTATCTGACCGGCGGTGACCGGTTTCCGGCGTTTGCAGGCACGGTCGTGCTGATGAATCCGGAAGTGGTCCATGCCTGCAACCCCGTGGAGGGGGAGCCCTGGTCCTACCGCATGCTGTATGTGAACACCGGCTGGCTGGCCGAGCTGCAGGGGCGGGCGGCGTTCCAGCCCTTTGCTTCCGTGATCAGCCGGGACCCCGATCTTTACGCCGATCTGATGGCCCTGTTCGATCTGCTGTTCGATGAGCGGGCGGGAGCGGCCGCCAAGGAGGCCGATGCTCGCCGCTTCTTCGCCGGGTTGACCCAGCGCCTGGAAGGAATGGAAGACGGGGAAGAAGAGGGGCATGCGGCGCTGGCGCGGGCCGCCGATCATATCACCCGGCATTGTACAAGTGACCTGAAGGTGGAAGAGGTGGCGGCGTCCGTCGGACTGTCGTCCTCCTACCTGATCCGGGCCTTCAAGGCGCGCTATGGCCCGACCCCGCATGCCTATCT
>NZ_JAGOGJ010000243.1 GCF_017996735.1 Niveispirillum sp.
GCAGCGTGAACACATGCTTGGAAATGTCGATCGCAATCCGTTTATACTCCATCTGGGCGGCTCCCGATGTTGGTGTGTGACAACCCAACTATGGCACAGCGATGCCGGGGGGCCGTCCACCCTAACAGCGTCACGAAATCATGCCCGATGGTCAAGATTTTGTGCGCCTTGTATGTCGAAAGCGGCCATTCCATGCGATGGTTTTGCCATCGGCGGGTGAGTCTCAATCGCCGGCGGGCGCATCCGCGCTCTTGGCTACGCGGCATGGGCCGCGCGGCGGCAGTCGCCGCCGTACCATCGGTCAAGAATTTTGACCGATGGTATAACCACCCGTTGCCCCGGCCGCCATAAAGGCTCTATTCCGCAGCCACTGCCGCTTCGACGGGCAGCAGGTTCAGCATGTCCAGCACGGTGCCTTCCCGTGCCGCGAAGGCTCCGGGGAAGGCGCGCATGGCGTCGCGCTCGATCGCCGCCATGGCATTGTCGTCATGGTCGGGATCATGGTGGAACAGGCAGAGCCGCTTGGCCCCCGCCTCGCGCACCAGCTTCACGCCTTCGCTCCAGGTGGAATGGCCCCAACCGACACGGGTGGCATATTCCTCATCCGTGTAGGTCGTGTCGTACAGCACGACATCGGCCCCTTCGATCAGGCGCAGGATCTTCTCATCCAGGCGGCCGGCTACATGTTCGGTGTCGGTGACATAGCAGAAGGACTTGCCGCCATATTCGATACGGTAGCCGACGGCCCCGCCCGGATGGTTCAATTCGCCCGTTTTCACCACCAGACCCGGCCCCAGATCCAGTTGGTCGCCGGCCTGCAAATTCTGAAAGGCCATCTTGGCGCGCATGGTGGTCAGTGGCACTGGGAACAGCGGCTTTTCCATGCAGGTGGTCAGGACCTCGCCGATGCAGCTACAGCCCGACAGGTCGCGCGCAAAGATGTCGAGGTTGAATTCGGGCCAGTAGCCGGGTTCGAAGAAGGGGAACCCGTTGATATGGTCCCAATGCGCGTGGCTGAGCAGCAACGTGGCGTTGCGCACCTTGTCGCGCAGGAAACGCTTGCCCAATGCCCGCAGCCCCGTGCCGGCATCCAGGATCAGCGTGCGGTCGCCCGCCGTCACCTCGACGCAGCTAGTATTGCCGCCGTAGGTCAGATGCGAGGCATAGGCGCAGGGAAAGGTCCCCCGCACGCCCCAGAACTTAACCTTGAACTCCATGACACTGCCCCTGCGCCAGGCGACGCCCGGCCATTGCTGCCCCCGGTAGCCAGCGGACACATTCCGCCAGACGTCCCGAAGGTTCCACAAAAATAAATGCGCCCGTGCCGGCGGTCATGTGACGGCGCACACAGGTCCGGTCACGAATCCGTCATGGCCGGGGTGCATCGGGATATCTTTGCGGAAAGGGGCGGCGTCACTATGCCCCCACTCATGCCCCCACCCCCTTCATGGGGGCGGGGGGCTGTGGGTTATTTGCGGCCGACCAGGGTGCCGGCACCGCCTTCGGTGAAAATCTCCAGCAGGATGGCATGCGGTACGCGGCCATCCAGGATCACGGCCCCTTCGACCCCGCCGACGACCGCGTCGATACAGGTCTCCAGTTTGGGGATCATGCCCCCCAGCGCGGTGCCGTCGGTAATGGCGGTCCGGGCGTCGGACACGGACAGTTCCGGCACCAGTTCCTTGTTCTTGTTCAGGAAACCGGCCACGTCGGTCAGCAAAAGCAGGCGCGTGGCCTCCATGGCGGCGGCGATGGCGCCGGCGGCCGTGTCGGCATTGATGTTGTAGGTCTGGCCATCCTCGCCGATGCCGATGGGGGCGATGACGGGGATGAAACCGGCATGCCGCAGCTTGTGCAGGATCTGCGGGTTGATGCGGAACGGCTCACCCACAAAGCCCAGATCGACGACCTTTTCGATATTGCTGTCGGGGTCGCGCTTGGTGCGGGTGGCCTTGCGCGCCTCGATCAGGTCGTCATCCTTGCCCGACAGGCCGATGGCATCGCCGCCGGCATCATTGATCAGGGCCACGATTTCCTTGTTGATGCTGCCGGACAGCACCATCTCGGCGATCTCCATCGTGTCCTTGTCGGTCACGCGCAGGCCGTCGATGAATTCCGACTTGATCTGCAGCCGGTCCAGCAGCTTGCCGATCTGAGGGCCGCCGCCATGCACCACGATGGGATAGGCGCCCACCTGCTTCAGCAGCACGATGTCGTTGGCGAACTGGCGGGCCAGTTCCGGGTTGCCCATGGCATGGCCGCCATACTTGACGACGATGATCTTGCCGTCATAGCGGCGCATATAGGGCAGCGCCTCCGACAGGGTCTGGGCCTTGGCGAGCCATTCCTCGCGGGTCAGCGTCGGGGTGACGGAAACGGTCATGGGCTTGGGCTCCGGTCGGGGGCTTCAGGGCCAGGGATTGTGATGGGCAAACGGCGTCGTGTCTAACACCGGTGGCGGGCGGGGGCAATGCGCTTTCCCGGGGGGTAGCCCCATCGCGCGCTTGCAGGTTCGTTCATGGTGTGTTCTCATATCCGGAATGGATGGCAGGGGGTGACGCAGGGGGTGACCATGTCAGGCAAACTGGTGCTTTATGGGGCCACGGGCTGCGGTTCCGCCGTGGTGGAGGCGGCCTTTATCCTAGCGGGCGAAGATTACGATTATGTGGAGGCCAGCCCGTGGGAACCGTCAGACGGGCTGACCGCGTTGAAGGCCATCAACCCGCTGGTACAGGTGCCCACCCTGGCCCTGCCCGATGGGACGGTCATGACGGAGTCGGTGGCCATCCTGCTCTGGCTGATGGATCGGCATCCGGGCCGGCTGGGGCCGGGTCCGGGCGATCCGCAGCGCGCCAGTTTCCTGCGCTGGCTGGTCTATCTGCCGGCCGCCATCTATCCCATGTATACGGTCCGCGATTTTGTGGACCAGTGGGTTTCGGGGGAAAAGGCGACGGCGGAGCTGAAACAATCCACCGTCAACCGTATCCTCCTCTGCTGGAAAAATATGGAGGCGGCGTTGCAGCCGGCGGCCGGGTCCTGGCTGCTGGGCACGCCCGACCTGACGGCGCTTGACCTTTACGTCTGCATGATGACCCGCTGGACGCCCCGGCGCGACGCCATCCGCGCGGTGGCGCCGCGGATCGTGGCCGTGGCCGAACGCGTGGACCATGATCCGCGTGTGGTGGCGCTGTGGCGGCGGCACTTCCCGGATGGCTATACGGATTTGTAGGGCCGGGCGTCAGTCCCGGTCCGGTGCTCCCAGCGGGAACAGGTGCCGGTAGGGCCGCCCGCCCTCCACCGCCTTCATCACCGATGGCCGGGCCAGCAGCCGGGTGCGGTAGGCGCGCAGGGTCGGGTAGATGTCGGCGATGGGGTGGGTCCAGTCGGCATAGAACAGCGACGGGGCGGCGGCACAGTCGGCCATGCTGAACATGTCACCCACGGCCCAGGTGCGGCCGGCCAGATAGGTTTCCAGCCAGGCATAGGCACGGTCCAGCTTTTCCACCGCCATGGCCATGCCATCACGGCGTTTCACGGGATCACCGGTCAGGGCGCCGTCCACGGCATGCTGGGCCGCATTCATCACATGCTGGTCGAAGAACCGGTCCATGAAGCGCACATCCAGCGCCGCCATCGCGTCATCGGGCAGCAGACGGACGGGGCCAGGATAGGCCAGATGCAGATATTCGATGATGACGCTGGTTTCCGCCACCTGCCGGTCACCATCGACCAGCAGCGGAAATTTCCGTATCGGCCAGCGTTTCAGCCATTCCCCCGCATGGTCCGGATGGTCGGGGCCAAGGCAGCGGAAATCAACCGGCGTCGCATTCTCCTCCAGCGCGATCAGGACCTTCTGCGTGTAGGAGGAGAAGGGATGGCCGAAAAGGATCAAGGGCATCGCGGCGGCTCCAGCGGGTGGTCGGGCCAGGATACGCCATGCCGGGGAGAGGGGGGAACCGCAATCGGCGCCATGCACCGCCATGACGGGCTTCATGTCCCCGCGCGCAGCATGTCCATCAGGCCCTGTACCAGCGTGCCCTTGTTGCGTTCCACCATGCCGGCGCTGCCATTCGACTGGATCATCAGGATCGGATCCTTGTCCCAGGGGCGTGTCGGGTCGGTAAGCCCCAGGCGCGCGGCCTGCGGCCCGGCCCAATCTGGATGGTATTCGGCATTGGCCGCGAAATAGCCGCCGAAGCGGCCATTCAGCATGGCCAGCGTCACGTCCTTCGCACGGTCTTCATCCGCGTTCATGTCCACCAGATCGGACAGCGATTTCCCCGTCGGCTGCGACAGCAGGGCGTCGAGCTTCTTTTCGTCGAACAGGATTTGCAGAGTATCATTGTTGGAGAAGACCACGGTGATCTGGGAGATGCCGCTGTCGGGGGATTCGGTGGTTCCCCGCTCTGCCTCCCACGTTTCCACCGATGCCGGCTTGTCCGGCGGCAGGATACCGGCCTTGGCGGCTGCCTGCTTGGCCATGTCGATGATCTTGCCGCTGAGCCCCAGGCCCGTGCCGCCCGGCACCTCGCCCAACCCCAGCTTCTCCCGCACGAATTCGCCCACCTGGCGCATGTAATCCCCGTATTCCTGCCAATAGGCAGAAACCTCCATATGGTCGTAGGTGAACATCCCGCTCAGATCCACTGGCGTCAGGTTCAATTGTGTCGCCTTGACCATGCTGCCGGCCGATACCGGATAGCCATCGCCGGCCGGCAGGGTGAAGCTCGATGTGCCTTCGCTGGAGGGGGGTGCGGCTGCGGTGGGGACGGAGGGGCGGGCGGGTGCGG
>NZ_JAGOGJ010000119.1 GCF_017996735.1 Niveispirillum sp.
GCAACGACCTGATCCGCAACGTCAAGGTCACCGCCAATGACGATATCCATGCCGGGGCCGGCAATGACACCGTCGAGGCCGGAGCCGGCAACGACACCATCGATGGCGGGGCGGGAATTGATACGGTCGTCTTCGCCAACACCTATGCGCAATATGTGGTGAATACTGACAATGCCGTCACCACGGTCCGGCATGCGTCGGGCGAGACAGATACGCTGACCGGTGTCGAGCGGCTGGTCTTCACCGACCAAGTCGTTACCCTGGGCACCGTCCCGCCCATCGCCCCTAGCCTGACCGTCAGCGGGGCCAGCGTGGTAGAAGGCCATACGGGTGCCAGAACCCTGGATTTCACCGTCACCCTATCGGAGCCCGCCGCCGGTACCGTCAGTTTCATCGCCCGCATCATGGGCGGCACTGCGACGGCCGGTGTCGACTATGTCGGCATCGACGCAGGCTTCACCATCGCTGCGGGCGCGCGCAGCGCCACCATCGCCGTGCAAGTTAATCCTGACCGGCTGGTGGAGGACGACGAGACGGTGATCCTGGAACTGTCGCGCATCGATGGCGGTGCACCCGCCGGCGGCGGGGATACGGTTACGGCCACCGGCCATATCATGAATGACGATCATGAGACGGGCTTTTCCCTTGCCGCCTATCGCGCGCTGAATCCCGATCTGGTGCGCGTCTTTGGCGATGATGACGCAGCTTATGTCCGGCATTACATCACCAACGGCAAGGCCGAGGGCCGCCCCGCCGACGGGTTCGACACCACCAGCTATGCCGCGCTGAACCCGGACCTGTTCCGCGCTTTCGGCCTGGATGAACGGGCGCTGGCCGATCACTATCTGCAAAATGGCATGGCCGAAGGCCGTCAGGTGGTGGGTTTCGATCTGGATGCCTATGCGGCACTGAACCCCGACCTGTTCCGCGTCTTCGGCCTGGATGAACGGGCGCTGGTCAGCCACTTCATCACCAACGGCCGGGCAGAGGGCCGCGTCGTCGAGGGCTTCGACGCCGAGGCGTATGCGGCGCTGAACCCCGATCTGTTCCGTGCTTTCGGCCTGAATGAACGGGTGCTGGTCAGCCACTTCATCACCGACGGTAGGGCAGAGGGCCGTATCACCCAGGGTTTCGACGCCGAAACCTATGCCGCCTACAATCCCGACCTGCTGAACGCATTCGGACTGAACCATACCGACCTAGTCAGCCATTACATCAACAATGGCCGGGCGGAAGGACGTATCGCCTATATCCCCGAAGCCTCGCCCCTGGCCTTGTTGGGCCTGGTCGAGTACGGGTTGGAAGGATAAATCCACCCCGACGATCTGCTTTCCTATCTGGGGCCTCTGGGCTGGCAACCTATCAATCTTACGGGCGGCTATCTATGGGCCGAATCTGCACAGCTTGACAAGGAAAGCAGAGCTGGTCCCCCGTGAGCGGACAGTTTGATAAGCTTGGTTCGGCCTTATTGAAGGACGACCGACATGGCGGGACAGAGGAAGCGATATTCAGCGGATTTCAAGGCGAAGGTGGCGCTGGAGGCGATCCGGGGCGAGTTGACGATGGCGCAGCTTGTGTCGAAGCACGGTGTTCACCAGACGATGATCAGCGCTTGGCGTAAGCAGGCGATCGAGGGAATGGCGGCGTCGTTTTCCGGCAAAGCCGAGGCCAGTCCAGTCGTTGATGCCGCCGAGATCGACCGCCTGCACGCCAAGATCGGGCAGTTGGTGGTGGAGCGGGATTTTTTGCGCAAGGCCTCCGGTCGATGAGCGCCGGTCGGAGGCGTGAGATGGTGGATCGGTCACATCCCGGCTTGTCGGTTGTCCGGCAATGCGCACTGCTGTCGATCAGCCGGTCGCATTATTACGGGCCGGTACGGGGCGAGAGTGCTGAGAACCTGGCGCTGATGCGGCTGATCGATGCGCAGTTCCTGGAGACACCCTGGTACGGGAGCCGACAGATGACCGTACGCCTACGGTGAGAGCCGCCTTGTAGGGTTTGGCGGACATGTTGGTGGCAACGCGAAGACACAACCGCGTTCGATCACCCACCACCCGGCACAAGCGAGTACCGGCCCAGCCCCTGGGCCGTGTGACTACCCGTGTGGCAGGTTTCGCCCAGGCAAAACAGCGGCCAAAGCGGCGTGAGGTCGCCGGACAGGCGCAGATCGCCGATCAGGCCGCCCATGGGCAGGGGGCCATGATCCTGACGGGCGGAACCGCGTTGCCATTGGGTGGGGTGCAAGCCGGTGACATCCACCAGCAGGGTGGCAGCATGGTTCCGTAAACCCGGCCAGTCGGCGACCAGTTCGCTATCCTGCCAGCGGGCCAGGGCCGAGATACGGTTGCCCAGGCTGGTCACCAATGCCGGCAGAAGTTCTGTCCCGGTCAGCGTCACCCCGCCCCGACGCAGGCAGAGCGGGGTGTGGAAACGCAGGGTGACGGCATGGGGTACGGGCGGCAGGGGCAGATGATCATCCCCCGTCAACCGCCGATGCGCCACCGCCACCCCCCGACGGCCGCCGGGCAGGTCCAGCCCCGTGGCTAATGCCCGCACCAGCGCATCGGCGGCAAGGTCCAGCAGGTCGCTGGCAAAGCCGAACAGGGTCAGGCGCAGATGGGTGATGTCGGTTCCCCCCGCCTCTGCCGCGAACAGGAACGGTTTGGGCATCTCCATGCCCTTCAACAGCGGGCGTTCGCGGAACAGTACGTCATAGGCACAGGGCGGGTCCCAGGGACAGGGACGCCCTGCCGCGGCTGGAGCCGACGCGCCGGCCAGCAACTGCCGCCCCCAGCCCCCGCGTAGCTTTCCCGGCAGGGCCGGATCGGCGGCCATCGCCCCCGGCAGGGCGACCGCGAACAGGCCCGTACCCATGAACCAACGTCCACACAGATCACGCAGTGACAGACGATGGGCCGGTGTTGCCAAACGCACCGCCACACTATCCATGACACCGTCCATAACCTGCATGACCTGCCCTCTCTTCCACCCCGGCGTGCCATCATGCCCCAACCCGGGGGCAAAACCCAGGCCCGGAGGCGAATTTACCCTGTGGAAGCTTGTTAAGATAATGATATATATTGGATATTTACCGAATTTATGATTATTCCGGCGTCTGATCTTGACAAAATATGACAAAAACTTTGTCAGCCTGTGGAAAAGGGTGAATATTATCCCTATTGCCACGGGTGGTTCCAGAGGGTAAGTTCAGCGCTGTTCCGCGATTGGAAGCGGATTGAAACGGCCACGGCAGCTTCCAGCAGGGGGATGGCCTGCCGCGTTCAGCGCTGTTCCGCGATTGGAAGCGGATTGAAACTGAATTGCAAAACACACATAAGCATAACTGACAAGTTCAGCGCTGTTCCGCGATTGGAAGCGGATTGAAACATCAGCTTGGCCTGACTGTTGATGGCCCCGGTCAGTTGGTTCAGCGCTGTTCCGCGATTGGAAGCGGATTGAAACGACGTCATTGCCATCGTGGAAACAATGGAACTCGTTCAGCGCTGTTCCGCGATTGGAAGCGGATTGAAACAAGGCCGCCCAAATGATAATTGTCAGCCCCAAAATCAGGGCTGGTTCAGCGCTGTTCCGCGATTGGAAGCGGATTGAAACGAGAACTTCGCATAATAGGCCTCAACCACTGAGACGTTCAGCGCTGTTCCGCGATTGGAAGCGGATTGAAACATTGTCGCCACGAACACATTGTCCGACACGCTGGACAGCGAGCCGTTCAGCGCTGTTCCGCGATTGAAAGCGGATTGAAACATGGTCACGTAGTGCTGATGGGTGAAATCGCTGTCAGTTCAGCCCCGTTCCGCGATTGGAAACGGCTTTCGCCCCCCCTAAAGCAGGTAGAAATCCTGCTGTTCGGGCAGGGGGCAGGGCCCCCAGCTTTGGCAGCGGTTACGGCCATGGGCGCCGATGGCGTAGACGCGCAGGCTGTCGCCCTGACCCAGATGGCAGGCGGCTTCATCGGCCAGCATCTTGGCGGCCTTCTCCGTCATTACCGCCTCGAACACGCTTTTCTGTACCCGCACGCAGGCGCTTTCCAGGACCTTGGCCACGCGGCGGCGGTTGCGGTTTTCGGTGACGTCATAGCTGAACACCATCAGCATCTCGGTTTCCGCCATGGCCCCGGCCCCCGCCCCTGAAATCAGTAATCCATGCGATAGGGGGTATAGACGCTGTCCCCCCGCGCATGGGCGGCATAGGCGCTGATCTGCTGCGCGATCAGCCGTCGCCACAGCACGCGCCGCCCGTCCGGGGCCAGCACGGGCCGGTCCAGCCAGCCCTCCCACGCGCGGATCACCGCCTTGCGCCCGTCTGGCGACAGGTGACAGGCCCCGTCGCGACGACTGAACATGGCGCGGTCCAGGATGCGGTTATTGAACAGATAGACAGCCAATCCCTCCACCAGGGGCGCGCGGAATTCCTCCACCAGATCGCTGGCCAGGGCGGGGCTGTTGTCGCGCGCGCTGTGCAGGCTGCCGAAACCGGGATGCAGGCCCGCACGCGCGCACAAGGCCGTGATATCGCGGTACAGCAGGCCAGACAGAAAGGACAGGATCAGGTTGACGGGGTCGGGCGGGGGCTGTCGTCGCCGTCGGCTGAAGCTCCAGCCCTTTTCCAGGCATTTGCCCAGGGCGGGCCAATAGGCGGCGGTGGCCGCCCCCTCCATCCCCATCAGGGCCGGAACATCAGCGGCAATGGGCAGTTTGCGGATGGCGCGGGTGATCGCGGCCCCGGCATCAACCACCGCCGCATCCTTGCGCCGCCGGTTCAGGCGCGACAGCAGGGCCCGCTGGTTGCGCAGCCGCCCATCCACCAGCCGCCGCGCCAGATCCAGCCGTGCCAAAGGGTCCAGCGCCAGCCGCGCCTGGGCCATATGCAGGCCCGCGCGTGCCGTGCCCACGGCGGGGGCAAGGTGGCCGATGGCATCGCCCCAGCCATTGACGAAATCCACCGCCACGCCATGGGCCAGGGCATGGCGCAGGGCCGCCGCACTGGCATCCGTATCGGGGGACAGTTCCACCCGATCCAGCCGTTGCGGCGGGATGGCGATCACCTCCACCCGATCCGCGCCCGGCCCCGGTTCGGTCACGGTGAACGCCTCGTTCCGGATGTCCAGCCGCCGTCCCGGTTCGGTGATGTACAGCACGCGCAAGGTGGGGGCGCGGTCGCCGCCTTCGTCCGTGCCGGACAGGTCCGGGGCGTCGGCGGGGGCGATGGCCGCATGGGTGGCCAGAATACGGGCCGCGTCCGCCGGGGGCAGGGCCGCGTCTTCGTCCGCCACCTCCCGCACCACCAGGGAGCGCACGAACAGATGGCCCAGGAAGCGAAACCCCTGTTCAAACGGCACCACGCGCGTCTTTTCCGGATGCAGCCGCAACCCATGGTCGGCCAGTAATCTGGCCATGCGCGCCTGTGCCTTGGCGGCCGCCGCTTCCTCCCGGCACATCAGCAGGAAATCATCGGCAAATCGCACCAGCCGCACGCCGCGCCCCTGGATCTGATCGTCGATATCATCCAGATACAGGTTGGCCAGCAGGGGCGACAGCGGTGACCCCTGGGGCAAGCCCAGCCCCGGCATGCCGCCGGCCATGCCAATGGCATCCAGCCACAGCGCCACCAGGTCCAGAACCTGTCGGTCCTCCACCGACCGTTCCAGCCGGGCCAGCAGCCGTTCATGCGGCACGCGGTCAAAGAACCGTTCGATATCGCCATCGACGACCCAGCCATATCCCGCCCTTCGGTGGGCGGCCACGCGCTCTACCGCCATCTGTACCGACCGTCCGGGCCGATAGGCAAAACTGGCATCGGCCATTTCCCCGTCCAGCAGCGGGGTCAGCACCATGGCAACGGCGGTCTGCGCCACGCGATCCACCACCGATGGAATGCAGAGCAGCCGCGTATCCCCGTCATCCTTGGGGATATCCACCCGCCGTACCGGTCCAGGGCGATAGGTACCGGCCCGCATGCACAGTTGCAACCGGACCAGCCGTGTGGGCAAATCCACCTCAAACTCCACCAGCCCAACCCCATCGCCACCGGCCCCACCCTGGTTCTCCCGCACCCGCTCCCACGCCGCTTCCAACCGATCCAGCCGGGTCACCTGTTCAAACAGGGGCGGGGGCGCGTTCATGGGCAGTACACCCTGTGGAAATGATTTAGATATATGATACTATTGGGAAAATGAACGATATGGAAGATTCTTTGCGGAGTTGCCTTGACAGATTGTGACACAGAATTTGTTGGCATGTGGAAATCGGTGGAAAATCATCTTGTTGCACGAGGCAGTTCCAGAGGGTAAGTTCAGGACGGTTCCGCGATTGGAAGCGGATTGAAACAGCCCAGCGAGGACATGGAGGAACCGGAATGCAGGGTGCGGTTCAGGACGGTTCCGCGATTGGAAACGGTTTTGTCCAGACTGAAGCCAGTATGGAGCATATGAACGGACCGTGTAGACGCCTGCGCGGTGGGCTCTGTGGTGGTATCGGCGTCTGTCCAGACCTATGACCGTCCCCGATATTCTGCCTGAATGCCCTTTGCGAAATACAACCTTTATGTCACGATCAGGACCATAAGGGTTGGACAGGGGCGCAGGGCATGGGGCGTTTTCTGCTGTGGGTGGAGGGGGTGGATTTTGCTGCCACCCTTTTTGACACGACCGACCTGTCCTGTATCCGCGGCAGCGGCTTGGCCTTGCTTTACGCGCCAAAACGGGTGCAGGTCCTGCTGCGGGCTTGTTCCGGCATCTCATCGGTCAATCTGTTGTTCGCCGGCGCGTCGCTGGCCGCCCTGACCTTTGACGCCGAACCGGCGGCGGCACGGAACGCCCTGGCCCATCTGCGCACCACCCTGGCCAGGGAGGGGGCGGATTGGGCCCGCATCCGCGAAATCCTGGGCCCCATGTCCGGTTGCGATCCCGATGTCGTCGCATGGCAGGGCGCGCTGCCGCTGGCGCATCTGCGGGCGCTGATGGCGATGGCATTGGTGGCGCCGGACGCCGCCGGTGATGACGGCATCACTGCCGCCATCCGCGCGGCGCGGGCCGATCTGCGGGCACAGCAATGGCAAGGATTGGGACCGCCCCTGACCGCTGTCGATGATGATGCCGTCAGGCCCGACAAGCCGCGGTTCGGCGGCATCCTTCCGGCCGTGCGACCGGTGCCTGTGCCCCTGGATTGGGCCGACAGGGAGTTTGCGGAGAAGGGGGAGAACCTGGCCTGGATGTCACCCTCCGTCGCCGCACGCCGCACCTTTGGCCGGCATATGCGGCAATATTTCTACCGCACGGAACTGAACGATCCGGAACTGGGCGCCCGTTTCGTCAACAGCGTCGACGACATTCCCGGCGACCTGCCGGATACGGACCGGATCAAGGATACGCTGCGCAACAAGCTGGCCGTGATTTATATCGACGGCAACGGGTTCACCAAGATCCGGGAACATGTCACGCGGGAAGGCAACGAGCATCCCCTGACGGTCTTCGCCAACCGGTTGAGCGGCCAGCAGCGTCAACAGTTCCTGAAACCGATGCTGACATTCCTGATCGGCCAGAGCCGGGGCGAGAATGCATCGCGTGTGGTGCGGGAGATTGCGGATCACGATCTGGCCAATGACAGGCCCGTCCGCCATC
This sequence comes from Niveispirillum sp., assembly GCF_017996735.1. Taxonomy (GTDB): domain Bacteria; phylum Pseudomonadota; class Alphaproteobacteria; order Azospirillales; family Azospirillaceae; genus Niveispirillum. The sequence goes on from NZ_JAGOGJ010000119.1 coordinate 7,640, forward strand.
CGGCCCTGCGCTTTGAAACCCTGATGTGGGGCGGGGATGAAATGGCCTTCGCCCTGCCGGCATGGCTGGCCCTGTGGTGGGTGCAGGCATTTTTCACACAATGGGCGCATGGCTGGACGGTGCAGAAACATCGCCTGACCCATGGCCTGGGCATGGTGATCTGCGATCGCCGTACACCCCTGCGCCAGGCCCGCGCCATGGCGGAAAGTTTGGCCGACGCCGCCAAGGAGGCAAGGGGGGCTATGGGGGAGCGCATCGACGCTCTGCAGATCGAGATTTTCGAAAGCGCCGACCTGCCCGATGGCGGCCCAGGTCTGGAAGGGCACCGGGCGTCCCTCTATCCGGGACTGGACCTTACGGCACATGGCGGCGCCTTCACCCTGACGGTGCCGGAACTGACGGCACTGCCGGCATTGATGAAGATGGTGCGGGACGAAGAGACGGGCCTGCCCCGATCGCAATTGCACAAGCAGTTGCGGAAGCTGAAAACCGGAGCCGGCATGGCGGCGGCCGACACGGTTGTCACCCTGTTCGACGATTACCTGTCCAAGGCGGGCCGGGGGCGTGAGCAGGCGCTGGCCGCCATTGATGCCTGGGGCGGAACGCGGCCCGCCGGGCTGAAGCTGGCACTGCTGGCCCAATATTGGGATTATGTCGATCCGTTCGGCGATGGCTGGCCCGATCCACCCGACGCCCCGGCCGATGCGGGGGTGCCGGCATGACCCATCGGCACGAACTGACCCTGTCTGTCACCCTGCGCAGCCCGTTCATCCTGCCCGGTCTGGATGTCGCCGGCCTGGGCATTGATACGCCGGCCCTGCGGGACGAGGCGGGCCAACCCCTGATCCCGGCGGATCAGGTGAAAGGATTGCTGCGGGCGGCCATGGTGTCGCTGGTCACGGTCGGGGCGGCCAAGCGGGAGGAACTGGACGCGCTGTTCGGCCGCGCCTCCCCCGATGCCGCCGGGGGTGTCACCGCGTCCAATGCGCCGGAGCGCGGGTGCCTGATCACCGCCGACCTGGTGGCGGGTCTTTCGCCATCGACGGATCCCCACAGCATCACGCGCATCAAGATCGACGAGGCCACCGGGGCCGTTCAGCACGGCGCCTTACAGGTGGTGGAACTGGCGGCACCTGTCGGTACAGACGTTCTCTTCACCGGCACCGCCATCCTGCGCTGTCCGCCGCAACGGCTGGAGCGGCTGGCGGGCCTGCTGGCCAGGGCCTGGGCCCTGGTGCCCGCCATCGGCGGGGCCAAAAGTGCCGGGTTCGGCCGGGTGATCAAAGCAGCGGTGACGGTTGCCACCTCCGCCCCGTTATGGCCGGCGGTGGTGGCCGATGCAGAGGGCGACAGCCTGTGGCTGGAGGTCAGCTTCGACCGGCGGTTGCTGGTAGATGCTGAGCGTTTGTCGGACAATGTCTGGCGCGGGTCCACCATTGTGCCGGGTTCAGCCATCAAGGGGGCGCTGGCGCGAGCGCTGGAAATGGCGGGGCAGCAGCCGGAGGTGGCGGGCAGCCCGCTGGGCCAGGTCCTGTCCACCATCCGCATCGGACACGCCTTTCCGGTGAAAGACGATCCGGAGAAACGGAACAAGACGCTTTGCGACCTGCCGCTGCCGCAGTCCCTGGTGCAGCTTGAGCAAGGCGACGGAACCATCCTGGATGCGTTGCTGGTGCCGCCGGCCCATATCCCCATCGGACGCAATGGCGCCGTGCCCGCCTATGTCGGCGATTGGAAAAACCGGGCGCGGCCGGACCACTTGCCACCATCCGCGATTCCGACATTGCCGCGCATCCATACCAGGATCGGCGAAGACTACACAGCGGCCGATGGCGATCTTTATGTCGATATCGGCCTGTCGCCCTGGCAGGATGCGAACGCCAAGAAGCGTCGGCACTGGCGGTTGCGGGTCGACCGCAACGGCGCTGACCCGGATTGGTTTGCGCGCATCATCGCGCTGTTGCGGGGGACCGGGTTGGATGGCGTCGGCACGACGGGTGCCAGTGCGCAATTCCGGAACGCCGCCCCTCCGCCGGGGCTGGATATCAGGCCGGTCTCCACGCAAGACGGCGACCTGTGGGCCGTGACCCTGGTCACGTCAGCCCTGATGCTGCCGGGCAATGTGGGCGACATCGTACACGCTGCCTATCAGGAATTCTGGCGGCAGGCCTTGGAACAGCCGGGCTTGATCCTGCGCAACCTCTTTGTGCGCCATCGGCTGGCTGGTGGCTATATCGGGATGCGGCGACGCCATTACGGCCCCTCCGTTTATCGTCCCTTCCTGTTGACGGAGCCGGGATCGGTCTTCCTGCTGCAAGGTGAACTGGGTGCGGCCCTGGAACGTCGCCTGGGCACGGGGCTGCCGGCCCGTGGAGCCAACGGTGGTTGGGCGACGGACTGGCGGGCCTGCCCCTTCCTGCCGGAAAACGGCTTCGGAGATTTCCGCCTGAATCTGGTCGATCATGCGGCACTGGGGCAGGATATGCACGGCATTGCCCGGGTGGAGGATATGGATGTCTGATCATCTGGGCATGGGCCTGCACCCCTATCGTATGGAAATCAGGGCAGCGCTGGTCACCGAAAGCCCGCTGCATCTGGGTGATGGTGGGGTGGCAAGCAAGAAACTGAAGAAATCCGACCAGGACGAGGACCCGCTGCTGTCCACCCTGCTGCGCGGTGGCGACGGTCTGCCCTTCATCCCTGGTTCGTCCCTGAAGGGCTTGCTGCGTGGCCTGATGGCCGGCCGTGAGCAGACCGACGCCCTGTTCGGCGTGCCAAAGCTGGATAAGAAGAACCATGGCAGGATGAGCCATGTCATCATCTGGGGGGGAAGCTGCGTCCCTGAACCCGTAACGGCAGCCCCCTATGCGGCGCAGTTGGGCAGCACCAGTTTCGCCGCCGCCCGCACCGCCATCAACCCGGAAACCGGTACGGCGGATGCGCATAAGCTGTTCTTTCAGGAGATGCTGGCACCGGGCACAAAGATCCCGCTCGACATGCTGCTGATTGCCGACGACGGGCAGACGCTGGATCAGCAATGGCAGGCCTTGCTGCCGCTGCTGGCCCGGCTGGCGCACGGCGCGCAATTGGGCAAGGGCAAGAGCGATGGGCAAGGCCGTGTGCGGCTGCTGCCCGGAACGCTCACCGTCTCCCGCCACGCCTTGCAGGGCGACGGGACAATGTCGATGACGCCGGTGACCGTCCCCGATCTGTCGCAGGTAACGCCGCCGGCACATGCCGGCAGAACCTGGAACCTGACGTTGACCTGCCCGGGGCCCTTCGCCGTGCTGGACAGTTCCAGAAAACGCGACCGCAAGGCCGGGCAAGAGGCGGACAAGGACAATCCGGCACTGGCGGGGCAGAGCCTGGATGGCAACCTGCCGCATATTCCTGGCACCAGCCTGATGGGCGCCCTGCGCGCCCAGGCCCGCTGGCTGCGGGCGCTGGAGGGCGAACCTGGCGACGGCACCCCGGCGGGCGACGCCGACGCTGTCCGTGCCCTGTTCGGCACCACCGGACACCGCGGACGGTTGTGGCTGGAACAATTGACGGTTACCGCAGGAACAAAATGGGACGTCACCTCGGTAAAGCTGGACCGTTTCTCCGGCGCGCCCATCGACGGCGCCCTGTTCACCACCAGAACCTATACCGGGGTCGCGGCCACAGCGACCTTACGATTAATGCCGGATGTGGACGATGAGACGACGAGCCTGGCAAAGGAACTGCTGGCGGCTGTCCAGGATGAAGGCTTGATGCTGGGCCATGGCACCAACAAGGGCTTTGGCTGGTTCGATGTGGCGGTGCAGGAGGATATAAATGGCTGATAATCCCCGCTTGGCCGCGTTGAAAGCTGAACTGATCGCAGAGTGTGAGAGGCAGATCCGCACGCCAGCCTTCCGGTCTGGCCACGATGACGCTGTAAACCGCTTTGTTCACCTGTATGAAGAGAGTCTGGAGGACTTCATATTCGACGAAGACTTACTTCGGAGTTACTCTGATGCCTTCCGTCAGGATCTCGCAAATGCTGTGCATTCGACGCAAAGATCTGATGGGATGGCGCAGTTGGCGAGAAAGATACGTTCTCCGTTCCGGTTCGTATCTTTGAACAACACTGTCATTCGTCCATCGGAGCAGCCATCTCTGGTCAAGCCCGTTACCGGTGGTTTTACGGGGGTCATCAACGTCGAGTGGGCGGTGGAAACCCCGCTGCTGGTTGGCAAGGAACAGGATGGGCACCTGTGCCCAATGACATGGCCGAATGAACAGCCCGTCATTCCCGGCGCCACGTTGCGCGGCATGGTGCGGACGTCTGCCGAAATCGTGTCTTGGTCACGCCTGTCCCAGATCAATGGTCACCACCGCTATGGCGTCCGCGATTTCAAGCATCCGCATACAGCAGGGAGTGATTCCTTGCTGGACCCGGGGAAAGTTGCGGCGGGTTGGCTGACCTTTGATGCGCGGACATCAACGGCAACCATCAAATCCTGCAAGGGCTGGAGAAGGATAACACACGAAGACCTGCGGAACTTGATTGACAAGAGAGGAAAAGAAGATCTCCCGGAATGGCGTTCGAAATGGCTACATAAATCAATCGTGGAGCGATATAAGTTGTTAAGTAGTGCAGTGGAGCCACCGCTAAACTTCAATTCATTGCCGAAATATCGCTTCACCATACAGGGAGCGACGCGAGCCGAAGAACTTGCCGTGCCCGACAAGGATGGCAAGCTTGGCCACCTGGTGTTTTCAAACGGTTCGACTTCGGCGCCAAGCGCGGCGTCATTACGAGAGAAGAACAATAAATCCAAGAAGCACGAATATGTGTTCTTTGATGATGATAATCCAAAAACAATCGCTGTTACTAGAAATATATGGGATAAATTTTGGGTGATAAACACCAAACCATCCAAAAACAATCGCACGCCGGATGGGTCTCTTGAAAAATTCTGGTCGACTTTGACGGCCGGATTGGCAGTGCCGATATTTTATATTATGAACAGAGATGACATTGATACATTGCAATTTGGCTTCACGCGCTTCTTCAAGGTTGCTCATCGCCGGTCGGTGCAAGAATTACTTAACAACAACAAGGCGCACGCGTTGCCAAACGCAGGGGTGAAGTATCAGCCAGATATTACAGAGGCACTCTTTGGTCATGTGCTGGAGCCGACGGATTTCCGCGGCGAGGAAGGTGCGGCGGCCCAAAAGGGGCGAGTTTCCTTCGGTTTCGCTACGTTGGCGCATGGGGCGAAGGTCAGGGTCTGCGCAGCACCCGGAACAGTGATGGGGGTGCCTCGCGCGTCATTCGCTCCTTTCTATTTGCACGGTAACATTAAGGATTATTCGGCGCCGGACGTGCAACTGGCCGGCCGGAAACGCTATCTTCCCCGATTTGAACCAATCGACCTGCCGGAGGCGAAGACGCAGCTGTTCGATCTATTGAAGCAACAGGTAAAGCCGGAGAATGGGTCGTCCGAAAAAATCGTAAGTCATTTGAGCTTTCTATGCCCGGAGACTGCCGGGGAACCGATGATTTTCCAGAGTGATATTCGCATCCACAATGTCAGTGCGGCGGAAGTGGGCCTGTTGCTGTGGGTGCTGACCCACGGGGGCCATCATGAGTGCAGGCACCAGATCGGCAGAGGGAAGGCGTTTGGGGCAGGGCAGACGCGGGTCGCTTCCCTGAAACTGCGCTTGCGTCCGCATGACAAAAAGGCATGGGAAACAGTCAACGCAACCGCCACAGACGACAATATCTGGCGTGGCGGTATGGGGAATATCGCACCATTCATATCCGCCTTCGAGCGGTCCATGAAAGGGCTCTGTTCAAACTGGTCACAATCGGGACCGATCAAACAATGGCTGACGGCGTCCAGGCCCGCCTACGGGAAGAAATTATGGGCATCCGGGCGTCTCGGTTATCCAGACCTGAAGGAATTCAAGGAGATCCGGGACGCGGTGCAGCTTAGCACGGATCGGGAGCGCCCCGACACGCGGCTCCCCAAGACGATGCTGGGCCTGCCGGAAGATGGCAGCTGATGCACGGCGTCAAACCAGGAATGGCTAATGAGTGACAAAGTAGGCCAGCGTGCCGCCTACTGCAAAGGTGAGACACGCAATCGCCAGGCAGTTGATGGCCACAGCCGTCAGGAAGCGCATGTCGGAGGCCTTATCTCCATTCCCGGCGGGTTTGATCCTGGTGATGTAGAGACAAGCTGAACCGGACAGAAACGTGCCGATACTGATGACCAGCATCAAGGCGGCGCCGTGGGCCGCCGTGACGGGCGTCTCTGTTGACAGCAGATCACCCGCCTGCCCAGGCAGGAACAGGTTGATCCCCAGCAACCCGGCAATCAGCGCCGCGATAATACCCAGCGTTGCAATCATGTTCAGCCGCAATCCCGCCTGCGTCGCCTCATGCCCTTCGGCGGCGTTGAGCAAGGCGGTCATGTCGCGGGCCTTTTCGCTGACCTCGCGGTACAGCGTCGGCAAGCGCATCTGGTCGCGCCACTTCTCGAACAACTCCTGGCCCTGGACCTGATTGGACAGGGTGGGGAACCAGCCATGGCCCAGGAAATCCAGCCATTCATCCTGGGCGTTCCGCAGACGCTGCCGGAATTCGGGATCGGACAGCCGTCCGTCGCCCGATGGTGTCAACCGCTCCATCAACCGCAGGAGGGCTGCCTGCTGATACTGCAGTACCAGCGCCATGTCGGCATAATGATGCCGGAAATGATCCTGCAACACGTCCACCGTGAATCCTTCCTCCCGACCCACGAAGGTGAACTGATACCCCGCCAGCAGATAGCGGCTGCGCATCCAGTCCGCCCCTGTCGGGTCCCAGAACCGGTCATAGCAATGGGCGCCTGCGAAATCGGGCAGGAACGACCTGGCGTGGGGCAGTCCGGAACCCGGCGGGTCGGCGAAACACAGCCGGACCCAATCCGCCGCACCCAGGGCCGTCGGGTCGTCCAGCGTGAGGAAGGCCATGCCGGGCAGCCGGTCATCCACGACATGGGACAGGTACGCCCCGTCTGCTGCCGGCGTCAGGGAAAGCGGGGCCAGCAGGGCCGCCCACCAGGGCAGCAGGGTCGGGGCCAGACCGGCGGGGCTGTTATGCATGTCCAAATCCGGCCGGTGGGTCGGTGCCGTCCATGTCTGCGTTCGCGTGGCATGATCAACGGCCACCGATGCTGGCACCTGGCCCGGTGCGTTGCCTTTCCAGAAGGGAACGTAGCAGCGCCGAACCTCATCCAGGCATTGTTGTGCCACGGCCAAGGACAGGTTGGGCGTTTCGCACCACAGATCGGCCTGCAGGATCACCACGCCCGTCCGGAACAGCGACAATTCCAGCCGATCGACCCTGAACGAAATCTCGGTTTGCGTGGTGCCGGACAGGGTGACCCTGATCCGCTTTGGCAAGTGGTCGCCGGTCGCTCGGAACCGGCGCAGCACCGGGCGCCCGGCATCGCCATGGGGCCGGTGCGGATACAGCAGTTTCTGCACGAACGGGTGCATGTAGACGGCTGCCGCATATTGGGTGGCCAGCCTTTGCTGATCCCCCTCATGCCCGGCGATGGCGGACGCGGTTCCTGCGAACGGATGCGGCCATTCCTTCCAGCGCCCGTCCTCGTCCAACGATCTCTCGATATCGTCGGTTGTTCCACCTTGAAGCGACAAAGGCCAGAACAGGATTTCCCGAAACGTACCGACATTCATGATGGTGCAAGCCCTGGAAATATCCCCATGGATGAAATGATATCGGTGATCGCCTCCGCTGTCACCCTGGAGGGCGGCGGCATTGCAGACGACACCCTGTGGAATGTCGATAAATAATTGAATCAATTTAATAATGCAGACTAGTCACGATTATTTCCGGCAGGGGCCTTGACAAATTGTTACAGGAGTTTTGCCTCCCCATGGAAATGCAGGATAAAACACCCATTGCATAAGGGCATTCTGGCAGGTGAGTTTGACAGGGTTCCGCGTTTGAAAGCGGATTGAAACACCGGGGTGGATGGTGATCTCTTCGTCACCGGCCATGGCGGCGCTGGTTTGACAGGGTTCCGCGTTTGAAAGCGGATTGAAACGAAGGCGTTGGACATCGCAAAAATCCCCTGTCTAAGTTGTTCGGGCGACCAGTTTGACAGGGTTCCGCGTTTGAAAGCGGATTGAAACAGGCGATACGATATGCTGCGCCCTGAGCACGGGTTTGACAGGGTTCCGCGTTTGAAAGCGGATTGAAACTTTAGAGACGTTTCAGTCTGATCACCGAAACGCCTGTTCGGCGTGGTACTGCGGGCGTCAAACCTGTCTGCGCGGCAAGAATCCGCTATGCTGCCTGACGGGCTATGGGTCAGCCCGCCGCCGCGCGGTCCAGCAGGGATAGCGCGTCAGCCAACAGCGTGTCGGCGGCCGTAGCGTCCAGCATACGCGCGAACAGTTCCACCCCCTGCATCTGCCCCGTCATCGGGCCGTGCCCAAGGGTCAGCAGGAAAGGTCGCCAGAGGTGGGCAATGCCGGTTACCGCTTCCACATCCGGCAGGCTGGCAAGATCGGCACGGATGCCCTGGGCGGCGGCAGCGCGCAGCAGCGCCACCAGGAACAGGCGGCGGTACAGGCCGGTCAGATGCCGTCCCCCCACCTGTGCTGCGAAATCGCCGTGGCCGACCAGGGTCAGGCTGTGGTCCGTGACCATATAGCGTGATCCGAAGGCGGAGAACCGGTCATAAAGGCTGCGGTCCAGTTCCGCGGCCGACCAATCGGGGTCATAGGCGGGCGTAGGCGCGTAGGGGTCTACACCGGAAAAGCGACTCAACATGACACGCCAGTCGGCAGCGATCGACGGCAGGTCCGGCGGCGGCGGTCCCAGGGGGGTGACCGCGCCAACCAGCCGGGCGCGTTCGTCCTGCATCAGCGCCACGTCCGTTGACTTCAGGCCCCAGGGCGCCAACATCAACCCCGCCAGCGCCCGCCACGGTCCCTCCTGCCCCGGCGTTTCCCCCATGGCCATATCACACAGGATATCATCGCCAAGCCGCAGACAATGGGTATCGCGGGCGGCGAGCGGCACTTCATAGGCCGCGTAAAGGGGGCGTAGTGCCGCGTTGAAGTCCAGCAATTCGGCCAGGGTTCGCGGCACAGGGTCCTGCCGCCGGGCCATGTCCAGCCCGGCCACCTGCCGCCAGAAAGGCTGATCACTGCCCGCATCGGTGGGCCAGCCCTCACCCCCGATCCCCCATTCCAGCACGAACAGACCACCGGGTGCCGCATGCAGCATCAGGTGCGTCAGCGGCAGGTGCCATGTTTCCGCCCCCCGGGTCAGGGTCAGAACCGGCGTCGGGCCGGTCCAGCAAGTGCTCAGCAAACCCGGCCGATCGGGCGTGGGTGGCTGCATGACATCGGCCAGACCGGGCAGCCAGTACAGCCGTTCTTGCGGGCCTTCGTCCGCCAGCGCGACATAACCGGTGCCCAGACCGGTCGGCAAGCACCCCGCCGGACCGCGCAGCACGGCCAGAAAGCGACTGCGCCATCGCGACAATGGACGGGCGCCGATCAACAGGGCGGACAGGATGTCATCCGCCAATCCAGACAGGCTTGCGCTGCCGCCCACGTCGCCGGCCGATACTTGCCAAGGGTTGCCGCTGCGCAAGGCGGCCGGCAACAGCGGACGCAACGGTTCCAGCCGCTCGGCCGGGCCGCTAAGCCGCAACAGGCAGAGGCCATCACCGGCACCTGTGGGAGACAGGGTGAGGGACAGATCATCCCCTTCCGGCGCCTGGTCTGTTTCATTCCGCAGATGAAGGATCAGGTCACCCGGCGTCAGCAGGCGGCCGCGTCGCGCCGACAACCCGATCCTTTGGTACTCTGCCATCACCACCCTCCATCACCCGTCGGGAAGAGTGGATGATCATGGCCCCATCATGCAAGGCCGCAAGCCGGACACGTCACTATCAACCTGCACGCCCGTTAAACGGCCGCCCGACGGATCAGAGCGAAGGCATAGGCGCGAGCGCGGTAGAATTCGGAGGACCCGACGAGGGTGCTACGATCAAAGTTGTTCATCATGGTGCTCCTTGAATTTGGGCGCACCTCCCCTGCGGGGACGGTGCCCCGATGGGGTTGTGATGACTTAAGGCCGCAACAGGCTCAGTCGGCGTAGCTATGGGTGTGGGCTTCAAAACCCGCATCTTTGAGCACGGAGACGAAGGCGTTAGCAGCTGCCTCGTAAACGGCTCGCGATTGCCCTTGCCACCCGCTGAAGATGGAGACCGCGTACCCGCCATAGGTGTGCTTTTCGACATTGGACACGCCGAGGTCTCGGACAGCCTGGATCAAACGACGATGGCGGCCGGCAATAATGACCATTGCGCAACCGCAGTCTCCGTTGTCTTCAAGACAGAAGGGATGAGCAAAACCTGCATCTGCCGACCTGTCATAGGCTAACGTTAGGATCGACTCCATTTGAGCGTCTTTCATATTTTTCCTCTCCATAGGGAAACGAGAGTGGATTTTCAGAACAGGCCGTTGGTTTTAAAACTAGTGTACTTACCACCCGTTCCCACGATGACGTGATCGTGCAAAGACACATTAATAACGCTAAGTGCGTTACTAAGCTGCCTTGTTATTTCTATATCCGCTTTACTTGGCGCCGGATCACCACTGGGGTGGTTGTGGACTATAAGAAGAGCGCTCGCGTCGTGTTGCAATGCCAATCGAACCACTTCCCTAGGATAAACCGGAACGTGGTCTACTGTGCCTTCTGCGACCTTTAGCTCGAACGTCAAACAATTCTTTCGATCGAGAAAAAGTATCCAGAATTGCTCATTTCGCTCGTGGCTTAATCTTACCAGAAGATAGTCCATGAGTTTCTGCCAAGTCGAAAGAACGGGCTGATCGCACACCTCACGAAATGCCATATCGCCGCCAGCCTTGTGGAGGGTGCCCGTGGCTTGTCCGCAACGTCGGCACCTTTCCAGCTGAGGCTTTCCGGCTGTCAGCTAATACTGCTTTTGATATGTCGATGCATTCATTCGCTTGCCATGAAAGCGGAGCGGAAAAGCCAGCCACCTGTGCTGGATTTCTATTGCGCAATGCGGCGAACAATATAGGAGTGCGCCTGGCTGTGAGGAGCGGGCAGGTTGACCTTGCAGAGGTTAAGGAGCCGCTTAACGATCCTCTGTGGCCGTCCTACCGGGCGATGGCTATCGGCAACGGTGTAGCACCAGATGACCCCGCAATAGCTCGCTGTCGGGGAGACGACGAGTTCTAACCATATGGAGCGTTTGAATGTCGGTCCCGCAGAATGAGCAACAACAGGCAATTGATGAAATTGTACTCGCCGCTCAAGCGTGGTGGGAGGGACTGCGATCTTTGAAGATGAACCTAGTCGAACATCTGGCGCAGCTCGCTGTAAACACCAAAACAGAGAATGAGCGGCGGTTGGCATTGGACATTGTCAAATATGATGCCAATAGAGAACAGTGATAAAATCACCCACCTCAAAGATAATTTGAAATGTTTCTAGATGTTTGATAATTTACATTATGGAAATACCCGGAGCGGTTTTGGCTGTGTAAGGGACGTAAACGACGTTGGGATTCTGAGAGCTGGTCCCCCGTGAGCGGACAGTTTTTGTTCGGCGTTAAGCTTGGTCCTGTTCAGTTCACGCCGCCAAACACAGTTTGTCCGCCCCTTGCCTGTATGCCTCGTCGGGTGTTTGTCCCCCGAG
>NZ_JAGOGJ010000120.1 GCF_017996735.1 Niveispirillum sp.
ACCTTAGGGACATGATGCGGGCGCCCATGGGGCGGCCCCGTTCCCCCGATTGCGGCGCCGGCCCTGTTCACAGACATGCCCCGCCCCGGCAGTGGAGATTGTTCCGATGCGTAACGCTTTCACCCGTCATGCCCGTGCCACCGGCATCGCCGCCCTGCTGGTGGCCCTGCCGATCTCGGCACCGGCCCTGGCGGAAGAGGCGGGCAAGCCCGTGAACACGTTCAAGCCCATCACCCGTGAGGTGACGCCTGGTGAACGGGCCGCCGCCCAGTCCTATGCCCGACCGGGAACGGAGGCCAGCGTGGCCGCCGCCCTGGCCCTGTCCGGGCAGGGCACGCCCCGCACGCCCGACGGGTTCAGCCTGTCGGTCAGCGGCAATATGCCGACCTTCAGCAATGGTTACGGCGCCCGCCGGTCGAACCAACTGCTGGGCGACGGTCAGATCGGTTATGACGCCGAACCGTTCTATTCCAACAATCGCGGCTACTACACGCCCTATGGCTATGTCTCCGGAACGCCGCGCCTGAACTATAACGAGAGCTTCCTGCGCCACAAATATGGCGGCAACATCCTGGGCGCGCCGTCGGTATCGGCCCCGCTGGAATTCTGGGACGGACGCCGGTGACATCATGAAGGCGGGTGGACTGGCAGCGTCGATCCTCTGCCTGCTGGCCTTTCCGCCTGCCTTTGCCGCCGACCCGGCGGTCAACACCTTCAAACCCCTGCCCGGCGCCCAACCCTTGCCCGGTCAGGTCGTCTCGCTGGACGATGCCGATCTGCGCCTGCGTGAGGCGCTGCCACAACCCTGCACGGGCCGCGACCAGACGGGTGCAAAGGCCGGAACCTGGATCGGGGCGGCGGTCGGCATGATGGCCGGCATGGCATTGGGAAATGACAGCGACAGTAACGTGACGACGGCCGCCAAGGGGCTGGCCGGCGCCGGGGTCGCGTCCACCGTCGGTTATCTGGTCGGCCGCGCTTATGACGGGCCGCGCGACTGTCCCGGCCTGCGTAACGAGCTACCCCGGGTGCCCTTTGCACCCATCGCGGACGAAGTGGCCTGGGAAGAACGCCGCCGCGCCCTGGCCGGGGGGCCGTAACCAATACTCTTTCGTTTACGTGACGGATTCACCTTGGCGAATCGCTGTGCTAGATTCCGCCGAAGGTGATATGGCCGGCCTGTCGGTGCCGGTTTTCGTAGGGTTGGAGTGGCCGCCATGGCGATGCGCGTTCGTGAGGATTATCGTGGCCTGACGGGGCCGGAGAAAGCCTCCATCCTGATGCTGGCCCTGGGCGAGGAAATCGCATCCAAGCTGTTCGCCCTGATGGGCGATGACGAGATCAAGGAACTGTCGCAGACCATGGCCAATCTGGGCTCGGTCAGTTCCAACCTCGTTGAACGCCTGTTCGTGGAGTTCGCCGAACAGATCAGTTCCACCGGCTCGCTGGTCGGTTCGTTCGACAGCACCGAACGCCTGCTGACCAAGGTCCTGCCCAAGGACAAGGTCGACCAGATCATGGAGGAAATCCGTGGTCCCGCCGGCCGAACCATGTGGGACAAGCTGACCAATGTGAACGAGCAGGTGCTGGCCAACTACCTGAAGAACGAATATCCGCAGACCGTCGCCGTGATCATGTCCAAGATCAAGGGCGACCATGCCGGCCGCGTGCTTCAGCTTCTGCCCGAAAGCTTTGCGATGGAAGTCATCATGCGCATGCTGCGCATGGAAGCGGTGCAGAAGGAAGTCATCGACGATATCGAGCGCACGCTGCGCACCGAATTCATGTCGAACCTGGCCCGCACCAACCGCCGCGACGCGCACGAGATGATGGCAGAAATCTTCAACAGCTTCGACCGCAATACCGAAAGCCGCTTCATCGCGGCCCTGGAAGAACGCAACCGTGACAGCGCCGAACGTATCCGCGCCCTGATGTTCACGTTCGAAGATCTGTCCAAGCTGGACCCCAGCGGCATTCAGACCCTGTTGCGTTCAGTCGACAAGCAGAAGCTGGCCACAGCCCTGAAGGGGGCGTCGGACACGCTGAAGGACCTGTTCTTCACCAACATGTCGGAACGCGCCGCCAAGATCATGCGCGAGGACATGGGCGCCATGGGCCCCGTCCGCCTGCGCGACGTGGACGAGGCGCAGATGTACATGGTGCAGTTGACCAAGGACATGGCCGCCCGTGGCGAAATCGTCATCGCCAGCGGCAAGGGCGAGGACGAACTGGTTTACTGATCACCCTTGGCCGGTTGGCGGGCGGGGGAAAACCCGCCGCCCGACCGACCGTTTTATTTTACGCCGTCACCTTGGCCAGCGCTTCTTCCAGCGGCAGTTCCAGCTTCTCACCCGTCGCGCGGCGCTTCAGTTCCACCGTGCCGGCTTTCAGGCCGCGCGGACCGATGGTCAGTTGCCAGGGGATGCCGATCAGGTCCATGTCGGCGAACTTTGCACCCGGCCGCTCGTTACGGTCGTCATAGATCACATCGACGCCGGCTTCCTGCAGGCGGGCATAAAGACCGTCACAGGTGCTGCGGCAGGCCTCGTCATCGGCCTTCAGGTTGATCAGGGCCACCTTGAAGGGCGCCACCTGATCGGGCCAGATGATGCCGGCATCATCATGGCTGGCCTCGATCAATGCGGCCACGACGCGGGACACACCGATACCGTAGGACCCCATCTCCACCGTCACCGGCTGCCCGTCGGGGCCGGTCACCACCGCCCCCATGGGGGCGGAGTACTTGGTGCCGAAATAGAAGATGTGCCCCACCTCGATCCCGCGCGCGGTGACCAGATCGGCCGGCGCCTTTTCGGCGTCGTGCATTTCCTCGGTGGCGGCATAGATGCCGGTGTACTTGGCGAAGAAATCCTTCAGGTCGCCATTGGCGTCCGGATTGTCGGCCAGCACGTCCATGTCCAGCCAGGCCTTGTCGCAGAACACCTGGCTTTCGCCCGTGTCGGCCAGGATGATGAATTCATGGGACAGGTCACCGCCGATGGGGCCGGTATCGGCGCGCATCGGGATGGCCTTGATGCCCATGCGGGCAAAGGTGCGCAGATACGCCAGGAACATCTTGCGGTACGACAGGCGCGCGCCCTCCGCATCCAGATCGAAGGAGTAATTGTCCTTCATCAGGAATTCGCGGCCGCGCATCACGCCGAACCGGGGCCGCACCTCGTCCCGGAACTTCCACTGGATGTGGTACAGGTTCCGCGGCAGGTCCTTGTAGGACTTCACGAAGGTCTTGAAGATGTCGGTGATCATCTCCTCATTCGTGGGGCCGAACAGCATCTCGCGGTCATGGCGGTCGGTGATGCGCAGCATCTCCTTACCATAGGCCTCGTACCGGCCCGACTGCTTCCACAGGTCGGCCGACTGGATGGTCGGCATCAGCAGTTCCTGCGCGCCGGCGCGGTCCTGTTCCTCCCGCACGATCTGGCTGACCTTCTGCAGCACCTTCCAGCCCAGCGGCAGCCAGGCATAGATGCCGGCCGAGGTCTGGCGGATCATGCCGGCCCGCAGCATCAGGCGATGGCTGACGATCTGCGCCTCCGACGGCGTTTCCTTCAGCGTGGGCAGGAAGTAGCTGGACATACGCATGGGAGAGGAACTCACGGGATTGGAGTGACGATGCGCCGGACTTTATGGGCAGAACGGGCCGGCGGCAAGGGTGGCGGCGCGCTGGGCCGGTTTGCTTGGAACCGCACGGCCTTCGCCGGCGTTGCCAGAGCAGCCCGCCCCGACGGACCCGCCACGAGGACGCGATGAAACTCTTCCCCTGCCAATGCTGCGGACAGGCGCTGCATTTCGAGAATACGGCCTGCCTGCGCTGCGGCCATCATGTGGGATATCTGCCGGAGCAGGAACGCATGCTGGCGCTGGTGGCCGATGGCGGTGCCTGGCGGGAGGCCGGGCTGGAGAACGGGGCCCTATGGCGGTTCTGCCGGAACTGGGAGTTGAGCGCCTGCAACTGGCTGGTTCCGGCCGGTGACGGGACAGGGGATGCACCCGCCTTCTGTCCCGCCTGTCGTCATAACCGCACCGTGCCCGACCTGACCGACCCGGTCCGCCACGAGCAATGGCAGAAGATCGAGCGGGCGAAGCGCCGGCTTTTCCACGCCATCCACCGGCTGGGCCTATCTTGCCCCGCGCCGGGGGACAGTCACCCACAGCCGCTGGTCTTCGACTTCCTGGCCGATAATCCGGGTTCCAAGGATCGCGTGATGACGGGGCACGCAGACGGGGTTGTCACCATCGCGTTGAAAGAGGCCGACGACGCCGTCCGCGAACGGACCCGCGTCGCGATGGGGGAACCCTACCGCACCCTGCTGGGTCATTTCCGGCACGAGGTGGGGCATTATTACTGGGACCTGCTGGTCCGGGATGACGACGCAGCGCTGGAACCTTTCCGTGCGCTGTTCGGCGATGAAAGGCTGGATTACGCGGCGGCCCTGGACCGGCATCATCACGATGGCCCGCCGGAAGGGTGGCAGGAAACCCACGTCTCCGCCTATGCCACCATGCACCCGTGGGAGGATTGGGCGGAAAGCTGGGCGCATTACCTGCATATGGTCGACACGCTGGAAACGGCGGCATCGCTGGGCATGCGGGTGGAACCGGCGGTGGATGAGGAGGGCGAATTGTCGGCCGCGGTCGATTTTGATCCCTATCGCGTGCGCAACCCGGCGCGCCTGCTGTCGGCCTGGGTGCCGCTGACCGTGGCGCTGAACATGCTGAACCGGTCCATGGGGACCGCCGATCCCTATCCCTTCACCCTGCCGGACCCGGTGCGGCGCAAGCTGGGCTTCATCCACGCCCTGGTCCGGGGGGATACCGTCACGCGGCCTGCGCCATCCCCGGCAGGGTGATGACGAAGCGGCTGCCCAGACCGGGCGCCGTTTCCAGGATGATGGTCCCGGACAGGGGGCCCGCCACCAGATTATGCACGATATGCAGGCCCAGGCCGGTGCCGCCATGCTCCCGGCTGGTGGTGAAGAACGGGTCGAAGGCCTTGACCCGCACCGCCTCCTCCATACCGGCCCCGTTATCGGCGATGGTGATGATGGCCGTATCACCGATGGAAGACAGGGTGACGGTCAAGTTCCCCCCCTTCCCCGGCGGCCAGGCATGCTGGAGGGCGTTGAGCATCAGGTTGGTCAGGACATTGACCATGGCGCCCGGCTGCACCAGTGCGGTCAGGTCCTTCTGCCCGTCGATATGGAAGGTGATCGCCGCCTCGCGGAACCGGGGCTGAAGCGGGGCCGCGGCCTCGGCCACCAGGGTGGACAGGCGCTGCCGCTGCTTCGGCCCGGCATATTCCTCTGCCGACACCTGTTTGAAGCTCTGCACCAGCCGGGCGGCACGCTGCAAATTGGCCTGCAGCACGCCCATCGCCTCCCGCCCCGTGGCCAGGAAGTCGGACAGGGCCGTGCGCGTCAATGCCTTGGCCTCCACCTGGCCCGACAGGCCCGCCATCTCCTCCGTCAGGAAGGTGGAGGTGGTGATGGCCACGCCCAGCGGCGTGTTCAGTTCATGCGCCACGCCGGAGACCAGGCGGCCCAGGCTGGCCAGTTTTTCCTCCTGCACCAGCCGGTCCTGGGTGGCGCGCAGATCCTCCAGCGCGCCGGCCAGCGCATCCTTCTGCCGGGCGATGACCTCCGTCCGCTCCGCCACCTCGCGTTCCAGCTCCCGTTGCCGGCGGCGCAGCGACAGGGTGCGCAACTGCACCGCGCCCCAGGTGGCCGCCAGCAGCGCCAGCAGGACCAGCCCCCGGAACCACCATGTCTGATACCAGGCGGGCAGCACCGTCACCGGCACCACCAGCGCCCGGTCGGCGAACAGGCCGGCGCGGTTGCTGCCCCGCACCTGCAGGCGGTAGGATCCGGGCGACAGGTTGGCATAGGCGACGTGGCGGTGACTGCCGTCGCCCGCCGACCATTGTTCCTCGAACCCGTCCAGGCGGTAGAGGAACCGTGTGCGATCCGGCGCCGTGTAATCCAGGGCTGCGAATTCCACCGACAGCGACCGCTGATCCGGCAGCAGGTTCAAGGTGGGCGGGACCGGCAGGTTGTAGGGATCGGACGGCACCGGCTTGCCATCCACGCGCAACTCGGTCACGACCGTGGGGGCCAGCGTCCGCCAGGCGTCCAGCCGGTCCGGCCGTACCACGACCAGACCGTCACGGCCGCCGAACATCATCTGTCCCTCACCATCCATGGTGACGGAATTTGCCCAGAAACTGCCCACGCCCACCCCGTCCGGGCGGCCCAGCACCTGCACCGACAGATCATCGCCGTTGATCACGGCCAGCCCGGCATCGGTGGACGCCCAGATGCGGCCCGCCGCATCCTGTCGCAACGCGTTGATCAGCAGCGTGGGCAAGCCATCGCCCAGACCCAGGCGGCGGAACCTGGGCGGCTGCCCCGGCTTCCACCCGGCTTCCAGAATGTTCAGACCACCGCCCAGGGTGCCGACCCAGACGCGGCCCTTGGCATCGGTCAGGATGGCGGTGATGAAATTATGCGAAAGCGAGGCCGGATCGGCCGGGTCGTTGCGGATACGCTGAAACCCGCCGGCGGGATCGCGGTAATGCAGACCGGCATTGCCCCCTACCCACAGCCCGCCATCGGGCCCCGGCGCCAGCACCCGCAGCCGGTTGTCGATCAGCGACCGCGCATCGCCCAGCCTGGACCGGTCGGCCTTCACGGCACCGCTGGTCAGGTCCAGGGAGATCAGCCCGTCGGCCGCCATCCACAGCATGTCGCCCTGACGCATCAGGAACCAGACGGCGGCATTCGGCGCTGGCGGCGGCAAGGGCAGCGGCTCCACCCGCGCGGCACCAGGCCGGTGGCGGAACAGACCGCGCTGCGTGCCGATAAAGACGGTGCCGTCGGGACCGGTTTCCAGTGCCAGGACGGCGCCATCGGGCAGGCCGCCGCTTGCCGGCCGGATGCCGTCGCGCGTGCCCGTGGCCGGGTTCAGGATGTCGATGCCGTTGGCCTGCAACCCCGCCCATAACCGCCCGTCGGGAGCCAGCATCAGGCTGCGCACCTGCGGATCGGACAGGCGGTCGGCACGGATATGGGAGGCCGGAACCGACAGCACGGCCTGCGTCTGCGGATTGCGCCGGCAAACGCCGCCGCCCCAGGTCCCCACCCACAGAATGCCCGACCGGTCGACCAGCAGGGAACGCACATCGCTGGCCACCAGGGAACTGGACAGGGTCGGGTCGTTGCGGCGCACCACCACCGTGCCCGTCACGACATCCAGTTCCGCCAGACCCGCCCCTTGCGTGCCGATCACGATACGGTCGGGCGACAGTTCAGCCAGCGCATGTTTGGCGACCGGTGCCGCGACCGGGTCGCCTTCGCCCAGCAGGGGGAACAGTTTCTGTTCCCCCGTGGCCGGGTCCCACATGGCGACACCGGGAAACTCCCCCGTCACCCAAAGCCGGCCTTTGCCATCGCGCAGCAGCCCCTGGATCGGCGCATCGGCCGGGACGGTACCGCCCAGGGAGACGGGCGTGCCCAGATCACCCGACGGGTCGAACCGCACCAGCCCGCGCCCGCTGGCCAGCAGCAGGCCGCCATCGGGCAATTCCACCATGTCGCGGATCTGGTCCAGCACCGTGCTGTCCGGTTCCGGCCCGCGCCGTGTGTAGAAGCGGTTGGCACCCGTGGCCGGGTCGCGCACATGCACCCCGCCCACCGTTCCCGTCCACAGCCGCCCCTGCGCATCGGTCAGGATGGACAGGATCGACAGATTCTGCAGCCCTTCATTGGCACGCACAAACCGGTCGGCCGCAGCATCATACTGCGCCAGTCCCCCGGCATTGGTGCCCACCCACAGCACGCCCGTGGGATCGACATGCAGGGCGGTGACATAACTGTCGGGCAGGCTGCCCGGGTCACCGGGGTCGCTGGTATAGTGCCGGAACCGGTGCCCGTCATAGCGGGCCAGCCCGCCGCCGGTGCCGAACCAGATGAACCCCGCCCGATCCTGCACGATGGCGCCCACCACATCGTTGGGCAACCCCTGCTCCCGCCCCAGCCTCTCGAATAACGGCTCGGAAAAGGCCGACCAGTCGGCGGCCGGCGCCGTTTGCGGGAGCAGCAGCGACAAGGCCAGCAGGGCAGCGGCACCGCAGCCACGCAAGTTGAAGGGGGCGCGACGGGACGGCCGGAGGGTTGGGATCAGGACTGGCATCATCACGCGCGGGGTGGGAGGTGGCGCAGCATAGCAAGTCCGCGCGTGCTTGGGAAATCAACCTTGGCGGGCGGGGGTACCGGCCGGCCTGTCCCCAAAAGCCAGGGCGCACAGACGGACATCACGCTTTGTTGGGCATGCTCCATGGGTTGGAAGACACCCACTGTCTCATATCATCGATAAGATGGGGAATCGGGTAGCTTTCGATATCCTTCGTCGAGTGACCGGAGGCCTCCAGGTCATTGGAATGATCGGTCACGAAATCGGTGAAGCGACCAAAAATATGTGTGGGACCCGGCACCTTGACCTTGGCTTGCGTGGAAAGCCAGTTGCGCACCTCCCGAACGGCGGCGGCAGGGTCGTCATTGTGAACGGCTATGTCGGAATTCGACAGATCGGACAGAGCGGCCTGATACCTGTACCGTTCCGTCTCAAGAATCAGACATTTCTTGTTCGACCATTTGTCGCCTTTGAAACGCTGGCATCCAATATCCAAACCAAGCTCAAACGGCATATTCATCCGGTAGAATTCGCCGACGCCTTTTGATTTAATTCGGGAAAGATCATGGATAGCAAACTGCGATTGCTGGATAATTTTTATTATCTTCTCAATCCGCGCCTCACCTGAATTCAGGCTTTCCAAAGCAATCCGGGGTTCAAATCCCATATCAATGATTGAAAAAAGGAGGGACCGCAGCAGGCCTTTATACTCATCGTCAAAGGGATAATTTATGAAGACATTTTTCTCAAAGCCCATGAGTGCCATTCATCTTTTGTCGCGGGGCGGGAATGGGTCATTCCCATAGCTCCTTTTCTCCCGGATCATACCATTACGGTCATGAATGTAAAATTCGGCATGATTTCTCTTTGCCAGATCACGCCCATACTGAATCGCTTCGTCCTGTGTGTCAAAGCGTCGGGACGCGCGTACAGCACCAGCGGCCCGCACGCTCCAGCCGCCATCCGGGCTGGGAACGACATGCTTGCTGTTCCGCGTCATGGTAAACCTCCCATACCACAGGGCGTTTTCAAGCGAACTTTAACATACAATCACGCTGCCACCAGTTCAAACCGGTCCACATCCACCAGCCCCATATCGGTGATCTTCAGGTGCGGGATCACCGGCAAGGGCAGGAAGGCCAGTTGCAGGAAGGGTTCGGCCAACGGGCAGCCCAGGGCCTTGACGGATGCGCGGAGCGCCTCCAGCTCGTGTTCCACCGCCTCGAACGGTTTCAGGCTCATCAGGCCGGCCACCGGCAGGGCCAGTTCGCCGACGATCGCACCGTCCTTCACGGCCACGAAGCCGCCCCCGATCTCGATCAGGCGGTTGATGGCGACCACCATGTCGGTGTCGCTGGAACCGACGGCGCAGATATTATGGCTGTCATGGCCGACAGAACTGGCCAGCGCGCCCGACCGGATGCCGAAGCCCTTCACGAAGCCCTTGCCGATATTGCGGGTGAAGCCGTGACGTTCGACGACCACGATCTTCAGGATGTCGTTTTCCGGGTCGGCGTGGCGGCGGCCGTTGCGATAGGGGACGGTGGCCTGCAAAGCCTCGGTAATGATCTTGTTGGGCAGCACGCCAATGACGGGGGTGCCGGGGCCACTGGCCGGAATGGCGAGGTCTTCGGCCACGATTCGGTCGCGCTTGATGGAGTTCAGGCCCACGGGCAGCGGGGAGGTGCGGCCGGCGAAGGTGTCGGGTGATACCGGCTTGCCGGCGCGGATCACCTGACTGACCGTGCATTGCGCCAGATCGTCCAGCAGCACGATATCCGCCAGATAGCCGGGCGCCACCAGCCCGCGATCCTTCAGCCCGAAACCGCGCGCCGCCGACCATGTGGCCGTGCGATAGGTGGCAGCGATATCGGCCCCGTTCGCAATGGCGCGGCGGATCAGATGATCCAGATGCCCTTCCTCCGCAATATCCAGCGGGTTGCGATCATCCGTGCAAAACGCCAGGAAGGGGCTGGTCACCGGGTCGATCAGGCCGGACAGCGCGTCCACATCCTTGGAGACGGAGCCATCGCGGATCAGCACCTGCATGCCCTTGGCGATCTTCTCCCGCGCCTCGGCCTGCGACGTGCATTCATGGCAATTGCGGATGCCGCAGGAAAGATAGGCGTTCAGTTCCTTGCCGGTGACCAGGGGCGAGTGCCCGTCAATATGCGCGCCATAGAATTCCGCCAGCTTGTCCAGCGTCTCCTCATCCTTCCACAGCACGCCGGGGAAGTTCATGAATTCGGCCAGACCGATGACCTTGGGATGGTGGCGGTGGCGGGCCAGATCATCGGCCTTCAACCGCGCGCCCGCCGTTTCCAGATGCGTGGCCGGCACACAGGACGATAGCTGCACCCGCAGATCCAGGGCCGTGGTCAGGGCCGAATCCAGGAAATATTGCAGCCCCGTCTCCCCCAGCACATTGCAGATCTCATGCGGATCACAGATGGCCGTCGTGGTGCCGCGCGGCAGGACACAGCGGTCGAATTCCGATGGCGCGACCAGCGTGCTTTCACAATGCACATGCGTGTCGATGAAGCCCGGCACGGCAAAGCGGCCCTTGCCGTCGATCTCCACGACCCCGTCATAACGGTCATAGGTGCCGACGATGGTATCGCCACAGATGGCGATGTCGGTTTCATCGATGGACCCGGTTGCCACGTTCAGCAGCCGCACATTCTTGATCACCAGATCGGCGCGGTTGCGCCCCATGGCCTGATCGATCCGCTGTTTCAGGATGGCTTTGGCGGCGGCGCGGTCCATGGTGGCGGTCCTTACGTGATCAATGCGGGGTCTTGGCGCAGAGTGCGATCAGGTCGGCCTCGGCCGCCGACTGCATCGGCTTGCCGTTGAACAGGACCTGATTGCCCTGCAGCGTTACGGTACCGATCTGCGCCTCCCCCCGGTAGAGGTTATTTGTAGCGATCCCGAAGCGCCGCGCGATATCGGACGTAATGGCAATATCGATGCTTTTCGGCAGTTCGATGGCATAGCCGTCGGGCAGATCGGCGGGCGCCACCGCATCGCCATGCACATCGACGCCGGGCTTGTACTCCACATCGGCACTGGGCTGATGACGGGCGACATAGCGGCAGGCGGCGGGGTCGATGCGGATGGTGGGGGCGTCTGTCTGGGCGGCGGCGGGAAGGGTGAGCAACACGAGCAGGGTGGCGATGGCCCTCACCCTCCCATTGGCTGGCGCCAACGGGCCCCTCCCTCTCCCACTTCGTGGGCGAGGTGCGAAAAAGGACGTTGCGTACAATCCGCCCCTCGCCCGCTTGCGGGAGAGGGAGGGGCCCAAGCCTGTCAGGGCTTGGGAGGGTGAAGGAAAGCCGCGCACCAGCCCCGCCGCACCCGCGAAAAGCCCCATCAACCCTATGGCTCCCAAGACTTTTTCAAGGAATACTGGCATTTCCTTCCCCTTCCCTTTCGCCGCAAAGGGCGCCGCACAGATGCTGACATCCTACTTCAAGCTGAAAGAACTGGGCAGTGATGTCCGGACGGAGCTGCTGGCCGGGCTCACCACCTTTTTGACCATGGCCTATATCATCTTCGTCAACCCGCAGATCCTGTCGGCGGCGGGCATGGACCATGGGGCGGTGTTTGTCGCCACCTGTGTGGCCGCCGCCATCGGCTCGGCCATCATGGGGCTTTACGCCAATTACCCCATCGCCCAGGCGCCGGGCATGGGGCTGAACGCCTATTTCGCGTTCACCGTTGTGGGGCAGATGGGCTATTCCTGGCAGGTGGCGCTGGGGGCCGTGTTCCTGTCGGGCATCCTGTTCATCATCCTGTCGGTTCTGCCCGTGCGCGAGGCGGTGGTGAATGCCATTCCCCGCACCCTGAAACTGGCCATATCCTCCGGCATCGGCCTGTTCCTGGCCATCATCGCGCTGGAGAATGCCGGCCTGATCAAGGCGCACCCGGTCACGCTGGTCACCATTGGCGATCTGACCAGGCCGCAGCCTGTTCTGGCCGCCATCGGCTTCATCCTGCTCTGCGCGCTGGCGGCACGGAAGGTGACGGGATCGGTGATCCTGACCATCCTGACGGTGGCGGTCGTGGGCATGGGGATCGGTGCCTCGCCCTTCAACGGGCAGATCGTCTCCCTGCCGCCCGACCCCAGCCCGACATTGCTGGCCATGGACCTGAAAGGCGCGTTCAGCGTCGGGCTGATCACCGTAGTCTTCGCCTTTTTCTTCGTCGATCTGTTCGACACGGCCGGCACCCTGATCGGTGTGTCGCATCGGGCCGGGCTGCTGGACAAGGATGGCAAGCTGCCCCGCCTGAAGCGCGCCCTGTTCGCCGATGCGGCGGCGACGACCGTGGGTGCGGCGCTAGGCACCTCCACCGTCACCTCCTATATCGAGAGTGCGGCTGGCACCAATGTTGGCGGGCGCAGCGGGCTGACGGCGGTGACGGTGGCGGTACTGTTCCTGGCCTGCCTGTTCTTCGCACCGCTGGCCGCCAATATCCCCGCCTATGCCACGGCTCCGGCCCTGCTCTACATCGCGTGCCTGATGGCACGCGGGTTGACGGAGGTGGATTGGGAGGATGTCACCGATTATGCACCGGCCGTTATGACGGCGATTGCCATGCCGCTGACCTATTCCATCGCCCATGGCATCGCCATCGGCTTCATCACCTACACCGGCATCAAGGTCCTGGCCGGGCGCTGGCGCGATGTCGGGCCGGTGGTGGCGGTGCTGGCAGGGCTGTTCCTGCTGAAATTTATCCTGCTGGCGTGACCGATTCTGATCGGGTCAGTATCGGGGCCGTTACCACCGGGACGGCCCCGGCGCCTGAGCCCATGATCGACGCCCATTCAATGGGCAGCCAAAATCATGACAACGATAGCATTGATTATTTTTTAGGCTGATGCATGCTATTTCATCTTCGCTTCCCTTGACGTAAACCGCCACACTCGATCAATTGATCAGGAATTCGGATCAAAGCCAGAATATTTAATAATTTCAATGCACTAGATCTATAACGCCGTGCCCGCGAGCCATGTTTCAAGCTCATGCATACGATTTGATGCATGCAATCGTGGCAATGCTGCCACAGTCGGCGCTGCATTTTTGTGCGATGGCGGTGATCGTTGAATTTTGATGGTGACGGGTTGCCGCAGCCTGCCTATACTCCGCCCCACAAAAGAAAAGACCGCGCCAGCAAGGCAGCGCGGCCTGAGTTTAGGGAGGAATCGCCACCAGGCGGTGTCAAAACAGGGATCCAACCCCGTTCGACAAGATAAGTTTTTAACTTTCTGAATATGAAGGCAAGCCGATTTTATCGGCTTGCCTTTTTATTTGGTCGATTTTTGGATTTATGCCTAGATAATCATCAATTGCCACCCATCCGAACAGGCGTTTGCCCAATCAAAAGGCGGCATAGCCGGCAAAGCCGGCGGCAATGGCGCGTTTCCATGGCAAATCGTGATTCGACATAGCGATCATGGCAGGGCAATCGGCCCGATGGGCGCCGGGCAGAAAACCGACATTCATCAGGAACGTGCCCACGATCTCCCCACCCGTGAAGCGGAAGGTCTTGGCGAACAGTTTGATCCATTCCGCCTTGGATCGGGGGTGATGGGCCAGCAGCCAGGCATGGAACGACCCGTGGCTATCCCGCAGACGCTGAACCACCTGTGCATTATGGATGGCGGCCTGCACCTTCAGCCGATTGCGGATGATGCCGGGATCGGCCAGCAGCCGGTCGATATCATCGGGACCGAAGGCGGCCACCCGGTCGACGGAAAACCCGGCATAGGCCGCACGGAAGCTTTCCCGTTTCTTCAGGATGGTCAGCCAGGACAGGCCTGCCTGATTGATCTCCAGGATCAGCCGTTCAAACAGCTCATCATCCCCCGTCAGGGGCACGCCATATTCATGGTCGTGATAGGGGCCATGCCATTCATGCCCCTGCGCCATATCGCAATAGCCAGACATCTTGTCCACCCGGTTTGCAGGGTTGACAAGATACCCGATATGACGCCGGCTGTCGCGCCGTTTGTTCTTGTTTTGTGCCCACGCGCGCCGATCCGGACCTATTCCCGGAACAGGGCCCGCCAATCCACCAGGCCGAAATGGCCGCTGGCCCAGGCCAGCAGCACCAGGACCGCCGAGATGACGGAGGTCCAGAGAAACTTCTTGATGATCATGGGCCGGGCCGGCGCACCCGGCTGGTGCCCCACTTCATCGACATCGCCTTCCTGTTTCCGGCCGAACGGCAGGACCATGAACAGAACGGTCCACCAGACGGTGAAATAGATGGCGGCCCAGGTTGCCCAACCCATGATCTCAATCCTTCCTAACCGTCAGACCTGTTCAATCTCGACCAGCGTGCCGAACAGATCCTTGGGATGCAGGAACAGCACCGGCTTGCCATGGGCGCCAATCTTCGGCTCCCCATCGCCCAGCACCCGCAGACCGTCGGCCTTCAGCTTGTCCCGGGCGGCGATGATGTCCTCCACCTCGTAACAGACATGGTGGATGCCGCCGGACGCGTTATTGGCCAGGAATTTGCCGATGGTGCTGCCTTCCCCCAGCGGGTGCAACAGCTCGATCTTGGTGTTCGGCAGCTCCACAAAAACCGTGGTCACGCCATGTTCCGGCAGATCCAGGGGCGCCGAAACAGTGGCGCCCAGCGTGGTACGATAGGTTTCCGCCGCCACGGTCAGATCCGGTACGACAATGGCGACATGGTTCAAACGGCCAATCATCACCCTCTCCTCTTTTATGGTTCGTTTGTTCGGTCCCGAAAATAATCACGGGCGACGTCGCCGTCACCCGTGACAAATCGGCACGATGCCGTCCGCTCAGATCCGGACCAGATGCACTTCCGTCAGGGGCTTGCGCCCCTGGCTGGTGCTGAAGGACCGGCGGATGGCGATACGGGCTGCCTCCTTCACCTGGGCATCATCCATACGGGCGGCCTTGGACAGGTTCTCAACGGACAGACGCACGCGGGCGATCAGGTCCGCCGTCTCCTCATCCATCTCATCCTCTTCCAGCAGGCCAATGGCGGTGACCTTCGGATCGGCCAGAAGCTCCCCGCGCGGCGTCATGACCAGGGTCACCATGGACACCCCGGCCTGGGCCATACGGCTGCGGCCCCGCATGGCCATATTGGTCAACGGCACGATACGCTTGCCGTCGATACACAGCTTGCCGGCATGCACATGGCCCAGGTTCGCCGCCGGGCCGGGACCCAGACGGATGACCATGCCATCATCGGGCACCACCACCTCCGGCACCTGACAATCCCGCGCCAAGGCGGCATGCACCGTCAGATGGCGATGCTCGCCATGCACCGGCACGGCGATCTTCGGCCGCACCCATTGATACATCTGCACCAGTTCGTCGCGTGCCGGATGGCCGGAGACATGGACGAATTCCTCATCCGCCGTGATGACCTGGATACCCAGCCGCATCAGGCCATTCTGGATCTTGGCGATGTCCTTCTCATTGCCCGGAATTTCGCGGGCGGAGAAGATGACGACATCATCCCGTTCCAGAACCACATCGGGATGGTCATCATTGGCGATACGAGCCAGCGCCGCGCGCGGCTCCCCCTGCGACCCGGTACAGATCACCACCAGCTTCTCACGCGGGACATATCCCGCCTCCCGCTCCGTCAAAAACGGCGGCAGGTCGGACAGGTAGCCATTGGCCCGCGCCGCCTCGTTGATGCGCCACAGCGACCGGCCGGCCAGCGCCACCTTGCGGTCATGGGCCTGTGCCGCCACGGCGATGGACTGCAGGCGGGCGACATTGCTGGCAAAGCAGGTAACGGCGATACGGGTCTCGGTGAACCGGCCGAACAACTCCTTGAAGCTTTCCTGCACCGCCGCTTCCGACCCCGATGTGCCCGGCACCATGGCGTTGGTGCTGTCGCAGATCATGGCCGTGACGCCCTCGCGCCCCAGCTTCTTCAACGCCTCTTCATCCGCCAGCAGGCCGATGACGGGATCGGGGTCCAGCTTCCAGTCGCCCGTATGCAGCACAGTTCCGGCGCTGGTGCGGATCACCAAGGCGTTGGGCTCGGGGATCGAATGGGTCAGGCTGATCAGTTCGAGATCGAAAGGACCGATGCTGACCTTGCCGCCCAGCGGGATGATATTGATCGGCACCTTGTTCTGCAGGCCCGTTTCCACCAGCTTGGCCTTCAGGAAGCTGGCCGTGAACGGCGTACACCAGACCGGAACGCGCAGATCCTCCCACAGATGCGGAATGGCCCCCAGGTGATCCTCGTGCGCATGGGTGACCACGATACCCAGAAGATCGCCGCGGCGGTCCTCAATAAAGCTGGTATCGGGCAGAATAATATCAACGCCGGGGGTCGTTTCGTCACCGAAACTGACGCCCAGATCGACCATCAGCCATTTGCCCTGATGGTGATAGAGGTTCAGATTCATCCCGATCTCGCCCGCCCCACCCAGGGGGACAAAATGCAGTTCCTTCGGGTCGAAATCCTTGGTGTCCAGATGCTTGGCTTCGGTCATTCGGTCCTGGTTTCAGTTGGCAGCAGCGTTGCGTTCATGGATCAACCGGAGACCCCGCAACGTCAGGTCCCCATCAATATGGTGGATCATGTCGGTACCCTCGGCGAACAGGCGGACCAGACCGCCGGTGCCGATGACCGTCACCTTTGTCTGCCCGTCCGGCGACAGTTCGGCGATGATCCGTTTCAGGATGCCTTCGATCATCCCGGTATAGCCCCAGAACATACCCGACTGCATGGCGGCCACAGTACCACGACCAATGGCGACATCCGGCTTGGCGATGTCCACCTTGGGCAACTGGGCCGCCACGCGGTGCAGCGCATCCAGTGACAGGGCCGGCCCCGGGGCGATGACGCCACCGGCAAAGGCGCCTTCCGCATCCACCACATCAAAGGTGGTGCCGGTACCGATATCGATAACGATCAGGGGCGTGGGGTAGGAGGCAACGGCAGAGACGGCATTGACCAGACGGTCCGCCCCCGCCTCCCGCGGGTTCAGCAGCTTGACCACCAGGCCCAGATCAACCGATGGATCGCCTACCCGCATCGGTGTGCATCCGAAATGATCCTCGGTCAGCTTGATCAGGGCATAGGTCTGTGACGGCACCACCGACGACAGGATGGCGGCATGGATATCGGCGGGTGTGATGCCCTTCATGCCCATCAGGGTGACCAGCCAGACGGCATATTCGTCTGCGGTGCGCTGGCTGTCGGTGGAAATGCGCCAATGAGCCCGCTTCTCATTCCCATCAAAGACGGCGAAGACGACATTGGTGTTGCCGGCATCGATAGCCAGAAGCATCTCAACTCCTTCCGCTGGGAAAGAACACATCGCCCGCCGTGACGCGGCGGACGGTTCCGCCGACATCGACCAGCAGCACGCCGTCATCATCCATGTCGATCAGGCGGCCCGTAAAGGTTTCGTCATGCAGGCGAACCGTCACGACCCCACCCAGACCCTGCGCCGCATTCAGCCAGGCCGCGCGGACCGGTGCGAAACCCTGGCTCAGGAACCGGTGATACCAGGACTGGAACGATGTGGCATAGGCGGTCAGCACCTGTTCCACCGTGACATCGGCGCCGGCCGTCAGCAACGCGGTGGCCGGATACAGCGCCTCCTCCGGCGCGTGCCGGACATTGATGCCGACACCCAGAACCAGCCAATCAACCGAACCGGCGCGACCCGCTTCGGACTCCAAAAGGATACCGGAGATTTTGGCCCCATCGACCAGCACATCATTGGGCCATTTCAGGGTGACCTTGCCCGGCACCAGGGCCGACACCGCCTCCCCCACCGCAATGGCCGCCACGAAGGAGGTAAGGGCCGCCTGACCCGGCGGCAGCCCGGGGCGTAGGATCAGGGAGCAGGCGAGATTACCTGGCTCGCTGCTCCAGGCCCGCCCGCGCCGGCCCCGCCCCGCCGTCTGGCGCTTGGCCCAGATCAAGGTACCTTCGGGCGCACCTTCGGCGGCCATCTGCTTGGCCACGTCATTGGTGCTGCCGCATTCCTCCAGGACGTGGAGATGAAAAAACGCGGGCAGCAAGGCCACCCGCGTTTCATCAGATCGGTTCTGTCCGGTCAGCATCGCCGGAACGCCGGTCACCGGGCCCCGAACAGGGCAGCGGCGGCAGCGGCCGCACCGGAGGTGATCGGCGACAGGAAGATGATATAGACCGGGAACACAAACAGGGCGGTACCGGCGACCACAAAACCGGCGGTCGGGGTCGGACGGTCCAGCGGCTCCGTCACATCATCAAAGTACATGGCCTTGATGACACGCAGATAATAGAAGCAGCTAATGCCCGACGCGATGACGCCGATGATGGTCAGCGGGTACAGGCCCGCCTGCACAGCCGGCAGGAACACGGCCCACTTACCCCAGAAGCCCGCCGCCGGCGGCACACCGGCCAGCGACCACATGAACACGGCCATGGCGAAGGCCAGCATCGGGTGGGTCTTGGACAGGCCCGCCAGATCGGCGACCTCTTCGACCGCACGGCCCGACTGACGCATCGACAGGATGACCGCGAAGACACCGACATTCATGGCCAGATAGATCGCCATGTAAATCAGCACGCCGCGCACACCCTCGACCGAGCCGGCGGACAGGCCGACCAGCGCGTAGCCGATATGGCCGATTGAGCTGTAGGCCATCAGGCGTTTGATGTTCTTCTGCTGGATGGCGCCCAGGGCACCGATGATCATGCTGGCGGCGGCGCAGAACTGGATCACCTGCTGCCACTGCATCACCAGATCGCCGAACGGGCCAACCAGGACACGCATGAACAGAGTGATGGCCGCCACCTTCGGGGCCACGGCGAAGAAGGCCGTCACCGAGGTCGGCGCGCCTTCATAGACGTCCGGCGTCCACATATGGAACGGCACGGCCGAAATCTTGAAGGCCAGACCCGACGCCACGAACACCATGCCGATGATTACACCGACCGACGGCGCACCCTCAGCACCGGTCAGTACGGCAGCCAGCTTGTCAAAGCTGGTGGTGCCGGCGAAGCCATAGACCAGGGACGAGCCATAGAGCAGCAGACCCGATGACAGCGCACCCAGCACAAAGTACTTCAGGCCAGCTTCCGTCGACTTGGCCACATCGCGCTTGAAGGACGCGATGACGTAGAGCGCCAGCGA
>NZ_JAGOGJ010000121.1 GCF_017996735.1 Niveispirillum sp.
TCCCCCGACCATGTCTGGCATCCCAGCGTCGACCGGCTGGTACAAAGTGCCATGCGCCATGTAGCACCGTCACGACTGCTGGGCGTGCTGACCACCGGCATGGGCAATGACGGGGCCGCCGCCCTGGCATCCCTTTATGCGGCGGGCGGGCGCACCATCGCAGAGGCGGAGGAAACGGCCGTCGTCTGGGGCATGCCGGGTGAACTGGTACGGCGTGGCGGCGCCGGTCGCGTGCTGCCTCTGCCCGATATCGCGGCCGCCATCGTCAGGGAGGCCGCCGATGCCGCTGGTCAGGCGTGAACAGACCGCCTCCGGCGGTCCCCACGGCAACGTCCCCTCCCTGTCGTCACAGGATATGGAGCAGCGGCGACAGGCCGCCCTGGCGCTGGCCGGCGATGGCACCGCCCTTCCCCGCCTGGCTGCCGCCCTTGCCGTTGAAACCGCCGCCCCCGTGCGCGAGGCGCTGTTGGACGCCATCGCCGGCATCGGCACGCGGGCGGCGGCCCTGGTGCTGCTGCCCGCGTTGCGGTCGGACGATGCGGGGGTGCGCAATGCCGCCCTGGTGGCGTTGCAGACCATGCCTTCGGTTCTGCCCGGCCTGCTGCCGGACCTGCTGATCGATGGGGACAGCGATGTGCGTGTCCTCGCGGCGGAACTGGCGCGCGCGCTGCCGCCGGTGGAAGCGACCGGAATACTCTGCCGCATGCTGGAGGGGGAAACACACGCCAATGTTTGCGGCGCGGCCATGGACGTGCTGGCCCAGGTGGGAACGGCTGATGCCTTGCCCTGCCTTCAGGTGGTGGCTGACCGTTTCGCCGGAGACGCGTTCATTGGTTTCGCGGCGCGCACCGCCATGGCCCGGATACGGGGATGAGAGCCATGATGCCGACAGCTCCGCCCAAGGACAGCGCCATCACCATCGGCGATGCGGAGTTCGACCGTATCTGCGATTTCCTCTATCGCCGGACCGGCATGATCTTCGGCGAGGTCAAACGCCATTATGTCGATCGCCGGCTGCGGGAACGGATCGAAGCCAGCGGGCATGACAGTTTCCGCGACTATTTCACCATGATGCTGGCCGACACCGATGAATATGAGCGGCTGGTCAGCAGCTTCACCATCAACGAAACATATTTCTATCGCGAGGAATATCAGTTCCGCTGCCTTACGACATCGGTCCTGCCCCTGGTGACGCAGCACAAGCGGCGGGGCGATACGATCCGCCTCTGGTCCCTGCCCTGCGCCACGGGCGAGGAACCCTATTCCATCGCCATCTGGCTGTTGGAAAACTGGGCCAGCGTCGATGACTGGCAGGTGGAAATCGTGGGATCGGACATCGATACCACCGCCCTGCGCACGGCGGCAGCGGGCCTTTATGGCGCACGTTCCCTGATGCGGCTGCCAACGTCGGTGACGGACCGTTACTTCACCCGGACGGAGGATGGGCATTTCCAGTTGATACCCGATCTCTGTTCCTCCATCCGCTTCACCCGGGTCAATGTGATGGACCGGGCGGCAATGGCGGCGCATGGCCGGTTCGACGTCATCCTGTGCCGCAACATGTTGATCTATTTCGATGACAAATCCCGTCGCGAGGCGATCGGCAACATGTATGACTGTCTGGTGGATGGCGGCTTCATCTTCCTGGGACATGCGGAATCCATGAGCCGCGTATCGTCGCTGTTCCAGGTCCGCCGCTTTGACGAGACCATCCTCTATCAGAAGAACACGGAGACGGCCCATGGCTGATGAAGGGCTGCCCTTCTTGCGTCGCCAGGGCGAGAGCCGGCAGGTGCTGATCGTCGATGACGGCAGCCTTGTCCGGCTTTATTACCGTGGCATCCTGGAACAGGCGGGCTTCATCGTGGCAGAGGCCATCAATGGCGTGGAAGCGATGGAGAAGGTGCTGTCGGCGCGCTTCGATCTGCTGGTGGTCGATATCAACATGCCGCAGATGGACGGCCTGGCCTTTCTTCGCACCCTGCGCGCCACGCCCGTCGTCGCCTCCTTGCCCGTGCTGATCGCCAGCACCGAGGCGGGCCCCCAGGACCGCGCCGCCGCACGCGCGGCCGGGGCCAATCATTACCTGACCAAGCCAGTGGCGGACACGGACCTTCTGCTCCACGCAGCGCTGCTGACGGGGGCGCCGGCATGACCAGCCTGCTCGACCAGTTCATGATCGAAGGCCGCGCCCTGGTCCAGGAGGCCAGCGACGCGTTGCTCTCCCTGGGCCAGGGGGGCGACGACCGGACGGAACTGGGCGTGATCTTCCGAGCCTTTCACACATTGAAGGGTTCGTCCGGCCTTTTCGATGCCAGACCCATGACCCGCCTGTTGCATGAGGCGGAGGAATTGCTGGCCCGCACCGATGAGCAGACGGAGATTGTGGGCCCTGCCCTGGTCGACCTGCTGCTGACCTGCCTGGATCAAGTGGCCGGCTGGCTGGATGACCTGGAACGCGACGGTGTGCTGCCGGCGTCGGCGGACCTGGCGGCAGACACCCTGATCCGTCAGATCGGCGGCCAGCAGGATAAAACTGATGATGCCGCCCCGGCGCTGGCCGTGGACAGATGCCTGGAGTTGATCACGCCGGCGGAACGTCAGGCGGCGCTTTCCCTTCACCGCGCCCTGCCCGACAGCGCCATC
The DNA here is from genome assembly GCF_017996735.1 of Niveispirillum sp. Lineage (GTDB taxonomy): Bacteria > Pseudomonadota > Alphaproteobacteria > Azospirillales > Azospirillaceae > Niveispirillum. The sequence goes on from NZ_JAGOGJ010000121.1 coordinate 2,647, forward strand.
CATCTGATCTCCTATCGCCCCTTGCCGGGGTGCTTTTTCAACGGCGACGACCCGTTGCGCCTGTTCCGCGACCTGTCCGGGCTGGCTGCCCTGCATATCGACACGGATGATGCCGGCCCGCTGGACAATCTGGACCCGTTCACCTGCACCCTTTCCTTCACGGCCCTTGTGGTGGGCGATGATGGCTGGCGGGATATCTTCCGCCTGTGCGGGGATCAGGTCCGCAGCGCAGTGCTGCCGGCATCGGCCCTGGCAACAGGCGGCGGGCAGGACGCGATCGCCGCGATTCTGGCCGAACAGGCGCTGATGCTGACGGTGGCCGACGCCCCACCCGCCGGGCTGGCGGGGCGTATCGCCGCGGCCGCCACCGTGGCCGCCAATATCATGACCCATGAGGGGCGCGACGCGGACAAGGCGATGATCATCAAGGCCGGACGGGACGCGCTGGCGCTGAATGATGCCGCCCCGCTGCTTCAGGCCTTGAATAGCCTGGGTTCCGGGCGGGATGCCCTGCCCGCCCCCAGTTCCCCTGCCCCGGCGGCCAGCATGCCGCGATTGCTGCGCGTGTCGGAGGACAGGGTCGATCGGCTGGTGCGGCTGTCGGGAGAGTTGGGCCTGATCCAGAACCATCTGGGCTGGCTGACGCGGGAGCGGGGCGAGGACCGGGAACTGCACCAGCTTGGCACCAGCCTGGAACGGCTGACACGAGAGCTTCGGGCAGCTGTCCTTTCCATCTCCATGATGCCGGTGGGTGACGTCTTCCAACGCTTTCCCCGTCTGGTCCGCGACCTGTCGATCCGCCTGGGCAAGCCGGCGCGGTTGGTGATGGAGGGCGCGCGCACGGAGGCCGAGAAGGCGGTGGTGGAACTGCTGCCCGAACCGCTGCTGCATCTGGTGCGCAACGCGCTGGATCACGGGATCGAAGTGGCGGCGACACGCAAGGCCGCCGGCAAACCGGAAACCGCCACCATTACCCTGCGTGCCTTTCAACAGGGCGGGCGGCTGCTGGTGGAGGTGACCGACGATGGAGGGGGCATCGACACCGCCGCCATCCGCCGCCGTGCGGTCGCCCGCGGCCTGCTGAGCGCGGCGGAGGCGGCAGCCCTGTCCGAAACCGACGCCTTGCAACTGGTCTTCGCCCCCGGCCTTTCCACGGCCAGTACCCTGTCTGATCTATCGGGCCGCGGCGTGGGCATGGACGCGGTGCGCGCTGCGGTGGACAAGGCAGGCGGCGGCGTGACGCTGCGCAGCACGCCTGGCGCCGGCACCACCATCACCCTGTCCCTGCCCCTGACCCTGTCGTCGCTGCGGCTGCTGGTGGTGGAGGTGGCGGGCCTGCGGCTGGGCTTGCCCATGGACATGGTGCTGGAAACCGTGCGCCTGCCGCGCGGCCATATCAACCGCATGCGCGGCCGTGACATATTCACGTGGCGCGACCGCGTGGTGCCGCTGGTATCGCTCGCCGGACTGCTTGACCTGGAAGCGCCGCCACCGGCGCCGGAGGCCCGCGTGCTGCTGGTGGAGATCAATGGCAGTCCCGTGGGGGTGGAGGTCGACGGACTGGGGGAACGCATGGACGCGGTCCTGCGGCCCATGGATGGCATCCTGGCCGGGCTTTCCGCCTATCTGGGCACAGTGCTTCTGGGGGATGGGACGGTGCTGCTGGTGATCGACCTGAAAGGGATCGTGCGATGACCGTTGCATTTACTGATGGAACGATCTGCCTTCTCAAGGATTGTATATTAGATGAGGCTGAATCGCTTCTCCAACTGCTGCTGGATCATCCGGACGCGGCTATCGACTGGTCGGGCTGCACCGGCATGCACAGTGCCGTGCTGCAGGTGGCTATGGCCGGCCGGCGGCGGATGGTAGGACAGCCCGCCGATGACTTCCTGCGCCGCTGGGTGGGGCCGGCGCTGGCGGCCCCTGCGGAAGGGCCGGCCATCAGGCCGGAAAAAAATGATCAATCTGTCGTATCGATATGATGGGAAGAGGAAGAGATGGGGCGCAAGGTTCTGATAATTGATGACAGCAAGCTGGCCCGTATGCTGGTTGCAGGGATCATGTCGCGCCTGCAGCCGGAATGGGGGCTGGTGGAAGCCGCCAACGCCATCGAAGCGCTGGCCCTGATCGATGGCGGCGATATCGACATCGTGCTGGTCGATTTCAACATGCCCGACATTGACGGCCTGGAACTGCTGACACAACTGCGCCAGAAGCATCCCGCCATGCCGGTCGCCGTCATCTCCGCCAATGCCCAGCAGGGCATCGTCGCCCGCACCCATGCACTGGACGCGGCCTTCATCGAGAAGCCCTTGAAAGATGAAACGCTGCGGCCCTTCCTGGCCGGTGCCGATCTGAAACTGAAGCGGGCCCGCCCATGACCACCTCATTCCCGGAACTGGGCGAGATCGAGCGCGACGCGCTGACCGAGATCGTCAATATCGGGGTCGGTCGCGCGGCCCGGCGACTTGCCGACATGATCGGTGAGACGGTGCAACTGTCCGTGCCCCGTGTGGAACTGCTGACGCGTGATGTCGCGGCCAATCTGCTGGACCAGCGCGGCAGTACCGGACTGGTCTCCGTGGGACAGGATTTCCAGGGCGCCTTCTCCGGTCAGGCCCTGCTTCTGTTCCCCGAGACCAACAGCCTGGAACTGGTCCGCGCCGTCGTCGGCGAGGGCATGGCGCTGGACGAGATCATCGCCCTGGAACAGGGTGCGCTGGCGGAGATCGGCAACATCATCCTGAATGGCTGTCTTGTCTCCATCGCCAACCTGCTGCGCCTTGACCTGACCATGTCGCTTCCGCGCGTCCTGCGCGGATCGGGCCGCACCATCCTGGCCGTGGAAAACGGGGAGCCGGAGCCGGCCCTGTTCCTGACCATCGATTTCAGCGTCGCATCGCGTAATATCAACGGTTACATCGCCCTTCTGATGGATCTGCCATCCTTGTCCGTGCTACGCCAGTTGATTGACGAATTCATTGCCACCATCGTCCAGGGAGAGAAACCTTGACGACAGGGGTATCAGACATGGCAGACAAAGTTGCTGCGGCGCTGGTCGACCGGGTCGGCGGCGGTCTGATCCTGGTTGACCCCGCGCAAAGAGTCCGGCTGTGGAACCGCTGGATGGCGCAGGCCACCCCGCTGCCTGTCGAAAACCTGCTGGGCCGCTGCCTGTGGGACCTGTTCCCCGGCCTGCGCAACACACGTCTGGGCGTCGCGGTCGATGAGGCGCTGACCACCGGCACCTCCAGCTTCCTGACCCATAATCTCAACGCCCGACTGCTGCCGCTGTTCAAACCCGATGGGCGCCAGTTGCTGTACGATACCAGCGTGCAGCCCTTCGACATGGAGGGTGAGCGCTGGTGCTTCATCCAGTTGGATGACCAGACCGCCAATATCGAGCGTGAGCGCGCCCTGCGCGAACGGGGCGAGGCCCGCTACCGTGCCGTCGTCGATGCCGCGCCGGAGGTCATCGTCACCACGGACAGTGCTGGCGTCATCCAATGGATCAACGGCGCCGTCACCCGCCATTTCGGCTATGAGCCGCAGGATGTTGTTGGACATCCCATCGCCTTGCTGCTGGAGAATGCCGGGGCCGATCTCTGGCCGCGCGGGCAGAGCGAGCGCGCCGGTGAAGGCGGCATCCCGCTGGAGGCAACAGGCCGGCGCAAGGATGGCAGCACCTTTGATCTGGAAATCTCCATCGGTCGCTGGACCAGCGAGCAGCGCCTGTTCCGGACCGGCATTCTGCGCGATGTGACGGAGAGAAAGCGCGTCGATGCCGAACTACGCCACCTGAACGCGACCCTGGAGGCGCGTGTGGAGGAGCGGACGGCCGCCTTGCGGGCGGAAGCGGCACAGCGGGCGCGGGTGGAAGAAACCTTGCTGCAAAGCCAGAAGATGGAAGCCGTGGGCCAGTTGACCGGCGGCATGGCCCATGATTTCAACAATCTGCTGCAGGCGCTTCAGGCCTGTTTGCAAATGGTGGGGCGCCGCACCAAGGGCATGCCGGAAGTTCAACCCTTGCTGGATGCGGGCCGCCAGGCCGTGGATCGCGGCGCCAGCCTGGTCCGCCAATTGATGAGCTTCGCACGCAAGCAGGCGCTGATCGCCGAGCCTTTCGACGTGCGGGAGCGGCTGCTGGGCATGCGTGTCATCCTGGATCGGGCGTTGCGGGCGGATATCCGCCTGCAGATGGATATCCACGCCGATACCTGGAACATCCTGGGCGACCCGACCCAGTTCGAACTGGCCGTGCTGAACCTTGTCGTCAATGCCCGCGACGCGATTTCTGCCGACGGGATGGTCGTTGTGTCCGCCGGGAACCGGACCCTGGACGGGACAGATGCCAAGGGACTGCGGGGCGAGTACGTGGAAATCAGCGTGAGCGACAATGGCGTCGGCATGTCGCCGGAAATCTCATCGCGCATCTTCGAACCGTTCTTCACCACCAAATCCGTGGGCAAAGGCACGGGGTTGGGGCTGGCGCAGGTCTATGGTTTCTGTGAACAATCCGGCGGCACCGTGACAGTGGTCAGCACGCCCGGTTCAGGCACACATATCAGCCTGTTCCTGCCCCGCTCCATTGCCGCGATGGGCGAGGACAGCGCCCGCATCTCCCAACCCGCCAAAGGCGAAGGCGCCGTCGTGCTGCTGGTGGAGGATGATCCCATCGTGCTGCCCGTGGTGAAGGCGGCGCTGGAGGATCTGGATTATGTCGTCCACCACGCGTCCACCGGTGACGAGGCCCTGCGCCGGCTGACCGAAGGCGAAGCAGTCGACATCCTGTTCACCGATCTGGTGATGCCGGGCCATACCAGCGGCATTGCCCTGGCCCACCAGGCCCGGAAACTGCGCCCGGACCTGCCCATCGTGCTGACCACCGGATATAGCAGCGAGTTGTCGCGGGAGAGCGAGTTCCGGCTGCTGGCCAAGCCCTATCAGGTCGAAGATATCGCCGCGATGTTCGAAGCGGAATTGAAGCGTCGTCAACGGAGCAACTGACCTGAAGCCGCTCTAGCACTTTTGGCGGGCGGTCATCGACTGTTTGTCACGGGGCTTCTCGACTGAACGCGCTATCAGTGACCAGGCGGGGTCGATGCTATGGTCACGCCTGTCAAAATCGCTGCACCCAGGGCCGGTTGGGTTTTCCGCGCCGATATCGATGGTTGAGGATGATCAGGGTCCTGCCTTGGCGGCGGCCCGAACCACCGGGTTCATCCAGCCAACCGGGGATAGAGGCTCATCGACAGCACGCCCGGCAAGGACACGATCATGACGCTCGACCAGCCCCGCTCCGGCGTCCAGGAGACTGCCACAATGTCAGAGACCACGAAAAACAACGCTCAATCCGGTTTCGGAACGATCCTGGTGGTCGAAGATGAAGCGCTTGTACGAATGGCGCTGGTCGAAAGCCTCAGCGATCTGGGGCATGAGGTTCTGGAGGCACAGGACGGGCATGCCGCGCTGGATATCCTGCACGGGCCGGTCCACCTGGACCTGTTGATCACCGACCTTGGCCTTCCCGGCATGGATGGGCGGCAGGTTGCCGCGGCCGGCCGCAAACGCCAACCGGACCTGAAGGTCCTGTTCCTGACCGGTTATGGGGATAATCCCGACATCCGGCGCGAACTGGGCCCCAATACACAACTGGCCGGCAAACCCATTGGGTTCCGCACCTTGATGGCCCAGGTGAATTCGCTGCTGAACCTGCCGGCCCGTCCGGCTGCGGCTCTTTAACGGTAAGGTGGCTCTTGTCTTCGCATCCCGGACTGCCGACTGAAACGATACAAGCGTTGCGCGGCTTCGGGCGCGCGGCGGGCGGGGCTCTGATCTTTTCCCTGCCCATGTTGATGACGATGGAAATGTGGTGGCTGGGCCTTTACATGGACCGGCCGCGCCTGCTGCTGCTGTTTCTGACGTCGCTGCCGCTGTTGGTTCTGCTGTCGCACCATATCGGATTCGAACGTACGACCTGTTGGCGCGACGATATCGTCGACGCGCTGACCGCGCTCGGTATCGCGGCGATCATGTGCACGAGCCTGCTGATCCTGTTCGGCACCATCACCAACGAAACTCCACCACAGGAAGCGGTGGGCAAGATCGTGATCCAGATGATCCCCGCCGCCATCGGCGCGCTGCTGGCAAAAAGCGAGTTCGGCTCCCCGTCCGGAACGGATGATGATGAGAATCCGCAGAGCAAAAGGCAGGAAACCTATGGCGGCGAACTGTTCCTGATGGGGGTCGGCGCCCTGTTCCTGGGCTTCAACCTGGCGCCAACGGACGAGATGCTGCTGATCTCCTATCAGATGTCGGAGGTCCACGCGCTGGTACTGGTCGCCTGTTCGCTGGTGCTGATGCACGGCTTCGTCTTTGCCGTTGGTTTTGCGGGCGGGTCGCAGATTTCGGCCGGCGAGCCATGGTGGAGCAGCTTCACGCGCTTCACCCTGCCGGGCTATGTGATCGCCCTGGGCATCAGCCTTTATACCCTGTGGATTCTCGGACGTATCGACGGCCTGCACCTTGATAGCTTGGTGATGGCCACGGTCGTCCTGGGCTTCCCGTCCGCCATCGGCGCCGCTGCGGCACGGCTTATCCTGTGAGGTTGGAAATGGACGCGGAAATGAAGGACCGCCGCCAGCGGGCCGTGGAATGGACCGTCGGCGCGCTGTCGGGCGTGCTGGTGCTCTGCCTGATCCTGTTCCTGGGTCACGAGGCCGTGTTCGGGGAGGTACAGCCCGCGAGGCTGGTGGTCTCCATCGCCGAGATTGAGCCGATGGACGGCGGCACGATGGTGACGGTCACCGTGATGAACCAGGGTGATAAGGCCGCCGCCGCCGTCACCGTCAATGCCTCTCTGAAAGAGGCAACGGCACCCGACAAACAAATCGAGTTCGACTATATCGCCGCCCACGCGGTCCGGCGCGGCGCCTTCCTTTTCCCGCACCCGGTCAATCACACGGTACTGGACATACAAATCGGGGGATTCACGGAGTTATAGGCGCCAACACCGGAAGGCGTGGGCCGCTCCCATCAGTGCTGACAATACCATCGGTCAAGAATTTGGGCCGATGGTATTGCCTGGGCAAGCAGGGTCCCACCCGAATCACACAGACCAAGAGAGAGAAAGCGGACACGGTGTAGGCGATGAGAGCCTTGTTTCAGAACGGAATCTCATCATCCAGGTCGGCAGCCGGGCTGGGACGGGCGGCAGCCGAGCCGCCGCGCGATGCACCACCGCGATTGCCGCTGCCGCCACCATAATCGCCGCCGCCCCCGCCATAGGAGCCACCGCCACCATAGCCGCCACCACCGCCACCGCCGCCATAATCAGCGCCGCGGTCATCATAACCGCCGCCACCGCCGCCCATGCCACCGCCACCCTCACGCCCATCCAGCAGCGTGAGTTCGCCGCGGAACTGGCGCAGAACGACTTCGGTCGTGTAGCGCTCCTGCCCCTGCTGGTCCTGCCACTTGCGGGTTTCCAACTGGCCTTCGACATAGACCTTGCTGCCCTTCTTCAGGAACCGCTCGGCAATACCCACCAGATTTTCATTGAAGATCACAACACTGTGCCACTGCGTACGCTCCTGGCGTTCGCCCGTGCCGCGATCCTTCCAGGTTTCCGACGTCGCGATACGCAGGGTGCAGACCTTGCCACCGTTCTGAAGCGACCGGACCTCCGGTTCCTTACCCAGGTTGCCGATCAGGATGACCTTGTTGACGCTGCCCGCCATGGTGTCGCTCTTTCGCAAATAGGGAACGGCGGCGGAAGTCGCCCACCACCGGATGGCTCGCAGCCTACACGCAGCCCCCGCCCCGGTTCTACAAGTTTATAGGGAACAATACAAGAACATTGCTTTCCATGTCCGAACGAGGCATTGTCAACCCCGTATCGCACGCGGTTTCACGGAACCACCATGAACGACCAGCCCTTCGCCGAAGCCGAACAGGCCTTGCGCACGCATGCCCTGACCCTGCCCGAAACGGCGGAGGAATTCCCGTGGGGAGAGCGCGTGATCAAGGTGCGGGGTAAGATATTCATCTTCTTGAATCATTATGAAGGCGCGCTGCGTGTCAGTCTGAAACTGCCCCATTCGCGCGACTTCGCGCTGGACATGCCCGGCACCGCACCGACAGGTTACGGGCTTGGCAAGGCCGGCTGGGTGACCTTCCGGTGGAGACAGGGCGATGACGTCGATGTCGAACGACTGCGCCATTGGACGCTGGAAAGCTATCGGGCCGTGGCACCCAAGCGCCTGTCAGCCCTGTTGACGACATGAGGGGGGCGCGCCAACGCGCCCTTTTCAAACCAGCCGCATCGCCTATCCTTAACCGCACCGCAGCATCAGCCCGCTCCACGGGACAGAAAGCCGAAGACCCACCGCGATGAACAAGCATATCTCCGTCCGTGGCGCCCGCGAGCATAACCTGAAGAATGTCGATGTCGACCTGCCGCGCGACAGCCTTGTCGTGATCACCGGCCTGTCGGGGTCGGGCAAATCCTCCCTGGCTTTCGACACGATCTATGCCGAGGGGCAGCGCCGCTATGTGGAAAGCCTGTCGGCCTATGCGCGGCAGTTCCTGGAACTGATGCAGAAGCCCGATGTGGACAGCATCGAGGGCCTGTCGCCCGCCATCTCCATCGAACAGAAGACGACCAGCCGCAATCCCCGCTCCACCGTCGGGACGGTGACGGAGATTTACGATTATATGCGCCTGCTGTTCGCGCGCATCGGTGTCCCCTACTCCCCCGCCACGGGCCTGCCCATCGAAAGCCAGACGGTCAGCCAGATGGTGGACCGCATCCTGTCCATGCCGGAGGGCACACGCCTTTATCTTCTGGCCCCCATCGCGCGCGGCAAGAAGGGGGAGTTCAAGAAGGAACTGGCGGAGTTGCGCAAGCGCGGGTTCCAGCGCGTAAAGATCAATGGCGAAATGTACGAGATCGAGGACGCCCCCAGCCTCGACAAGAAGCTGAAGCATGATATCGAGGTGGTGGTCGACCGGTTGAAGGTACAGGCCGACCTGGGCAACCGGCTGGCGGATTCGATCGAAACCGGTCTGGAACTGTCCGACGGGCTGATCTTCGCGGAGAATGCCGACAATGGCGAACGGACGGTGTTTTCCGCCAAGTTCGCCTGCCCCGTCAGCGGCTTCACCATTGAGGAGGTGGAACCCCGCCTGTTCAGCTTCAACAATCCGTTTGGCGCCTGCCCTGCCTGTGACGGGCTGGGGTCGAAGCATTATTTCGATCCGATGCTGGTGGTGCCGGACGAACGGTTGAGCCTGCGGGAAGGCGCCATTGCCCCCTGGGCCAATTCCACCTCACAATATTACCTTCAGACCCTGGAAAGCATCTGCGCCCATTATGGCAGCAAGATCGACACCGCCTGGGAGAAACAGCCTGAAGAGGTGCGGAACTGCATCCTGTTCGGGTCGGGCAAGGTGGCGATCACCATGCGTTATGATGATGGCCTGCGGTCTTATGAGACCAAGAAGCCGTTCGAGGGGGTGGTCAACAATCTCCAGCGCCGGTGGAAAGAAACCGAAAGCGCGCTGGTGCGCGAGGAACTGTCCAAGTACCAGTCGTCACAGCCGTGCGAGGCCTGTAACGGCGCCCGTCTGAAGCCGGAAGCCCTGGCCGTCAAGATCAAGGCCCTGTCCATCGCCGATATCAGCCGCATGTCCATCCGGCAGGCCGGCGAATGGTTTCTGGCCCTTGATCCGCACCTCACACAGAAACAGCGTGACATCGCCGCACGGATTTTGAAGGAAATCAATGAGCGGCTGGGCTTCCTCAACAATGTCGGCCTGGAATATCTGGCACTGGATCGCGCGTCGGGCACCTTGTCAGGCGGGGAGAGCCAACGTATTCGGCTTGCCTCCCAGATCGGGTCGGGCCTGACCGGTGTTCTGTATGTGCTGGACGAACCGTCCATCGGCCTGCACCAGCGGGATAATGACCGGCTGCTGACCACCCTGAAGCGGCTGCGCGACATCGGCAATACCGTCATCGTCGTCGAGCATGACGAGGACGCGATCCGCATCGCCGATTATCTGGTCGATATGGGTCCCGGTGCCGGCGTCCATGGCGGTACCGTGGTGGCGCAGGGAACCCCGGCGGAGGTGATGGCCCATCCGGACAGCCTGACAGCGCAATACCTGTCGGGGCGGCGGCGGATCGAGGTGCCTGATGTGCGCCGCCCCGGCCATCCGGGACAATTCCTGGAGATCACCGGATGCCGTACCAACAATCTGCGTAATGTATCGGCCAAGGTGCCGTTGGGCACCTTCACCTGCGTTACCGGTGTGTCGGGCGGTGGCAAATCGACCCTGGTGATCGAAACGCTGTACAAGGCGCTGGCCAAGAAGCTGATGGGCGCGCGGGAGCATCCGGGGGAGCATGACGCCATCCATGGGCTGGAGAATATCGACAAGGTCATCGATATCGATCAGTCGCCCATCGGCCGCACGCCGCGATCCAACCCCGCCACCTATACCGGTTGCTTCACCCCCATCCGCGACTGGTTCGCCGGCCTGCCGGAGGCGAAGGCGCGCGGCTACGGGCCGGGACGGTTCAGCTTCAACGTCAAGGGCGGTCGGTGCGAGGCGTGCCAGGGCGACGGCGTCATCAAGATCGAGATGCATTTCCTGCCCGATGTCTATGTCACCTGCGATGTCTGCCACGGCAAACGCTATAATCGCGAGACATTGGAGGTCCTGTACAAGGGCAAAAGCATCGCCGAGGTGCTGGACATGACGGTGGAGGAAGGGGCGGAATTCTTCCGCGCGGTCCCCTCCATCCGGGACAAGCTGGAAACGCTGGATCGGGTCGGTCTGGGCTATATTAAGATCGGGCAGCCGGCCACCACCCTGTCGGGGGGCGAGGCGCAGCGTGTGAAGCTGGCCAAGGAACTGGCCCGCCGCTCTACGGGCCGCACCATCTATATCCTGGACGAACCCACCACAGGCCTGCATTTCGAGGATGTACGCAAGCTGCTGGAGGTGCTGCATGCCCTGGTGGACCAGGGCAATACGGTACTGGTGATCGAACACAATCTGGAGGTCATCAAGACCGCCGACTGGGTCATCGACATGGGGCCGGAAGGCGGCAATGGCGGTGGCGAGATCGTGGCGGCCGGTACGCCCGAAAAGGTGGCCAAGACGGCGCGCAGTCACACCGGTCACTATCTGGCACCCTATTTGAAGGTGCCGGCACGCCTGGCCGGATGAATCCCGCCTGACCATGCGCTGCCGGTGCGACCCGGGGTGGGATACAAGGATTGTGTCCCACCCCGATGGTCACTTCCCAGTGACGTGCATGAAATAGAAGCAAAGCGGATACCGGCGCCCTGTTTCACCGGGGTCCGCACAAACCCTGCCCCTAAAGAGTCATGCCGGTAACGCCGTTACCTGAATTGCGCCCTTCCCACAAAAAAACTAAGCTGCAACCCGTGCGCTTCACGCATGGCGGAAGGGACGGTTGCGCCCTTGTATGCGGGGGGTTCAAGGGTTAATTCGGCTTTGGAACATGGGCCGTCCCGCTGCCCATCGGCCCCCGTGCCAGAGCCGGCGCGGGCGTCGTTCAATCGGAGGAAAGCATGGCTGTCAAAGTTGCGATCAACGGGTTCGGGCGTATTGGCCGTCTGGTTCTGCGCGCCCTCATCGAAAGCGGCCGCAAGGATATCGTGGTCGTCGCCATCAACGATCTGGCCGACGCCAATTCCAACGCCCACCTGCTGAAATATGACAGCGTCCATGGCCGTTTCCCCGGCACGGTGGAGGTTGTCGACGGCAATCTGGTGGTCAATGGCCACACCATCCGCTCCGTGCAGCAGCGCGACCCGGCCCAGTTGCCCTGGGGTGAGCTGGGCGTCGACATCGCCCTGGAATGCTCGGGCATCTTCACCTCGCGTGAGGGTGCGTCCAAGCACCTGACCGCCGGCGCCAAGAAGGTCCTGATCTCCGCCCCGGCGACGGACGAGGATCTGACGGTCGTCTATGGCGTGAACCATGACAAGCTGACGGCCGATCACAAGATCGTGTCGAACGCCTCCTGCACCACCAACTGCCTAGCGCCCGTCGCCCATGTCCTGAACCAGGGCATCGGCATCGCCCATGGCTTCATGACCACCATCCACAGCTATACCGGCGACCAGAACACCGTGGACACGTTCCACAAGGATCTGCACCGCGCCCGTGCCGCCGCCCTGAACATCATCCCGACCTCGACCGGTGCGGCCAAGGCCGTGGGCAAGGTTCTGCCGGAACTGAAGGGCAAGCTGGACGGCACCTCGCTGCGCGTTCCGACCCCGAACGTATCGGTCGTCGACTTCAAGTTCGTGGCCAAGCGCAACACGACGGTGGAAGAGGTCAACCAGTTGATCAAGGACGCCGCCGCCGCCGGCCCGCTTAAGGGTATCCTGGGCGCCTATGCCGAGCCGCTGGTGTCCACCGACTTCAACCATGACAGCCACAGCTCGATCTTCGCGCTCAACGAGACGAAGGTCATGGAAGGCAACTTCGTGCGTATCCTGACCTGGTACGACAATGAATGGGGCTTCTCCAACCGCATGGGCGACACCGTCATCGCCATGGCGAACGCGGGCTGATTTCCCGACTGGTCTTTGCCGGTGATCAGGCTATCCTGATCGCTGGCCGGATCGACAACAGGGGCGCCGTTCCGGCGGGAGCGGCGCCCCTGGCTTTTCTTTGAACCCCAAGAGCCACAAGAAAGGGCGGATGGACAATGACCCCCAATGAGATCGCGCGGCTTCAGACCTATCTGCGCAAGAATTTCGGCAACGACAAGATCACCGTGAACCCGCCGGCCAAGAAAGGCCAGCCGGTCGAGGTGACCATCGGGGAGGAGTTCATCGGCACCCTCTACCGCGACGAGGATGATGGCGACGTCTCCTATGCCTTCAACATGACCATCCTGGCCGAAGACCTGCCCAACATCGCCCCGGCGAAGAAGTAAGGCTGGGGTATGCGGGGGCGGATTTGACCGCCCCCCCCTTGCTTACATCACACCCAGATCGCGGGCCGTCAGGTCCAGGGCGCGCTTCGCCAGCCGCGCCACCTCATCCGCTTCCGCCTCTGTCATGGTCAGCGCAGGCGCGTAGACCAGGCTGTCGCGGATGCCGCGCATGATCAGGTTGTTGTGGAAACAATGGTCGCGGGCCATTAGGCCGACCTTGCCCCCGCCGGGAAAACGTTCCCGCGTCCGGCGGTCTTTCACGATCTCGATGGCGCCGATCATGCCCTCTGACCGGATTTCACCAACGATCGGGTGACCGTCCAGCGTCTCCCCCAGCTTTGCGCGCAAATACGGTCCGATGTCCTTACGCGCACGGTCGACCAGCCCCTCCCGCTCGATCACCTCCAGATTGGCCAGAGCCACGGCACAGGCCACGGGATGGCCGGAATAGGTGAAGCCGTGGTAGAATTCGCCCCCCTCATTGATCAAGGTCTCAGCGACCCGGTCGCCCACCATGACGGCGGACAGCGGCACATAGCCCGACGTGATGCCCTTGGCCAATGTCATGAAATCCGGCTTGATGCCGTACCGCTGCGACCCGAACCAATGGCCCAGCCGGCCGAAGCCGCAGATCACCTCATCCGCGATCAGCAGGATGTCGTGTTCCTTGCAGATGCGGTTGATCTCCGGCCAATAGCTGTCGGGCGGGATGATGACGCCGCCGGCACCCTGCACCGGCTCCCCGATGAAGGCAGCGACGTTTTCCGGGCCGATGGAGAGGATCTTCTCCTCCACAGCCCGCGCCGCCAGCCGCCCGAACGCCTCGGCGCTCATCTCCCCCTGCCCTTCGAACGGATAGGGGGCCATGACATGGGTGAAGCCGGGCAGCGGCAGCCCCCCCTGTTCATGCATCACCTTCATGCCGTTCAGCGAGGTCGCGGCCATGGTGGTGCCGTGATAGCCATGTTCACGCCCGATAAAGACCCGCTTTTCCGGCTTGCCCTTCAGGGCCCAGTAATGGCGGGCCATGCGCACGATGGTGTCATTGGCTTCCGACCCGGAATTGGCGAAGAAGGCACGGGACAGGCCCGGCGGCGTCAGTTCCGCCAGCTTGGCCGCCAGCCGCACCGTCGGCTCCGTCGTGGTCTTGAAGAAGCCGTGATAGAAGCTGAGATCGGTCAGTTGCCGATAGGCGGCATCGGCCAGTTCCCGCCGCCCATAGCCGACATTGACACACCACAGCCCGGCCATCGCATCCAGAATGCGCGCCCCCGTACTGTCGGTCAGCCACACGCCGTCGGCATGGGTGATGATACGGGGACCGCCCAGGGCGGCCAGTTCCTGATGATCGGTGAACGGGTGCCAGTGATGGGCACCGGAAAGACGCTTCAATTCTGCGGTGACGGACATGGGTCCAACTCCCGAGTCAGGGGTCGAGGATGCGTGTAATGAACGGCCGTCCCCTCAACCCGGCGGGTTGAACCCGATCCGGGCACAGAGCAGCAGCATCTCTTCCTTGGGTGTGGGGCCATGATAGGTCATGGCGACAGCATAACGCCGACGGGCGGCCGCGTCACGGGGCGGTGGCGCCGTGAAACGCTGTGTCCCATCAAACCGGGGAGCTTCCAACGGGGGCAAAGGATGTTACGACTTCGGACAGACCCCGGCATCGCTCTGTCATAGCTGGGTTGTCACGCACCAACCTTTAAGCCACACAGATTGATATAAACGGATCTCAATCGACATTTTAAAGCATATGCTCTTACCGCATGGCGTTAAGTGACCTTTTCACTTACGACTGCATGAATTTTTTAGACAAGATCGTTTGGCAAAACAAGTTACTTTTACGACTATATACATTTAAAATCAAAAGTATTTGAATTTAACAGACACGAAGCGATCCGTTAACACCGTGTTAAAATAGACCAGCGGCGTTTCCGACCTATCCATTGGTATATTTATTATTGAATATTTTTTGGTCACAGATAATGCCCTTTGACTTCTTTAGCCTGCGGCTTAATCTGCATCGGCCGATAGGGGGCTGCTCGTCAAGCTATCGTTGTTATGTGAAGGGAATCCGCCACATTTTCATACAAGAATTGTGGCTCCACCACCATCAGCCAGGGCACTGAACGTCCAAAAATGGAGAGCTGTATGCGCGCGTTTTCCTCCTCCGCCAAAATTCAGGGCATGGCGTCGTCGAAAGGTGTCCGGGCCGAAGGCTTGCGGGAATTGGCCTTCATCGACACATCCCTTGCTGACTGGTCATGCCTGCGGGGAAACCTGCCCGGCGGGGTGGAATCCGTTCTGATCAATGCCTGTGATGACGGCTTGGCGATCATGGCCGCGACGATGGCGAGTCGACATGATATCGATGCCATCCACATCTTCAGCCATGGGTTCCCCGGTGGTTTCCACCTGGGGGCAACCATCGTGGACAAGGCAGCGCTTGCCGACCGCGGGGCGGACTTCGCCGTCATCGGCGCCGGCCTGTCGATGGCCGGCGACATCCTGATCTACAGTTGTAATGTCGCCGTGGGAGCGGGTGGCGATTTCCTGGAGATGCTGGCGGATCGCACCGGGGCGAATATCCAGGCTTCCTCGACGCTGACCGGTGCTGCCGGGCTTGGGGGCAACTGGGAACTGGATTGGCGCCACGGTCCCGTTGGCACGACGGCCATGCGGATCGAGGCCTATCCGGCGGTGATGTCGCAACCGAGCTACTCCAGCACCAACGGCTATATCAGCGAGAACTTCTTCACCATCGTTTTCGACCAGGATCTGGACGCGACCAATCCGCCGCCCACAAATGCGTTTTCGGTCGCCGTGAACGGTACTGGCGTAACGGTTACCGGCGTCACCGTGAATTCAACGGCCAAGACGGTTGTCGTCAGCATCAGCACGACCCTGCTTGCCGGCGATATTATCGAATTCGCCTATACCGATCCAACCTCTGGCGATGATGCCAATGCCATTCAGGACGTCGCGACCGGATCGGACGCCCTCACTTCAAGCCACACCGCCATTGTGTTCACAACCCGGCCGGGCCCCAGTCAGCCGGTCATTACCAGCGCCACATCGACGAATGACAGCACGCCGGTGATCAGCGGCACCGCGGATGCCGGGGTGACGATCACGCTGACCATCGGCGGCGCCACATTCACGACGACGGCAACGGGTGGCAACTGGAGCATCGATACCGGCACGGCCACCCCGGCCAGCGGTACGTTCAGCCCCAATGCCAATGGCACCAACGCGGTTTCCGTGAAGGCCACGGACGGGTCGAGCAACGATTCCACGGCCGCGACCCAGACGTTGACCATCGACACGACGGCGCCAGGCGCCCCCGTGATCACCAGTGCAACCGCCACCAATGACGGCACCCCGACCATCACGGGGACAGCCGAAGCCGGATCAACGGTGACGCTGACCATTGGCGGCGCCACCTATACGACGACGGCCACGGGCGGCAACTGGAGCATCGATACCGGTTCGGCCACGCCGACCAGCGGCAGCTTCAGCCCCATCACCAACGGCACCAATGCCGTCTCCGCCACGGCAGCGGACGCGGTGGGCAATGTCTCCACGGCCGGCACGCAGACACTGACCATCGATACGATTGCGCCCGGCGCTCCCGTGATCACCAGCGCGGC
>NZ_JAGOGJ010000013.1 GCF_017996735.1 Niveispirillum sp.
GTACGATCCCGACACCATCGATGAAATCCCGATGCAATACGCCCTCAGCCGCATCGCAAACCGCAGAAACGCTGCCGCTAAACGCCTCAAAAACAAAAAAGACGCGGGGAACAGCTGACGCTTACCATTTCCCCGACCATTCGGAGTTTGCCCCCCGGGATCTCTGAAACCTCCTCCCGTTTTGCGTTTCATGATGTTGCACAGGCCGGAGCCGGCCCTGTCCGGTCTCCGAATTCCCCGATCTCCGAACGGGGTTGACGTCGCCTTAACCAGTCCCTCCAATGGCAGCCTGCTCCCCGATCCAGGCCCTGCCCCCATGTTCACCCGTCCCGCCGATCCCGCCCCCCATGCCCGCGCCGGGGCCGAAGCCTTGAAGCGGGGGGATTTTCCCGGGGCGAAGGCGGGGTTCGGGCAGGCGGTGGCGCTGGGCGCGGCGGACCTGGGCACCTGGCTGGGGCTGGCCTATGGCTGCCGGGGCGTGGGTGACGCGGCGGGCATGGTGACCGCGCTCGACCGGGTGCTGGCGCTGGACCCGCGCAATGTGCGGGCGCTGATCCTGAAGGGTGACCATTTCGGGGCCAACGGCGACCACAAGGCCGCCACCTCTTTCTATAACAATGCCCTGCGTGCGGCCCCGCCGGCGGCACAATTGCCGCCCGATCTGGTGGCGGAACTGCGGCGGGTACAGGCGGCGACCCAGGATTACGCAACGCGGTTCGAGGCGCATCTGCTGTCCAGCCTGGAACAGGCCGGGTTCGGGGCGGAGATGGGAACGGGTCGTTTCGGCCGGTCCCTGGACATCTTGTTCGGACGCCGACAGGTTTATTACCAGCAGCCGCAGGCCTATCTGTTCCCGGAATTGCCGCAGGTACAGTTCTACGACCGTGACGCCTTCCCCTGGCTGGCGGGGCTGGAGGCGCAGACCGATGCCATCCGCCAGGAATTGCGGACCGTGATGAAGGGGCCGGACGCGTTTCAGCCCTATCTGGAGGCAAGCCCCAACCGGGCCCAGGTGGACCGGTCCGGCCTGCGCGGCAGCCGGAACTGGAGCGCCTTCTATCTCTGGAAAAACGGGGAGGCGCAGGAGGACAATATCGCCCGCTGCCCCGCCACGGCGGCGGCGCTGGCGGGCATACCGCTGACCGGTATCCGCGGCCGGGCGCCATCGGTCCTGTTCTCCCTGCTGACGCCGGGCACGCATATCCCGGCCCATACGGGCTTTGTGAATACCCGCCTGATCTGCCACCTGCCCCTGATCGTGCCCGGCCCATGCCGGTTCCGGGTGGGGAACGAGGTGCGGGAATGGCGGGAGGGGCAGGCCTGGGTCTTCGACGATACCATCGAACATGAGGCGTGGAACGACAGTGACCAGACGCGCGTGGTCCTGCTGTTCGATGTCTGGCGCCCGGAACTGACGCTGGCAGAGCGGGAGATGGTGTCCGCCATGCTGACCGCCATCGATGATTACGGCGCCGGGGCCGGCGACTGGGGCAACTGACCCCGGCCGGTCCGGCACCGGAAAACGAGAAACAGGAGGCCCGCCCATGCTGCTTTATGATGATGCCATCGCCCCCACCCCGCGCCGGGTGCGTATGTTCCTGGCGGAAAAGGGCGTGGAGATCCCGCGTCAGGCCGTGACCATCGGCAAGGGGGAACATCTGTCCCCCGATTACCGTGCCCTGGTGCCCAACGCCCGCGTGCCGGCCCTGGCGCTGGATGACGGGACGGTGATCTGCGAAAGCGTGGCCATCTGCCGCTATATCGAGGACCTGTATCCCGACCCCAACCTGATGGGCGCGGATGCCAAGGAACGCGCGGTCATCGAGATGTGGCAGCGGCGCATGGAATTCGAACTGCTGCTGCCCTTCGCGTCCGTGTTCCGCCACACCCATCCCAAGATGGCGGCGCTGGAACAGCAGGTCCCCGCCTATGCCGCGATACAGAAGCCGCAGGCGGAAAAGCGTCTGGCGCTGCTGGACCGTGATCTGGGGGTGACACGCTTCGTGGCGGGCGACCGTTTCACCATCGCCGATATCACGGCCTTCACCACCCTGGCCTTCTTCCCCCGGCTCTGCGGCATCGCGCTGGGCGACCATCTGCCCCATGTCACCCGCTGGATGGCGGAAGTGACGGCACGGCCCAGTGCCGCCGCCTGACCACCCCTATCCGGGTATGTCTATCGAACAGGTCCTTGAAATGAGGCGATAATTCGCCCCCACTAAAGGCATTTTCTTAACGACTTCCCGCTAGACATTGATAATCATCGCCTTTAGCTTGGCGGGAAAGCGGGACATCTGGTGATCTTGAAGGGGGTTGGGGCATGGCGTTCACGACGATCTGGCGGCGTTCGACGGCCCAATCCCGCAAATTGGCAACAGTTGTCGCCATGGCCGCCCTGGTCGCCATCGCCACCCCGGTTGCGGCACTGGCCAAATACGCCTCGATCATCATCGATGCCAAGACCGGGGAAGTCCTGCACGAGGCCAGCGCCGACACGCGCAATTTCCCGGCCAGCATGACCAAGATGATGACCCTGCATCTGGTCTTCGACGCGCTGAACACCGGCAAGATCCGCTTGAACCAGCAATTGCCCGTGTCGCGCCATGCCTCCACCATGGAACCCAGCAAGCTGGGCCTGCAGCCCGGCGACAGCATCACCACCGAACAGTGCATCCAGGCCCTGGTGACCAAGTCGGCCAATGACTGTGCCGTGGTCCTGGCCGAGGCGCTGGGCGGCTCCGAGCCGAACTTCGCCCGCATGATGACGGACCGTGCGCGCCAGTTGGGCATGACCCGTACCACCTTCCGCAATGCCTCGGGCCTGCCCAATGCCGGTCAGCTTTCCACGGCGCGCGATTTCGCGCGGCTGGCACAGAGCCTGATCTATGATCATTCCAAGTATTATTCCTACTTCTCGGCCAGTTCCTTCACCTACAAGGGTGTGGTTCATCGCAACCATAACCGGCTGATGGCCCGGTATGAGGGGATGGACGGGCTGAAGACCGGCTATATCCGTGCGTCCGGCTTCAATCTGGCGGCCTCGGCCGTGCGCGACGGGCGCCGCCTGATCGGCGTCGTGTTCGGCGGACAGACGGGCACCTGGCGCGACAACCACATGGCCGACCTGCTGGACGATGCCTTCATGGGCAAGCGTGAAGCGCCGATGCTGGTGGCCAGCAACCAGTCGAAGCCGGCCAAGACCAAGGTCCGGGCCAAGCAGACGGCCCCGGAAACCATGGTCGCCGCCGTGTCGGACAGCATCATCGGCACCGCCAATGCCGCCCCGGCCGTCGCCACCGCCGGCAGCGTCCCCGTCTCGCGCGCCAATGGTAGCTGGGCCATCCAGGTCGGCGCCTTCAATGACAAGGCGCAGAGCCAGCGCGCCGTCAACCAGGCCACGCAGAAGGCCGGCACCCTGCTGGACAGCGCCACCCCGCACCTGATGGAAGTGTCGACCACCAAGGGCACCCTGTACCGCGCCCGCCTGACCGGCCTGGATGAAAAGACCGCGCGCCGCGCCTGCGCACAATTGTCGAAGTCGGGTCAGAAATGCCTGACCCTGCCGCCCGCCGGTCTCTGACCCCCGTTTTGCTTCCCAGGATTTGACGGCCCGCCCCCCGGGCGGGCCGTTTTTTATTGCACCGGCGCCCACCGCCTTGACGGCGGCGGGGACTCGTCATAGAGCAGATTTGTTAACCAATCTGCGGATCGGGACGGGCATGAGCACACAGACGATCGCCATCGTCGAGGATGATGGCGACCTTCGGGAAATGCTGGCGACGTTTTTGGGGGGACATGGGTTCACCATCCTGTCCGCCCCCGATGGCGCCCGTTTCCGGGCACAGATGGCGGCGGGCCGGCCCGATCTGGTGATCCTGGATATCGGCCTGCCCGACGATCACGGTTACCGCATCATGGAATGGATGCATGAACGCGGGGCCGATTGTCCGCCCATCATCATCGTGACCGGCGCCAGCAGCCCGCGCGACCGTATCACCGGGCTGGACCTGGGGGCCGATGATTATGTGTGCAAGCCCTTCGACCTCGGCGAATTGCTGTCCCGTGTGCGGGCCGTGCTGCGCCGTACCGCCCCCCGCCCGGAACCGGCGGCAGCGCCGTCCGACCTGCATATCCGTTTCGGTCCCTGGTTGCTGAAGCGGGACGACCGGGTGCTGGTGCATGAACCGGACGGGCGGACGGTGGATCTGACCGCCATGGAATTCGACCTGCTCTGCGTCATGGCCCAGCGGCCCCATCAGGTGTTGAGCCGGGACGAGTTGCTGCTGTTGGCCCATACGCGCAAGGCCGAACCGTTCGACCGCGCCATCGACGTGCGGATCACCCGCCTGCGCAAGAAGATCGAGATCAACCCCAACCATCCCGGCTATATTCGCACCATCCGCGGCACGGGCTATATGTTTCACCCGGAAGGGCTGGTCTGACGCCAGCGGGGTCAGTTCCGGGGGGAAGCGCCGCCCAGCGCACCGTCAACCGCCGGGATCAGTTGATCAAGTTCGACCGGTATGTCGCTGGAGATGGCCGCCATGGCGAAGGCATCCCCACGCCAGAGGCCCACCTCCAACCCCTGAAACTCCTCCAGCACGGGGGTCTCCGGCGCCAGCGCCTCGTCCGGGGCCAGCGACAGGGTCAAGCGGCGGCCGATCGCATCCTCATATAAAAGCTGTCCGGCCGCCCCCTCGTCCGTGCCCAGCACCCGGGCACCGACCAGCACCAGCCCCAGCCGGCGCAGATCCGGGATGGCCACCTTCTCCCCCAGCTTGGCCGTCAGCCAGCGCCGGATTTCGTCCGGTTTTGTACCGGGGATTTCCACCGGCCGGGTCGGGTCATTGGCGAAGATCTCGTGTGCATCCAGCGCCTGCTGGGCATAGTCGGGCAGGCTGGCGAAAACGGGGCGCCGCAAAAGGTCGTTGGCCCCCCACCCCACCGCCACCAGCAACACGGTGGCCGCCACGCGCGACAGGCGCTGCCGCCACAGTCCCCATCGCAGGGCCTGTTCCAGATCCCGCACCAGCGTACCCGACAGGACCGGCCAGGCCGGTTCCGCGGCGGCGGCGGCCAGGGCCAATTGTTGCTCGGCATAGCGGGCCAGCCGTTCATGTGCGGCGGGATTGTCCAGCAGCCAGGCACGGACCAGAACCTCGCGCGCGGGCTCCAGTTCTCCGTCGAGGAAGGCGTGCAGGTCGCTTTCCTCGATCCCGTCCGGCATCGTTTCATCGGCCATTTTTGCCCCCCTTCAACAGGCGCAGCGACGCGGTCTTCGCTTTGCCCCCCGTCTCGGCCGAGCGGTCCTCCCCCTCCAGCGCGCGGCGCAGGGCTTCCCGTCCCCGTGCGATGCGCGACATGAAGGTGCCGATGGGAATGCCCAGGCGCTTGGCCGCCTCGTCATATTTCAAATCTTCGACCGCCACCATCAGGATGGCCTGGCGCTGCCCCTCGGGCAGGGCCTCCAAGTGGGTCACGACCCGCGTGGCCTCCACCCGTGCCAACTGGTCGGGCGGCTGGGCCGGCTCCAGAAGTTCATCTTCCAGGCTGCCGACATTGCGCTGGCGCACCTGCTGCCGGCGGCGCCGGCTGATATGGGTGGTATAGAGGATGCGGAACAACCAGGCTTTCAGGTCACTGCCCGGCCGCCATTGGGTCGCCGACGCCACCGCCTTGGCCAGGCAATCCTGCAACAAATCCTCCGCCTCGTCCGCCGACCGGGTCAGCACGAAGGCGTAGCGGCGCAGCGCCGTCAGGTGCAGGGTCAGTTCCTGGTGGAAGGGATCATCATGCATCGGGGTCTCGTCCGCGTTTCACCAGGATAAACGCGGACGAGATGTTTTTCATCCCCGGGAATTTACGGCGACGCGGCGGACAGGTGAAGGGCGCAACAGGTCACCCCCGCTTCGCCGCCCCGCGCAATGACGCCGCGATGGCCTCCCGCAATGGCTTGGCCTGGAAGGCATCGTCATAGGGGCAGCAGCGCTGGGATTTCTTGTCGGCGCGTGGGGTGACGCCCTGCAGCCAGGAAAACTTGTCGACCATGCCCCAGGCCAGCACGTCGCCAGTCTGCTTATAGGACAGCATCATGTCCAGATAGGCACGGGCATAATCGGCAACACCCCGGTCGCGGGCGGCGATGTCAGCGGGCAGGCCCTTGTCATTCACGTCGAATTCGGTGATCAACAGATCATAGCCCATGCCCACCACCTCATCGATGAAGCGGCGCCACGCCGCCTCCTCATATGTGGGGCCGCCTTCTACCACCATGATATGCGATTGCACGCCGAGCGCATCGACGGGCGTGCCGCGCTTGCGGAAGCCTTCCAGCAGGCGCAGCACACCGTCGCGATGCTTGGCATGGCCGGGTTCCCAGCTCATGTAATCATTATAGACAAGCTGACCCTGGGGCAGTACCTCACGCGCCTTGTGGAAGGTGATGTCCAGCACCTTTTCCGCCGGGACATGGCGGGTGAAAGCCGTTTCCCGCATCAGACCGGTATCGGCGTCCACCGCCTCATTCACCACGTCCCAGGAGGTGATTCGGTCCTTGTAGGAACCGGCCACCATAGCGACATGGTCGGTCAACATCTTCTCCACGCCCTTGACAGGGTCGGGGCCGAAATCATGACTATTCAGCCAGTTCGGCAGCCATCTCACATGATGCCAGAGCAGCGTGTGCCCCCGGAAAGCCAGGTTCTTCTCCTTGGCGAAGGCCAGCAGCCGTTCGGCCGCATCAAAGGTGAAGACATCGGCCGACGGGCGCAACGCACCCCATTTCAACTCGTTCTCCGGCACCAGCAGCCCGCATTCAGCCACCAGCAGGTCGCGATAGGCGGGATCGGCAAAGGACCCGGTCAGGGTGCCCGGCCGCCCCGTCCCCACGCATGATCCGAAGCGCCGGCCCGTCGCCTTGGCCAGATCGTTCAGCGAGGGACCGGGCGCGGCGGCGAAGGCCGGCAGCGACAGGCCAGCGGACGCGGCCAGCGCGGCCGACAGGATGTGGCGCCGGGACAGGCGGGGATTCATGGGGCATCTCCCTGGGTCTGATTATTGTTAGCGGTATCATATCAGGGTGGGACGCAGGGGGAAACGGGGTTGTTGGGGGGCGGTCGCTCCCTCACCCTCCCAAGCCCACCAGGGCTTGGGCCCTCCCTCTCCCACCTTGTGGGCGAGGGGCGTAACAGGACGTCGCGTTAATTTCACCCCTCGTCCACGAACGTGGGAGAGGGACGGGCCCGTTGGCGTCAGCCAATGGGAGGGTGAGGGTGCCCAAAAAAAGAAAGCGGCCCGCCGGAACGGGCCGCCAGTCGGGTCAGCATCGGGGAAGTCAGCCGACCCTGGAGGGGAGGAAGGTTACAGGCGTCCGCGCAGGCCGATCATGAAGGTCCGGCCCGGCGTGTACTGGGTGAAGGTCGCGTTTTCGAACTGGAAGTAGCTGCGCTGCTTGGCATTGCTCAGGTTGGTGACATCGAAGGTGAGCTGCGGCATGCCGGTATACCCCGTCAGTTCGTTCAGATCGAAGCTGGAGGAGAAGTCCCACTGCCGGTAATCGTCGCTGAACAATGCTGCGGCGGGGATGCCGTTCTGGTTCGTGCCACTGGACTGCGACCCTTTGGTGAAGGTCTGCGAGATGCGGGCTGAGATGCCGCCATGCTCATAATAGCCGGTGACATTGTAGGTGTAATCGGCCACCCCGATGGCCACGGCGGGAGCCGCGCCCTTGCCCTTCTGGTCGATGATCGTGGCATTGGCCAGGAAGCCCAGGCCGGGCACGATATCTTCCAGCAGGAAGTCCAGCGGCTGCACCCAGTTGAATTCCATGCCGTTGACCGTCAGGCGGCCTTCGGCATTCACCTGCTGCTGCAACACGACGGTAGCCGTGCCCGGACCGCCACGGGAATTGATGGCGGCCTGCTGCGTCGGCGACAGGGTGTCATAGGTGACGCCATAGGCAGCCAGCGCCGTGAACGGCACGGTGCTGGACCCGTTGACCGTGAAGCCGGTGATGGCCTTGCGGAAGGCGGCGATGCCGATATACCCCTCGCGGCCCGTGTAATATTCAAAGCCGAAGTCGATATTCTCGGAGATATACGGGGCCAGGGCGGAGTTACCGACCGAGCCGACATCGGCGGACGGGCCGGAGAAGTTCAGGCCCGGAAGCTGCGCATTCGGGTCCGGACGGGTCATGGTCCGCGACAGGGCGGCGCGGACGACGGCATTGTCCGCCACATTATAGGCTGCCGACGCCGACGGCAGCCAGTTGTCGTACTTGTTCTTGATGTAGACGAAGTTCGTCACGTTGGGATACCGCGACCCGTCTGCGATCTGGGTGCCCGCGGCTGTGGTGTTGCGCGGGTCGGGCAGGCTGACGCGGCCACCCACCTTCTGATCCGTCTGAACCCAGCGCATACCGACATTGAAGCGCAGATCCTGACCGTCGATCTGGCGGATGCCGTTCACCTCGCCATAGGCGCCCAGCGTCTCCTCACCGATAAAGCCACCGGATGCGCCGGTGTTGGAGGACCCGGCCTCCGGCGAGGCGTCATGGAACTGGTCATACTTGCTGTCGGTCTTGAACTTGTCCCAATCGACCGTCAGGAAGCCGAATTTGCCGGGCTTCAGATAATTGGCAAAGGACGCGTTGGGGATCAGCGAGCCGCCATAGGTGACGCCACCGGTCTGGCCGGCCGTATAGCCTGTGCCATAGCCGGGATAGGTGGGATAGCCGGCCGGCGCCGCACCCGGCTGGTTCAGGCCATTGCAGGGCGGCTGGGTGTTGGGGCTGGGCAGGAAGACCGACGGGTTGTTGCCGCAGACGGCATTCTGCCAGGCCTGGCTGTTGTCATAGGCGCTGATGCGGCGGGTGACCTTGTCATAGGCGCTGCCGACCTTCAGGTTCAGGCTCTCGTCACCCCAGGTCACGTTGGCACGCGCACCTTTGGTTTCCGTGGTGCGGCGTTCATCCTGCATGTTCACGCGACCGCCGGGCCAGCCGAACTGCTTGGGATCGTTCAGGTCGATATTGCTGGAGATGTCGGGAACGCCGCCATTGTTCTTGTAGGTGACGGTCACGCCGGAACCGGCGGGCGTCAGCGGGCCGACGGTCGGCGATTCACGATGGAAGGTGGACTTGGTGTAGTTCGCCTGCACGTCGAGCTTCAGATCCTCGGTGATCTGATAATCGAAGCCGGGATTGACGCCGTAGAATTCCGTGTCCTCCAGGAAAGGACGGTATTCCAGGAAGAACTGGGCATTGGCGAAGGTACCCTCGGTCACCACGCAGCCGGCGGAGCAGTCGGCGCGGTCAACCTTCATGTTGATCGGGATGGCGGCACCGTTACGGCCAACCCAGTTCATATCCACACGTTCCAGGTCGTTCTTCTTCTTGCCGTACAGGCTGTCGACATAGAAATGCAGGTCTTCGGTGGCCTGCAGTTCGAAGGCGGCGACGGCGCTGATCCGGTCGCGGGTGCCGAAAATTTCCGCCGGGCGGCCCAGGCGCGGGATGATGGCATTGTCGAGCTGCTGGACAGTCAGGCCGGGATTCAACGCCAGCAAAGCGGCGCGGTCCAGCGTGGTGCCCGCGACCAGACCATTGCCGGCATTGGCCGGAACGGTGGCCGGGATGGTCCAGTTGCCGCCGCCGGTGCTGTTACAGCCCGTGGTCGCGCCGCACTGTGCCGCCGACAGGTTGGCATTGGTCCAGCCGATGGTCTCAAAGCCCGGCGTGCTGACCTGATTGCGCACCCCGGCGACACCGATCAGGGCGCCGAAATTGCCCCAGGTATTGCTGGCCAGCGCCGAGGCGCGGCCACCCCACTTGTCGGCCTCGCTGTTCTTGGTGCCCTGCAACGAGTAGCTGACGCGCGGACCTTCGCTGTCAAAGGGACGGGCGCTGCGCATGTTCACGGTGCCGGCGGCCCCGCCTTCAACCATGGCGGCGTTCGGGCTTTTCGACACGGTAAGCTGCGTGAACAGTTCCGTGGGGAACATGTCCAGATCGACCTCGCGGTTCGTGCTCTGCGCGTCGGTACGGCCCGTTGAGGCAACAGCAACGGGCGCGCCATTCAGCAGCACCTTGGTGAAGTTGGTGCCCAGGCCGCGAATGGCGACCGAAATGCCTTCACCGGAGACTTCGCGGTTGATGGTGATGCCGGGAACGCGGTTGAAGCTTTCGGCGATGTTGGTGTCGGGGAACTTGCCGATATCCTCGGCAAAGATGCTGTCCTGGAAGCCGGTGGCGTTGCGCTTGTCATTGGTGGTGTTGGCCAGGCTCGACCGGAAACCGGTCACCACGATCTCTTCCAGCGTATCGCCGGAACCGCCACCGGTGACGGTCTGCGCCTGTGCCGGCAGGAAGGCGCCCGCCGTCAGGCAGGTGGCCATCAGCAACAGGGCCTTGTTGGACAGAATGTTCGAAGCTTTTGCTTGCATGTTCATGACTACTCCCTCCCTCGTGTTGGCCGCTCATGGGCGGCCTTGGTTCAGGTCGATTGATACCGCTATCATTTCCGGTCGCCGTTTCGCCCTGCCCCGGGCATGGCGACAACCGGTCAATCCTGACGGGTTACGGCCCGCCGCCGTTTCCGATCGCCGCCGGTGCGAGGCGTGGCGACAAGAGATGCAGGAAAAGCAGGGCCAGCGGATAAGCGCCGGCCGCGACAAGCAGGATGGGCGTGTAGCTGCCTGTGCTATCCAGCACCCATCCCGTGAACTTGGACATCAACATGCCGCCCACGGCCCCGGCCATGCCGCCGATCCCTACCACCGACGCCACCGCGGCACGGGGAAACAGGTCGGAGGGAAGGGTCAGCAGGTTGGCGGAGAAACCCTGGTGTCCGGCCGTGGCCAGCCCCAGGATCAGCACCGCCACCCACAATTCAGCGGCGGAGGTGGCGAAGACGACCGGCAGAACACAGGTCGCGCAAGCCAGCATGGCGATCTTGCGTGCCCTGTTCACACCCATCCCACCCCGCATGAAGCGCGAGGACAGCCAGCCCCCCGCCACCGACCCCACATCCGACAGGATGTAGATGGCCACCAGCGGCGGCCCGAACCCTTTCAGGTCCAGCCCATAGGTGCGGTGCAGGAAGTCGGGCAGCCAGAACAGGAACAGCCACCAGACGGGATCGGTCAGGAACTTGGCCAGCGCATAGGCCCATGTCTCCCGCCGCCGCAGCAGCACGGTCCAGCCGATGCGAACCGTCACCGGCGGTTCGGCATCGGAACGGATATGGGCCAGTTCCTCGGCCGTCACGGTCGGGTGGGTCTCCGGCGTGCGGTAGAAGGTCAGCCAGGCGGCCAGCCAGACAAAGGATAACAGGCCCGTGACCACGAACGCCGCCTGCCAGCCCCAGGTGATGGTGATGACGGGCACGATCAGCGGCGTGATGATGGCGCCGATATTGGCCCCGGCATTGAACACGCCGACCGCCAGCGCCCGTTCCTTCTTGGGAAACCAGTCGGCCACGGCCTTCAGGCCCGCCGGGAAGTTGCCCGCCTCGCCGGCGCCCAGGAACAGCCGGGCCAGCATGAACTGCGCCAGCGTGGTCGCGGCTGCATGGGCGATATGGGCCAGGTTCCAGACCGTGAAGGCCAGGGCATAACCCCAGCGGGCGCCGATCAGATCGATGAAACGCCCGAACAGCAGGTAGCAGACGGCATAGGCCGCCTGGAACACGAAGACGATGTCGGCGTAATCGGTCTCCGTCCAGCCGAACTCCACCGACAGGGTCGGCTTCAGCAGGCCCAGCATCTGCCGGTCGACATAGTTGATCACCGTGGCTGCGAATAGCAGCGCCACGACGATCCAACGTCGGCCAAGGCGGGTGGTGGTGGGCATCGCGGGCGGGTTCCTTCCGGCAAAGAAAAGGCGTTCACCGGCGCGTGGGGGCGCGGTGGCAACAGAATATCCATCCAACAAACCGCCCCTCCCCCTTGAGGGGGAGGGAGGGACCAGCCCGCGTCAGCGGGTGGGAGGGTGAGGGGGAAACGCATCCAGCTCGCTCCCTCACCCTCCCAAGCCTTCCGGCTTGGGCCCCTCCCTCTCCCGCTCACGCGGGAGAGGGGTGAATACATCACCAGTTCCACATGCTGCCGTCCCGCAGCCTTGCGACCGGCAGGTAGGCAGGCGTGTAGGGGTATTTCGCGGCCAGCTCCTCGTCGATATCCACCCCATGGCCCGGTGCTTCGCCAGGATGCAGGTAGCCATCCTTGAAGCTGTAGGCATGGGGGAAGACCGCGTCGGTTTCCGCGTTGTGGATCATGTATTCCTGAACGCCGAAATTCGGGACCCAGGTGTCGAAATGCAGGGCCGTGCCCATGCAGACGGGTGACAGATCCGTAGCGCCGTGGCAGCCCGTGCGCACCTGATACAGTTCCGCCAGAGCCGCGATGCGGCGCAGATGCGTGACGCCGCCGGCATGCACGATGGTGGCGCGGATATAGTCGATCAACTGGTTCTGGATCAGTTCGCGGCAATCATGGATGGAGTTGAACACTTCCCCCACGGCCAGCGGCGTGGTCGTGTGCTGACGGATCAGGCGGAACGCCTCCTGGTTCTCCGCCGGGGTAGGGTCCTCCATCCAGAACAGGCGATAGGGTTCCAGCGACTTGCCCAGCCGCGCCGCCTCGATCGGGGTCAGGCGGTGATGCACGTCATGCAACAGGTGCAGGTCCCAGCCGAACTTGTCGCGCACCGCCTCGAACAGTTTCGGGGCGAAATCCAGATAGGGTTCGGTGGCCCACAGCGTCTCGTCCGGAACGGTGGCGCGGATGGCCGGCTCATAGGCCTCGCCCTTCTGCACGCCATAGACCTTGTCCAGACCCGGCACGCCCGTCTGCACACGGATGGCCTTGAACCCCTTCTCCTTGTAATAGGCGACGCGGTCCAGCGCTTCGGGAATGTCGCGGCCATTGGCGTGGGCATAGACCATCACGCCCTCGCGGCTTTTCCCGCCCAGCAACTGATAGAGCGGCATGCCCGCCGCCTTGGCCTTGATGTCCCACAGCGCCATGTCCACGGCCGCGATGGCCGACATGGTGACCGGCCCCCGGCGCCAATAGGCGCCTTTGTACAGGTACTGCCAGATATCCTCGATCTGGTGGGCGTCACGGCCGATCAGGCAAGGGATGACATGATCGGTCAGATAGGATTCCACCGCCAGTTCTCGCCCGTTCAGCGTGGCGTCGCCGATGCCGTACACGCCCTGATCCGTGACGATCTTCAACGTCACGAAATTGCGGCCCGGCGAAGTGACGATGCAATAGGCGTTGGTGATACGCATCTGCGGCTCCCCCGGCCCCGGCCTTATGGCGGGTCCGGAATGTCATGGTTGAACAGCGCGGGAAACCGCTTCTCCAGCTCCGGCAGCGAGGCCAGGATTTCCCGCAGATGGGCGCTCATGGCCAGTTGCGCCTGCTGGGCGTCATGGCTGGCAATGGCATCCACGATGGATGTATGTTGCGCCACCAGGCGCGGCAGCGGCGTGGCATCGGGCATGGACAGGTAACGCGCCCGGTCCATCTGGGCCTTCGTTTCCTCCACCACGCGCCAGGCATAGTCGCAGCCGACCGACAGCGCGATGGACCGGTGAAACGCCTCGTCCAGTTCCATGAAGCGACCATGGTCACGCTCATCAATAGCGATGGCCTGCTGCTTCAGGTTGGCGCGGAATTCCTCAATCTGACCGGGTGTGGCCTCCGCCGCCGCACGGGCAACAACGGCCACCTCCACCGCTTCACGCACAAAACGGGCGTCGAAGACCTGACGAACCGAAATCTTCACGATGAAGGAACCGCGCTGCGGCTTGATCTGCAGCAGCCCGGCATCCGCCAGCTTGATAAAGGCCTCCCGCACCGGTTGACGGCTGACGCCCAACTGGTCCGCGATATCCTGTTCAGAGAGAGCCTGTCCCGGCAGGAAAACCATACGGACGATGGCGCGGCGCAGTTCCCGGAAGACGCGGCGCGCCACCGGTTCATTGCTGTCCATATCGATCGGCCGCAGGCCGGGCCTTTCCTGGTCCCGTTCCAAGCGCTTCACTCCCTGAAATTCATTCCCGAGCCCCGTGCCTGTTTCCAGGTGGGCTATCGGCGGCAATCATAACAACGCCGTTGCCGTTACCATTCATGTATACTACCATACCAGTTAGGGTCAAGTACCCTGTTGCGGAAATTTGATAGCGCTACCATAGTTTCTGGAAAGAAGAGCGCGGTTCCCCTACCGTTCCATCGGCTGGTGCCGATGGGGTCCGGTCTTTTCCGCGTTCGCGGGAAGGCGCCGGGCACGCAAGCGTTTGGCAGGGTGGGGAGAACCAGAGCGAAAAACACCGGAACGACCGGCCACCCGAACAACAGGGCCGGCGGCAGGGAGGAAGAATGCGCGTATTTGCACGCCTGCTGGCGGGGCTGCTGCTGGCCGCCGGCCTGCTGGGCTCCGCCCATGCGGAAGACGGCTATGATCTGTGGCTGCGATTCCGGCCGCTGACCGGTGCCGCGCTTGCCCAGACGGAAACACGCCTGGGCAGCATCGAGGCGGCGGATGCCGATGGCACCGCCGTGGCGGAACTGTCGCGCGGCCTGTCGGGCCTGCTGGGCAAGCCGGTTTCCGTCGCCCCTGGCGGCAAGCTGCTGCTGGGCACCGCCGACGATCCGGCCATCAAGGCCCTGGGCCTGGACCTGCGCGGTCTGGGACCCGACGGCTATGTCATCCGCAGCGTCGGGGACCGTACCGTGATCGCGGGCGGATCACGCACGGGCCTGCTCTATGGCGCCTTCCACCTGTTGCGTCTGGCGCAGGAAAAGGCGCCGCTGACCGCGCTGAACGTGCGGGAAGTGCCCAGGATCGACCGCCGCATCCTGAACCATTGGGACAATCTGGACCGCTATGTGGAGCGGGGATATGCGGGCGAATCGATCTGGGACTGGCACAAGCTGCCGGACTGGACCGACCCGCGCTATACCGATTATGCCCGCGCCAATGCGTCGGTCGGCATCAACGGCACCGTGCTGAACAATGTGAATGCCAATGCCACCAGCCTGACCCGGCCCTATCTGGAAAAGGTGGCGGCGCTGGCGGCGGTGTTCCGGCCCTATGGCATCAAGGTCTATCTGACGGCCCGATTCTCCGCGCCGAAGGAGATTGGCGGCCTGTCCCATGCCGATCCGCTGGACCCCGCCGTCGCCGCCTGGTGGAAGGCCAAGGCGGATGAGATCTATTCCATCATCCCCGATTTCGGCGGTTTCCTGGTGAAGGCCAATTCCGAAGGCCAGCCGGGGCCGCAGGATTATGGCCGCACCCATGCCGACGGGGCCAATATGCTGGCCGATGCGCTGGCGCCCCATGGCGGCATCGTCATGTGGCGGGCCTTCGTCTACAGCCACGAAACGCCCGATGACCGTGCCAAGCAGGCCTATACGGAGTTCGTGCCGCTGGACGGCAAGTTCCGCGACAATGTGGTCGTGCAGGTGAAGAACGGCGCCATCGATTTCCAGCCGCGTGAGCCGTTCCATCCGCTGTTCGGCGCCATGCCGAAGACGCCGTTGATGATGGAATTCCAGATCACCAAGGAATATCTGGGCTTTGCCACACACCTCGTCTACCTCGCCCCCATGTGGAAGGAGGTGCTGGACGCCGACACCTTCCGCCCGAAAAAGGGATCGACGGTCGCCAGGGTCGTGGATGGCGGCCTGGACGGGCACACATTGTCCGCCATGGCCGGCGTCGCCAATATTGGCAGCGACCGCAACTGGTCCGGATCGCATTTCGATCAGGCCAACTGGTACGCCTATGGCCGTCTGGCCTGGAACCATGACCTGACATCCGAGGCCATTGCGCGCGAATGGGCCGCCGCCGCCTTCGGCCCCGACCCGGCCGTGGTGGAGCCGGTCCTGTCCATGATGATGCCGTCGCATCAGGCCGTGGTCGATTATATGACGCCCATCGGCCTGCATCACCTGATGGGGCGCGGGCATCATTACGGGCCGGCGCCGTGGGTCGCGGGCGGCCCGCGCGCCGACTGGACGTCGGTCTATTATCACCGCTCCACCAAGGACGGGATCGGCTTCGACCGCACGCGCCGGGGCACGGGAGCGGTGGACCAGTATGCCAAGGTCTGGGCCGACCGGTTCGACAAGGTGAAGACCACGCCGCCGGAATTCCTGCTCTGGTTCCACCATGTCGGCTGGCAGGAGAAGCTGTCCACCGGCCGCACGCTCTGGGCCGAGCTGCTGTACCGCTATGGCCAGGGCATCGACAGCGTCGCCGCCATGCGCCGCACCTGGGACGGGTTGAAGGGCAAGGTGGATGACGCGCGCTGGCAGCAGACCGCCACCTTCCTGTCGATCCAGCACAAGGAGGCGCAGTGGTGGCGCGATGCCAGCGTCGCCTACTGGCAGTCCATCAACGGCCTGCCCCTGCCGCCCGGCGAAAAGCCGCCGCCGCAGCCCCTGTCCTATTACCAGTCCCTGTCCTTCCCCTTCGCGCCGGGAGATGGCAAATGACGAAGCATTCCCTTCTGCTGGGGGCCGCCCTTCTGGCGCTCTCTCCCCTGCCCGCCTTCGCCGCCGACGCCCCCCTGTTGCACCCGATGTTCCAGGATCATGGCGTGCTGCAGCGGGATCGGCCCATCCCGGTCTGGGGCGATGCCAAACCGGGGGAGAGTGTCACCGTCACCCTGGGCAATGCCAAGGTCACCGCCAAGGCCGGCAAGGACGGGCGCTGGCAGGCGACCCTGCCCGCACAGAAGGCTGGCGGCCCCTTCACCCTGTCGGCCAAAAGCGGGAGCGCCGAACAGTCGGCCACCGATGTGCTGGTGGGGGATGTCTATCTCTGTTCCGGACAGTCCAACATGGAGATGCAGGTCCGCCGCTCCCTGGATGCCTGGGTGGAGACGGGTACCCGCGCCAACCAGCCGCAGATGCGGTACCTGAATGTGGAGCGCGACACGGCCACGGCGGTGAAGCGGACCTTCGGCAAGCCGGTGAACTGGCAGGTGATCTCCCCCCAGACTGTCGGCGACATGTCGGCCGTCTGCTATTTCTTCGGGCGGGAGATGCGCAAGCTGGAGGACGTGCCCGTCGGCCTGATCAACACCGCCTGGGGCGGGTCCACCATCGAAAGCTGGATGCCGGTGGAGGAGTTGCGCAAGCAGCCCGATTATGAGGACGACCTCTCCTTCCTGGCCAAATATGACAGCAACCAGTCCGAGGGCGTGCGCGCCTTCATCGGTGGCTGGGAGAAATGGTGGAAAAAGACGGGGCAGCCCGACTATTGGCGCGAACCGTTCGGCCAGGGTGACGGCTGGCGCGACGCCCCCGCCACCTTCCGCCCGTGGGAGACCTGGGGCATCCCGGACATGGCGGCCTATAACGGCATCGTCTGGATGCGCGCCAGCATCAGCCTGACGGCGGAACAGGCCAAATCCGCCGTGGCCCTGCATCTGGGACCGGCCGATGATCTGGATGTCACCTGGGTCAACGGCACACCCGTGGGCAGCCTGTACGGCCCCGGCGATCCGCGCCGCTATCCCCTGCCGCCCGGCACGCTGAAGGAAGGGGCCAACACCATCACGGTGGCGATCCTGGACGGCTATGGCGATGGCGGGCTGTATGGATCGGCGGAGGCGCAGGCCGTCGAACTGTCGGACGGTGCGCTTCTGACCCTGCCGACACCCTGGCAGTTCAAGCCCACGCCCGTCGACACGTCGCTGGTGCCGCAGGCGCCCTGGGGCACCGTGAACGGCCTGTCCACCATCCATAATGCCATGCTGGCCCCCATCGGTCCCTATGGTGTGCGTGCCGCCCTCTGGTACCAGGGCGAAAGCAATACCGGCCGGCCGGTGCAGTATCAGTCACTGCTGACCGGCCTGATGACGGGCTGGCGCCGGCAGTTCGGGGCCGACCTGCCCTTCCTGATCGTGCAACTGCCGGAATGGGGTTATCCGCAGGACAAGCCGATGGACAGCGGCTGGGCGCGTTTGCGCGAAAGCCAGCGCGCGGCGGTGGCCGCCGATCCCAAGGCCGGGCTGGCCGTGGCGCTGGGGGTGGGCGACTGGTACGATATCCACCCCGCCAACAAACAGATCGTGGCCAAGCGTCTGGTCCGCGCCGCCCGCAAGGTGGTGCTGGGCGAGAAGATCGCGCCGTCCGGCCCCATCCCGGCCAGCGTCACCCGTTCCGGCGACACCGTATCGGTGCGCTTCACCGATATCGATGGCGGCCTGAAGGCCCTGTCCTATCACCGCCCGCTGGGGTTCGAACTGTGCGGCGAAGGGCCGGGCACCTGCCGCTTCGTCGATGCCGAATTGAAGGGGGATGCGGTCACCCTGCCCGTGGGTACCGGGCCGGCGGTCCGCGTGCGCTATTGCTGGGCCGACAGCCCCATCTGCAACCTGCAGGACAGCGCCCGGCAGCCGCCGGGACCGTTCGAGGCGGTGGTGAAATGAGGGGGCGCGGCGCCCCTGCCGTGGTTCCCTCACCCTCCCGTCGGCTGACGCCGCCGGGTCCTTCCCTCTCCCACCTTCGTGGGGGAGGGGTGAAATTCTCGCCCCTCCCCCACGAAGGTGGGAGAGGGCGGGGCCCATCGCTGTGAAGCGATGGGAGGGTGAGGAAGCGACAGAACCCGTCACCCAACACCCGCATTGACAACCAAGCTCATGTACCTCAATGATAGCGCTACCATCGCCCCGACAGAGGGCGACGTTAGCGAAGACACCGGGAGGAAATTTCAGTGACGACACCGAAGCTGTCACGCCGACTGTTCGGCGCCAGCCTGCTGGCGCTTACCTCCGCCGCGGCCGTACCCGCCACCATTGCCTTTGCCGCCGGCAAGGAACCCTATCGCAATCCCGCCCTGCCGATCGATCAGCGGATCGAGGACCTTCTCTCGCGCATGACGCTGGAGGAGAAGGTGGCCCAGATGATCGGCATCTGGCAGGACAAGAAGCTGGTCCATAATGAAAAGGGCGGCTTCGACGCCAAGAAGGCCGCGAAGAATTTCCCCAACGGTCTGGGCCAGATTTCCCGCCCCGGCGACCGCGTCGGTGCCGTGGACAAGGATGGCGCGCCCATCGCGGCCGGCGCCAAGGCCAACATCATCAACCGTGAAGGTCTGGAGGCCGCGACCTATGTCAACGCCGCCCAGAAATGGGCTGTCGAGCAGACGCGCCTGGGCATTCCGCTGATTTTCCACGAAGAAGCGCTGCACGGTTTCGTGGCGCGCGGCGCCACCAGCTTCCCGCAATCCATGGCGCTGGCCAGTTCCTGGGATACGGCCATGGTGGAACGTATCTTCGGCGTGGCCGCGCGGGAGATGCGCCTGCGCGGCGTGCATCTGGCGCTGGCGCCCGTGGTTGATATTGTCCGTGACCCGCGCTGGGGCCGGACAGAGGAAACCTATGGCGAGGACCCGTGGCTGGTGTCCGAAATGGGCCTGGCCGCGATGAAGGGTTTCCAGGGCACGACCCTGCCGCTGGCCAAGGACAAGGTCCTGGTCACGCTGAAACACATGACGGGCCATGGGCAGCCGGAAAGCGGCACCAATGTCGGCCCCGCCCCGATCTCCGAACGCACCTTGCGCGAGAACTTCCTGGTGCCGTTCGAACGGGCCGTGAAGAACCTGCCCATCCGCGCCATCATGCCGTCCTATAACGAAGTGGACGGCGTGCCCAGCCATGGTAACAAGTGGCTGCTGGATACGGTTCTGCGCAAGGAATGGGGCTATCAGGGCGCGCTGGTCAGCGATTATTTCGCCATCCGGGAAATGAATACCGTCCACCACATGACATCCGGTCTGGCCGATGGCGCCATCCGCGCCCTGAATGCCGGGGTGGATGTGGAGTTGCCGGACGGGGAGGGCTATCCGCTGCTGCCCGGACTGGTGCGTGAGGGCAAGGCGTCGGAAGCCAAGATCAACGACGCCGTGCGCCGCATCCTGCGCATGAAGTTCGAGGCGGGGCTGTTCGAAAACCCCTATGTCGATGCCAAGCTGGCCGACAAGCTGACGGCCACGCCGGACGCCATCGCCCTGGCGCGCGAGGCGGCGGCCCGGTCCATGGTGCTGCTTAAGAACGCCAACAACGCCCTGCCGCTGAACCCGGCGGCGACGGGTACCTTGCTGGTCGTCGGCACCCATGCCAGGGACACGCCCATCGGCGGTTATTCCGAAGTGCCGCGCAAGGTCGTGTCGGTGGTGGAGGGCCTGACCGCCGCCGCCGGCAAGGGCCTGAAGGTTGACTATGCCGAGGGCGTGCGCCTGACGCGGCAGCGTGTCTGGGAAGAGGACAAGGTCGAGCCGATCCCCGATGCCGAGAATGATGCCCTGATCGCCGAAGCGGTCGCCAAGGCTGCCAATGCCGACACCATCCTGATGGTGCTGGGCGAGAATGAGCAGTTGAGCCGCGAAGCCTGGGCCACCACCCATCTGGGCGACCGCGCCAGCCTGGACCTCTATGGCCGTCAGTCCGATCTGGCCGAGGCCATGTTCAAGACCGGCAAGAAGGTTATCGTGCTGCTGCTGAACGGCCGTCCGCTGGCCGTCAACCGGCTGGTGGAAAAGGCCGACGCCCTGATCGAAGGCTGGTATCTGGGCCAGGAGACGGGCAATGGCGTGGCCGATGTCGTATTCGGCAAGGTCTCGCCCGGGGCTAAGCTGCCCATCACCATTCCGCGTTCGGTCGGGCAACTGCCCGTCTATTACAATGCCAAGCCCTCGGCCCGGCGTGGTTACCTGTTCGATGATGTGACGCCTTTGTTCCCGTTCGGGTTCGGCCTCACCTATTCAACCTTCGAATTGGACGCGCCGACCCTGTCGCGTGGCCAGATCGGGGTGGCCGACAGCGTCGATGTCTCCGTCACCCTGCGCAATACCGGGTCGCGCACCGCCGATCAGGTGGTGCAGATCTATCTGCGCGATGAGGAGGCGTCGGTGACGCGGCCCATCAAGGAGCTGAAGCGGTTCCAGCGCGTGACGCTGGCCGCTGGCGCCAGCACGACGGTGCGCTTCACCCTGACGCCCGAGGATCTGTCGATCTGGAACATCGACATGAAGCGGGTGGTCGAACCCGGTATCTTCACCATCAGCGCCGGATTCGACTCCGTGGAGTTGAAGTCGGTCCAATTGAAAGTGGTTTAAGCAAGAGATGCCGTAGGTCAGGTCGAGCCAAGAGCGATCCCTGACTGCAAAGATTTCGGCCTTTTCTGTCAGGGATCGGTCTCTGTGCCCGATCTGACCTACAAATATCTCTGTTACCGCTATCAATTCCGTTGCGTAACGGTTAAACTCATCGCCCCACCCAGGGAGTTTTTTCGACCATGTCCGCCAGCCCCGTTCCCGCCCTGCTGACCGATTTCCTGCCCGCCGACTGGCGGGACGCGCATCTTCTGGGGCGGATGGATTTCGGACAGGGGCCGAGCCCGGTGCTGATCAAGGGCGGGCGGCTTTACGACCTGTCCGAACAGGCGCCCACCGTCGCCGACCTGCTGAACAGCCTGTCCGATGGCGCCCTGCCCGATGGTGGCAAGGATCTGGGCGATGCGGCGGCCATCAAGGTGGCGCTGCAATGGGGTGAGCCGCTGCCCGGCGCGCCCACCCTGTTGCCTCCCATCGACCTGCACTGCATCAAGGCGGCCGGCGTCACCTTCGCCGTGTCGGCCCTGGAACGCGTGATCGAGGAACGGGCCAGGGGCGATTACGCCAAGGCCAATGAAATCCGAAGCGACCTGTCGGCCCGCATCGGCACCGACCTGCGGGCCGTGAAGCCCGGGTCAGCGGAAGCGGCCTCGCTGAAACAGGCGCTGATCGCCGATGGGCTGTGGTCGCAATATCTGGAGGTCGCCATCGGCCCGGATGCGGAGATCTTCACCAAGGGCCCGACCCTGTCGTCGGTTGGCTGGGGTGCCTATATCGGCGTGCGGTCGGACAGCGACTGGAACAATCCGGAGCCGGAACTGGCGCTGGCCGTGGACGGTAAGGGCCGGGTGCATGGCGCCACCCTGGGCAATGACGTCAACCTGCGCGATTTCGAAGGGCGCTCGGCCCTGCTTCTGTCCAAGGCCAAGGACAATAACGCGTCCTGCGCCCTGGGCCCCTTCATCCGCCTGTTCGACGCCACCTTCACCATCGATGATGTGCGCAATGCCGAGGTGACGGTGAATGTGACGGGCGAAGACGGGTTTGTCCTGAACGGCAAGTCCAACATGGCCTTCATCAGCCGCGATCCGCTGGATCTGGTGGGCCAGACCATCTCTAAGAACCATCAGTATCCGGACGGTTTCGTGTTGTTCATGGGCACGCTGTTCGCGCCCATCGATGACCGCGACGCCCCCGGCAAAGGCTTCACCCATAAGGGCGGCGACATCGTCACGATCGCCAGCCCCCGTCTTGGCAGTTTGTCCAACAAGGTTGTCGGTTGTCACGAGGCGCCGGAATGGAATTTCGGCATCGGCGATCTGATGCGCAATCTGGCCCGTCGCGGCCTGCTGCGCGCCTGATCCTCCCCCAACCTTTCCCAATGCAACGCCCCACCCTGGACCATCCATCATGACCCATGCGATTTACCCCAGCCTGCGCGGAAAGCGGGTGCTGATCACCGGCGGCGGTTCCGGCATCGGCGCCGGCCTGGTGGAGGCGTTCGTCCGACAGGGGGCACGCGTCCATTTTGTCGACGTGGCGGTCCAGGACAGCGAGGAACTGCTGGCCAGCCTGTCGGGCGCCGAGGTGCCCCCGCAGTTTCAGCGCTGCGACCTGACCGACCTGGGTGCGGTCAAGTCCACCATCGACGGCATTGTCGCGTCCGAGGGTGGTATCGATATCCTGGTGAACAACGCCGCCAATGACGACCGCCACAAGGTGGAAGAGGTGACGCCCGAATATTGGGACAACCGCATGGCGGTGAACCTGCGTCACCTGTTCTTCGCGGCCCAGGCGGTCGCGCCGTCGATGAAGGCCAATGGCGGCGGCGCCATCATCAATCTGGGGTCCATCTCCTGGCATCTGGCCCTGCCGGAAATCACCCTGTACCAGACAGCCAAGGCCGCGATCGAGGGCATGACCCGCGCGCTGGCCCGCGACCTGGGCGAGGATAACATCCGCGTCACCTGCGTCGTACCGGGCGGGGTGAAAACCCCGCGCCAGATGCGCCTCTGGCACAATCCGGAGGAGGAGGCCCGCATGCTGGGCCTGCAGTGCCTGAAGCAGCGTGTTGAACCGCGCGATATCGCGGCAATGGTGCTATTCCTGGCATCCGACGACGCGCGGCTATGTACCGCGCATAATTACTTTGTCGATGCGGGGTGGCGATGACCGATCTTTCCTCCATCAGGCCCGATCTGGCCTGGGAGCTTGGCGGCATTCTTCTGGAAGGCGCCTGCTGGGATGCGGAGAAATCCGTGCTCTGGTTCGTCGATATCAAGAAGCGGCTGATCCACCGGCTGGACCCGGCCACGGGCCGGCGCGACAGTTGGACGGCCCCGGACCAGCCGGGTTTTGTCCTGCCCCGCGCGTCGGGCGGGCTGGTGGTGGGCATGCCCTTCGGGCTGTACCATTTCGATCCGTCGGCCGGCAGCTTCACCAAGCTGGTGTCGGTGGAGGCCGAGCGTGAGGGCAACCGCCTGAACGACGGTTTCACCGACGCCACGGGCCGCGTCTGGTTCGGCAGCATGAGCGATGGTGAATGCGCCGACAGTGGCGCCTTCTATCACTGGACGGGCGGGGAACCGGTGCGGGTGCTGGACGGCATCTGCATCACCAACGGCCCGGCGACCAGCCCGGACGGCAAGGTGCTTTACCATACCGACACGCTGGGCCAGACCGTCTATGCCGGCGACATCCAGGCCGATGGCTCCATCGCCAACCGCCGCGTCTTTGCGAAGATTGGCAAGGATGAGGGCTATCCCGACGGGATGGCGGTGGACAGCGAAGGCTGCGTCTGGGTCGGGCTGTTCTTCGGCTGGGGCATCCGCCGCTACGCGCCCGACGGCACGCTGCTGGGCTTTGTGCGTTTCCCCGTTTCCAACGTCACGAAGCTGGCCTTCGGTGGTCCGGACCTGAAGACGGTCTATGCCACCACGGCAACCTTGAACCTGAATGACGAACAGCGGGCGGCACAGCCCCTGGCCGGTGGTCTTTTCACCTTCAAAAGCCCCGTGGCGGGACTTCCGCCCGCAAAGGTGCGCGCATGAGCAGCGATAACAACGCCCCCCGCCGTTTCCGGTCCCGCGAATGGTTCGACGCGCCCGGCCGCGCCGACATGACAGCGCTGTATCTTGAGCGCTTCATGAATTACGGCCTGACGCCCAAGGAGCTGCGCTCCGGCAAGCCGATCATCGGCATTGCCCAGACGGGTTCCGACCTCAGCCCCTGCAACCGCATCCATGTGGAATTGGCCAAGCGCACGCGCGACGGCATCCGCGATGCGGGCGGCATCCCGTTCGAATTCCCCGTCCATCCGATCTTTGAGAATTGCCGCCGTCCCACAGCGGCGCTGGACCGCAACCTGGCCTATCTGGGTCTGGTGGAGGTGCTGCATGGCTACCCGATCGACGCGGTGGTCCTGACCACGGGCTGTGACAAGACCACGCCGTCGGGCGTGATGGCGGCCAGCACGGTCGACATCC
The DNA here is from genome assembly GCF_017996735.1 of Niveispirillum sp. GTDB lineage: Bacteria > Pseudomonadota > Alphaproteobacteria > Azospirillales > Azospirillaceae > Niveispirillum. Next base: position 24,622 of record NZ_JAGOGJ010000013.1, read on the forward strand.
CGGCCATTGTGCTGTCGGGCGGCCCGATGCTGGATGGCTGGTTCGAAGGCGATCTGGTCGGGTCCGGCACCGTCATCTGGCGTGGCCGCCGCCGTCTGGCCGCCGGCGAGATCACGGAAGAGGAATTCCTGGATCTGGCCGCCGCATCGGCCCCGTCCGCCGGGCACTGCAACACCATGGGCACGGCCAGCACCATGAACGCCATTGCCGAGGTGTTGGGCCTGTCCCTGCCCGGCTGTGCCGCCATCCCGGCGCCGTACCGCGAGCGCGGGCAGATGGCGTATGAGACGGGCAGGCGCATCGTGGAAATGGCCTATGAGGATCTGCGCCCGTCCAAGATCCTGACGCGCCAATCCTTCATCAACGCCATCGTGGCCAACGCCGCCATCGGCGGGTCGACCAATGCCCAGCCGCATATCGTGGCCATGGCGCGTCATGCCGGGATCGAGATCACCCATGATGACTGGCGCCAGTACGGGTACGACGTGCCGCTGCTGGTCAACCTGCAGCCCGCTGGCAAATATCTGGGCGAGCGGTTCCACCGCGCCGGCGGCGTGCCGGCGGTGCTGTGCGAACTGGCGGGTGCCGGCAAGATCGACACTGGCTGCCTGACCGTGTCGGGCAAGTCGATCGCGGAGAATATCCAGGGCCGCGAGACGAACGACCGCGAGGTCATCTTCGCCTATGACAAGCCGCTGATGACCCGTGCGGGCTTCCTGGTGCTGAAGGGCAATCTGTTCGACTTCGCCATCATGAAGACGAGCGTGATTTCCGACGATTTCCGCCAGCGCTACCTGTCGCGCCCCGGTGATGAGGGCGTGTATGAAGGCCGTGCCATCGTTTTTGACGGGCCGGACGATTATCACGAGCGCATCAATGACGAGGCGCTGGGGATCGACGAGAACTGCATCCTGGTGGTGCGCGGCGCCGGTCCCCTGGGCTTCCCCGGCTCGGCCGAGGTGGTGAACATGCAGCCGCCCGATGCCCTGCTGAAGCGCGGCATCAAGAGCCTGCCCACCATCGGCGACGGGCGGCAGTCGGGCACGTCGGACAGCCCGTCCATCCTGAATGCCAGCCCGGAATCGGCGGCGGGCGGCGGTTTGGCGTGGCTGCGCACGGGCGACATCATCCGGCTCGATATCAACAAGGGCACCTGCGACATGCTGGTCGAGGATGGGGAACTGGCGCGCCGGCGCGCCGAAGATCCGCCCCCGCCCATCCCGGCCTCCAAGACGCCGTGGCAGGAGCTTTACCGCGATCATGTGGGCCAACTGGACAGCGGCGGCTGTCTGGAAATGGCGCTCAAGTACCGTGGCGTGGCGGACGAGACGCCGCGTCACAATCATTGAGGTTGGTGTTTACGTTGCTCCCTCACCCTCCCATTGGCTGACGCCAACAGGAACTCTTTGTACCCTCACCCTCCCACCCGCTGACGCGGGCGGGCTCCTCCCTCTCCCGCCATGCGGGCGAGGGGTGGAATTTAAGCCCCTCGCCCACGAACGTGGGAGAGGGAGGGGCCCAAGCCGGATGGCTTGGGAGGGTGAGGGAACAACAGGTGGGTGAGAACAACAGCGACAGAGTGCATTTCGGGGGGATGGCCGGGGTCAAGCACGGCCGAACAACAACAAGGAGACAGTGATGAGCGGTTCCCAGGAGGAACAGGTCAACATGGGCTATGTCGCCGCCATCGTGGCGGTGGCGACCATCGGCGGCTTCATGTTCGGCTATGACAGCGGCGTCATCAACGGCACCGTGGAAGGCCTGAAAAAGGCTTTCAATTCCAACAGCATCGATACCGGCTTCAATGTCGCGTCGATCCTGCTGGGCTGTGCCGCCGGCGCGTTCAGCGCGGCGCGGCTGGCCGATATCATGGGTCGCCGCAATGTCATGATGATCGCAGCCCTGCTGTTCATCCTGTCCGCCATCGGCACGGGTGCCGCCCACAGCTCCACCGTCTTCGTCATTGCCCGTCTGCTGGGTGGCCTGGCGGTCGGTGCCGCGTCGGTGTTGTCGCCGGCCTATATTTCCGAAGTGACGCCGGCCTCCATCCGGGGCCGCCTGTCCTCGGTTCAACAGATCATGATCATTTCCGGCCTGACCGGCGCCTTTCTGGGCAATTACCTGATCGCTCATTATGCCGGCGGCTCCACGGAGCCGTTCTGGCTGGGCTATGAGGCCTGGCGCTGGATGTTCTGGGCACAGATCATCCCGGCTAGCCTGTTCTTCCTGGCCCTGCTGGTCATCCCGGAAAGCCCGCGCTATCTGGTGGTGAAGGGCCGCGAGGATGAGGCGAAGGCCGTCCTGACCCGCCTGTTTGGCCCCGCCGCCGGTGCCGCCAAGGTCGTGGAAATCCGCGAAAGCCTGGCCAAGGACCATCACAAGCCCAAGCTGTCCGACCTGATCGACAAGGCGTCGGGCAAGGTCCGCCCCATCGTTTGGGTCGGCATCGGTCTGGCTGTGTTCCAGCAGTTGGTCGGCATCAATGTTGTGTTCTATTACGGCGCCGTCCTGTGGCAGGCCGTGGGCTTCTCTGAAGCCGACGCGCTGCGCATCAACATCCTGTCGGGTGCGCTGTCCATCCTGGGCTGTCTCGCCTCCATGGCGCTGGTGGACAAGCTGGGCCGCAAGCCGCTGCTGGCCATCGGGTCGGCCGGCATGGCCATCACGCTGGGCATCATGGTTGCCTGCTTCGCGTCGGGCTCCATCGTCGATGGCAAGCTGCACCTGTCCGACAATGTCGGCGTGATCGCGCTGATCAGCGCCAACGCTTATGCGGTGCTATTCAACTTCTCCTGGGGCCCGGTCATGTGGGTCATGCTGGGCGAAATGTTCCCCAATCAGATCCGGGGGTCCGGTCTGGCCGTGTCGGGCTTTGCCCAATGGACGGCCAATTTCGGCATCACCATGACCTTCCCCATCATGCTGACCACCATCGGCCTGACGGGTGCCTACGGCTTCTACGCCTTCTTCGCGCTGATCTCCTTCTTCTTCGTCCGCGCCATGGTGCATGAGACGAAGGGACGGGAGCTGGAGAAGATGGAAGGCTGAGTTTGAGGTTGTTCCCTCACCCTCCCAAGCCTTCGGGCTTGGGCCCCTCCCTCTCACACGTTCGTGGGCGGGGGGCTTAAATTCCGCCCCTCTACCGCTTGCGGGAGAGGGAGGGGCCCGTCGGCGCCAGCCGGATGGGAGGGTGAGGGAACAACAGCGCCTTCGGCCCCCAACCGGAAACGGTTGCGCGCAAGGCCGACAAGGCCAATAAAGGGGCGTTTTGAATATCAGGGGGTAACATGGAAAGACAGCGGCGGCGCGGTAGCCAGGCGGTGACCATCCGTGAGGTGGCGGCCCGTGCCGGTGTGTCATCCATGACGGTGTCGCGCGTCATCAACAAGGATGACAAGGTCAACGAGAATACCCGCGCCCTGGTCGAAGCAGCGATCAAGGAACTGAACTATACCCCCAACCCCGCCGCCCGACGGCTGGCCGGGTCTGAGGTGCTGCGGATCGGCCTGCTTTATTCCAACCCGTCCAGCGCTTACCTGTCGGAATTCCTGGTCGGCGCCCTGGATGAGAGCAGCCGCGAGGGGCATCAGTTGGTGGTGGAGAAATGCGCCGGTACGGCCAAGGCGACGGCGTCGGTGACGCGTCTGCTGGCCGGCGGCGTCAATGCCTTCATCCTGCCGCCGCCGCTGTGCGAGTCCAAGCCCATCCTGACCATGCTGGAAGAGGCGAACGTGCTGGCGGTGGCCGTGGCCACGGGCCGGCCCAACCCGCATCTGCCTACCATCCGCATCGATAATTACGCCGCGTCGAAGCAGATGACGGAACATCTGATCACGCTCGGCCACAGCCGTCTGGGCTATATCAAGGGCAACAGGAACCAGTCGGCCTCCGACATGCGGTACCATGGCTTCATGGATGCCTGTGCCGAGGCCGGGATCAGGCAAGCCGACATCCTGGTCGAACAGGGCCAGTATGATTACGCCTCGGGCCTGGAAGCGGCGGAAAAGCTGCTGGGGGCTGATCCGCGCCCGACAGCCATCTTCGCCGCCAATGACGACATGGCCGCCGCCACCATCTCTGTCGCGCACCGGCTGCATCTGGATGTGCCGAACGATCTGTCGGTGGCCGGCTTTGACGATACGCTGATCGCCACCACCGTCTGGCCGCCGCTGACCACCATCCGCCAGCCCATCGCCGCCATGGGCAAGGCCGCTGTTGCCGTGCTGGCCAATGCCATGCGGAACAAATGGCAGCCCGGCCGTTCCAATGACGGGCCGGAACAGCGCCTGCTGGCCTATAAGCTGGTGAAGCGGGAATCGACGCTGCCGCTGGGGTGATCGATGGTCATCCCTGATGACCATGGGGCCTGTGGCGGTCTGGCCGGTGCCTGGGGAAACGCATCCCCGGCAATAGGGTTTTATCAGGCCGGGTCCAGACCGGAGAACGGGCAAGCGTCCCCCGGCCCGGTTTCCAGGCTCACCGCCGGCGGGGCGGTGGCGGACGGCGGATGCCGCCGGGGGCGCCTGCCGGGCGTTCATCCTTGTGTCGATAGGTGATGCGCCCCTTGCTCAGGTCATAGGGCGTCATTTCAACGGTCACGCGGTCACCGGCCAGCGACCGGATGCGGCTCTTGCGCATGCGGCCGGCAGTATAGGCGATGATCTCGTGCCCGTTTTCAAGCTGGACGCGGAAGCGACCATCGGGCAGCGCCTCGGCGATGATGCCGTCAAATTCGATGAATTCTTCTTTGGTCATGCTCTACCCCTGAAACAGAAAGGGCGGCGGCATGAACCCATGCCGCCGCCCCTTCAAAGCCGTACTGGACGTGGATTTAGGCCACGCGCAGGTTTTCAGCGGCCGTCTTACCCTTGCGGGGATCACGGACCGCGTCGAACGTGACCTTCTGGCCTTCGTTCAGGCTGGACAGGCCAGCGCGCTCAACGGCGGAGATATGGACGAACACGTCGGAAGAGCCATCCTCGGGCTGGATGAAACCAAAACCCTTGGTGCCATTGAACCACTTGACGGTGCCGGAAACGGACATGGAATGCCTCCTGGGATCTTTCCCGTTCGGAGCTGCCCGGCGCGAGAGTGCGACACGGGCATCAAAGTCACGACAGGGAAGAACCAGCGGTAGCCGGAAGATAGCCCAGTAGCAAAGTCGACAAGAGGGAAGATGGGCGCTTATTGGCGACATAACAAGCACCATCGTGTCCCGGCCACACATGGCTGGGCCGCGCGGCCCCGCAAAGACGGGGGATCAGGCCCCGACCCAGCGGCGGACAAGGTCGGTCAGGCCCACTTCCATCGCCGCCAGGGCCGCAGCATCCCTCACGATCACCACGCCCCGGTCGGGCGCCGGCCATTGCGCCAGCTTCAGGGGATCATCGACATGAAAGCCGTCATTATCCTTCACCTTGGCCCCCCGGTGCAGGACCAGACGGATCGTCCCGTCGCGCTGTACGCCCAGCGTCAGCAGATCCTGACCATCCAGGGCGAAGCTGGGCGCGTTCCATTTCACCTGTTCCGTCAGGCCCGGATGCACCGCCCGGATCAAGGCGCGCAATCCGTGCGCGACTTGCCGTGCCTGCGGAGACAGATCATCCAGAAACGCCTCGACATCCTTATAGGATTTCGGTGGCATCAGCCCTCCTCCCCCTCGTCCCCGTCATCCGCCTCACGCGGACCATGGCGGCGTTCCAGCAGCCCGTATTTGCGCAGATATCCCCGGAACTGATGGTAATTCAGGCCCAGGTCGGTCGCCGCGCGCTTCTGGTGGAACTGGTTGCGTTCCAGGGCATTGCGCAGCAGCACCTTCTCATAATCCGCGACCAGGCCCAGGAAGTCGCAGGGCCCCTCCGGCAGGGAGGGTCCGGCGGATGCCGCCGGGGCCACAGCGGCGGGACCGGGCGTAGAGACCGGCGGCGGGGCGGCGATGACGATCGGCGCGGGGGCGGCATCGTTGTAGATCGACATCTGCTTGGGCCGCCAGGGCGACTGGAACGGGTCGAAATGGATGTCGGTGATGGGGCTTTCCGGGTCGGCGGCACGATAGACGGCGCGCTCCACGACATTCTTCAGCTCACGCACATTGCCGGGCCAGTCATAGGCCAGCATCTGTTGCATGGCGTCGTTGGAAAAACCGCCGAAGAAGGGCCGGCCCAGTTCGCGGGCCATGGCCACGCCGAAATGTTCGGCCAGGATGGGGATATCCTCCGGCCTTGCCCGCATGGGCGGGATGGTCACGACATCGAAGGACAGCCGGTCCAGAAGGTCGGCGCGGAACTTGCCCTGATCGGCCAGACGCGGCAGGTCGGCGTTGGTGGCCCCTACCACGCGCACATCGATCTGGATGGTGGTATTGCCGCCCACCCGCTCGAACTCCCCATATTCGATGACGCGCAGGATCTTTTCCTGCACACGCAGGGTGGCGGTCGCGATCTCGTCCAGGAACAGGGTGCCGCCATCGGCCAGTTCAAACCGGCCGACATGACGCTTGGCCGCCCCTGTGAAGGACCCCGCCTCATGCCCGAACAGTTCGGTTTCCAGCAGCGTGTCGGACAGGGCGGCACAGTTCAGCTTCACGAACGGCTTGTCCCAGCGCGGGGAGAGATAGTGCAGGCGGGCTGCCACCAGTTCCTTGCCTGTCCCGCGCTCCCCGATCACCAGGGTGGGGCGGTTCAGGGGGGCTGCCTGCGATACATGCTCCATCAGACCCAGGAAGGAAGGGGCCTGACCGATCAGCGACGGAGGGGAAACGGCGGGGGACATGGGGCCTGTGCCACTCTTTTTTGACGACCGATGACGGCATCTTAGCGAAGAGTGGGCGGATTGGCGAGCGAGTGGTGAAAATCGCCAACGAGTGGGCTCAGCCCCACCTTCCCCAAAAACCCTCAGAAAGACCAAAACCTACTAAGTATTTGATATAAAACAAAATATGAATAGCACCCCAGAGTTGGCACACCCCTTGCTCTTAATGTTCCCAGACACCGGGGAAACAACGAGATCGCAAGGAAGCCAGCCATGACCGACTTCACCTTTGACAATGGGATGTCCGATCAGCCGGCAACCGGCTATACCAAGTCCGCTGACGGGTTCTTTGCCCGGCCCGCGGGCGGCATGTTCCGGGACCTCTATGAGGATTTCCGGGCCGTGCCGGTGGAAGCCTGGATCATCCTTGCGGTGGCCACCGGTTTGAGCAACCTTTTCATTGCCCTTGCCTGAAGGAGACCCCGACATGGGCATTTTTTCCCGCCTCGGCGACATCGTCAATTCGAACATCAACGCCATCCTGGATCGCGCTGAGGACCCGGAGAAGCTGGTCCGCCTGATCATCCAGGAAATGGAGGACACGCTGGTCGAGGTCCGCTCCTCCGCCGTCAAGACGGTCGCGGAGAAGAAGGAGATCGAGCGTCGCCTCTCCGAAATCCGCCGCGAGTCGGAGGATTGGCAGCGCAAGGCCGAATTCGCGCTGTCCAAGGACCGCGAAGATCTGGCCAAGGGCGCCTTGGTCGCCAAGGCCAAGCTGGCCGAAGCGGCAGAACAGATGGCCAGCGAGCTGGGCCGCCTGGACAGCGCGCTCTCCAAGACCAACGAGGATATCAGCGCGCTCCAGGTCAAGCTGGCCGACGCCAAGACCCGCGAAAAGACCTTGATTGCGCGGCATAAAACCGCCACCAACCGTCTGAAGGTCCGCACCCAGCTTTATGACGACCGCATCACCGATGCCTTCTCCCGCTTCGAGCAGGTTGAACGTAATCTGGATGTGTTGGAAGGTCGCTCCGAAGTGCTGGGCATGGGTCGCGGTGCCAAGAGCCTGGAGGATGAGATCGCCGAACTGGAAGCCGAGTCCAAGGTGGAATCGGAACTGGCGGCGCTCAAGGCCAGGCTCGCGGCCAAGGATCAGCAGCAGGGGTAATCCCGACCGGGGCCCCTCGCATGGGAATGAGTGGGGGGCCCGCCATAGGCTGGGCCTTGGGAAAAGGGGGCAACAATGCCTGAAGGAATATTCGTCGTCGCTGTTATCTTCATGGTGATCGTGGCGCCTGTCTGGATCATCTTCCACTATGTGACCCGCTGGCGCATCGCCAAGACGCTGTCCGCCGATGACGAGCAGATGCTGTCCGACCTGTGGCACTCCGCCAACAAGATGGAGGATCGCATCCGCCAGTTGGAAAAGATCCTCGACGCGGAGGCGCCGGGCTGGAGGGCGAAAGCATGAACGACCGTCACGGACCCGGCACCCCGCCCCCCTTCCCCGGTCGCGACCAGTACCGGTCGCGGCAGGGGCAGGGCCGGCAGGACCGCGGCTGGGAACAGGAATATTTCGGCAAGCGCCCGGAACAGAGCTGGGCAGATTATTTCGGCCTGGGACCGGGTGCCCTCTGCGGCACCGGTCGCAAAAGGCGGCAGCGCGACGACTGGGGCTCCATCCCGGACGCCGCCGGCTCCTACCGGGATGAGTATCAGACCGATCATCGGCACCCTGGGGAGGATGGCATGGCAACACACCATAGTTCCACGCCCTACCGGCTCTGGCGCAGCCGTACCGACAGCAAGATCGCCGGCGTCTGCGGCGGCATCGCCGAATATGCCAATGTCGATGCCTGGATCGTCCGCCTCGGCTTCATCATCGGTTTCTTCTTCTTTCCGCCCGTCTTCCTGTTCGGCTATCCGATCCTGTGGTGGCTGCTGAAGGAACGGCCCACGGGCCTTTATGAAAGCCGGGAAGAAGAAGTGTTCTGGCGCACCGTGGCGACCAAGCCCGATCAGACCTTGACCAGCCTGCGCGGCAAGTTCCGCGACCTGGATCGCGACCTGGCCCGCCTGGAAGGGTTCGTGGCCTCCCGCGAGTATGATCTGCACCGCCAGTTCCGCGACCTGGAGAAGAAGTGAGACGGCGGGTCCGTCCCTTCTTCCCCCTCCCCTTCATCAGGTGACGCATGAGCCCCTTCCTGATCCCCGTGCTCGCCTTGTGCATCCCGATCGTGGCCCTGATCGCCAAGAACGTGCGGCGCTGGCATGAGATCGACATCCAGGTGGCGGAAAGCGAAGTGGACTTGCGCCGGCGGTTCCGCTCCCTGGACGAGATCGAGCGGCGGGTGGCCGGCATCGAACGCTATGTCACCAGCCCCGAATTCGGCCTGAACCGGCAGTTCCGCGACCTGGAACGCCCTTCCTCCTGATCAAAGAGCCAAGGCGGACGCTGCAATGTTCAACTCACCCTTCATCATCCCCGTCGTGGCCCTGCTGATCCCCATCGTGGCCATCGTCATGAAACATCTGACCCAGATGCGCGCCATGCGTGTCGGGGGCCTGTCGGAAGGGGCCGCCGCCGAATTGTCGGGCCGGGCGGCCCGGCTGGAGGATCGTGTTCTCCAGCTTGAACGGATCCTGGACGCGGAAGCGCCAGGCTGGCGCAGCCGCGCCTGATCCCCCGGGGGTCTGCCCCCGGGTTTTCCGGACGGCGGGGAAGTCCGATCCCGCCGCCCCATCTCACCCATGTTACCCACTTGGCGCGTCGATCCGCCCGGCAGCATTGCCGGCAACGGAGAGGCGCGCCTTTTCTTTGTCCTGATGGCAATTTTCAGGTGGATAATAATTCCACCGACCATACATTAATAGGCCAGAGGAAACGCCAATAAGCGATCAACAATGGCCGCACAAACCCTGAACATCGCGCCACAATTCCCATATTGCAGCGCATACGAAGGCATTTTGCATCGCAATAATGTCATTCATTACATGCTCGTCCGGCGGTTTGCTGTCTGTATATTGGTTACTAATATCTTAATTTTCTGTTTTGCTCAAGCTATACTATATTCCTTTCGGCCTATAACATTGGGAAGGGTTCGGCGGCTATCGCCGTTCCTGGCCCTGTTGCTGTTATTGTCGGCCGTGATGACGGCCAATGCACCGGCCTTTGCCCTGGCCTGGAACGGGGACATGGAACCGCTGGCGCAGTACCGCACCTATTGTCAGACCTATGGCGATCGCGATCCGGGATGCGCCGTCGGTCTGGGCGGCAAGGTGGGCACACCCATCGGCGCCGACCGTGTCGATGCCGGCCGCGCCACGCTGGGCATGGCCGTGATGGTGCATCGGCAAGTGGTCGGCGACCTTGTCTATCGCGAGGACAAACAGGACCGCTGGGAAATACTGGGCACACCCGGCAGGGGCATGTCCGGGGACTGTGACGATGTGGTGATGACCACCATCTCCCGTCTGCTGCGCCGTGGTTATCCGCGCGCCGCCCTGCGCGCCACCATCGTGCGCCTGCCCGGCAATGGCGGTCACCACCTGATTCTGTCTGTCAGGCGCCAGAGCGCGCAAGGGGTGGAGGAGATTTTCCTGGATGATCGCCACCACCATCCCATGCGCCCCGAACAACTGGCCGCCGAAGGCTATGTCTTCGTGGCACAGGAGGTCCCCGGCCGCCGCCACTGGCGTCGGGCGGAAAGCCAGCCGGCCTTGATGGTGGCAGAACGAAGCGAATGAAGCCGGCACGTGACAGGCTCCGGATGCAAAAGGATGCACACCCACGACCAAAGTCGGGGGCAGAGACCGGTTTGCCATGAAATTCGGCATTGTTTTTGCCAGACTTTACGAAGAATTAACCAAACTGCTCTTTTCGAAATCATTGTTGCCTTAAATTCGATCAATATCCCTTCTTTAACGGCAGGATGCTTCTTTACTGAGCATTCGCCCGGCCCGCTTCCCTAACGTCACCCTTGATTTCACGCCTGCGGAACCGTGGCACGGTTGTTGCTGAAACCCTGTTTCGTATCAGGGGGATGTGGCTCGCGTTCACGCGATGGCCAAGTGCGGTCCGTCGCATCACCCATCGACAGGCGCGAAGGTAGACATGGCCAAGAATGCCGTAAGGGTCGCCGTCAGGAACGTCGTCAGGGTGGTGAAGGCGCCGCCCGCCCTTGCCGCGCGGGAACGGATGACGGATCGTCAGTCGCGCCACCCGGACCGCCCGGCCGGCCCCACGGCACCGGAGCTTCTGTCCGGTGTCTCCTGGGATGATGGCCGCAAGGTCTGGCTGGTCCATCCCACGCCCCTCCCGGCCCGCGGCTGACGGCCCTGGCCGGTCCATCAAGAACGGAGGAAGAATGTTGAAGCGGTTGGGTAGTCTCCTGGTCCTCGCAGCGGCCTTGACGGCCTGCAACAAGGAAGAGGCCCGCGAGATCAAGCGCACGGATGTGCCGAATTTCCCCATTGCCTCGGCGGTGCAGGTGCCCGCCGGGTCCGACCTGTTCTTCCTGTCCGGCACGGTGCCGCCGGCCGTGAACAAGGACGCCCCCGCCGGCAGCACCGACGTGTTCGGCGATACCGAGACGCAGACGGTCAATGTCCTGACCCGCATCCAGGAAACGCTGAAGGCCCAGGGACTGACCATGGGCGATGTGGTGCTGATGCATGTCTATCTGGTGGGCGACCCGGCCAAGGAGGGCAAGATGGATTTTGCCGGCATGATGGCTGGCTACACCAAGTTCTTCGGAACGCCGGAGCAGCCGAACAAACCGGCCCGCTCCACGGTCCAGATTTCCAGCCTGGTGACCCCGGGCATGCTGGTGGAAATCGAAGTGGTGGCCGCCAAGGCCAAGAAATAACCGGCAGGGCCGGTCGGGGGAACGGGAAAGCCCCCGACCGGCCCTTTTCGGTTTTGCACCAACCTCCGATGGCCCGCGGGTAGGGCCGGAAGGGGGAACAGGGGCCGGTGGGGCCTGTACGACCGGAAAACCGGCGGCAGGGACCGGACCCGACAAAGCACCCCGCAAAGGGGGCATCGTCCGGGGAAGAAGCGCAACCGAGGAGGAAGGAACCAAACAACCGAGTTGAACAGGGGACCTCTCATGCAGGTAAACAACAGCAAGCAGGCCAAGCGCGCATCCGTGCGGAAGGTCGCATTCGGCATCCTGTGCACGACCAGTCTCATCCCGTTCGGTTTTGCGGCCCCGGCCGCGGCCCAAGGACTTCAGATCGAGGAGATCATCGTTACCGGTACACGCGTCGCCAACCGCACGGCGACCGAAAGTCTGGCTCCCATCGATGTCCTGGGTACGGGTGACCTGGAAAAACAAGCCTACACCGACACCAATGACATTCTGCGTACCCTGGTGCCCTCCTTCAATGTCAGCCGCAACGGCATCTCCGACGGCTCCACCTTCGTGCGTCCGCCGACGCTGCGCGGCCTGCCGCCGGATCAGACCCTGATCCTGGTGAATGGCAAGCGTCGCCACCGGTCGGCCCTGGTGCAACTGTCCGGCGGTGCGCTGGCCGCCGGCGCCCAGGCCCCCGACCTGTCGCAGATCCCCACCATCGCCATCAAGCAGGTGGAAGTGCTGCGCGACGGCGCCGCCGCCCAGTACGGTTCCGACGCCATCGCCGGCGTGATGAATTTCCAGTTGAAGGACGCGTCGGAAGGCGGCTCCGCGTCCATCCAGTACGGTTCCACCTATGAGGGCGATGGCGACAACGCCAAGTTCGCCGCCAATGTCGGCCTGCCGCTTGGCCCCAACGGCTTCTTCAACATTTCCGCCGAATACAGCCAGGGCGACCCGACCAATCGTGGTGTCCAGGACCCCCGCGCGCCGGCCGCCAAGAAGGACCTGGCGATGAACTGGGGCGACCCGGACAGCGAGGCCACGCGCGTCTTCATCAATTCCGGCATCGACCTGACCGACACGGCCTCCATCTACCTGTTCGGCAATTACGGCGCATCGAAGGCCAACGGCAGCTTCTACTATCGCCCCAACGACCGCAGCCACGGCGTGACGGGTCCCGTGATGCCGGTGGCGGGTGATCCCAATGGTTTCAGCTTCGGCGAATGGTTCCCGACCGGCTTCACCCCGCGCTTCTATGGTGATGTCAAGGACGCGTCCATCGTCGGTGGCTTCAAGCATGAGCTGGAAAGCGGCCTGACCTATAATATCGGCGGCTCCTTCGGCCGCAGCCAGATCGATTACGACCTGAAGAATACCGTCAACCCCTCCCTGGGTCCGGCAAGCCCGAGGGAATTCTATGTCGGCCGTCTGGTTCAGGAAGAAGAGAACCTGAACGTCGACCTGTCCTATCCGGTGGAGATCGGTTGGGCTACGCCGTTGAACATCGCTGTCGGTACCGAGTTCCGCCGGGAACTGTATGAAATCGGCCCCGGCGATACCGCCTCCTACACGGTCGGCCCCTATGCCTCCTTTACCGATGTGCTGTCGGGCCAACCGGCGGCTCTGCCCATCGGTTCCAACGGCTATCCCGGTTTCCGTCCGGAGGATTCGGGCGAGTTCAAGCGCGACAACATCGCCTTCTATGTCGATACCGAAGGCAGCATCACCGAGCAACTGACGGTCGGCGTCGCCGCCCGTTACGAGGATTTCGACTATTTCGGATCGACCTTCAACTGGAAGGTCAGCGGTCGTTATGACCTCACGGATGCCTTCGCCGTCCGCGGGTCGGTCAATACCGGCTTCCGGGCGCCGACCCCCGGCCAGTCGCAGACCTCGTCGGTGCAGACCTACTTCCCGGCCGGCAGTTCCAGCCCGGTTGCGCGCGGCACCTATCCGGCCGCCAGCGTCGTTGCCGAATATTTCGGCGCCACGCCGCTGTCGGAAGAGAAGAGCACGAACTTCGCGGGCGGTATCGTTGCCGATCTGGCCGACATCAATGTCACCATCGACTATTACAACATCAAGGTGAAGGACCGCATCGCGCTGTCCGCCGACTTCAGCCCCACGGCGGCCGACCGTGCCGCCCTGGCGGCCTTGGGCGTGCCCGGTGCCAATACGCTGGGCGCCGTCAACTATTTCACCAACGCCTTCGATACCCGTACCCAGGGCGTGGACTTCGTGGCCAATACCACCGTTCCGGCCGGCGATGGCAAGATCGATCTGACGGCGGCGGTGAACTACAACAAGACCAAGGTGATCGCCCGTGACACGGCGGTTATCGATGATACCCGCGTGGCGGACCTGGAGAAGCAATTGCCGAAGTTCCGCGGCAACTTCACCGCCATCTATTCGCTGGATGCCTTCTCGATCATGGGTCGCGCCAGCTACTACGACAAGTTCACCGACACGATCAACTACGCGAAGACCTTCGGGTCGGAGTGGCTGTTTGACGCGGAAGTCTCCTACGACTTCTACGACAACATCAATGTTGCCGTGGGCGTGCAGAACCTGTTCGACAATTATCCCGACAAGGTCGATGCCTTGGCGGGCGGCGGTTACGCCGTGGGCCAGGTTTATCCCGACACCTCGCCCATGGGGTACAATGGCGGCACCTATTATGTCCGCCTGGGCGTGAAGTTCTAAGCGTCCGACGCGTCAACCGGGGGCGGCGGGCCCATCCTCCCGTCCCCGGTCCTTGATGATGCCCTGTCTTCTCGACTTCGCCGCTCCCGGCATCCCCCGGGGGCGGCGCTTGTGAGGACATGCCCTGAATTTCCCATCCGAGGCGATGATGGTTGCAACGAACAGCATGCTCCCCAGAAGCCGCATGACGCGGCGTGAACTGCTGGCCATGATCGGTACGGCCGCCGGCAGTTCCGTCATGTATCAGGCAGCGACGTCGCTGGGTTACGCGGCCGAAAGCGAATTCAAGGGGCCGCCCAACCTGTCCGGCGCGCCCAAGGGCACGTCGGTGCTGATTCTGGGCGCCGGCTGGGCCGGTCTGGTGGCTGCCTATGAACTGGGCAAGGCCGGGTACAAGGTGCAGGTCCTGGAATACCGGGAAAAGGCCGGTGGCCGCGCCTGGACGCTGCGTGGCGGCGACACCTATACCGAGTTGGGTGGCTTCACCCAGAAGGTCGGGTTCGACAAGGGTAACTATCTGAATCCCGGCCCCTGGCGCGTGCCCTACCATCATCGCGGCGTGATGCATTATTACCATGAACTGGGCGTGAAGCTGGAGCCGTTCTTCCAGATCAACTACAACGCCTATGTCCATTCCAGGGACGCCTTCGGTGGCAAGCCGCAGCGCTACCGCCATGTGCTGGCCGATTTCAACGGCCATGTCGCCGAGTTGCTGGCCAAGCTGGGCCACAAGGGCGGGCTGGACGGCCATGTCACCAAGGAGGACCAGGAAAGACTGCTGGAGGCCATGCAGGACTGGGGCGCCCTGGACCAGAACTATGCCTACAAGGCCAATGCCACGACATCCAACCGGCGCGGCTTCGAGAAGGACCCCGGCGGCGGTCTGTCGGGGGAGCCGGTTTTCTCCAAGCCCATCGAATTTTCGCAATTGCTGAAATCCGGCCTGTGGCGGGCCATCGGCACCGGTTCGGGCTATGAGTTCCAGACGGCCCTGTTCCAGCCGGAAGGCGGCATGGATGCCGGCCCCCTGGCGCTGGCCGAAAAGGTGAAGGACAAGATCACCTTCAACGCCAAGGTCACCGAGATCCAGCAGGATACGGGCGGCGTCACCGTCACCTATATCGATGCCAAGGCGGGCGGTGCCGCGAAGACGGCCAAGGCCGACTGGTGCCTGTGCACTATCCCCGCCTCCATCCTGTCGCAGATCAAGAAGAACGTGTCGTCCGACATGGACGCCGCCATCAACGCCCTGCCCTATGAGGCGGCGTTCAAGGTGGGCTTGCAGTTCAAGCGCCGCTTCTGGGAACAGGATGACGAGATCTATGGCGGCATCACCTATACCGACCTGCCCATCTCCCTGATCGCCTATCCCAACACGCATTACGGGTCCAGGGGCAAGGGCGTGCTGCTGGGTGCCTACCCCTGGGGTCCCTTCGCCTATGAATTCGCCTCCATGGCGCCGGAGGAGCGGGTGAAGAAATGCGTGGAATTCGGGGCGCAGATCCATCCGCAGTACCTGAAGGAATTCGATACAGGCGTGGCCGTCGCCTGGCACCGCGTGCCCTGGACGCTGGGCTGTTTCGGGTCCTGGACGGAAGAGAAACGGGCCGCGCATTACAAGAATCTCTGCCAGATCGACGGGCGCATCCTGCTGGCGGGTGAACATGTCTCCTACCTGCCGGCCTGGCAGGAAGGTGCCGTCCAATCCTCGCTGGACGCCATCACCCGCCTGCACCAGCGCGTCACCAGTTGATTTCGGGTCCCCTCAGTCGCCGGGCGCCGCCGTCCGGCGGCTTGGCTCACGGCGCACGAGCGCCGGGCCGGCGGTCGCCGGCCTTTTCCGGGAGAGTTTTTATGCGAAGCCTGATCCTCGTCGCTGGCCTGTCCCTGATGGCCCTGGCCCTACCCGCCAGCGCCCAGCGTACCGACGCGCAGAGCAGCGATTTCGCCGATGCCCGCCGCTTCCCCTATCAGAACGGGGAACAGCTTTATCACGCCATCTGCCAGGGCTGTCACATGCCCGACGGCAAGGGTGCCACCGGCGCCGGCACATATCCCGCCCTGGCCACCAATCCCAATCTGGAGGCCGGGACCTATCCCATCCACATGGTGGTGAACGGACAGAAGGCCATGCCCTCCTTCAACTATCTGTCGGATGAACAGGTGGCGGCCATCGTGAATTATGTCCGCACGCATTTCGGCAACGGCTATAAGGATGCCGTAACACCGGAGGATGTGAAGGGGATGCGGCAGTAACCATGGTGGATGAACCGATCCTGCGGCTGGCCACGCCTGAAGACCGGCCGGCACTGGAAGCGCTTCTGGAACGGTCGGTGCGCGACCTCAGTCGCGACCATTACAGCCCCAGCCAGATCGACGCGTCACTGAAGGCGATCTTCGGCATCGACGGTACGCTGATCGCCGACGGCACCTATTTCACGGTCATGGTCGGCGATCACTATGCCGCCTGTGGCGGGTGGAGCCGGCGTAAGACCCTGTTCGGCGGGGATCAGGCCAGCGGCCGTTCGGCCGACCTGCTGGACCCCGCCACGGATGCCGCCAAGATCCGCGCCTTCTTTGTCGATCCCGCCTTTGCCCGGCGGGGCATCGCCAGCCTGATGATGCGGGCCTCCGAACAGGCGGCCCTGGCCGAGGGGTTCCGGAACCTGGAACTGATGGCCACCCTGCCCGGTGTGCCGCTGTACCGGGCCCTGGGCTTCACGGCCACGGGCACGCATGAGGAACGGCTGGCCGACGGCACCATCATCCCCTTCGTGCCGATGCGCAAACCGATCGGATAGCGGCAACCCGTCCCCTTCCCAACCCATGCGCTTTGCCTCACCCTGCCGATGGCCTGATGATGGCGGAGAGGGATGATGACGGAGGGTGAAGGCCCCGACCGGGCGGCAGCAGCGCGCAACCTGATGCGCGGCTGTGGCCAGGCGACTCTGGCCACGCTGACCCGGCCGGGAAGCGACGGTGAAGGCTGGCCCAGCCCCTCTCTGGTGCTGACCGGCTTCGCCCCGGATGGCAGCCCGCTGCTGCTGATCTCCGGTCTGGCGGAGCATACACGCAACCTGGGCGCCGATCCGCGCTGCGGCCTGCTGTTCGATGGCACGGCGGGGCACGCCGACCGGCTGACCGGCCCGCGCCTGTCGGTGCAGGGAGAGGCGGTGCGCGATGGCGACCCCGCCCTGCTGCGCCGGTTCCTGGCCCGCCACCCGTCAGCCGAAACCTATGCCGGCTTCGGCGATTTTGCCCTGTGGCAGGTGTCGGTGGCACGCGGTCACATGGTTGCCGGCTTCGGGCGCATCCACAGCCTGTCGGTGGACGATCTGCGCCTGCCCGCCGCGGATTGCGCCACCCTGGCGGGGGCGGAGGCAGATATCATCGCCCATATGAACCAGGACCATGCCGACGCCATCCTGCTCTATGCCACACGCCTGTTGGGCAAGATGGCGGGCGACTGGCGCCTGACCGGCATCGACCCGGACGGTGCCGACCTGCGCGCCGGCCAAGATACCGCCCGCCTGCCCTTCGCCACCCGCGTCACCCATGGCGGTCAGGCACGGGCGGAACTGGTGCGTCTGGTTGCGCAGGCCCGCACAGGCTCCTCCCTCTGAAACGGACGGTCCACTGTCCATTACCGGACATGCTGTCCGCCGGCGGACAGTTGGTGGGGGCAAAAAAACAGGTTTTGCGCCATTTCCCGGCTTGGCATGGCGAATGCTGTCCCTGTAACCCACCGCGCCGGACGCGTGAACAAAGGGGACAAGCATGTTGCAGCGCCGCCATTTCCTGACACTCGCCCTGACCGCGATGGCGGCACCCGTTCTGGCGCAAGTGCCAGCCACGGGATCAATGACCAAGGCGGAACAGCGGCAGGTGCTGCGGACGCTGGCCGACACTCTGGAGGCGAACTTCGTCTTCCCCGAGATCGGCGCCCGCTACGCCGCCATGCTACGCGAAAAGGCGGACACGGATGCCTATACGGCCCTGACCGACCCCACGGCCTTTGGTGAACGGGTGACGGCCGACCTGCAGGCGGTCAGCAGCGACGGGCATCTGCGCCTGGCCCCGGCCACCCTGTTCCAGAACCGCACCCCAAGGCCGCAGCCCGCCGACATGCCGGCCAGCACCAAGCCCAGCGGTCCACCGGGGCTGGAGGAAACGAAGATGATCGGCGACATCGCCTATCTGCGCTTCAACGGTTTCCTGGGGGACGCAAAAATGGTGGCGGCGGCGCGCGGCTTCCTTCTTGATAATGCCGGCACGGCGCGGGCCGTGATCATCGATGCCCGTCCCCATCGCGGCGGCGGCCTGGATGAGATGGATGCCATCCTGCCCCTGCTCTATGCGCAGCCGGCCACGCTGGCCCGGATGGATACAAGGACATCCGCCTATGCCCTGGGCATGCCGGATTATGGGTCGCTGGTCACGCGGGAGGCACCGGCGGGCATCATGCGACAGGATCACACGGTCACACCGGACGCGGCCGAGAAGCGCCTGCAGTCCGTGCCCGTCTATTACCTGACATCACGCCGGACGGCATCCGCCGCCGAACATCTGGCCCTGGCGTTCAAGCGGACGCGGCGCGCCACCCTCATCGGGGAAAAGACCGCCGGCGCTGGCCATTTCGGCGGGGTGCAGGATATCGGCGACCGTTTCGCCGCCTTCATTCCCGTGGGCCGCACCTATAATCCCGATGATGGGTGGAGTTGGGAAGGCCAGGGCATCACCCCCGATATCGCCACCCATGCCGATGAGGCGCTGACCGTGGCGCTGGATCTGGCGGCGCAGGCCGGGGCACATCCGGTTCCGTCGCAAGCGCGGTAGCATTATCACACCTGCCTTGACCGGTTTCCTGTTTGTCCCCTTCGTCCGCGGTAAGGTAGAAGGGGCGGACCGAAGGGGGGCCGGGAACAATGCCGAAGAATTTGACCGTATTGCTGTTTCTTCTGCTGGCCCTGCCGGTATCCTGTTTCATGGCCTGGGCCATGCCGCCCTATTTCAACGTGGATGAGAGCAATCACGTCATGCGGGCCGAAACGGTTCTGCAGGGCCATTTCTTCGGCGCGCGGGATACGGATGGATCATCGGGCGGCCAGATCGATGAGGGGCTGCTGACATTGCTGTCGCGCTACTGGCCGGTCCTGTCCGAACCGGCAAAGGTGACACCGCCGGCCCTGATGGCGGAGGCGGCGACGGTGCCCTGGGCGGGTAGGACCCGCTTTGTCCATATCCCCAATACGGCGATCTATCCGCCCACCCTGTATCTGCCCACCATCGCCGGCCTTGGGATGGGCAAGGCGCTGGATCTCAGCGTGGAGGACAGTATCCGGCTGGCCCGGTTCGCCAATATCGCCTGTGCGGCCTTGCTGATCGCCGCCGCCCTGCATCTGGCCGCCTTTGCCCACGGCCCGCTGCTGGCCGTGCTGCTATGGCCCATGTGTCTGGCCCAATATGCGGCCTGCAGCCAGGATGGGTTGTTCATCGCCCTGTCGGCCCTGTATGCCGCGCTGCTGACGCGGGCCATCGCCCGGCAGGACCGGTCAACGATGGCGGAATTCATGGGGCTGGCCCTGGTCACCCTGCTGCTGTCCATGTCGCGGCCCGCCAATCTGGCCCTGCTGCTGCCGTTGCTGCTGGTGATGCCGGTACGGATGGGGCGACTGCCGGGCTGGCTGGCCCTGCTGTCGGTGCTGCTGCTGACCATGGCCTGGTCGCTGCATGCCATCCTGTATGTGCAGGTGATGCAGGTGCATGGCACGGTCGTGCCCGATCTGGGGGGCCAGCTTTCCTACATGCTGTCCCATCCGCTGGCCTTTCCGTCCGCCATGGCCCATACGCTGGCCGAATGGACATGGCCCTTCACGGTGGCCATGCTGGGCTGGATCGGCTGGAGCCATGTCAACATCGTCCTGCCGGGTGCCGTGTATCCCGCCTATCTCTGGGTTCTGGCGCTGGTTCTGGCGCTCTCATGCCTGATGCAGGGCAACAGGCCAGCCTGGCGGGTCAAGGGTGGTGTGGCCCTGGGGCTGGGCGGAACCGTACTCGCCATCTTTCTTCTGCAATATCTGACCTTCACCGCCGTGGGCGCCGATCAGGTGGGCGGGGTGCAGGGGCGCTATTTCGCCCCGCTGGCCCTGTTGCTGGGCCTGCTGGTGCCAGCCTTCGCGGACCGGTTGCCGCCCCGCCTGCGCCGGCTGCCGCCCGCCATCACCATCGTGGCGCTGATGGCGGCGGGCATCGTCACCGCCGTGGCCCTGCCCCATACCGTGATGATGCGCCTGCATGTAACGGCCGGCTGACAGGCATGCCCGACACCATGGGGGTATCCACGCCTGTGGGGGTTGCCAGCCACCGGCGGGAACGGTAAGTGTACAAAAGCCGTTACATAAAAAGCCTTGTAGCGCCCGTACCAGGCACTACATCGAGCATGCGACCCGGAAAAACGGGAACGGCCCTTGTCACTGGAGAGGGAGAAACCCAACGTGGAACATACCGGTCCCGTCATCAGCAGCTTCGGTCTGGATTATCTGGGCCTGTCCAACTTGAAGGCCGCGCACTGGAACCTCAGCGTCGGCGCGCTTTACGAACAGGCCCTGAAGCGGGGCGAGGCGAAGCTGTCCAAGGACGGCGCGCTGGTCGCCATCACGGGCCAGCATACGGGCCGTTCCCCCAACGACAAGTTCACGGTGAAGGAAGAGACCACCGCCCATGACATCTGGTGGGGTCCCAACAAGCCCTTCACGGAAGACGCGTTCGACCGGCTGCATGCCCGCGTCACGGCCTTTCTGCAGGACCGCGAGGTCTTTGTGCAGGATTTGTATGCAGGCGCCGATGCCGCCTATCGCCTGCCTGTGCGTATCGTGACCCAGCATGCCTGGCACAATCTGTTCGCCCAGAACATGTTCATCCGCCCGGCCCTGAAGGAACGGATGCATTTCGAACCCGCCTTCACGGTTCTGCAGGCGCCCGATTTCCGCGCCGTGCCGGAGCGCGACGGCACCCGGTCCGACGTGTTCGTCGTGATCAATTTCAAGAAGCGGCTGGTCCTGATCGGCGGCACCTCCTATGCCGGGGAGATCAAGAAGTCGATCTTCTCCGTCCTGAATTTCCTGCTGCCGGCGCAGGGCGTGCTGCCCATGCATTGCTCCGCCAATATCGGCGCCAATGGCGACACCGCCATCTTCTTCGGCCTGTCGGGCACCGGCAAGACCACCCTGTCGGCCGACAGCTCCCGCACCCTGATCGGCGATGACGAACATGGCTGGTCCGATCGCGGCGCATTCAATTTCGAAGGCGGCTGCTATGCCAAGGTCATCCGCCTGTCGGCGGAGGCCGAGCCGGAGATTTTCGAGACCACGCGCCGCTTCGGCACCGTTCTGGAAAATGTCGTGATGGATGAGCGCAGCCGCACGCTCGACCTGGACGATGCCAGCCTGACGGAGAATACCCGCGCCTCCTACCCGATCGATTTCATTCCGAACGCGTCGGATACGGGTCTGGGCGGGCAGCCGCTGAACATCATCATGCTGACGGCCGATGCCTTCGGCGTGCTGCCGCCCATTTCCAAGCTGTCGTCCGAACAGGCCATGTACCATTTCCTGTCCGGTTACACGGCCCGCGTGGCCGGCACGGAAAAGGGCGTGACGGAGCCGCAGGCCACCTTCAGCACCTGCTTCGGCGCCCCCTTCATGCCGCGCCATCCCACCGCCTATGCCAAGCTGCTGGGCGAGAAGATCAAGGCCCATGGCGCCAATTGCTGGCTGGTCAATACCGGCTGGACGGGCGGTTCCTATGGCACGGGCAGCCGCATGAAGATCGGCCATACCCGTGCGCTGGTGAACGCCGCCCTGTCGGGCAAGCTGGCCACCGTCACCCACAAGCCGGAGCCGAATTTCGGTCTGGCCGTTCCGGAAGGGTGCGAGGGCGTGCCGGCCGATGTGCTGCTGCCCCGTAACGCCTGGGCCGACAAGTCGGCGTTTGATGCCACCGCGCATGAGGTGGCCCGCCGGTTCGAAGCCAATTTCACCCAGTTCGCCGACCAGGTGGACGAAAAGGTCGTGCGCGCCGGTATCCGTACCGCCGCGTAAACAGACCGTTCACCACCCCTCCGATGACCGGGGAGGGGCGATTAAGGCCGGGGGAGCGATCCCCCGGCCTTTTTTGCATGCGGGGAACCATCTTCACGGAACAGATCGCCCCGGCCCCATCAATCCAGCGCGAAGACCATGGCCTTCAGATATTGCGTTTCCGGCAGCAGCGGATGCACCGGGTGGTCGCAGCCCGCACCGGCGAAGCGCAGGATGCGCCCCTGACGCCCGGCCTCGCCCAGGCCACGGGCGACTTCCGTATGGAACAAAGGCGGCTCCATATTATGGGAGCAGGACGCCACCAGCAGCATGCCGCCCGGCGCCACCAGACGGGCCGCCGCCTTGGTCATGCGGCGATAGGCGCGGCTGCCCACGGCCAGATCCTTCTTGGACTTCACGAAGGCCGGCGGGTCGGCGATCACCACCTCGAAGGTGCGTCCCTCTGCCACCCACTGGTCCATCAGGTTGAAGGCGTCGCCCTTTTCCGCCGACACGCGGTCGGCCACGCCATTGGCCTCTGCCGCCTTCATGGCGATGGACAGCGACAGGGCCGACCGGTCGACCAGCGTTACATGGCTGGCCCCGCGCTTGGCGGCCAGCACGCCGAAACCGCCGGCATAGGTGTAGAAATCCACCACCGACCGGCCCTTGCACAGGTCGGCGATGAAGGAACGGTTGTCGCGCTGATCGAAGAACCAGCCCGTCTTCTGCCCTTCCGACAGGTCGGCGAAGAAGGTGGCGCCGTTTTCCTCCAGCGGGATCAGCCCCTGGACGGAGCCCTTCACCACCTTCACCACCTCCTCCAGCCCTTCATAGGACCGGGCCGTGCTGTCATTGCGCAGCACGATGGCGGACGGGTTCAACACCTCGTCCAAGGCGGCCAGAATCATGGGCAGGCGGCGGTCCATGGCGACATTGTTGGCTTGCACCACCACGATATCGCCATACCGGTCGATGATCAGGGCCGGCAGCCCGTCACTCTCCGCATGGATCAGGCGATAGAAGGGCCGGTCATAAAGCCGTTCGCGGATTTCCAGGGCGCGGCGGATACGACGCACAAAAAAGCCCGTATCGATGGCCTCTGCCGGGTCGCGGGTCAGGAAACGCGCGCAGATCAGGCTGTGCGGATTGAAGGCGGCGATGCCCAGCGTGGCCCCACCGGCATCGGTCACCCGAACGATGGACCCGGCCGGCAGCGCCTTGGCCGCCTTGTCCATGTCCACTTCATTGGAATAGACCCAGGGATGGCCATGCTGGGCGCGCTTGTGCCGGCCCGCCTGGATGCGGATCACGGGCAATGCGGCCGGCCTGGGGGCCGGGGTCGTTGTATCACTGGTCATGGCGGGGGCCGTCGCGGCGGGAATGTCGGTCATGGCGCGGAAAATACCGCCGCCATCCCCCGGTCATCAAGCGCGGTGCCCGCCGGTCAGGTCAGCGGCCGGCACAGGCGCAGATCTTCGCGATGGTGCCCATGGTCCAGGGCACGGGCCAGGGCGATTGAAACACTGGTCCCGATGCCTTCCCGCTGCGGCAGGTGCAGATGCACGGCATTGCAGCCCAGTTCCAGCGCCATCCGGTCCATGTCGTCCAGCAGGACATCAATGGCGGCCTCCGGCTCGATCAGGTCCAGGGCCAGAAACATGTCCACCTGGAACACCTTGCCATGCCTTGGGCTGGGCAGGACCTGATAGGCATAGATGCCATGGATATAGCCATGGTCGCCCTCCACGGTGCGGATGCCACCATCCGCCGTGCCCAGCAGCAGGCCTGCATATTGTCGCCAGGCCTCACGGTCATCGGCGGCGCGGCCCGTCTGCACCAGCGGCCAAGCCTGGTCGATGCGGCGGCGGTCCAGCGGCTTCACGGTAAAACGGTCGGACATGGTCACCCGTTCCGGCGAGATAAGCACGGCTAAGTCTCTGTCTGTCTGAACAAGGTGCCGCCCGACGGAAGGACGGCCCCCAACCGTTAACCGATAAGCCGATGGTCGCGCTTTGATCTGGATCAAGGCGCAATCTTTCGCATAGGCATAGACCTCTGGATATGTGTTCATCAGCCAACCATTATGAAATCCTTCCATTGGCTGGCGGACATGACTGGAAGCGTTCCGCCAGCCTTGTTGCGCGTTGCGGATCGTTTCCAACAGGCGCATCCTGCTTTCCGGTAGAAAATCGGGGGCGATGCTTATATCGGGGGGCCTTACATGGCGTTGGCTGAACATGCATGCACGCGCGAAAGCGCCGTTGCGGCCCGTATCGATATTTCCCCGTGCAATGCCTGCCCGGTGCGCAGCATGTCGGTCTGTTCCGCGCTGGAATCGGACGAACTGAAGCGGCTGGCCGATATCCTGGTTTCGGTGAAGGTCGATGCCGGGCATACGCTGTTCGCGGAGGGTGACGGGGCTGATACCCTGTTCAACGTCACCGCCGGTACCATGAAGCTGTACAAGCTTTTGCCCGACGGCCGCCGGCAGATCACGGGTTTCCTGCTGCCGGGTGATTTCCTGGGCCTGTCGATCAACGACACCTATGCCTATTCGGCCGAATCGGTGACGCCGGCCACGCTGTGCCGTTTCCCCCGCCGCCGCCTGGAAGGGTTGCTGGAGGATTACCCCAAGATGCAGCGCCGGCTGTTCGCCATGGCGTCCAGCGAACTGGCCGCCGCCCAGGACCAGATGTTGCTGCTGGGCCGCAAGAACGCCAAGGAACGAATCGCCTCATTCCTGCTGATGCTGTCGGAACGGGCCAAGCGCCGGGGCTATCCCGACAATCCCGTGCATGTCCCGATGAGCCGGTCGGACATCGCCGACTATCTGGGCCTGACCACGGAAACCGTCAGCCGCACCTTCACGCAATTGAAGACCAGCCGCGCCATTTCCCTGCTGGAAGGCGGCAAGGTGCGTCTGAACGACATGGAAACCCTGCACGAGCTGGCCGAGGGCGTTTGACCCACGCGCCTGCGGGCGCGGGGGGCGGCCAGCCTATCCCAACATCATCCGCACATCATGCAGGTCGCCGGCCACATGCAGGGCCAGGCGACGCATTTCATCCGTGGCGGGCAGAAGGTCGGGGACCATCACGGCCATCATGCCGGCGCCATGGGCGGAACGGATGCCGTTATGGCTGTCCTCCAGCGCCAGGCAATGGGCCGGATCGATGTCCAGCAGCCGGGCCGCCGTCAGATAGGGTTCCGGATGCGGCTTGCCCCGCGTGACATCGTCACGGGTGACGATGGACGCGAATCGATGGTGGATGCCGACATGGCGCAGATGTTCGTCGGCCTTTTCCCGGCCTGTCGATGTCGCCACCGCCTTGGGCAGGCCCAGCGCCTCCAGCCGGTCCAGCAGTTCGACCACGCCCGCCATCATCTCCACCCCCTGGCGCAGGGCTTCCATGCGCGGGGTAAAATGGGTGCGGAACCGGTCGAACCCTTCCTGACCGCCGAAATAATCCTTCAGCATCACGAAGGTTTCCGGCCAGGGCGTGCCGATGATGCCGGCATAGAAATCATCATCCATGGGTCGGCCGATATCGGCGGCAGCCCCCAGGGTGGCGACACGCACATGGCGCTCGGTATCGATCAACAGCCCGTCCATGTCGAAAATCACGGCATGGATGGGGCGCGGGAATGCCGGCACGGTCAGGGACATGGGGAAGACAGGCCTTCAGGAAACGGTGACGCGGGACGCTTCCACGCGGTTGCGCCCCATCTGCTTGGCCTGATACAGCGCCTGATCGGCGCGGTCCAGCAATTGGGCCAGCGTTTCCTCCACACCGCACCATGCCGCCACACCGATGCTGGTGGTCAGGGGGATGGCCTTGTCCTCGTGCAGGACGGGGTGGGTGCCGATGGCGGCCCTGATCCGTTCGGCCGCCAGCAGGGCGGTGGGCAGTTCCGTTTCCGGCAGCAGCACCACCAGTTCCTCCCCGCCGAACCGGGCCAGACTGTCGGTCGCGCGCAGCGCGCTGCCCGCCCGTTCGGCCGCGACACGGATGGCGGTATCGCCGGCGGCATGGCCATAGCCGTCATTGATGCGCTTGAACTGGTCCAGATCCAGCAGCAGCAGGGCGAAGGGGCGGTCGTAACGCACCGCCCGCTCCCATTCGGCTTCCGCCAGTTCCATGAAACGGCGGCGGTTCAGGATGCCGGTCAGGCTGTCGATGCTGGCCAGCGTTTCCAGCTTGGCATTGGCCTCTGACAGCTCACGCGTGCGCTCCGCCACCCGGTGTTCCAGCGTCTGGGCCAGGGCGCGCAGATCGGTATTGGCCTGGCTCAATTGCTCATACAACACCAGATTGACCAGCCCGCCCGCGAATTTCGCCGTCAGCACGCCCAGCATTTCAGCATCCGCCGGCAACAGCGCCCGGTCGCAATCCAGAATGGCCAGGAAAGCGCCGCCATCGGGTCCGGGCATATAGAGCGTGGCCGTCCGCCCGTCCACCCCGGTGCGCCGCGCCGCCAGGGCATGGGCCAGCCGGTCATGCAGCGGTCCGCCGGGGGGCACATCCGCCGTGCCCGCGAAACCACCCGTGGCGGCCAGCGGCTGGAACCGGGTGCCGCCGATGGTCCAGCCCTCCACCCCTTGCACCGTACAGACCAGACCACAGGCGTTGGAGCCCAGGATGGGGCCTGCCTGTTCCAGCACGGTCTGGGCATAGGCTTCCAGCCCCATGTCGGGGCGCAGCCGGTCATCCAGCGCGATCATGCGGCGCAGGCCGCGGCGGTTCGCCTCGATCGTCGTGATGCTGTCATAGGCCCGCAGCGCCGCGATCACCGTCGTGAACAGCTTCTGCGAGGTCAGTTCCGTCTTAGCCTTATAGTCGTTGATGTCGTAATCGACGATCACCCGTTCCTCGGGCGCCTGCCCCGGCTGTCCGGTGCGCAGGATGATGCGCACGGCGGCATCGCCCAGATCCTCGCGGATGGCACGGACCAGACGCAGACCGGCATCATCCGTTTCCATCACCACGTCCAGCAGGACAAGGGCAACCGACGCTTCCGCCGCCAGCATGGTCAGCGCCTGCGACGCCGAATAGGCGGAAAGCAGTTCGAGGGGGCGATCGCGGAAACGCACCTTGCGCAGGGCATAGCGGGTGACGGAATGCACCTCCTCATCGTCATCGACGATCAGGATACGCCAGGGCGGGCCGTCCGGCTGGCAGCTTTCCGGCAGCGCAGTAGTCGCACCCCTCAGGGTACCGTCCTCCGCGAACAGGAAATCATCTTCAACCAAAGGGCGCTCCGTTCCGTCTGCGGGCCCCCCTTTATCGGGTGGGACCCGGCACACCAAACCGAAACAAATGTAGGCCACTCCATCCGTTCCACATTGTCGAATGACGGAACGGATCGGGCAGCTCACTGATCTGATTACCACTATAAAGCGTTTCAGGGGCCGATGCCCGCCCTAAATGATGGGTCCGCCGGGATTTCCCCGTTGGCGCGCCGGCCCGTGGCGCCCTATCCTTGGCGCCAAACTTCACCAGGAAGGGGTGTTGCAGATGTCATCGGGTGATCCAACACGGGGTGGTCCGCGCCGTCCCGGCATCCTTCTTCTCTTCGCCGCCCTGGTCGGGGCCACCACTCTTGCCTATGTGACCTTGCCGAGGAAGCCAGCCGAGATGCCCGCCCAACCCGTCGCCCAGGCCGGCAACGATCTGCCGCCGCTGCGCCAGAGCCTGTTCCCCGCCCCGCCCGTCGCCAAGCAGGTGCCGGTCGAGCATGTGTACCAGGGCGAGACCTGGACCGACCCCTATGACTGGCTGCGCGACCGTTCCTATCCCAAGGTCGATGACCCGGAAGTCCTGGATTATCTGAAGGCCGAGAACGCCTATACCGACACGGTGCTGGGGGAGGAGGAGCAGGGGCTGCGCGCCAGCCTGTTCGCCGAGTTGAAGGCCCGCGTGAAGGAGGATGATACCGGCGTGCCCTATCCCAAGGGCGGTTATGTGTATCAGTCGCGCTTCGCCGCCGGTCAGGACCACCCCACCTTCGTGCGCCGCGCCAAGGGCGAGCCGGAAGGGTCCGAGAAGACCATCCTGGACATCAATGAACTGGCCAAGGGTAAGGATTTCTATGATGTGGAGGCGCTGGAACCCAGCCCCGACGGCCGCTACCTCGCCTACAGTTTTGATGACAACGGGTCGGAAAATTTCACCATCGTCGTGAAGGACCTGACGACCGGGGAGTTCTTAGGCGAGCCGATCGCCGGCACCTCCGGCGCCGTGGTCTGGGCCGCCGACAACAAGACCCTGTTCTATGTGCTGAAGGATGAAAGCCAGCGGCCCAAGCAGGTGATGCGCACCATGCTGGGTGCCAAGGCCGATGCCGGGGTGCTGGTCTATGAGGAACAGGACCCGTCCTGGTGGGTCGGCATCGGCGAAAGCCAGTCCGGCCGGTTCATCGAGATCGGGTCGGGCACCCTGGTTTCCAGCGAGACGCTGCTGATTCCCTCCGACAATCCGACGGCCAAGCCCAAGCCGGTGATCCCGCGCCGGGAGAACCATCTCTATTCCGTGGCCGATCAGGGCGACAGCCTGTGGATTCTGTCCAATGACAAGCACCTGAATTTCCGTCTGGTGAAGACGCCCCTCAATGACTGGTCGGAGAAGGCCTGGACGGAGGTGATGGCAGGTTCCGACCGGCAATATCTGACGGGCCTGCTGGCCCTGAAGGACTGGCTGGTGGTGTTCGGCCGTCAGGATGGCACACAGCAGGTCTGGGTGCTGGACAACAAGGGGGGATCGCACACCATCGCCTTCCCCGATGCGGCCTTCGCGGTTTCCGGCCTGAATAACGAGGAATATGAAACGGGCACGTTGCGTGTGCGCTACCACTCGCTGGTGACGCCGCCGACGGTATTCGACTATGACCTCGCCGCCCGCACCCTGACCACGCGCAAGGTGCAGGAGATCCCAAGCGGCTATGATCCTTCGCTCTATACCTCGGAACGGCTGATGGCCCCGGCGCGCGACGGTACGCCCATCCCCGTCTCCATCGTTTATCGCAAGGATGTGAAAAAGGATGGCAAGGCGCCGTTGCATCTCTATGGCTATGGCTCCTACTCCATCGCTACAGAGCCCGGATTCTCCGCCAACCGGATCGGCCTGCTGAACCGTGGTTTCGTCTATGCCATCGCCCATATCCGTGGGGGCGAGGAGATGGGAAGGCCCTGGCATGATGCCGGGCGCCTGACCAACAAGCCCAACACCTTCAACGATTTCCTGGATGTGGCACAGTTCCTGGTGTCCCAGGGCTATACCAGCCCGGGTCAGATCAGCATCGAGGGCGGGTCGGCCGGCGGCACCCTGATGGGGGCCGTGCTGAACATGGCGTCCGACGGCATGTTTGCCGGTGCCGTGGCGCATGTGCCCTTCGTCGATGTGCTGAACACCCTTTTCGACGAGACCTTGCCGCTGACCACCGGCGATTATCCGGAATGGGGCAATCCCAACATCAAGGAAATCTACGATGTCATGAAGACCTACAGCCCTTATGACAACGTGACCAAGCGGCCCTATCCGCCGATCCTGATCACCGCCGGGCTGAACGATTACCGCGTCACCTACTGGGAACCGGCCAAATGGGCCGCCCGGCTGCGCGCCTACAAGACCGACGACAATATCCTGTTGCTGAAGACGGAGATGAGTGCCGGCCATGGCGGCTCCACGGGCCGCTTCGACAAGCTGAAGGAAGTGGCCCTGTCCCAGGCCTTCATCCTGCGTGCCCACGGGATGAACCAGTGAACGATCCGGAGTTCGGTCACTATCCGGCCGATGTGCTAAAGGCCGACGGGTTGCGGGCCGCGGCGGGCCTGGCGGTGACGCTGGGCCCGCTGGCGCTTGTCGGATTCGATGCCCATCCGCTGGTGGCTTTGCCGCTGCTGGCGGGGGCGGGCCTGTTCGGCTGGCTGGGGCTGCGCACCCTGGCCCGCCGGGGTACACATTACCGGCTGACCCCGCAAGGTTTGGTCCTGCCTCGCGGGTTCTTCATGGTGATGGTCCGCTGGGACCAGATCACCGGGGTGAAGCTGCGCTACTATTCCACGAAGAAAGACAAGTCGGGTGGCTGGATGCAATTGACCATCCAGGCCGGCCGGGGCCGCTGCAGCATCGAAAGCCAACTGGTGGGCTTCGATGCCATCGCAGCCCGCGTGGCGGAACTGGTGCTTGAACGCGGATTGCCCGTGGACGAGGCGACGAAGGAGAATTTCCTGTCGCTTGGGCATTACATGTAAGGATTTACGCCGTCGGCAGCACCCATGGATCATATGTCCCGAAATGCCACAAATGCCCTTCCGGATCGCGGATGGTGAAGGCGCGGGAGCCATAGGGCGTGTCAATGATCCCGCCTTCCAGCGCCACCTCCCCCGCCGCCGTGACGCGGGCGAACAGGGCGTCCAGATCATCGATGATGAAGCAATTCAGCGCCGCGCCCGTTCCATCGGGACCCGGTGCGCGAAACCCGTACTGGTCCTCCCGGTCGCTGCCCAGCATCACCATGCCGGCCCCCAGCACCAGTTGGGCATGGACGACCTCGTCGCCCTCCCCCGGCACCACCAACTGTTCGCTGAAGCCCACCACGCGGACCAGCCAGGCGATGGCTGCCTTCGCATCTTTATAGCGCAGGCAAGGTGTGACCTGCCCGTTGCGACCCGTAACCGACATTGTCCGTTCCCCCCGGATATCGATGTCACCTTACGTTACGTCACCATAAAGTGACTTTATAGGCCAGCCCCCCTCTTTCGCTCTGATATCTTTTCCTATATGCACCCCATGGAACCCGCGCCCGGCTTTGGCGGCGGGACCGGTACCGGTTGGTCTTTCGGAGGAAGTACAGTGAAGGCGCTGAAGCCCCTGGTCATGTCCGGCAAGGAAGTGCTGCCCCTGGTGGAAGGTGGGAAAGGCATCGCCGTGTCGAACGGGCAAAGTGCGGGCGCCTGGGCGGCTGCCGGCGGCATCGGCACCTTTTCCGGCGTCAATGCCGACAGCTATGACGAAGACGGCAATCCGATCGAGCAGGTCTATCACACCCGCACCCGCCGCGAACGCCACCATGAGCTGATCGCCTATGGTATCAAGGGCGGCATCAGCCAGGCCCGCATCGCGCATGAAGTGTCGAACGGCAATGGCCGTCTGCATGTCAATGTGCTGTGGGAGATGGGCGGGGCCGAGGAGATCCTGGAAGGCATCCTTGAAGGCGCCAAGGGCCTGGTCCATGGCGTGACCTGCGGGGCGGGCATGCCCTATCGCGTGGCGGAAATCGCCGTGCGCCATGGCGTGCATTATTATCCCATCGTCAGTTCCGCCCGTGCCTTCCGCGCCCTGTGGCTGCGTGCCTATAACAAGTTCCCCAGCAATCTGGGCGGCGTGGTCTATGAAGACCCGTGGCTGGCCGGCGGCCATAACGGCCTGTCCAACAGCGAAGACCCGCAGAAGCCGGAAGACCCCTATCCCCGCGTCGCGGCCCTGCGCCAGATGATGAACAGTTTCGGCCTGACCGAAACGCCCATCGTCATGGCCGGCGGCGTCTGGTGGCTGGAGGAATGGGATCACTGGCTGGACAATCCGGAAATCGGCCCGATCTCGTTCCAGTTCGGCACCCGTCCGCTGCTGACCAAGGAAAGCCCGATTTCGGATGCCTGGAAGCAGAAGCTTCTCACCCTGAAGGCCGGCGACGTCTATCTGAACAAATTTTCCCCCACGGGCTTCTATTCGTCCGCCGTGCGCAACCCGTTCCTGGAGGATCTGCGCCAGCGGTCCGAACGGCAGGTGGCCTTCGCGACGGAGCCGGTGGGCGAACTGACGGAAGAATTTGCCATCGGCCCGCGCGGCCGCCCTGTCTATCTGACCCCCGCCGACAAGGCCCATGCAGAGGGCTGGGTCGCCGCCGGCTATACCCAGGCACTGAAGACCCCGGACACGACCCTGGTTTTCGTGACGCCGGAAAAGGCCCGCCTTATCCTGAAGGATCAGGTGGACTGCATGGGCTGCCTGTCGGCCTGCGCCTTCTCCAACTGGTCACAGAACGAGGAGGGGACGACCGGCCGCCGCGCCGATCCGCGTTCCTTCTGCATTCAGAAGACGTTGCAGAACATCAGCCATTCCGAGGATTGCGAGCATCAGTTGATGTTCGCCGGCCACAATGCCTATCGCTTCGCCCAGGACCCCTGGTACGCGAACGGCTTCGTGCCGACCGTCAAGGAACTGGTGGACCGTATCATGACCGGTAAGTAAGAAAACCGCAGCCGAAGAAAACCCCACCGCCCTGCGGTGGGGTTTTTGTTTCAGCCTTCCGTGCCCGGCCGGCTTTTGGCAATGGCACGGGACAGCAGGATGACGGGGATGATGCCCACGGCCACAATGGCAAGGGCAGGCGTGCTGGCCTCCGCCAGCCGTTCGTCGCTGGCCAGCGTATAGACACGCACGGCCAGCGTGTCGAAATTGAACGGCCGCACGATCATGGTCGCCGGCAGTTCCTTCATGACATCGACAAAGACCAGCAGCGCCGCCGTCAGCAGGCTGCCGCGCATAATGGGCGTGTGGACCTTCAACAGGGTCTTGCCCGGCGTCTGGCCCAGGATGCGGGCCGCCTGGTCCATGGTGGGGCGGATCTTGGACAGGCTGGCCTCCACCGTGTTGAAGGACACGGCCAGGAACCGAACCAGATAGGCATAGACGATGGCGACGATGGTGCCCGACAGTAGCAGTCCGGTTGAAACGCCGAAGGTGGCGCGCATGAACCCGTCCACGGCATTGTCGACATGGGCGGCAGGGATCAGGATGCCCACCGCGATGACACTGCCGGGCACGGCATAGCCCATGGCCGCCACCCGCGCCGCGCCTTTCAGCACCGGGGTGGGCCGCAGACGCAGGCCATAGGCCACCAGGGCGGCCAGGGCGACGGCCAACACCGAGGTGATGCCGGCCAGGGTGAAGGAATTGCCCGCCAGTTCCCGAAAACTGGCCGCGAACAGGCTGTCCCCCTCCATCACCGCCATGCGGACCAGCAACAACACCGGCAGCGCGAAGCCCAGCAGCAGCGGCAGCAGGCAGGCCACCTGCGCACCCAGCGCCCGGCCCCCGCGCAAGGTGTAACTGGGCAGCACCCGGTAGCGGCCGGTGGAATGGAAATAACGCGCCCGGCCCCGGCTGGTCCGTTCCATCACCACCAGCACCATGACAAACAGCATCAGGACCGACGCCAACTGTGCTGCCGCCACCGGTTCACCCATGGCGAACCATGTCCGGTAGATGCCGGTGGTGAAGGTATCGACGGCGAAATACTGCACCGTCCCGAAATCGGCCAGCACCTCCATCATGGCCAGCGCCAGACCGGCGGCGATGGCAGGCCGGGCCAGCGGCAGGGCCACGCGGGCAAAGCTGCGCCAGGCCCCGGCGCCCAGCGTGCGCGCCACCTCCAGCACACAGACCGACTGTTCCAGAAAGGCGGCGCGGGCCAGCAGATAGACATAGGGGTAAAGGACAAAGGACAGCACCGCGATGGCCCCGCCCAGGGAACGGATGTCCGGGAACCAGTAATCCGCCCGCCGCCAGCCGAACATCTCCCGCAGGGTCGTCTGGACCGGTCCCACGAACTGCAACAGGTCGGTATAGACATAGGCCATCACATAGGCCGGCACGGCCATGGGCAGCAACAACGCCCATTCCAGCCAGCGCTGCCCCGGAAACCGGCACATGGTGACCAGCCAGGCCGTGCCCACCCCGATGACGGACACGCCCACCGCCACACCACCGGCCAGCATCAGCGTGTTGCGGATATAGGTCCACAGGACCGTGTCAGCCAGATGCGCCCATACGCCGTTGGAAGAAACAAAGACCCGGCTGCCCACGATCAGCACGGGCAGGGCCACGGCCAGCGCGATGGCCAGGACCGCCAGGGTCCAGCCGCTGGGCAGCCGCGCCCGCCAGGACGGGGCCGAAGCCGGAGCCGGGGCGGTGATGGGGGACAGGGTCGGGGGAAGGGCTTGTTCGCTCATCCCCCTGTTGTCCCACCCTTGCGAACCGCTCGCAATGCCCCCTGACGCAGGTGCGCCCTTCCGACGCGGAATAGGGGCGGGCGCGGACGGATCACTTGATGCCGGAGGCGGCGTTCTCAATGGCCAGGATATGGTCCAGGCCCGGCAGGATTTCGGAACGGATGAATTCCACCCGCTTGTTGGGTCCGGCCCCGCCCTGCGGGAAGCGGGCCTTCCACAGGGCCATCTTCACGGCCAGACCGCACAGCACGCCGCCGATGGTGACATGGTGGCTTTCGATCTGGCGGCGCACCGACCGGAAACTGTCGGCGCTGATATCGTTCCAGAAATCCTTGCTGCGACGGTCGAACGCCTCGAACCGGCCCGTGATCAGGGTGGTGATGGAGGTCAGTTTCGACTGCACGTCCGACAGCATTTTCATGATGTTGCGGTCCCGCGCGATCAGTTCGGACGATTTCGGCTCCATCGCCCATTTCAGGAAACGCTGCACCTCCGGCACGATGCCGTCCAGGCAGGACCGGAAATAGGCCAGCGACAGGAACACGTCACCGTAATCTTCCAGGAAGTCCGGGATCTCGTTCAGCTTCACCTTCAGCTTTTCCGACAGAAGCCGCAGATTGGCCAGCGCATCCTCCCGGTCGGGATTGGCCAGCATGGCCAGGATGTCCGACACGTCGCCGATCTGCCGCTGTTCGCTGCCATAGACCTGCTGCAGCAGCGGCCGGGTGAAATCCTTCATATAACCGGTCAGTTCCGCCCGCTTATTGTCGGAAAGCTGCAGCGCCTTGGCATCATTGACCGCGATACCCACCCGGCGCAGTTCCTTGCGCAAGGTATAGACGTCAAAGCTGTTGATGCGGGTCAGCTTGCTGATCTGCACCATGTCGACGCGGAGGGTTTTGGAATGGCTGGGGAACAGACTGGCCAGATGGTCGGGGCTGATCTGGCCGCTTCCCGTGGACCGGTCCTGGAACACCTCCACCACCGTTTCCAGACGCGCATTCTTGATCAGCTTGGCCCGGCGCAATCCCGGCGTCTGCAAAGGCAGCATGGCCATCGGCAGGATATGCAGCGAATCGCGTGACGCATCATCGAACTGGGCGACCTCGGCCTCCCCCTGTTCGGGCGCGTCGGTCTGGGCGGTATCGGCCATATCGGTTCCTGGGGCCTTTTGCAGGGCCGGGGGTTTTGTCACCGGCAACCTACCACGCGTACGGGGGTATGCAAGAGCAACCCTGTCGCGCGCCGGCATCGGCGCTTGGTGACAGCGCGCCGCAATGGTATTTAGCCGGGGCGAGAACCGACGGGCAAATGTCCATCGGGATATCCGGGGCGGAAATGGCGGAAGGTGCGGCTGTGGAAAATTATTATTTGTGGATCAAGGCCCTGCACGTCATCAGCATCATCGCCTGGATGGCGGGCATGCTCTATCTGCCCCGGCTGTTCGTCTATCATTGCGGGGCCGAGCGCGGGTCGGTGCAGTCCGAAACCTTCAAGGTGATGGAACGCCGCCTGTTGAAGGCCATCATCAACCCCGCCATGGGGGGCGCCTGGATCTTCGGCGTCGCCCTGATTGCGCTTAATCCGGAGATGCTGAAGGGCCAGGGCTGGCTGCATACCAAGCTGACGCTGGTCCTGCTGATGTCGGGCATGCATGGTGTCCTGGCCAAGCATGTGCGCCTGTTCGCCAACGACGCCAACACCAAGAGCGCCAAATATTTCCGCATCATGAACGAGGTGCCGACCGTCCTGATGATCGGCATCGTCATCCTGGTGATCGTCCGGCCGTTCTGATCGCGGGGATCAGGCCCGCGGTCACACCATCTCCGTCACCAGCTTGCCCAGCAATACCCCGGCAAAGGCGTTCAGATCGTCGGCCGCGCGGACAAACGATCCGCGCCCGGTGATCACATTTTCCCCGTAATAGGTTTCCAGCCAGTCATATTCATTCAGGATAGCCAGCGCATTGACGGTGACATTGGCCCCGGCGGCATAGCCACGGGCCGAGCGCGGGTCGATGCCGGCATTGCTGAACCCGTTGGATACGATGTCCAGGGTACGCTTGTCGGTGCGGTATGGGGCTGCGTCCAGCAGGGCCACGGCCTGCACCACGGCACTGCCCAGCGCCGTCGACCCGCCCATGAACACGCCGGGCGCGGCGTCGATGGTGGCGGCAAAATCCTCGCAATCCTGGCCGGATTTCAACAGGCGCCAGGGGACCAGGGTGGTCAGCGTCTCCGGCCCCGCGAACTGGGCCAGCATGACGGCGATGCCATTGCCGCCCGACCGGGAAATGGCCTCCTCCACCGCCTTGTGGCGAAAGGCGGCGGCATGGCCGCGCAACTGAAAATCCAGCAATCCCCGGTCGATGCTGGCCGAGGCATCAACCGCCAGCATCAGGGCCACATCCACGGACGGTGGTGCCTCAGTCGCGGCCAGGGCGGGGACGGCCGGCAAGGCGGCAAGGCCCGCCAGAACGGATCGGCGCGTAACATGGGTCATGTGCGGGCTCAGGGCCTCCGCCCCTTTTACCGTCAGGCCCCCTTGGCCAGGGCGTGACGCAATATCTTCACCATGACGGTGGGCAGGGCCTCGTCCCCCAGCGCGTCGGGCGCGACCCAGACCAGATCCACCCCGCCGCCGGTACCGGCCACCCGGCCCGTCACGACCGTAATCTCGAACTCGAAATGGGTGAAAGTATGACGGACCAGCCCTGGCAACGGCTGCCAGTCGACGCCGGCCAGCGGGGCATGCGCACGGGCGGTGGACAGGCCGGGAACGGAGGCGGCCTCCCACGGCGTCGTCGGCACCTCCATCATGCCGCCCAGCAATCCCTTCTCCGGCCGGCGGCGCAAGGCCACATGCCCGCGCGCGTCGGTCACGACAAAGGCCAGCGCCCGGCGCGTGGGTTTCGCGGCCTTGGCGGTCTTGGCCGGCAGGTCCTCAGCGATGCCCAGCCTGCGCGCCGCGCACGGCTGCGACCAGGGGCACAGGATGCAGCGCGGCTTTCGCGGGGCGCAGATGGTGGCGCCCAGGTCGAACAGGGCCTGGGTGTAATCACCGGGGCGCCGGTCGGGCACCAAAGCCGCCGCATGGGCACGCAAGATCGGCTTCGATCCCGGCAACGGGTCGGTCACGGCATGAAGCCGGGCCATCACCCGTTCGACATTGCCATCCATCGCCGTGGCCTTCTTGTCAAAGGCGATGGCCAGGATGGCAGCGGCCGTATAGGCGCCGATGCCGGGCAGGGACAGCAGCCCCTCCTCCGTATCCGGGAAGCGCCCGCCATGCTGGCTGGCCACCGCGACGGCGCATTTATGCAGGTTGCGGGCCCGCGCGTAATAGCCCAGCCCCGCCCAGGCGCGCAGCACATCATCCAGATCGGCGGCGGCCAGATCATTGACGGTGGGCCAACGGTCCAGGAAATTCTGGAAATACGGTCCGACGGTCGCCACCGTCGTCTGTTGCAGCATGATTTCCGACAGCCAGACCCGGTAGGGATCGGCCACCTCACCAGGGGCGAAGCGCCAGGGCAGGACGCGGCGGTGCCGGTCATACCAGTCCAGCAGCAGGGCCGGCAGCCCGTCAGCATGGTTCGGGTGCTGGTCAGCGGCGGCCTGATCTGCTTTGATGGCGGTCTTCGGTAAAGAACGGACGCTCATGAACAACCCCGGTGGTTTCGGCCCGCAACGCATTGGACGTACATTGAATGCCGTCGCCGGCAAGGCCCTGGGCAGGGACGGCATGGCCTTTGGCGCGCTGTTGACCGACTGGGCCGCCATTGTCGGCAGCCGGCTGGCCGAACAGACATCGCCCCTGAAACTGGCCTTCCCCGCCGGCCGGCGGGAGAATGCCGTGCTGCATGTGCGGGTGTCCAGTGCGGCGGCCCTGCTGGTCCAGCATGAGGAGCCGCAGATCCTGGAACGGATCAATTCCTTCATGGGCTGGCGCGCGGTGGCCCGGCTGAAACTGGTGCATGCGGGACCGGTGCTGCCGCAGAAGAACTATGCGATGAAACCCGTGAAGCGCCTGGACCCGGTCAAGGAAGCCGAACTGAACGCCACCGTGCAGCCCATCGAGAACGAGGAACTGCGCGCCGTGCTGGAACGGCTGGGCCGGGCGGTGGTGGGGTAAAGAAAACGCCCCGGCACCTTGCGGCGCCGGGGCGTCATATACTCAAGCCATCCTGACGGGGGCCTTACGACGCCAGCGCATCCTCTGCGTCCAGGACGGTGGCGACGGCGTGGATGACGGCGGCGATGCGCACCACATCCTGCACATTCTCCTTGGTCGCGCCCTTCTGGATCACTTCATGCTCATGCGCGTCGATGCACATGCCACAGCCATTGACGGCGCTGGCGGCCAGCGACCACAGCTCGAAATCGACCTTGGACGCGCCGGGATTGGCGATGATGTTCATGCGCAGACGCGCCGGCATCTTGGAATATTCCTTGTTATCCGCCAGATGCACGAAGCGATAATAGATATTGTTCATGCCCATGATGGCGCCGGCGGCCTTGGCGGCCGTCAGGTTCTGGGCATCCAGGTGGGCCGCCGCATCGGCGACGATGGCCTTGGTCACCTCGGCATTGCGGCTGGCATAGGCGGCGGCAATGGCCGTGCCCCAGGCCTGCAGCGGCGACAAGGAAGAGGTGGTCAACACCGAACCCAGGTTCAGCTTCAGGTCCTTGGCATAGTCGGGCAGGCGCGACTTCAGCGCGTCGATGGACATGGTTTCATCTCCGTTCGAGAGTGGGCATGGCGTCGGGCGCGGCGCGAAGGGGGCCGATGCGCGGGACGGTCGATTTTGAATGGTACCGGCGCCCGCGACGGGGGCAGCCTGGATCACCGGGGCGGTCTTCCGCCGGAATAGGGCCCCTTCGCCCGAAAGTAAGGGGGAGGGCGAAGGGGTAAATGGGCGCCCCTGGGATCGGGGGGATCGGGGCGCCCATCCGTCAAAGATCAGCGATCAGGAGATCAGCCGACCTTCAGAACGTCCTCGCCCTTCTGCCAGTTGCAGGGGCACAGTTCGTCGGTCTGCAGGGCGTCCAGCGTGCGCAGGACTTCCTGCACGTTACGGCCGACCGACAGGTCATGGACGGAAGCGAAGCGGATGATGCCTTCCGGATCGACGATGAAGGTGGCGCGCAGGGCAACGCCCTCGTTCTTGTCCAGAACGCCCAGGCTGGCGGACAGCTCGCGCTTCACGTCGGCCAGCATCGGGAACGGCAGGTCCTTCAGGTCGGCGTGATTCTGGCGCCAGGCCAGGTGCACGAACTCGGTGTCGATCGAGGCACCCAGAACCTGGGCGTCGCGGTCGGCGAAGTCGCCGTTCAGCTTGCCGAAGGCAGCGATTTCGGTCGGGCACACGAAGGTGAAATCCTTCGGCCAGAAGAACACGACCAGCCACTTGCCCTTGTAGGTGTCGTTGTTGATCGTCGTGAAGGCGGACTTGATGTCCGTGGAAACGGTGGCCTTCAGGTCGAACGCGGGGAACTTGTCGCCAACGGTCAGCATGGTAAACAACTCCGTTTTTGGGTTGGTTTGTGATGCGGTGCCTAAATCAGACCCCTGCCGATACAGCTATCGGCCTGAGGCGTCGCTGATATGAGGGCATTGCGGTGCAAAATCCAATCGCATCTTCCGACTGCCGTCATAGGATGAACCAATGAACCCGGCGAACATCACCCTTCGGCAGTTGCGTTATCTGGTGGCCCTGGCCGACACGCTCCATTTCGGACGTGCCGCCGCGGCGTGCCATGTGTCCCAGCCTTCCTTGTCCGCGCAGATACAGCAGCTCGAAGAAATGCTGGGCGCCGCCCTGGTGGAACGCACCAAGCACCGTGTGCTTCTGACCCCGGCGGGGGAGGATGCGGTGGAACGGGCGCGCGCCATCCTGGGCCAGGTGGACGATTTGTCACAGGCCGTGCGCGCCTCCGGCCGGCCTTTGTCGGGTGCCCTGCGCCTGGGCGTGATCCCGACCAGCGGTCCCTATCTGCTGCCGCGCGTGCTGCCGGCGCTGCGGGCTGCCTATCCTGACCTGAAGCTTTATCTGCGGGAGGATCTGACGGAACGGCTGCTGGACCGGTTGCGCGCCGGCGATCTGGATGCCGGCCTGCTGGCCCTGCCCGTGACGGAGCCGGGGGTCGACATCCTGCCCGTCTATACCGAGACGTTCCTGGTCGCCATGCCGCGCGGCCACCGCCTGGACAATGCCGAGGCGGTGGAGGAAGGCGAGCTGACGGAAGAGACCCTGCTGCTGCTGGAAGACGGGCATTGTTTCCGCGATCAGGCGCTGGATGTCTGCGCCCTGTCCGGGGCACAGGCGGGTGACGGTTTCGCCGCCACCTCGCTGGCCACCCTGGTGGAGATGGTGGCGGGCGGGCTGGGCCTGACCCTGCTGCCGGCACTGGCCGCGCCATCACTGGCCGCCAATGACCAGATCGGGTTGCGTCGATTCGCCGAACCGGCGCCGGTACGCACCATGGCGCTGGTCTGGCGCCGGGGCAGCCCGCGCAGCGGCGATATCCGCCGGCTGGCCGACATCATCACCCGTCACCTACCCGAAGGCGCATCCCCCGTCGCGTGAACCGCCTCTTGCCGTGGCACGCGACAGCGCCCATTCTATGCATGGGAACGCCCCGACAGTCGGGGCGATCATCCGGGAAGCGACGTGTGACCCTCGACCGGTTGCTTGTCCTGTTGCTGAGCCTGTCATTCCTGCTGCTGGCACCGCCCGCGGCCGCGAATGACCATGCGCCACCGGCAGGCATCGCGTTAAACGCACCGACCGGGCAGGATGAAGAACCGCTACCGGTTCTGCCCCCTGACGATGCCGGTCCCATACTCCTGACGACGGCGCCTGAGGCACCCAGTCCAGCCGGCACAGGTGATGCCGGCGGGCTGGACGATCTGTTGCTACCGGTTGCGGCGGCCCTTTCCTGTCATCCGCACGCGCCGATCGATATTTTCCCGTTGCGTGCAAATCCGGCCCCGCAAAGCTGTGTGCGCCCCTGGTCCACAGGCCCGCCCCGCGCCTGATACGACCGACCACTATTGCAGGTCACCCCGCAAAATCAATCAGCATACCCCAATCCATTTATACAATGAATGGAACAGGTATTTATTTGCCTATTTCCATCAATTTACTTTCACCTGTATTTGTATTTTTTAAAATATTTCTTGACAGATTGGCCGAGTATTCCCATTTTCATTCTTGTCCTGTCATCATTCATGCAGGATCCAACTGCCAAGACTTCAAAACCCGCCCTTGTTCATGCAGGGGCGGGCTTTTTTGTTACCCATCGCCAGCAATCGGCCCACGTGATAAGAACGGCGCCAATCAGGGGCGAAGGGGTATTCGCAAATGGAAATGTTTTTTGAAGTGTCGTTCTGGAACGCCCTTTGGCAGGTGATCCTGATCGACATCGTGCTGGCCGGTGACAATGCCATTGTTGTGGGTCTGGCAGCGGCCGGCGTCGCGGCACAGCAGCGGGCCAAGGTCATCTTCTGGGGCATCGCCGCCGCTGTCGTGCTGCGCATCATCTTCGCCCTGCTGACGACGCAGCTTCTGGGCATTGTCGGCCTGACGCTGGCCGGCGGCATCCTGCTGCTCTGGGTCTGCTGGAAGATGTGGCGCGAGATTCGCGCGCACAAGCAGGAAGACCTGGGTGCCGAGGTTGCGGACGAAGCCGTCAATCCCGGTGAAAACAATCCCGGTGCCGAGGCGTTGCCCGCCGCAGGCACCAAGACGGTGCGTCAGGCCATCGTGCAGATCGTCATCGCCGACGTGTCCATGTCGCTGGACAATGTGCTGGCCGTGGCCGGTGCGGCGCATGAGCACCCGGAAGTGCTGATCCTGGGTCTGGCCCTGTCGGTGGCCTTCATGGGCGCGGCCGCCACGGCCATTGCCAAGCTGTTGGCCCGCTTCCACTGGATCGCCTATATCGGCCTGGCCGTGATCTTCTATGTCGCGATCAAGATGATCATCGATGGCAGCGAACAGGTTCTGCCCCTGGTCGGCCAATTGGCCGGTTGATCAGCGCCTATGGTGGCTGGCATGCAGGTGACCCCGCGTCACCCGCATGCCTCCACCCAGGCCCGTACCTGTTCCAGGGCCTTGTTACCGGTTCCCAGACGCCTCTCCTCCGCCACCAGCACGGCATGGAAGGCCCGCAGTTTCAGGCCGTTGATCCGGGCTTCCGACAGGTCCAGGCCGCCGGCATCGATGACCAGATCGATGACCCTTTCCGCCGCATGCAGGCGGCCCAGCAGATAATCATGTTCCCGGTCATGCCGGCTGAAAAAGCCGCCGAAGGCGTTCATGCGGGCGCTACGCAGGTCGGCCGGCGCACCGGCCCGGCGCAGCAGTCTGGCATCGGGCGGCGCGATCCGGTCCACGCGGATGGCGTGGAATTCGTCCAGTTCCACCCAGCCGCTGGTCGAAAAGGTCAGCACGTCCCAGAAGGCGAAGCCCAGATAGGCCTCGAATATCTGCCGCCGCGCGGCGGGACCCAGATAGTTCAATCCCATCAGGGCGAAGATCTCATCAATCTCCGCCGATTGTTCCTCCAGCTTCCAGGCGGATGCCAGATGGGACAGGACGCGGTCCAGCGTGTCAGGTGCGGGCACCGGCCCATCGGCGCGCATCATGTTGTTCAGCGCGATCCGTTCCCCGGCATTGAACACGCCCAGCCCGTCGGCCCCGGAACCGGACAGGCCAGGCAGCCGTTCTAGGGAGCTGTAAAGCGTGGCCTTCATCTCATCCAGGTCGCGGGCGCTGGTGTCGGCATGTTCGCCTTCGCCCACCAGCGAATAGATGGCGTTCAGTTCCCGGATCAGGAACCGCAGCCGGCGTGACCGGAAAGCGATGTCGAAATCGCGCAGGAACCGTACCCAGGCCGGTTTCTCCTCCGCATCCGACGCCATGTCCAGCCGGTCGGGCAGCACCCCGCGCACCTTCGCCCATTCCTGCAACGCCTTCAGAAGGGCCGGACGCGCCCCGGCATCGGCGCGGCCCAGACAGGGACACAGCAGCCCGGCCAACTGTTCCAGCGCCCCTTCGATCTTGAGGCGCAGATAGGCCTCATAGGCGAAGCCGGCCTGTGCCGCAGCCTCGGCACTGGCCTGATCCCGCCAATGGCGGATCTGTTCAATGGTGGGGGCCGGTGGCAGCGGCCCGCCCAGCACGCGCCGCACCTGTTCGGCCACGCGCGGCCGGGCGGCATCCAGCAGGCCGCGCAGCCGTTCGATGCGGGCATTGCGGCCGGCAATGGCCAGCAACTCGTCACGCACCGGTTCATTGCGGGGAATGTCGGACAGGGCACCCCGGATGGTGCGGAAAAAGCCGGGCGCATCGGCCCGCACACCGGCCGTGACGCGGGCCGCCGGCTTGGGATCGATATAGACGATGCGGCGATCCACCTCGCGATAGGCGGGCTGTCCCGCGATGGCCGACAGGGCGGCGGCGAAGGGTTTGTTGTTCAGCACCGACCCGTCGATGAAGCTGGCCTGTTCCGGGTCCGCGCCCTGGCGACGATATTCGGCGAAATTGCGCTGGAAAAAATGCGCCCGCCCTTCCCAGACCTCGTCCCGTTCGTTTAACAGACGGTCCATCTGTCGCACCTGGGCGGGCGGGAAGGCACCGGGATAGGAGGCGGAGGCCCGTGCGGCAAAAACCAGGCCCGGCACATCGCCATCCTTGAAATCGCTGTCCACCTCCCCCTCGCCCGCACGGCGATAGCGGAAGGTGAAACGGTGCCTGTGCTCCCGCTCCAGGATTTCCGGGGGATCATGGGCGGGGATGCGGGTGGTGTAGCCGTTGAAATCCGTCACCGTGACATGCAGCGACAGAGGCAGTCCGCGCGGCAGCAGGCTGGCCTGGGGCCGGGCCCCCGTGTCACCCATGGCATGGGCGGCATCCAGCAGGAATTCCATCAGCCTTTTGCCGTCGAAGGGCGGACGGAACCAGCGGGACCGGACGAACAGCGACAGTTTTTCGCGCACCTCCTCATCCGGGGCCAAGCGTTCCACACGCTGGCTCATGGCCCAGATGACGGGCCGCATGAACCATTTCGACCATTTGCCGGCGCGGCTGTCAGGCGTCAGCAGACGGGTGACATCGGCATTTTCCAGCCACAGTCCCGTCAGCGGTTCCAGGTCCAGATCGTGGGCCAGGGCACGGGCCAGCAGCACGCCATTGATGCCCCCGGCGCTGGCCCCCGCC
Source organism: Niveispirillum sp. (assembly GCF_017996735.1). Lineage (GTDB taxonomy): Bacteria > Pseudomonadota > Alphaproteobacteria > Azospirillales > Azospirillaceae > Niveispirillum. The sequence goes on from NZ_JAGOGJ010000013.1 coordinate 69,256, forward strand.
ACCACATCGATCAGCACACGCAGCGACAGATCCGGCAGCAGGTCACGCAACAGCTCGAAATAGACCGACTCGGTATCGAAGGGCCGGGCGCCCCCTTCATGCGCGGCCTTGAAGCTGACGGGATGCGCATTGCGGCCGGCATGCAGGGCCTGACTGGCACGCACCAGCTTCCACAATTCCTTGGTGACCCCGTGCATATAGACGGCCAGACTGACCCCGCCATAGCAGACCAGCGCGATCCGCAGCTCCTTCTCCTTCACCGCGCCGTTACTCCCCATGCCGTTCCCGCAAATGCCGGGCGGTAACGAGAGTGCGGCCAGCGCAAAGCCCCGTCAATCGCAGGGGCCGCGGGCGCGCCACATTGACCCCGCGACAGGCCGCACCAGCTTTGCTATGCCAGCAAGGCCCAATTCCGGGAGGGACATGCCATGAACGCCGCGACCGCTACCGCACGCACCACCATCGATCCGGCCGAGATCGAACGGTTCAGCCGCATCGCGGCCGAATGGTGGGACCCGGCGGGCAAGTTCCGGCCGCTGCACAAGTTCAATCCCGTACGCCTGGCCTGGCTGCGCGACACGATCTGCAAGGCGCATGGCCGCGACCCCTTGGCCCCGCGTCCGCTGGAAGGGCTGCGCATCATCGATGTCGGCTGTGGCGGTGGACTTTTGTCCGAACCGCTGGCCCGGCTGGGCGCCAGTGTCACCGGCATCGACGCGGCGGAAAAGAATGTGAAGACGGCGGCGACCCATGCCGCCGAAACCGGCGTGGAGGTGGATTACCGCACCGCCACGGCGGAGGATCTGGCCGCCGCCGGCGAACGGTTCGACGTGGTCCTGGCCATGGAGATCGTGGAACATGTCGCCGATGTCGACCTGTTCCTGCGCGCCGTGTCGGGGCTGGCCCGTCCGGGCGGCCTGGTCTTCATGGCCACGCTGAACCGCACCACCAAAAGCTTCCTGTTCGGCATCGTGGCGGCGGAATATGTGCTGCGCTGGCTGCCGCGCGGCACCCATGACTGGAAGCGCTTCCTGAAGCCGTCGGAACTGACGGGTTCCCTGCGCCAGGCCGGTGTGGTGGTGAAGGAATTGACGGGCGTGACCTATAACCCCGTATCCGACCGGTTCAGCCTGGCGCCCAGCGACCTGGATGTGAATTATATGCTCTGGGGCGTGCGGGACTGAGCCGCAGCGGCCGCGCCCCTATTCCAGATCGCGCAGGTCGCGGCCCCGCGTCTCCCGGCCCAGCCACGCGACCAGCAACAGGCCCGCCAGCGTCGGCACCGCGATCAGGGCGGCGGCGATGCCGAAGGGGGGCACCGCGCCCGCCACCGATAGCCCCTGCGCCGTCAATCCGCCCAGCTTGCTGCATCCCGCGATCCAGCCCGTGGCCCGGCCACGCACGCGCAAAGGATAATTCTCCGCCGTATAGGGCAGCAGGATCGAAATGACGCCGGAGGAGCCGACAATCACAAAGGTCAGGGCCAGCAGCGGGCTGTCCCCCGGTGTGCGCATCAGGAACAGCAGCAGTCCCGCCGCCATCATCCCCATCATGACAACCAGGGCGCCTTTCGAACTCCACCGCGCATAAAGCAAAGTGGCCACGGCGACCACAGGGATGGAGATGATGGTGGATTTGGCGATCAACCCGCTGGCCGCCGCCACGCTCAACCCTTCTTCCACCAGGGTCCCGGGAAGCCAGAGCAGCAGGCCGAAATTCACCAGCCCCCAGGCCAGCGCCCCCAGTGTCAGCGCCGCCGTCAGGCCGACGAAGCGCCGTTCCGGCGGCGGTTGGGCAGGATCGGCATGGGCCTGCGCCGCGTCCACCGCCGTCCGGTGCGCCACCGCCCCGAACCGGGCCAACATGGCCCGCGCCTCCGCCCCCCGTCCCATCTGCTGCAAAAACCGCGCGCTTTCCGGCAGAAGCGGGCTCATCGCCACCAGCAGCAGGCCGGTGGGCAGGTTCAGGAACCACATGATGCGCCAGCTATATGTGGGCTGAAGCAGTTCAGAGAGATAACTGGCAGCGAAATAACCGCCGACAGCCCCGATACCGCCGATCAGCACCAGCATCCACCCGCGATGACGCGTCGGCATGATCTCCGCCAGAAGCGCATAGGCAACGGGCAGCATGCCGCCGGCGCCGGCCCCCATCAGCAGGCACATGAACACGTTCCACCAGAAATCCGGCATGGCGCCGCAGATGGAGGTACCGATGAAGACAATGGAGGACAACAGGATGGCCGCCCGCCTTCCATAAATGTCGGCCAGCGCCCCCCAGATAAAGGAGCCGATCACCGTGCCCGTCAGGGCCGCAAGCGGCAGCCAGGCGACCATGGCCTTGTCCACCTGATATTCCGCCCGCATGCCCGGCGTCACGAATCCCAGGCTGGCCGGTTTCATGATGTCGATGATCAGGGCCAGCGCCAGAAGCCCCGCCATGCCCCAATGCGCCCGCGTCAGGGGCGCGTCCTCGGGCGGCGCGATGGTTTCGATCACGCGTTCATGACTGGGCAATTGCCGCGGCAGCAGCCCGAAGGCGGCAAAGCCGATCCCCACCACGATCAGCGCCATGCCCCAATACATATCCGCATCCATGGGCATCCCCACCAGCACATAACCCATGTGCGAGCCCATCAGATACATGGGGATATGCAGCACGACACCCAGCGTGACGATGGCGCAGCCGAACCAGAAGGCCAGCGCGTTACGCCGCCCCCCGATGGCCGATACCGCTTCAGACATTTTGCCCCCTGAAAACAAGCCCCCGCCGGCCGGCACACCCCTTGTGTCGACCCGATATAGGCCGGGTTTCCAACGGGCAAAAGCATAATCGCGCAAGAACAGGGGCACGCCCTGGTCTTTTCCATGGGGGTGACATCCATGCGTTCAAGGGTAGGGGCTGGATAGCGGCCATAAGTCAACCGCATGGCTTGTGTGATGAATCGCACATCGAACGACGTTCAAATTCCGCTAAACAGATCTCACCGCGATGACGTGGATTGATTTCAACAAGAAATCGCCACAATCGCAATAACGAGTGAGCTGAACGGTTGCCAAGGAAGCGCCAATGATTGGCGTCACAGATGAACTGTGCCTTGCGCCACCGCATATGGAGAAAAAAATGTCGCGTATTGCTTCTGCCCTGCTTGGTGGTGTTGCTCTGGTCGCCGTTGGCGCCGCGCCGTCGCTGGCGCAGTCGCCCTTCGACGGCGCCTATGTGGGTGCCTTCACCGGCTACACCGACAACAATGCTTCCGCAACCTCCGGCGCCGCCCGCGCCGATATCGACCGTGACGGCTGGCTGTACGGCGCCTATGCCGGTTACGGCCAGACCTTCGACAAGTTCTATTTTGGCGGTGAAGCCGAAATCGGCACGGCCAGCCTGAGCGGCAATTCCGGCACCGTCGCCGGTCTGCCCACCAAGCTGAACACCAATGAGAGCTGGGGCCTGTCCGCCCGCGCCGGTTACCTGCTGACCGACACTACGCTGCTCTATGCCCGTGCCGGCTGGCAGCGCACCAACTATGACGTCACCGTCGGCACGGGTGCCAACCGCATCAAGGTCAGCGACAATCTGGACGGCTACCGTCTGGGCGGCGGTCTGGAATATGCCGTGACCGACAATGTCCTGGTCCGGACCGAGTACAACTACGTCAACTACGACAACACCAACTTCCGTGAGAATCAGGTGCGCGTCGGCGTCGCCTACCGCTTCTGACCGGGTTTCCTGGTGACCCGCCCACGGGTCATCAGGTCGCCTTGAGAACAGTCCCCGTCCCGGCTGGCAGCCCCACAGCGGCCGGGACGATGACGGGCCCGACAACGCCCTCAGACGGGTCCGTCTTTCCCCCCCCTGGCATCGTACCCGCGATGCCGGGGGGTTTTACTTTAAGCCCCATCCATGTGGCCGAACCTCTATCCCCGCCCGCCAATGGTCTTAGCGCTGTCCTATATCGACGCGGCCTCTTCCCCGCGCCGCATTGATGACATATTGAAAGTGCAGTCGGTTAAGCATGCCGGCTCATCGGAAGTAATCCCGAAGATGCCGGCCGGAGGTTGGAGAAGAACGTGGCCCAAGTGATCGCCCTGGTCGATGACGACCGCAACATCCTGACGTCCGTTTCCATTGCGCTGGAAGCCGAAGGCTATGAGGTTCGCACCTATGGCGACGGTGACGAAGCGCTGCGCGGCATCAGCGCGCGCCCGGTCGACATGGCCGTGCTGGATATCAAGATGCCGCGCATGGACGGGCTGGAACTGCTTCAGCGTCTGCGCCAGTCCACGCAGATGCCCATCATCTTCCTGACATCCAAGGATGATGAGACGGACGAGCTGCAGGGCCTGCGCATGGGGGCCGATGATTACATCAAGAAGCCGTTCAGCCAGCGCCTGCTGATCGAACGCATCAAGACCCTGCTGCGCCGCACCGAACTGGCCCAGGGCAAGGGCACGGCCCCCGATCCGGGCCAGACCCTGGTGCGCGGCGAACTGGTGCTGGACGGCGCCCGCCATCTTTGCACCTGGAAGGGCAAGGAGATCGACCTGACGGTCACCGAATTCCTGCTGGTCAAGGCGCTGGCCGTCCGCCCCGGCCATGTGAAGAACCGCGACCAGTTGATGGATGCCGCCTATGGCGAGCATATCTATGTCGATGACCGCACCATCGACAGCCACATCAAGCGCCTGCGCAAGAAGTTCAAGGCCGTGGACGACGATTTCCAGCAGATCGAGACGCTGTACGGTGTTGGTTATAAGTATAAGGAATAAAGGGTGAAACGCCCCTTCGGCGAACCGGCCGCCGAAAAGGCCGCCCCGCCGCCCCGGCGGCGGGTGCGCCATTTCTCGCCGCTGACCCTGCGCATCCTGGCCGTCAACATGCTGGCGCTGGCCATCCTGCTGGGTGGCCTGCTGTACCTGTCGACCTATCAGCAATGGCTGATCGACAAGGAACTGTCGGCCCTGTCGACGGAAGCCAAGATCTTTGCCGGCGCCCTGGGCGAAGGTGCCATGCAGCCCGCCACGGACGAGTTCAACGAGCCGGCCAACCAGCTTTCCTATGAACTGGCGCGGCAGATGGTGCGACGTCTGGTGGAGACGACCGACACCCGCACCCGCCTGTTCGCGCCCAACGGCGAACTGATCGCCGACAGCCGTGTGCTGGGCGGGCCGAAGGGGACCGTGCAGATCGAGGAACTGCCGCCGCTGCGCGATGGCAACCGCCTGACCGAGATCGGTATCGCCATCTATGACTATATCGTCAATGCCGTGCCGGAGCGCGAGCATCTGCCAGCCTATCCCAGTGAAAAGGACCCGACGGCGGAAAATTACACCGATGTGATGAAGGCCCTGGCCGGCGAGGTGGGCAGCAACGTCTGGCGCATCGGCCGGCCGGACGGGCGGTCGGACATGGTGCTGACCGTGGCGGTGCCTGTGCAGCGCTACAAGAAGGTGCTGGGCGCCGTCTATATCTCCCGCTCCGGCAAGGCGGTGGACGTGGCCGTGCGGGAATTCCGCATGGACATCCTGCGCCTGTTCGGCATTACGCTGGGCGTGACGGTGCTGCTGTCCTTCTATCTGGCGGGCACCATCGCCCGGCCCATCCGCCGCCTGGCCCAGGCCGCGGATGAGGTGCGCCATGGCCACGGCCGGCAGGTGACCATTCCCGATTTCTCCCGCCGCCGGGATGAGGTGGGGGACCTGTCGGTATCGTTGCGCGAGATGACGGACGCCATCTGGAACCGCATGGATGCCATCGAGCGCTTCGCCGCCGACGTGGCGCATGAGATCAAGAACCCCCTGACCAGCATGCGCAGTGCCGTGGAAACGGTGCAGCGCGTGAAGACCGACGAGCAGCGTCAGCGGCTTCTGGCCATCATCAACCATGATGTGCAGCGCCTGGACCGGTTGATCAGCGACATCTCCAACGCCAGCCGCCTGGACGCCGAACTGTCGCGCGCCCGGGCCGAGCCGGCGGATGTGGGCCAGATGCTGACCATGCTGGCCAATATCCACGACGCCACCCTGGGCAATGCCGAGGCCCTGCGCGACGCGGCCGTGGAGGCCGGTGGCGAAGCGGCGGAGGCGCCGGCCCCGGTCCGGGTGGAAGTGGACATGCCCAACACCCGATCGGGGCTGGTGGTGCCGGGCCTGGAAGGCCGCCTGACGCAGGTGTTCCAGAACCTGCTGTCGAACGCCCTGTCCTTCTCCCCACCCGGCGGTGTCGTGCGGTTCAAGGCGCGGTCCTTCCCCGACCGGGTGGAAGTCACCTGCGAGGATCAGGGGCCGGGCATCCCGGAGGCCAAGCTGGACGCCATTTTCGACCGTTTTTACAGCGAACGGCCGAAGACGGAGGCGTTCGGCAAACATTCCGGCCTGGGCCTGTCCATCTCCAAACAGATCATCGACGCCCACCAGGGCCGCATCTTCGCCGACAATATGAAGGGACCGGACGGCACGGTGCAGGGGGCGCGGTTCACGGTGGTGCTGCCGCGCTAGCGGTTTCCTCTTGCCGGGAAACCGCCACGGCGGCAACCGTCACCATTCGACCGGTTCATAGGCCAGCACCGCATCGAATTCGGCATTGGCCGGATCGATATCGGCGGTGATCGGGTCCGCCTTGCCCAGGACCTTCAGGACAAAACGGCTGGCCACCAGCCATTTGCGCCGGTCGCCCCATTTCAGTTCGGCCACCGCCTCCTCGCACAGCAGGGCGGCCGCCAGCGTGTCGGACATCAGGGTCAGCAGGCGGCGGCCATGGCGCGGCCCCTGGTCCGGGTTGCGGCGCAGGAAGGCCAGGGCCGCGCGGCATTCCTCCAGGGCACCTTCCAGGACGGCCGACACATCGGCCGCCGCCGGTTCCTGTGCCGCCGGCGGCAGGTCGGACAGGATGGTGCCGACCCGGCCCAGGAAGATCTGGTCCCCCGGCCGCTTGCCCGTGACCAGCCGCAGCAGTTCCAGCGCCTGGATATTGGCGGGTCCCTCCCATACGGAGACGACCAGACAGTCGCGATAGAAGCGGCTTGTGGGCATTTCATCGGTATAGCCGTTGCCCCCCACCATCTCCACCGCCTGCCGGCAGGCGGTCACGGCCTGTTCGGCGGTGCGGTACTTGGCCAGCGCCGTGGCCAGGCGCAGCCAGTCGCCGCCCATGTCCGGATCGGCCAGTTGTGCGTCGAAGGCCAGCACCGATTCGAACGAAAGCGCCGTCGCCGCCTCCTGCTCCATCATCATGTCCAGAAGCTGATCCTGGACCATCGGATATTGACGGATGGGCTTGCCGAAGGCGACGCGGTGCGTGGCCCATCCGGCACTTTCCAGGAAGGCCCGGCGCAACAGGCCTGCGGAACCGACGGCATTATGGATGCGGCTATACTCCAGGGCCGCCATCATCACCCGCAACCCGTCGGGCGGCGGCGCCAGTTCCACGGCCCAGCAGCCGTTCAGGTCCAGTTCGGCCGTGGCCAGCCCCTTGGTCCCCGCCTTTTCCTTCAACCGCCGCGCCCGCTGATGGTTGGGGAAGCCATCCTCCAGATGCGAGGGGACGAGGTAGCAGCCCAGGCCGCGCCCGCCCGGTTCCGCCCCGTCTGGCCGGGCCGTGGCCATGGCCAGGCCAGCGCCGGCATTGCTGGTGAACCATTTGACCCCGTGCAGGCGATAGCCGTCATTGCGCTGTTCGGCCCGCGTCGTCGTGGCCCCCACATCCGATCCGCCATGCAGTTCGGTGGCCCAGGTGCCGCCCGACAGGGCCTCGCCATCCATGCGCACCATGTCGGGCAGATAGCGGCCGCGCACCGGGGCCGGAGCCAGCATATCCAGCACATGCGCCACCGCCCCCGTCATGGTGACGGGGCAATGGATGGAGATATCGGCCTGGGACAGCATATAGCCCATAGTGAAACAGGCGGCATGGCTGGGCGCGCCCGTGGGACCCAACCCTTCATGCTGATAGGCCAGCCCCACGGCGCCCCGGCGATAGGCCTCGGCATGGCAGGCCTGGTAATCGGGGTTGAAGACGACGCGGCCCGTCCGGTTGCCGTCGATATCATAGGGGTCCAGGCGCGGCGGCGCGAACCGGTCCGTATATTCCGCCTGGATGTCCAGTTCGTTGCCGGCCCAGGCGCCGAATTCCGACAGCCGGCCCTCATGCACCTCCAGCACATGCGGTGCACGGCGTTCCAGCAGGCGGATCAGGTTGGTGTCCGTCTCGAAAAAATTCGTGCCGCGCGCCGTGCGCGGATAATCGGCAGCGTCGGTCATGCCCGCTTCCCCCCTGGATTTGCCGGCAAGCATGACGGAAACGGAAGCCGGGGGGAAGGGCCGGCCGGGCACGCGCCCCGATCGTGTGATCAGGGCGCGTGCCCGGCCAGCAGCCCCTGGGGCAGTTCCATCATGAACGGCCCGTCCGTCCACAGCAGGACACAGCGCACCTCCTTGCCCGGATAGATGCGCGACAGGGCCGCGCGATAGGCCGCCATCTGCTGCAGATAGATCACGGGCACATTCTCCACCTCCCGCGGTGGCGGACGGTTGGTCTTGTAATCGACGATCCAGACGGCATCGTCCGTCACGCACAGCCGGTCGATGCGACCCGACAGGGCCCGGTCGCCGACCAGCCCGACCAGCGGCACCTCCGCCCGGCTGCCCGGCGCGAACAGGGCGGCGAAGGTGGGGTCGGTCAGGACACGCAGCGCCTCGGCCGCGATCTCCGCCTGCTGTGCCGGTGTCAGACCATGCGCCGGCCGCGCCAGCCAGGCCGCCGCCACCTCCGCCCAGCGCGCGGGATCGGTTTCGGGCAAGACCTGCAACAGCGTATGGATCAGGTTGCCCCGCTTGAACCGCAACCCATCGTCGGGGCCCAGGGGGGACCGCAGGGACGGTTCCGGCGCATCGGGCTGTGACGGGGCCAGCGGCTTGGACGGGCTGGCTTCCTTCGGCGCCGGGGACAGCGCCCAGGCCGGCAGGACGGGGCCGGTCGCCATTTCGGCCAGGGGCGGCGGCGCCTTGGGCGGAGGCACCGTCTGTTCCTCCTGCAGGACCAGACCGGTGCCGGCCCAGCCGGCGGGCGACAGGGTCGTGAAATCGAACGGTTCCGGCCGGGCCATACCGTCCAGCGCGCCCTCGATCAGCCGGTACCAGGAACCGGGTCCCCCCGTCTTGCGCAGTTGTTCCCAGCCGCAGACGATCAACCGGTCTTCCGCGCGGGTCAGCGCGACATAGAGCAGGCGGCGATATTCCTGGTCCCGGCGGCGGTTGGCGATGGCGCGTCGCGCGCCCGCCGTCGCATCCTCCATCCCGCGCCGGGGGGCGTAAAGCGGCAGGGGCGGGCCGGGATCAGCCTGTACCTCCCCCGCCAGCGGCTTTTCCGGCCACAGGATTTTCGGGCTCTTGTCCGGTTCGCGCATCGTGTCGGGCAGGAAGACGATGGGGGCCTGCAGCCCCTTCGACCCGTGTACCGTCATGATGCGCACCTGCCCCGGCCCGTCGCCGCCGCCGGTATCCAGCTCGCGCTTGATCTCGGCCTGCGATGCTTCCAGCCAATGCAGGAACCCCTGCAGGGATGCCACATGCTCGCGCTCGAACAGCAGGCAGGCGTTCAGGAATTCCTCCAGCGGGTCCTGAGCCTCCGCCCCCAGCCGGGCCAGGATGGCACGCCGGCCAGACCCACCGGGGTCGGGCGGACAGGGGCGCGACAGCACGCCTGCGAACAGTTCATAGGGGGCGCGGAAATCGGTATCGTTCAGGATGGCGCGCAGATAATCCCAGGCAACCGCCAGCGCCGCATCCTGCTTCGCCTTTTCCGTCAATGCCTGCCACAGCCGCCCTGGCCGTGCATGCGCCACCTGGAACAATTGTTCCTCACTCAACCCCACCAGCGGCGATTTCAGCAGGACGGCCAGATTAAGGTCATCTTCGGGCAGGACCAGGAAGCGGGCCAGCGCCATCAGGTCCATGACGGCCAGTTGTTCGGTCAGGACCATACGGTCCACGCCGGCCACGGGCACCTCCCGGTCCTTCAGGGCACGGACCAGATGGCCCACGAACTGGTCGCGGCTGCGCACCAGCACCATGATGTCGCCGGGGCGCAGCGGCCGGTTGCGCGACACCAGCATTTCCCCGTCGGCCAGCCAGCGCGCGATGCGGTCCGCCATGGTGCGGGCCAGCCGCGCCACGGGCTTGTCCGCCTGTTCGGGTTGCAAGGGCAACGACCAGGGGTCGGGGTCCACGGCATCCAGCGGGCTGACCAGCGGCCAGATCTCCACCCGCCCCGCCATGCCGCGCCGGTGCGGGATATGCCGTACCTCCATCCCCGGCCCCGCCACCCCGTCACGGGCCAGACCGGTGGCGAAGACCTTATCCACGGCCAACAGGACGGCGGCCACCGACCGGAAACTGGTCTGCAGGTCGACGATGCGCCAGTTGCGCCGGGCCTGGTTCACCTTGGCATCAAAATGGCTGCGCATGCGGGCGAATTCGGCGGGGTCCGCGCGCTGAAAGCTGAAGATCGACTGTTTGTCGTCGCCCACCACGAACAGGGTGCGCATCCGGTCGTCGCGGGCGCCCAATCCGGCGAAAAACTCCTCCGCGATGGCCGATACCACGGCCCATTGCTCCGGGTTGGTGTCCTGCGCCTCGTCGATCAGGACATGGTCCAGGCCGCCATCCAGCTTGAACAGGACCCAGGCGCAGGCATCGGCCCCCGCCCCGCCCGACAGCAGGTGCGATGCCGCCAGGATCAGATCGTCGAAATCCAGGACGCCCCGCGCATCCTTCAACCGCTGATACCGGCCCAGCAGCGCCTCGCCCAGGGTCAACAGGGCCGATGTGTGGGCCGCCACGGCCACGCGCCGGCGTTCCTCCGTCACGGCAACCAGACGCACCGCCTCCCGCTGCAAGATCTCCAGCGCCATCGGATCGGCTTCCGACGGTTTCTTGGTCATCAGGGCCTTGCGCGTCTCCCCCTCCGCCGTCAGGTACAGCGACAGGTAATCCGCCCAGCCTTTCAGGCGCCGTGCCGTATCGCCGTCCAGCCAGGACTGGATGCCGATGCCGCGTTCGATATCGGTCTTGGTGCCCGTGGCCAGGGTGGCACAGGCGCGGCGCAGGCCCATCTCGTCAACGGCACCGGCGGCGCAGGCGCGGGACAGGACCGTCAGGTCCGTCTCCCCCATCGGCACACGCAGACTGTCGCGCAGGGCGGCGATGGCCGGTTCCAGCCCGCCCCAGGTCTCCAGGATACGTTTCAACCGTCCCCGCTCGGCCGTCAGGCTGGCCAGCAGATCGTTGAAATCATCCTCCGACACGGACCCGGTCAGCAGATCAACCGCCGATGCCAGCATACCATCGGGTTCGTAACGACCGGCCAGAAGAACGGATTGTTTTGCTTCCGATAGGAGCTCATCCGCCGTGCGATCGTCCATAACCTCAAAATTCGGTGCCAAGCCCGCCTCCAGCGGGAACCGGCGCAGCAGCGATTGGCAGAAGGCGTGGATGGTCTGGATCTTCATGCCGCCGGCCGTATCCAGCACACGGGCGAACAGGCGGCGGGCCGCCACCACATCGGTCCGCGACGGTTCCCGTCCCGTCAGATCATGCAGATTGGCGCGCAGCCGATCCTCATCCGCCACGGCCCAGACGGAAAGACGGTCGGCGATGCGGTTGGCCATTTCGGCCGCCGCCGCCTTGGTAAAGGTCAGGCAGAGGATGCGGGACGGATCGGTTCCCGCCAGCATCAGCCGCAGCACGCGGTCGGTCAGAACCTTGGTCTTGCCGGTGCCCGCCGATGCCCCGACCCAGACCGAACTTTCCGGATCGGAAGCCAAACGTTGCAGGACATTGGGATCGGTGGCGCGGATATCGGTCATGGCGGCGAGGATACAGGGGCGGTGCGGCGCGGGTCCAGACCCAAGCAGTCGCGCCAAACGTGTCGGCGGATGGGCTTTCTTCGCCCACCCATTGTGGTTTATGCTGGTGCCCCTGTTCGTTGCCCCGACGCGGAGGCGCCATGGACACGCTGCGCTGGCTGGCATCGGCACCCAACAAGGCGGCGCTGCGCGTGGCCCTTGTGTTCGTCGTGGTGTCGGCCCTGTGGATCATCTTTTCCGATCAGGCCGCCAAGGCGATGTTCGGCGATGTCACGGATCTGTCGGCCTTCCAGACGGCCAAGGGTCTGTTCTATGTCGGCGTGACGGGGTTGATCCTGTTCCTTCTGGTACGGACCCTGGTCGGCCGTCTGACGGACCGCACGGCGGAAGCCTTTCGCGCGCGTGAGGCAGCGGCCGAAACCATGCGTCAGGCCGGCATGGAAAGCCGTGCCCTGGAACGCGCCAAGAGCCAGTTCCTGTCCTCCGTCAGCCACGAGTTGCGCACGCCCCTGAATGCCGTCATCGGCTTTGCCGACATGCTGTGCGACCCGTCCCTGCGCCTGCCGCCGGAAAGGGTGCAGGATTACGCGGGAGAGATTTCACAGGCCGGGCATCACCTGCTGGAACTGGTGGAAAGCATCGTGGCCTGCGCGGAGGCGGAGACGGGCCAGAGCCTGGTGCCCGAACCGGTGGATCTGCGGGAAGAGGTGGGGCGTGTCGCGGGACAGGCCCGTGTGCGGGCCCAGCATCGCCGCACGTCGGTGGAAAATAATGTGCCCGATGGACTGATCCTGCGCGCCGACCCGCTGGCCCTGCGCCAGATCCTGTTCGCCCTGCTGGACAATGCCGTCACCCACACGCCCGAACACAGCCATGTGCGTATCGATGGCGAAGCCACCCCGGCCGGGGTGGTGGTTAATATCAGCGACGATGGCCCGGGACTGCCGGCGGAGGTGCTGTCGGGCATGGGGCGGCCCTTCCTGCGCGGCGGCGATCCGCTGACGGCCGGCGTCGGCGGCCTGGGTC
>NZ_JAGOGJ010000014.1 GCF_017996735.1 Niveispirillum sp.
CACCATGCGCTTTGCCGGTCCCGCCTTCACCATCCGGATGCTGCCCGTGGGCCTGACGGGTGGGGTGGTCGGTGACTATATCGATGACGTAGCGCCGGGTTCCGTTGTCGTCATCGACAATGACGGGCGGCCGGACCAGACGGTCTGGGGCGATATCCTGACCTTCGTCGCTCATGCCAAGGGCATTGCCGGCACCGTCATCGACGGGGTGTGCCGCGACAGCGACCGTTGTGTGGAACTGGGCTACCCTGTGTTTGCGCGAGGGAACACGATGCGCACCGGCAAGGACCGGGTGACGGCCGACGCCTATAATGTGCCGGTGCAGATGGCGGGGGTGCGCGTGGCACCCGGCGACTGGCTGGTGGGTGACGCCGACGGTGTCTTGTCGATCCCCGCCGACAGGCTGGCCGAGGTGCTGGCCATCGCCGAACAGATCGAAGCGGCGGAGGACCGTATCCGCGCCGCTGTGGCCGGCGGCATGCGCCTGGATGAGGCACGGCGCGCCGCCAACTATCACAGCCTGCAGACCCGCAGCGCGGAGGGACGATGAAACCATAGATTAAACTGGCAAAAACCCTTTGGTCCCGTATAGATAGGTGCCATGTCGACCGAACCCGAGACGCCTGCAACCAAGCCCGTGCGCCGCCGCCAGCAGCAGCGCGCCATCGACACGCGCGAGCGTATCGTCGAGGCCGCGATTGCTGAGTTCTCGGCCCGCGGGTTCGAGGCAGCGTCGACACGGGCCATGGCCGATGCGGCGGATGCTAAGCACACGCTGGTCACCTATCATTTCAATGGCAAGGAAGGCCTGTGGCAGGCGGCGATGGACCGCACGGTCAAGGCCTTCACCACCAAGCAAAGTGAAAGGCTGGCGGGTCTGCACGGTGTGGACGACGTCATCAAGCTGCGGCTGGTGCTGGAGGATTTCGTGCGCTACAGCGCGGGGAACCTGCATCTCCATCGCCTGATGACCCACCTGTCCAGTGGCGCCAGTCCGCAACTGGATGCGCTGGTCACCGATTACCTGAAGGGCTATTTCGATCTGGTCGCCGACCTGATCCGGTCGTGCCAGGCGAAGGGGCAGTTCGTGGAGGGTGATCCCCATCACCTCCATTACCTGTTCATCGGCGCTGCGACCCGTATCTTCATGCAGTCGGTGGAAGCCACTCGGATCATCGGCCGGTCGCCGCTGGATCCCGGCTTCATCGATATGCATGTGGACCGTTGCCTTGCCCTGTTCTTCCGCGATCCGCCGAAGAAACGCGACCGCCAGGGTTCCTGACACCGACCATCCATACCCCGGACCGACACCATGGGATTGCCTTGGTGAATGTACGTTGCTGCCTGGAACATGCATTCCATTGTAGGCAAAATAATTCACCAGTCGGCATATTGGGCTTTACTAAATCGACCATGTGGAATAAATAAGTTTCGTGCCCTCCATGAAGGAGAGGACCCAAGAAACAGACGGCGCCGATGCGGGCGCCGCCAATCACAAAACAGGGAGGAAAGTGATGCGCGGATTTTCGCGAGCGATGCTGGTTGGCCTCGTCACCACCGTCAGCCATGGCGCCTTGGCCCAGGAACAGAACCCGGCGGATGGCCCCGTCCTGGAAGAGATCATTGTGACGGCCCTGAAGCGGTCGCAGCCGTTGCAGGAGGTGCCGGCATCGGTCACCGTGGTGCAGGGCGAGGCCTTCACCCGAGCTGCCGTCGTCTCCCTGGACCAGATCACACAGGTCGTACCGGGTATCCGCATGCAGGCGGCCCCCGGCGGCACCATCAATCCCGTGGTGCGCGGCCTGGGCACCAGTTCCTCCAACGACAGTTTCGAACAGACGATCGGCCTTTTCATCGATGGCGTCTTTGCCGGCCATGCCCGTGACTATGCCGCCGCCCTGTTCGATGTGGAGCGGATGGAGATCGTGAAGGGCACGCAGGCCGCCATCCTGGGCAAGAATACCAGCGTTGGCGCCCTGACCCTGACCACCCGGAAACCCGGTGCCGATTTTGGCTATGAAGCCAGCTATATGCATGAGTTCGAGCTGGGGTCCGACATCCTGGATGCGGCGATCAACCTGCCGGTCAACGAAACCTTCGCTGTGCGTTTGGCCGGCCAGTTCGCGGACGAGGGGGGCTGGATCCGCAACGCCCTGACCGGACAGGATGAGCAGAGCAGCAACCGCAAGGCCTTGCGCGCCACTGCGCGGTGGGAACCGACCGATACGCTGGAATGGATCGTGTCGGCCCAGGCCCATTGGATCGACCGCGACGGACAGACCTTTTATGCCGGTGCCGACACGCTGGGACGGTTGGCACAGACAGCGGCCATATATGGCGACGCAGCCTTCACCGCCGCCATCAAGGATGTCAGCCGTGGTACGGTGCGGCCGGGCTTCGACAAGATTTTCGACTATACCCAGGGCTGGCGCACCAATTCGACCATCAATCTGGGGCTGGGTGACCACACGTTGACCGCCGTCACCGGTTATGCCGAATATGACATGAAGCGGGTGATCAATCCGGCGGGTGTGCGCGGTGCGCCTGTGCTGCGTACCGCGCGGGAGCATAATGAGAGTTTCGGGCAGGAACTGCGCCTGACCTCGCCCGAATATGACAAGTTCAGCTACATTGTCGGCGCCTATTACTATCACGACAAATGGGGCAATTTTGACTATCTGGATGTGCTGCCGCAGGCCGGGACGCCCCTTAATGGTGCCGTGACCACCGATCAGGAATATAAGACCGAGGCCCTGTCCCTGTTCGGCCAGTTCAACTATTCCCTGACCGAGGAACTGGAGTTGACGCTGGGTCTGCGCAGCGACAACCAGAAAAAACAGGTCGATTACACCCGTGGCATTGTGCGGCCCGGACTGCTGGCCACCGCAGCCTATCCGGCCTTTGCGCCCACCAGCATGGACCGCAAAGACGATTTCGTCGATTATTCCGGCTCTGTCAGCTACAAGCTGTCGCCTGACGCCATGCTCTATGCCAGCTATGCCACCGGCAGCAAGGGTGGTGGCTTCCAGGCCTCCCCCAGCACCATCGCCACCGCGGAGTTCGGTGATGAAGGGGCGAAGACCGTGGAACTGGGGGCCAAGTTCAGCTTCGGGCGTGGCACGACCTTCAATGTCGCGCTGTTCCAGACCCGCATCTCCGATTATCAGATCGCCATCAATACCGGCGCCGGCTTCGTGGTCCGCAACGACCAGATCCAGTCACGCGGTGCCGACGCCGAATTGAGCATCGCGCTGACATCCGACCTGACCTTCTCCACCAGTGTCACCTATGCCGATGTGGAAAAGCGAGGCGTGCTGCCGGCAAACTCCATCTCCGGTGTCCCGTTCGCGCCCAAGCTGACGGGTGTGGTGCAGATGAATTACGAAACGGCGATCAACCAGAATTTCTCCCTCAATGCCAACGCCTTCGTCGAGTTCCGCACCAAGCAGAACATCATCGACCTGGCCAATGCCGTCATCCCCACGTCGGGCGGCTATGCCAAGCTGAACCTGCGGGTCGGGGTGGCGCATGATCCGTCGGGCGTGGAACTGGCGCTGGTGGGCAAGAACCTGACGGACGAGCGTGTGGTCAATTACGGCTATAACGCCTTCGCACAGGCCGGTGCGGCGATCATCTCCACCGACACGTCGCGCACCATCGGCGTGCAGGCGTCATACCGGTACTGAGGGGAGGCGCGGCCATGAGGGAGGGTCTGAACCGGCGCCAATGGCTGGGCGGTGCCGCCGCCCTGGCCGCCGCTGCTTCCCTGCCGGCGGGGGCGGTTGGCGGGGCGTCGCCCAACATCATCTTCATCATGGCCGACGATCTCGGTTATGCCGATATTGGCTGCTATGGCGGGCGGATTGTGGCGACACCCCATATCGATGCCATCGCGGCAGACGGTGCGCGGCTGACGCAGGCCTGTGCCAATTCCTGCGTCTGTTCGCCCACCCGGCTGGCGCTGCTGACGGGTCGGTATCAGTACCGCCTGCCGCTGGGGCTGGAAGAACCGCTGGTCAGGGCCAAAGTCGGGTTGCCGGCGGATGTCGCCACACTGCCGCGCCTTCTGTCCGGGGCGGGATACCGCACCTGTCTGGTCGGCAAATGGCATCTGGGTGAGGCGCCGTTTCCCGGTCCGCTGGACAGCGGCTATCAGCATTTCTACGGCATCAAGAAGGGTGGGGCCGATTATTTCACCCATCTGGCCCATGGCGATCCCGCAGGGGCGGAGGATGGGCTGTTCGACGGGCGGCAGCCGGCCAAGGATGTCGGCTACCTGACCGACCTGTTGACCGACCGGGCGGTGGCGGAAATCGGGCAGGCTGCCAAGGCCCGCCAACCCCTGTTCCTGTCGCTGCATTACACCGCCCCCCACTGGCCCTGGGAGGGGCCGGAGGATGAGGCGGTGGCCCGCAGCTTGAAGGATATCCGCCATTATGATGGCGGCAGCCTGAAGACCTACGCCGCCATGCTAGCCAGCCTGGACCGGGGTGTAGGCCGGGTGCTGGCGGCCCTGCGTGAAACCGGGCTGGCCGCTAACAGCATCGTCATCTTTACCAGCGACAATGGCGGGGAGCGTTTTTCCGATGTCTGGCCGCTGATCGGGATGAAAGGCGAGCTGCTGGAAGGTGGCATCCGCGTGCCCTGCCTGGTGTCCTGGCCGGGGCATGTCGCGCCGGGCACGGTCCCCCGTCAGGTGGCGATCACCATGGACTGGGTGCCGACCCTGCTGGACGCGGCCGGTGTCACCGGCGGGGATTGGGACGGGGCCAGCCTGCTGGCCCCCCTGACAGGCCGGGCCCCACCCGTCGCGCGAACCCTGTTCTGGCGGCACAAGCAGGATGATCAGGTGGCCGTGCGCCATGGTGACTGGAAATACCTGCGTATCAAGGGCCGGGAAGGGTTGTTCGATCTGGCCGCGGACGAACGGGAGCGGGCCAATCGTATCACAGCGGAACCGGCCATCGCCGCCGACCTGAAACAGCGTTTTGCCCGTTGGAATGAAGGCATGCTGCCCTATGCAGACGCCACTTACAGCTATGATGCCGGTTCCCAGGCGATGGACCGGCCATGAGGGATGCCAGGGAGTGATGCAGATGATCGATTTCAATCCGGCCGATCCGGCCTTTGTCGCCGATCCCTATCCCACCTATCGCCGCCTGCGCGACGAGGCGCCGGTCTGGCAGGACCCGGGCAGCGGTCTCTGGCTGGTCACCCGCTTTTCGGGGGTGGAGCGGGCGACGGCGGATTATGCCGCCTTCTCCTCCTCCAAGGGCAATGTCGTGCAGGACAGCCCGACGCGCGTTGGCAAGACGCTGGGGTCCATCGATCCGCCCCGCCATGACGAACTGCGCCGCATCATCCAGCGTGGTCTGGGCAATGCCCGGATCGAGGCGATGCTGCCCGGCATCCGCGCAGAACTGGCCGATTGCATGGAACGGCTGTCGGAAAGGCGGGAATGCGACTTCATCGCCGATATCAGCCAG
This sequence comes from Niveispirillum sp., assembly GCF_017996735.1. Lineage (GTDB taxonomy): Bacteria > Pseudomonadota > Alphaproteobacteria > Azospirillales > Azospirillaceae > Niveispirillum. The sequence goes on from NZ_JAGOGJ010000014.1 coordinate 5,487, forward strand.
CCCATCCTGTTCGGTGCCCTGGGCCGCATGCTGGGGCTTGATGCCGCCGCCGCCATACGGGCCACCGAACTGACCAAGGGTCTGTTCCACCAGGATGACGGACCCCTGGGTTCCATCCTGCCGCCGGAAACCTTTCAGGAGATCGCCCGTTTCCTGCGCGACCAGTTGGACAACCGCAAGCAGGAACGTGGCGACGACCTGATCTCCGTCCTGCTGAATGCAAAGGAAGACGGGGCGCCGCTCAGTGACGAGGAGATCGTGGCCAATGTTTCCACGGTGCTGATGGCAGGCAATGCCTCCATCGGGCATTTCTTCCCCAATGTCATGCATGCGCTCTGGTGTCACCCCGATCAGCGGCGGACGCTGATCGAAGATCCGTCGCGCATCCCGGCTGCCATTGACGAGGCGGTGCGCTGGGACACGTCCACGCAGTGTTTCGCGCGCCAGGTGGTGCAGGAGGTGGAGATCGACGGTACACGCATCCCCGCCGACAGCCGCGCCATCATCTTCTACGCGTCGGCCAATCGTGATGAACGGGTCATCCCCGATCCCGACCGGTTCGACATCAACCGCGCCCGTGTGCGCCATTTCGGTTTTGGCATGGGGCCGCATTTCTGCGCCGGGGCCAATGCCGCCCGCATGATGTTGAAGGAGATCATGCGCGAATTGCTGCCCTTCCTCGGCGATTATGACCTGGATACGGGCAGGGCCAAGCGGGTCAGCCACATCATGGTCAGGGGCTTTGCCAACCTACCCATTTCCTGGTGAACTGCGATGAGCGCGCTTGAGCCATCGCCCCTGGCCCTGGAGCGGGAGGGGGCGGTCATGCGGCTGGTGTTGGACCGGCCGCGCACCGGCAACAGCATCAGCCTCGCCCTGGCCCAGGCACTGATGAAGGCGGCCATCGATTGTGACGAGGATGACGGCATCCGCTGCGTGCTGCTGACGGGCCGGGGCCGCATGTTCTGCGCTGGTGGCGATGTCACGGAATTCGCCGCGGCGGGCGACGGGATCGGCGCACATCTGAAACAGGTGACGGCCTGCCTGCATGTCGCGGTGACCCGTTTCCTGCATATGGCGAAGCCTCTGGTGGTGGCCGTCAACGGGCCGGCGGCGGGGGCGGGGTTCAGCCTTGCCATGGCGGGCGACATCGTGCTGGCCACCCCGGAAGCCCGTTTCATCGCCGCATACGGGACGCTGGGCTATACGCCGGACGGCGGGCTGTCCTGGATGCTGCCGCGCCTGGTCGGCATGCGGCGGGCGCAGGAGATTTTGCTGACCAACCGCACGGTCGGCGGGGAGGAGGCAGTGGCCATGGGCCTCGCCACCCGGCTGGTACCGGGCCCCGAGCTGGATGCGGCGGCCATGGCCCAGGCAAGGGAACTGGCCGCCGCCGCGACGGGGGCGATCGGGCGGACACGGGGATTGCTGGGCAGGGCGCTGGACAGTGCCCTGGAAGTGCATCTGGAGGCCGAAGCACAATGCATCGCGGCCAGCGGGCGCACGGCACACGGGCGCGAAGGGGTGGCCGCCTTTCTGGACAAGCGGCCGGCGCATTTTACGTGAAGGGAAATTGGAATGCCGAAACTGACCATCGTTACGCGCAGCGGCGTCGAGCATGAGGTTGAAGGGGTTGCCGGGCGGTCGGTGATGGAGAACATCCGCGACGCCGGTATTGACGAGCTGCAGGCCTTGTGCGGTGGCAGTTGCGCCTGCGCGACCTGCCATGTCCATCTTGATCCCGCCTCTACGGGGCAGGTGCCGGCGATGGAGGAGGACGAGCAGGACCTGCTGGAGGGGTCCTGCCATCGCACTGAAACCTCCCGCCTGTCCTGCCAGATCCGGTTGACGCCGGCGATGTCCGGGCTGCGCCTGACCATCGCCCCGGAAGAGTGACCGTGAGCAGCCCGGCCCGCTGACATCCATCCGAAACCAGCGACCTTTCATCCCGACTGATCGCGATGAAAGGCTTCGGCGGCATGGGTCGCCGCTGCGCCCCATCCACCACGCGGCCATCCGGTCACATCGCGCTTTCACCCCCGTGCCCCGCCGCGCGACCCTGTGGCCTGGCGTTCACGGAAGGCCCTGCGCGGTGGAGCTTCGCGACCTGGAATATTTTGTCGGCGTGGTCGACACGGGCAGCCTGACTCTGGCCGCGCGGCAACGGGGGCTGTCACAGCAGGCACTGTCGAAAAGTCTGGCCCGGCTGGAAGCGGAACTGGGCGTCACCTTGCTGGAGCGCACGCCCAAGGGCGTCATGGTCACCCGCATGGGCGAGGCGCTGCTGTCGCGTGCGCGCACCGTGCTGGCGGAGGTCGGGCATTTCCGCCGTGACGTGGACGTGGCCCTGGGACGGTCGGCGGCACAGTTTGCGGTGGGGCTGAGCCCGGCAGCGGCCGCCGGCATCGGGCGGTTCGCGGTGCTGCGCCTGCAGCAGAAATTCGCCCGCCTGCGGATGCGGGTGGAACCGGGTGTCGAGGCGGATTTTGTGCGCCAGCTTCTGGCCGGGGACCTGGACGCCGCCATCACGGCCAGCATCAGCCATCCCGATCCCCAGATCATGGCCACCAGGGTGGGGGAGGAACGCTGGGTCGTGGTGGGGCGGAAGGAGAACCGCCTGCTGCATCAGGCGAAAACCATCGCCGATCTGGCCGGGGCCGACTGGATCTTCGGCAAGCTGCCCGACGGGCTGGATGCCCGCGTCGATCAGCATTTCATGGAAGCCGGCATCGATCCCATCCAGCCGCGTATCGCCACCCATTCCATCCTGTTCGGCATGTCGGCCCTGGTCGTCTCCGACATGCTGGCCATCCTGCCGCAATCGATGGTGGTGGCATCGGCGCAGTTGCTGGGGCGCGATCTGGCCGGGGGGCAATGGACCACGCCGCTGATCCTGATGCGCCGCCGCCGTGCCAGCCTGTCACCGGCCGAGGCGGCGCTGGCCGATATCCTGAAGGAAGAGGCGGCACGCCTGGGACCGCTGTCCAGTGACCGGACAGACCCGTGAAACTTTGCACCCTTCACGGGTTTCCCGTTGCCGTTTCCGCTCCTCAATGAGCATAATGATACATCATTATATCAAATAAAAGCCGGGGGCTTGCATGTCTGTCGATCGGTCGGAGTTCAGGCAGGGCTGGAAGGTGGTCGCCGCCTCCGCGCTGGGTATCGGAACGGGGCTGTCGCCCATTCCCTTCTACACGACGGGTGTCTTCGTGGCGCCGCTGTCGGCCGAGTTCGGCTGGGGCGTGGACCAGATCATGTTCTCGCTGGTCATCATGACCTTCGGGGCCATGATTATGGGGCCTGTGGCCGGCATGGCAGCGGACCGGTTCGGTGTGCGGCGGGTGGTGCTGGTCTCCGTGCTGCTGTTCGGCGTGACGCTGGCGGGCTTCGCCCTGTCGAACGGGTCGCTGACCCTGTTCTATGTGAACTGGATGCTGATGGCGGCGCTGGGGTCGGGAACCCTGCCCATCACCTGGACCCGCGCCGTGAACAACTGGTTCAACGCCAATCGCGGTCTGGCCCTGGGCCTGTCGCTGCTGGGCACGGGCCTGTTCGGGGCGTTCGCGAAGCTGTATGCCAATTATCTGATCGGCATTGTCGGCTGGCGCATGGCCTATGTCGGGCTGGCACTGCTGCCGCTGCTGCTGTCGCTGCCGGTGGCGTACTTCCTGTTCCGCGATGTGACGGACAAGGGGGCTACGGGCGCACCCGCCAAGGTGGTCCATCGCGGCTTCACCCTGCGTCAGGCGCTGGGCACTTACCGGTTCTGGGTGCTGGCCATTGCCTTCGTGCCCATCGCCTTCGCTGTGGGCGGTCCGATCCCCAATCTGGAAAAGATCCTGGGCTCCAAGGGGCTGGACGCACAGCAGGCGGTGCAGATCGCCAGCATCATCGGCCCCTCGGTGATTGCCGGGCGCCTGATCGGCGGCTGGCTGATCGACCGTTTCTGGGCGCCGGCGGTGGCCTTTGTGCTGCTGGCCCTGCCGGCGGCGGCCTGTCTGCTGCTCACGGGGGACGGGGTGACAGCCACGCCCGCCATCGTGGCGGTGCTGCTGATCGGGTTCGCGGCCGGCGTCGAATATGACATCCTGGCCTTCATGGTCAGCCGTTACTACGGCATGCGCGCCTATGGCGCCATCTACGGCATGATGTACGGGTTCTTCGCGCTGGGGGCGGGCTTCGGCCCCTTCACCTTCGGCCGCATGTTCGTGCAGAGCGGGACCTATGACACGGCCCTGATCTATGGTGCCATCGCCCTGCTGGCCGGCGCGGCGCTGCTGCTGACCATGGGGCGTTATCCCGCGCCGGAGAGCCTGCCGGAGGGTGACATCCGGGCGTGAGTATGCCCGGGTTTGCCCAACCTATCGGCCCCCTTCAACCCTGTTTGCGGGTGGAAGCCAGGATGATGCCGGCGACGATGCGGTGATAGGTGCCGCAGCGGCAGATATTGGTGATGTTCTCGCGGATATCCGCTTCCGTCGGATGCGGATTTTCCGCCAGCAAGGCGGCCGCCGCCATGATCATGCCCGACTGGCAATAGCCGCATTGCGGTACGTTCAGGTCGCGCCACGCGGCCTGGATCGGGTGGTTGCCGGCGGGGTCCAGCCCCTCGATCGTCGTGACCTTGCCCTTGCCCACGGCCTCGACAGGCAGGGAACAGGAACGCACGGGCGCGCCGTCGATATGCACGGTGCAGGCCCCGCAGGCGCCGATGCCGCAGCCGAACTTGGTGCCCGTCAGGCCCAGCGCGTCGCGCAGCACCCAGAGCAGCGGCGTATCCCGACTGACATCAACGGCTTGCCGCCTGCCGTTCAGCGTGAGGGTGAGATGGTCGGTCATGGAAAATCCCGGTTCAGCCCAGCTTGGCCTTGGCCAGCGGCAGGGAACGGATGCGGATGCCGGTGGCGGCGAAGATGGCGTTGGTGACGGCCGGCGCCACGGTCGGCAGGCCCGGCTCTCCAATACCGCCGATGGGCGCCCCATCGCTTTCCAGGATATGGACATCGACGGGCGGGGTGTCGGCCAGGGTCAGCACCGGCTGGTCTGTGAAGGAGGATTGGTCCACCTGACCGTTGCTGACCGTGATCTCGCCATGGAACAGGGCCGACAGGGCAAAGATGGCCGCACCCTGCACCTGCGCCTCGATGGTGCGGGGATCGACCGCCAGACCGGGATCGACCACAGCGACCAGCCGTTCCACCGTAACCTTGCCATCCCGGACGCTGACCTGCGCGCCATGGGCGACCATGGTGTCGTAGGATTCCATGAAGGCGATGCCCAGCCCCTGTCCGGCCGGCAACGTGCGGCCCCAGCCGATGGCAGACGCCGCCTTGTCCAGCACGCGGCAGGCGCGGGGATTGCCGGCCAGCATGCCGCGCCGGAAGGCATAGGGATCCTGGCCCGCCTCCTGCGCGATCTCATCGATCACGCTTTCCAGGAAGAAGCCGTTCTGCGAATGGCCCACGCCGCGCCACATGCCGATGGGGATGGGCGTGGGCTGGTCCACCCAATCCACCGTCAGGGCGGGCAGGGCGTAATGGCTGTCATCCAGACCGCCCACGGCCGCAAAATCGGCGCGGGGCGTGCCGGTGGCGGCCCGTTGCCAGGCAACCAGTGACGGGCCGACGCTGGTCAGATGCAGACCCGTCAGGCGCCGCCCTGCATCGAAACTGGCGCGGGCGCGCAGGCCCATGCCAGGCCGATAGAAATCGTGCTGCGTATCCTCTTCCCGCGTCCAGATCAGCTTCACGGGCCGGCCCACGGCCTTGGCGATTTCCGCCGCCTGCACCGCGAAATCGCGCGGCCAGCGCCGCCCGAAACCGCCGCCCAGGAACGTGCGATGGACCGTCACCTTTTCCGGTGGCAGGCCTAGCAGCTTGCCCACGGCACGGGCCACGCCCAACGGACCCTGCGTGGGTGCCCACAGGGTGGCGCGATCCGCCTCCACATGCGCGACGCAGGTCATGGGTTCCATGGTCATATGGGCCAGGAAGGGCACGTCGTAGAACCATTCCTGGCGATGGGCCGCCTCTTGCCAGGCAGAAGCACTGTCGCCGATGGCCTTTGCCAGCAGCGCCGGCCCCTTTTCCGCCAGGGCGGGCCGCGCCGCCGCCAGCGCGGCGGTGGAGGCAGCCGGGTCGCGCCCGCCCTTGAAGGTCACGGACAGGGCGTCATAGCCACGCCGCGCAGCCCAGAAATTCTCCGCGACGATGGCGACCCCGGCCTCATAAGGGTAAGGTGTATCAAGGATCTGCCCGCCGAAGGGCACGACGGCGACCACGCCGGGAATGGTCAGGGCCGGCGCCGGGTCGAACCGATCGATCACGGCACCGAAGACGGGCGCCATGCGGACCGTCGCGGTCAGCAGGCCCGGCAGCTTCACATCGATGGCGTAGGTGGCGCGACCTGTCACCTTTTCCGCGACATCCTTCGCCGGGGTGGAACGGCCGACCAGTGTCAGTTGGTCACGCGATTTCAGCGGCGGGTTGTCGGGGACGGGCAGGGTGGCGGCTACCGCCGCCAGCCGGCCGATGGTCAGCCGCCGCCCCCCTTGCGTGTCGATGGCAAAGCCGTTTTCGATGCGCACGCGGTCGACAGGGATGTTCCAATCTGTTGCCGCCGCCTGGCGCAGCATCTCACGCGCCTGCGCGCCCAGCTTGCGCAACAGCGGGTAATAGCCGCGCACGCTGATCGACCGGCCCGTCGACTGGTCCTTGGACGCGGGGTTGATGAAGGCGGGGTTGCCATCGGAATGCACGACCTTGACCCGGCTCCAGTCGCCGCCCAACTCGTCAATCATGATCTTGGGCAGGGATGTGAAGATGCCCTGACCCATTTCCGCCGCCGGCGTGGCGACCGTGATTGTGCCATCCGGTGCGATATCCATCCAGGCAGCGAAGGGGGTGGCGGCCTCTCCGGCCTTGCCCGCCGCCACGGCTGGTCGCCCGGCCAGCAGGCCCAGCAGCAGGCCGCCGCTGCCGGCCAGGACGGCGCGTCGCGACAGGGCGGGCACTGGTCCGCTTGCAAGCTCCTTTGTCACCGGCACTCCTCTGCTCCGCCTTGATGATCTTGATTGTAAATGACGACAAAGCATCTTACCTTCCCGCGGTGATCAGCCAGTCAATCCGTGGGGCGTGTGGATGGGGATCACGGCTTTCTGCGGGTTGTCATCGGGATGCTATGTCATCAGGTCTGTTTTTAAAGGTATCATATAAAATACAATAAGGGCAAATCGCTTCCTGTCACGTCCGGCTTTCATGCCGGGTGCGCGGGGTGGGATCAGGCATTGTCGCTGAGGGCGAAACAGGGAAGGGGGCGGATGGTGGTGGGTCGACGCGGGGCATTGTCCAAGGAAGGCAGCAGCCTGCCTGTCTATCACCAGCTCTATGTCGTGCTGCGCCAGCAGATCATCGATGGGGCCTACAGCCAGACGACGCCCCTGCCCACGGAAATGGCCCTGGCGGCGCAGTTCAACCTGTCCCGCGTCACGGTCCGCCGGGCGCTGGAAGTGCTGGAGCGTGAGGGGCTGGTGGTGCGCCGGCAGGGCGTGGGCACCTTTCCGGCGCCGCAGGAAGGGGGGGCAGCCTCCCCGCCGCGCCTGTCGGGCCTGATCGAGAACCTGATCACCATCGGGGTGGAGACGACGGCGCAGACGCTGGCCCACGACACCGACGTGCCCTTGCCGGCCGCCGCCACCATGGCCCTGAAGCTTCCGCCCGGCAGCCGGGGTGTGCGGTTGGAGCGGTTGCGCTCGCACAAGGACCGGCCCGTCTCCCTGACCGAGGTTTATCTGCCGCCGGAAAGCGCACACCTGCTGAAGGGTCAGGCGATGGACGACCGGCCCGTGGTGCGCATCCTGGAACAGGCCGGCCTTATCGCCGTCAGCGCCGAACAATCGATCAGTGCCATGGCGGCCAATGATGATGTGTCGGAAAAGCTGGGGGTGGCCATCGGGTCGCCGGTGATCCGGCTGCGGCGTACCGTGTTCGACCGGGAAGGCCGGCCGATCTTGCATCAACAGAGCCTGTATAATCCCGATCGCTACGAATATTACATGCTGCTGACGCGGGACAACAGCACCTCCCGGCCGCAATGGCGCCATATCGGCTGACATCGCGGCCGCTGGGCCGGGCGGTTCAGCCCAGCCCCATGCGCCGCAGGGGCAGGGGGTGGCGGGCCAGGGTGACGGTTTTCTGCCTTGTGTAGAAGGCCTCGCAATCCATTCCACCCTCCGCGCCGACGCCGGATTCCTTCCAGCCGCCGAACGGTGCACGCAATTCGCGCATCATGGGCGTGTTGATCCAGACCACGCCCGCCTCCAGCTCCTCCTGCGCCCGCATGGCCAGATAGAGGTCCTGTGTCCAGACATAGGAAACAAGGCCGAAGCGCGTGGCGTTGGCGATGCGGAACGCATCGTCGGGCGTATCGAAGGTCATGATCGTGGCGAAGGGGCCGAAAATCTCCTCCTGGCACACGGTCAGGCCTGGATCGTCCGTCAGGGCCACGGTGGGTTCCACATAAAATCCCTTGGCGAAATCCGCATGGGCCTTGCCGCCGGCCAGGATGCGCATGCCTTCCCGCCGCGCCGTCTCGGCATAGGCCAGGATGCGGTCGTGATGCGTGCGTGAGGAGACGGGGCCGATCTCCGTCGTCCCATCCAGCGGATGGCCCACCCGCAGCTTCGCCACCCTTTCCAGGAAGGCGGGAATGAACCGGTCGGCGATGGAACGCTGCACCAGGATGCGCGAACCCGCCAGGCATTGCTGGCCGTTATTGGTGAAGATGCCCAGCAGGGCGCCGTCCAGCGCCTGATCGAAATCAGCACTTTCAAAGATGATATTGGCCGATTTGCCACCCAACTCCATGGTCGACGGCTTCAGCAATTGTCCCGCCGCCGACATGATGGTACGGCCCGTGCCGGTGCCACCGGTGAAGGAGACCACGTCCACATCCGGATGACGGACCAGCGCGTCACCCGTCACCGCACCCCGGCCGCTGACCAGATTGATCACGCCGTCGGGCAGGCCCGCCTCGTGGATCAGTTCAACCAGCCGGTGGACGCCCAGCGGCGCCTGCTCCGACGGCTTGATGATGCAGCTATTGCCGAAAGCGATGGCCCCGGCGAGCTTCATCGCGCCCAAGGCGATGGGGGCATTCCAGGGGGCGATCAGGCCCGCCACACCCACCGGCTGCCGGCGGACCATGGTCAGGTGATCGGGCGCCTGATCGTAAAGGCGCCCCGCCGTCTGGCCGATATAGTCGGCGAAGAAGCGGAAATTATGCCCTGCGCGGGCCACGTGCCGGGCCTTGGCCTGGGACAGGGGGATGCCGGTATTGGCCGTTTCGATCGCTGCCAGTTCGTCCGACGCCGCATCGATCCGGTCGGCGATGCGGCGCAGGATCTCCTGCCGCGCTTCCACCGGGCGGTTGCGCCAGCGTCCGTCATCGAAGGCGGCACGGGCGGCACGCGCGGCCTGATCCACCAGATCGGGGCCTGCTTCGGTGATCCCGGTCAGTTCCGTTTCGTCCGCCGGATTGATGACGGGCAGGACGGCACCGGAACCAGTGACGGGCTTGCCGGCGATGAAGGCGCTGAAGGTCGACATGGGTGCGGTTCCCCTTGGCGTTAAACCTGATCCAGGTGAGTGTACCTCATCTGGGTCGGGTTCGGCGGCGACGGCCGCCGCGCGCCACATGGCGCGTAGCCGAGCCCACGGATGTGGGCGCTGGCGACTGAAGTCGGTGATCGGTCACGATCACCGAGACGGTGCATTATTGAATCTGCGCCGATTTGCGCAGGGCTTCGATCATCGAGGAGCGCAACAGATAGGCCCTGGCGCTTTCCGGATTGCCGATGATACGCAGCAGATCATCCATGATCACGCGCCGCTTGGCAGGGTCACGTTCCTGCATGCGGGATCGGTTGCGGTCGGCCTGGGCCAGCACCTCGGCCTCGGCGATGGGCCGGCGCTGTCTTGTATAGCGGTCCAGCAGGTCCAGCGACCCGCCCCGCAGGATTTCCCCCAGCGTGGCCGTCAGGTTGAAGGCGTCGTGCAGGCCGCCATTCATGCCCATGCCGCCGCTGGGGCTGTTGATATGGGCGGCGTCGCCCGCCAGCACGACCCGGCCGTTGCGGTAATCGCGGGTGATGCGCATATGGACACGGTAGGCGCGGGCTTCCCCGATCTCATAAGCGGTATCGCGCGGCACGATCTCCTGCATCTTACGGTCGATATTCGCGGGCAGCAGCGCTTCCTCGATCGGCATCTCGGGGTCGGGGTAAAGGCTGCACCGCCAGCGGTCGCGCAGGCGCAGCAGGCTGAAGGTCCCGTCCTGCTTCCAGACATAGTTCACGTTGGACAGGCCGGGCAGATGTTCCTCGAACGGGAATTCCGTGGTCGCCAGGATCGTCGTCTCCGGATAGGTGACGCCGTCAAATTCCAGCCCGATCAGGCCCCGCACGACGCTGCGCGCACCGTCGGCACCCACCAGGAAGGGGGCCTGCAACCGCTCAGTACCCTCCGGCGTCTCCACCTGCGCCGTGACACTGTCGCCATCCTGCTCCAGTCCCGTCAGCCGGGTGGAGAAACGCAGCGTGACCAGGGGCTCGTCCTGCAGCCTTTCCACCAGCAACGCACATAACCGCCATTGTTCGCATTGCAGGCGATAGGGATGGGCCGTATCGTTCTTCAGCACCGACAGGTCGAACACCGCGCGTTCATGCGTGTCATGCATGCGGATCTGCCAGGTCGGGCAGAGGCGCCCCTGGGCGATCAGCGGCGCCGCCAGCCCTTCACCATCCAGCATGTCCAGGGTCGGCGGGTGGAAGGTGGAGGCGCGCAGATCCTGCGATATGGCGGCATCCTGTTCCAGAACGGTGGAGGCAATGCCCTGACGGGCCAGGAGATGGGCCGTCATCAGACCCACCGGCCCGGCGCCGACGATGATGATAGGCCGTTGGCTGGCTTGCATGATGTGTTCGCTGCTTGTTTGTGCGCTGAATTGTATCCACTATAAGACAATATGGCGGGCTGGCAACCCCTGAAATGTGCATATTGTATTTATTTAGATACATATAAAGCGGGGCTTTGGTGGTCGGCGACATCTGTGCATGATAACAGATCATTGATTTATAACAGTTTTTATCTGAAATCTCTTTTCAGCCAAAAAGCGCTTGTGCCTATATTGTCTTCTAATGTATTCATTGTGACATGATACCATTCCGTTGCGGCATTGATCCTTTGCCGCGGGAGAGTGCGCATGGTGCGGCTTTTGACCTGGGTGCGCGACTTTGCGTTCCTGCTGGTCGCCACGATGACGGTGCTGTTCTTTCTGGTGCGGCTGGCCGGTGATCCCGCCATCATGCTGGCGGGTCCGGACGCCACACCGGCGCAGCTTGACGCGGTGCGGCATGCCTATGGCTTCGATCGCGGCCTGTTCGAACAGTACCTGATCTTCGCCCTGCATCTGCTGCGGCTGGATTTCGGCGCCTCCCTGGTGGATGGCACGCCGGCCCTGGCCAAGGTGCTGGAGACCTTTCCGGCCAGCCTTTATCTGGCGGTCATGGCCATGGGGCTGAACCTTGCCGTCTCCATTCCGGTGGGGGCTTGGCTGGGGCAGGCGCAGGGTGGTGCCGCGCGCCGGGTGGCGCATGGGATATTGTCGGTCATGCAGGGCTTTCCGGGATTCGTGCTGGCCCTGCTGCTGGTCAATGTCTTTGCGGTCGGCCTGGAATGGCTGCCGGCCGTGGGCTATGCCGGTCCGGCAAGCTGGGTGCTGCCCGTGATCTCCGTGGCGTCCTTCCTGGCGCCCAAGCTGATCCGGGTGATCGAGGCGAACGCAACGGCGGCCTATCGCTCCCATTATGTACGGACTGCCGTTGCCATCGGTGCCGGTCCGCGCACGATCCTCTGGCGGCATGTCATGCCCAACGCGCTGCTGGGGGCTGCGGCGGTGGTGGGGGCGGAATTCGCCTTCATGGTGACGGGCCTGGTGGTCATCGAAACCATCTTTGCCTGGCCGGGCATCGGCTGGTTGCTGGTGCGCTCGACCCTCAACCTGGATTTCCCCGTGGTGCAGGCCATCGTCTTCATCATCGTCATCGCCGTTTTCCTGACCAATGCGGCCACGGAGGCCGTGCAGGTCCGGCTGGACCCGCGACTGCGCGGGCCGGGTGCCGCAGGGGGTGGACATGGCTGAGCGTATCCTCACCTCCGGCAAGTCGCTGCTGTTCCTTATCGTGCTGGGCCTTTGCCTGCTGGCATTGCTGGCGGGGCCCTATCTGGTGGCCTTCGATCCGGGCCTGATCAATCTGTCCCGGCGCTTTGCGGCCCCCTTCACCGACGGCCATTGGCTGGGGGCGGATCAGTTGGGCCGCGACGTGGCGGCGCGGCTGCTGGCCGGTCTGTACCGTTCGCTGGGCACGGCCCTGGCGGCGACCGCGATCGCGTTCTGCATCGGCACGGCCCTGGGCCTGCTGGCGGCGCGCAGCACGTCACTGCTGGGGGCGTTCATGCGGCAATTGACCAGCTTCACCCAGTCCTTCCCCGTCTTCGTTCTGGCGGTCAGCGTCATCGCCATTGTTGGCAGCAACGGCTTCTGGTCGGTGGTGCTGACCCTGGGTCTGGCGACCTGGCCGGTCTTCGCCCGCGTCGCCTATGCCGAGGGGCGCAGCCTGCTGAAGCGCGAATATGTGCTGGCGGCGGAAATGATGCAGATGGGCACGGCCCGCCTGCTGCTGCGCCATGTGCTGCCGGGTCTGGTGCCCAGCCTGTCGGTGCTGGTCGTCTTCCATTTCGCCGACATGATCATCGCGGAGAGCGCCTTGTCCTTCCTGGGTATCGGTGCGCCGCTGGGTGCGCCAAGCTGGGGCGGCATGCTGAATGAAAGCCGGGCCTATATGCTGGTCGCACCCTGGATGCTGCTGGCCCCGGCCGGCGCCATCATCCTGCTGGTGGTCAGTGCGCATCTGTTCGGCCAGAAGCTTCGGGAAGCCACGGCATGACCGGTTCCACCCCCCAATCCCCGATCCTGGAAATCCGTGACCTGTGCATCGATGCCGTGGCGCCGGGCGTGCCCGCCCGCCGGCTGGTGGAGGACCTGTCGCTGACCGTCGCGGTCGGAGAGGTGCTGGGCATCGTGGGCGAGTCCGGTTCGGGCAAGTCCCTGTCGGCCTTCGCCGTGGCCCGCCTGTTGCCCGACAGTATCCGCGTTTCCGGCGGGTCGGTGCATCTGGGCGGACAACGTATCGATGATCTGGACGAGGGGGCGATGCGGGGCCTGCGCGGCGGACGAATCGGCTTCGTCTTCCAGGACCCGCTCTCCTCCTTCAATCCGGTGCGCAGCATCGGGTCGATCCTGATCGAATCCATCCGCCGGCATCAGGGGCTGGATCGCAAGGCGGCCCGCGCGCTGGCGGTGGAGATGCTGTCGCGCATGCGCCTGCCGGCCCGCAGCGTCGATGCCTATCCCCATCAATTGTCGGGCGGTCAGCGGCAACGCGCCATGATCGCCCTGGCTCTGGCCAACGGTCCGGACCTGCTGATCGCGGACGAGCCGACGACCGCGCTGGACCCCACCATCCAGTTGCAGATCCTGGCGCTGCTGAAACAGCAGACGGCGGACCGGGCCAGCATCCTGATCACCCATGATTTCTCCGTTGCGGCGGCCATCTGTGACCGGATCGCCGTGATGCATCGGGGGCGGCTGGTCGAAACCGGCCTGGCAGCGGCGTTGCTGGCCCATCCGCAGCATGATTATACACGCGACCTGCTGCGCCATGCCCGTTTGGGGGGAGAGGCATCATGACGGTCTCCCTGCTGACAATCGATGGTCTGGCTGTGCGTTATGGCACCGGAAACAAGGCCAAACAGGCGCTGGAGGATTGCCACCTGTCGCTTGCGGCCGGTGAGATCCTGGCGGTGGTGGGGGAGTCCGGTTCGGGCAAGTCTACCCTGGCCCGCGCCGTGGCCGGCATCGCGCCGGTCAGTGCCGGCCGCATCCGGCTGGACGGGCAGGACCTGGCAACCCTGAGGGGCGATGCGCGGCGCAAGGCACGGCGATCGATCCAGATGGTGTTTCAGGACCCGGATGCCAGCCTGAACCCCCGCCATTCCATCCGCACCATCCTGTCGGAACCGCTGGAGGTGATCGGCTTCGGTGACCGGGCGGCGCGCACCGCGCGGATCGCGGCGTTGATGGCGCTGGTGCATCTGGACCTGTCCCTGCTGGACCGCCGTCCCGCTGGCCTGTCGGGCGGGCAGAAGCAGCGTGTGGCCATTGCCCGCGCCCTGGCGATGGAACCGCGCGTGCTGATCGCGGACGAGGCGCTGTCGGCGCTGGATGTCTCTACCCAGGCGGCGGTGGCGGCCCTGTTCACGGAACTGCGCGACCGGCTGGGCCTTGCCATCCTGTTCATTTCCCACGACATGGGCATGGTGCGGCAACTGGCCGATCATGTCTGTGTCATCCGGGGTGGTCGCATCGCGGAGGCGGGGCCGGTGGCCACGTTGATGCAACGGCCGACCCACCCTTACACCAACCTGTTGCTGGCGGCGTCGCTTGATCCCAAGGGCGCGCTGGCCGACCCCGAATTGCTGGCGGCACTGACCCGGCCGGGAAGGATGGACGAGGATTATCTGGGCCGCCTACTGGCCGCGCATCGCGGCCGCAACGGCGCTGCGAATGCAGGAGAGGGACCATGATCACCGCACCGCATGAAATGCTGCCCGAGATGACGGCCGAGGATATCAGCCGGCAGCAAGGCATCGTCGCCCTGCGCCGCTTCCTGAACAGCCAGGTCCGTGCGCGCAATATCGAGCATTACGAGACCGAGGCGCAGCCCGCCTATGTCGCTGCCCATGGCCGCGCCCCGCAATCGCACGAGGAAGTGGCCGCCGCCTTCCGGCTCAGCCCCAGTTACCGCACCTGGAGCGCCATGAACCGGTCGGCGCAGGAACTGCTCTGGCAGGCGGCCGGGGAGCCGATCCAGCGCAACGCGGAGGTGCTGAGCGCCCATTACCGCCGGCTGGTGGCCGAAAAGCTGCCGCAGGTCGGTGGCGGCCTGTCGCTGAATCCGGGCCTGTCGGGCCTGGGCCTTGTGGCTGATATCGACATCCACCTGCAGCCGGGCGGCTATACCCTGGATCGGGCCGACGATGACGTCCTGGCCGGTGCGCTGTACGAGATGGGTGGCCGTGTCTATTCGGTAGGGCAGGGGATCGGCGCGGGCGACAGCAAGGCGGGGGCCGTGATCCGTTTCCTGGCCGAACGGTTCCCAGACTTAAAGCCGGCGCGCATCCTGGATATCGGCTGTTCGGCCGGTGCCGCCGCCTGTGAATATGCGCTGCACTTTCCGGAAGCCGAGGTGCATGCCGTGGATATCGGTGCGGGCATGCTGCGCTATGCCCATGCGCGGGCCCTGGCGCTGGGCGCGCGGGTGTTCTTCCACCAGATGGACACCGCCCATCTGGGCTTCCCCGATGGGCATTTCGATCTCGTGGTCTCGCACAATGTGATGCATGAGATCGACAATGACGTGCGCCGCGCCATGATGCGGGAAAGCCACCGCCTACTGGCGGCGGGCGGGGTCGCCCTTCATCAGGACGTGCCCTACCGTTTCCAGGACCTGGATGTTCCGCAGCAGGTGGAGAAATCCTGGGACGTCGAATTCAACAACGAGCCGTTCTGGGTCACCTATACCACGG
Organism: Niveispirillum sp.; assembly: GCF_017996735.1. Taxonomy (GTDB): domain Bacteria; phylum Pseudomonadota; class Alphaproteobacteria; order Azospirillales; family Azospirillaceae; genus Niveispirillum. The sequence goes on from NZ_JAGOGJ010000014.1 coordinate 21,194, forward strand.
CGGATGTGACCGGTGATCTGGTCGCCGCCGGCTTCGCGCCGCAAACGGTGCGCGATGAACGTATCCCCAAGCTGCGCGGGCCGGGCGCCTGGTACGTCGCTTACGGGCAGCGGGGATGAGGATGCTGCGATCCCTGCGGACCCTTCTGCTTCTGGCCATGATCGTGGCGGGTCTGGCGTCGCCGCCCGCCAGGGCGGACGAAGCCGCACCCTTTGAATTGCGCATGGCGGTCAATTCCTTGCCGGCCAGCCTGGGCAACCCGTTCCGGGGCAATGGAAGGCCGGGGTCGCTGGTCTGGTCGGCCATCTTCGATGCGCTGACGGAACTGGACGCTGACGGGCAGTTGCGCCCGGCGCTGGCCACAGGGTGGGAACCGGCCGGCCCCACGCTCTGGCGCTTCAGCCTGCGCGACGATGTACGCTTTGCCAATGGCCGCGTGTTCGACAGTGGCGCCGTCGTTGCCATCATGGAATGGCTGATCTCCCCGGAAGGGCGCCGCACCGTCATCGGCAATGAATTGCGCGGGGTGAAGGTCGTGCGGGCCGCCGGTCCGACCATGGTGGAGATCGAAACGGCGGAGCCGGACCCGATCCTGCCCAAGCGGATGGCCGCCGTCATGATGGTGGAACCGGACCTTTGGCGGCAATTGGGACCGGACGGTTTTGCCCTGGCGCCCGTGGGGACCGGCAGCTTCCTGCTGACCGGATGGGACCAGCGGCGTCGTCAGGCGCGGGCTGTAGCCAACCCCTATCGCTGGCGCCCCAGTGACGTGACGGGCCTGACCTTCATGGAACTGCCCAATGCTGCCGTGCGGGCGCAGGCGCTGCTGTCGGGCGACGTGGATATCGCGGGTGTGGAGATCGACGAGCTGGAACGGCTGCGCCGCAACGGCTTTCCGATCCATATCACCTCCTCCATGCAGGTCATGTCGATCGCCTTCCGGGTGGAGGGCACGGCACCGACGGCGCCGCTGCGCGATGTCCGTGTGCGGCAGGCGTTGAACTATGCCATCGACAAGCAGGCCCTGGCCGATGTCCTGCTGGAAGGTCTGGCCGGGCCGGCGGGACAGCCGGCCCCGGCCTTCAGCTTCGGTTATGATCCGTCCCTGGCGCCCTATCCCTATGATCCGGCCAGGGCCCGCGCGCTGCTGCGCGAAGCCGGCTATGCCGATGGCTTCACCCTGACCGCGGAAGTGGTGATCGACAGTGTGCCGGCCGACACCCTGATCTATCAGGCGGTGGCGCAATATTGGCGGGCCGTGGGGGTGGGGGTGACGTTGCAGATCATCACCTTCCCGCAATATCTGAAGAAGTTCCTGACCAATAGCTGGACCGTCGACGCCTTTGGCGCGTCCTGGAACAGTTCCCCCTACAATGACGCGCTGCGGCCCATGGAGGTGTTCTCCTGCCGTCGGCCCAAGCCCTTCTTCTGTGATCGCGCCATGGCGGACCGTCTGGGTCATGTCGGGCAGATCATGGATGATGGTGAGCGTCTGGCCGCCATGCAGGCCCTTGCGCATGATTATCAGGTGGCCGCGCCCGCCGCCTTCCTGGTCGATCAGATAGACCTGTTCTCCAACAATCCAGGCCTTTCCAACATTGCTGTCCGCAACCGGGTGCCGGATTACCGGACCATCAGGCGCGGCACCGCAAAGGGTCAGCCGACGGAGTGAACGCAGATGAAACAGGCAGACGCCATCGTGGAACTGGCCGGCCTTGTCCGGGGCGCCCGCCCACCCAGCCTGGACAATGCCGAGACCGAGGCGGTATTGCGCATCGCCATGGCCTTGCTACTGGAACTGTCGGTCACCAATGACCGGGTCGACAGGCTGGAACGCGAATTGGCGGCGCTGCGTGGCGTTCCGGTGGAGAGCCTGAAATCCGCACCGCTGGCCCCGGCCGCGGTTGCGGACCGGCAGGCGGCGACAGATGGGTTGATGGCGCGTGTGCTGTCCGGGATGGTGCGCAAGGACGCGGCCGGCAATGTCTGATCGGCGGCAGCAGGATCTTGAATATGGCGGCGGCGGTATCCTGGGCGTGCTGACGCCGTCCGGCAATCCGACGGTGGAACCGGAGATGCAGCGTCTGCTGGCTCCTGACATCACCATGCTGACCGCCCGCATGCACAGTAGCGACCCGTCGCTGTTGCGCCGTCTGGAGATCTATGCCGAGACACTGGACGCGACCCTGGACAGTTTCGGCGGCATCGCCCTGGATGCAGTCCTGTTTGCCTGCACCGGCTCCTCCTACCTGCTGGGGCCGGCGTCGGAGGACGCGCTGGTTGCCCGGCAGAAGGCGCGCGGTGTCCGCCTGCTGACGGCGGCGCAGGCGATCCGGACCGCAGCGGCAGAGGCCGGCGTGCGGCGTGTCGTCCTGGTCAACCCCTATCCGCCAGAGCTGCGGGAAAAGGCCGTCGCCTATTGGCAGGATGTGGGCTTCGATCTGGCCGATGTGGTGGAGGTGCGAAACCCAAAGCCCGGTTACCATGCGATCTACACCTTACGCGGGGAGGCGGTATCGGCGGCCCTGGCGCGGGCGGCGGCCATTCCCGCCGATATGGTCTTGTTGATGGGGACGGGCATGGCCAGCCTCCCGTCGCTGCGGCAACTGGTCAATTCGTCTGCATCAGGAAACAAGTTGATTGTGTCGTCCAACCTGGCCCTGGCCTGGGCGGGGCGGCGGGCGTTGAACCCGGAGACGGGCGGACCCCACAAGCTTTTGCGTTGAAGCCGTGGGCGGTTGTGGAACTTGCGCGGAATTTAACGAAATCCTATCCATTCTGCGCCGGTACGCCGGCGCATGAGCCTATGGATTGTGGCGCGCGCCTAATGATCCATCAATAGGTCATTTTTCCATTCTTGGGGCGACAAAGCAGTTGACAACCCCTGCCGCCGAAACCATTCTGCCTCCATATTGTATTAAAAAAAATACAACACGGACGGATCGATCCAACGGTCCTTCCCGGTGATGGCGAGCAGACAGGAGGCAAAGATGAGTAGGAATGTCCTGGCGCGGTTGATTTGCTGCGCCCCGCTGGCAGGGTTGCTGGCGCCTGTGACGGCGCTGGCCCAGACGGCCGATGCGCCGCTACAGCTTGAAGAGATCATCGTCACCGCCCGCAAGCTCACGGAGCGCCAGCAGGATGTGCCGGTTTCGGTGACGGCAATGAGCCGCGCCACGCTGGACCGCATCGGTGCAAAGGATATCGGCCAACTCTCCAATCTGGTGCCCGGCCTGTCCTATGATCAGGATTTCGGGCGCCGCCTGGACCGCCCGGCCATCCGTGGCCAGTCGTCCATCCTGGGCACGCCGAACGCGGCGTCCTTCCTGGACGGTGTCTTCATTCCCGACAGCCTGTTCGGCACAGAAATGGCGTTCGTCGATCAGGTCGAGGTGATCAAGGGGCCGCAATCGGCGCTCTATGGCCGCCAAACCTTCTCCGGCGCCATCTCCTACACCTCGCGCAAGCCGTCCGACGTGATGGAAGGCCAGGTGAAGCTGACTGCCGCACAGCATGACGAATATAACGCGTTGGCCATGATCAGCGGGCCGTTGGTGGAAGACAAGCTGGCCTTCCAGTTGGCCGGCAACTACTACACCTATGGCGGCGAATACCGGAACAACAACCCTACCGACGCCTATTACCGCAAGAAGATCGGGGACGAGGAGACCAAGGCGGTCTCCGGTGCGTTGCTGTTCACGCCGAATGACAATCTGGACATCACGCTGCGCTATTCCTACGGCAAGAACGAGGATGGCGTGGATGCCACAGTGTTGCAGCGGGCATCCAGCAATAATTGCTTCCGCAATGCCGCCGGCACGGCCTTCCAGTATTATTGCGGCACGGTGCATGCCACGCCCGACCAGATCAGCATGAACCTGGGCGCGGTGGAAGGCGGCGGGCTGACGCGTGAGACGTCGCGTGCGGCGGCCATCATCAATTATTATGCCGGCGACATCCAGCTCACCTCCATCACCGGCTACACGGATTCCGACGAGGACCGCAAGGCCGACCTGGACTTCCTGCCGATCACCGGCGCCGGCGGCACGCTGCATGTGCGCGACGGCGTCTATATCGAAAGCTTCTCGCAGGAATTCCGTGTCTCCAACGACGGGGCCGACGGTTTCCGCTGGCTGGCTGGCGCCTACATGTATGACGAGGATCGGGCGACCGAGCGGTACATGTTTCCCACCAAGCGCCTTCAGGACAATGGCACCAACACGATCCGCAACTATGCGGGCTTCGCGCTGGTGAATTTCGACCTGACCGAGGCGCTGTCGGCCGGTGCCGAACTGCGCTACGCGGTGGACAAGCTGGGCCTGGAGGGCGGTGACAACCGTTACAACCTGTCCAAGACCTTCAAAAGCTGGAACCCCCGCTTCACGCTGGACTATAAATTCACCGACGATGTTATGGCCTATGGTGTGGCCGCGCGCGGCAACAAGCCGGGTGGCTTCAATTCCGACGTCCGGCTGACCGGTTCCCAGGTCTATTATGATGAGGAATCGGCCTGGAATTACGAACTGGGCCTGAAGACCGACCTGCTCAATCGCCGTCTGCGCCTGAATGTCGCCGCCTATTATATCGACTGGAAGGACCAGCAGCTTACCCAGTCGGCCGTCTTCTCCACCGGTTCCATCTCCTATATCGCCAATGCGGGTTCGTTGGAGGTGAAGGGCATCGAGGTCGAGGCGCAGGCCGCCCTGACCGAGTGGTGGAAGCTGTCGACCGGCATTTCGCTGAATGACCCGGAATATACCAGCGGGACGGATGCTGAGGTCGGTCGTCTGACGGGCAACAGCTCGATCAAGGGCAAGACCGCGCCGAATACACCGAAATATCAGTTCTCGGTGATGTCGGATTTCGACACGGCGCTGACGGACGAGGTCGATGGCTTTATGAACATCGTCTATACCTACCGGTCGAAGAAGTATGATCAGGTCGGTAATTTCGCCTCCACCGGCAGCCGCGACCAGTTGGACGCCCGCGCGGGCGTGACCTATGGCGACTATCGGGCGACCCTGTTCGTGAAGAACCTGTTCGACAACATGGATCCGCTTGGCGTCATCCGCTATGTCGATTTCGGTGTCACGGGCAGCCCGCGTGGCTATCAGGTCTCGCTGCCGCGTGGCCGGCAGGTGGGCGTGACCCTGGAAGCCAAGTTCTGATAAGACCGACGGTCGGAAATATCTGACTGTCGGTCACTCTTTCAAGCCGACAGTATAGGGCAAGTGCAGGAAAAGGGCCTGTCCGATGTGAATCGGACAGGCCCTGATGCCTTTACCGCAAGCGCTTTCCGGGTCAGCCGCAAGCCGCCACCGCGACCCTTGTGGACAAGGTCAGCGGCTGCGGCAAGGCATCCAGGCTGAACCAGCCCCAGTCGGCCATGGCATCCGGTTCCATCACCCGCGGTTCACCCGACAGGATGCGGGCGCGGTGGACGGGGTTGACCCAGTGGCTGGGGCCGGCCGTGTCGATCTGATCGACAACGCAGAGCAGGCCCGTCAGTTCGATGACGACGCCCAATTCCTCCGCGATTTCGCGGCGGATCGTATCGGGCACGGCTTCCAGAAAATCGACCTTGCCGCCCGGCAGGCCCCAATGGTCGGCCTCGGGGTTGCGGCGGCGCTTGACCAGCAGCAAACGGCCCTGGTCATCGATGATGAAGGCGCCGCAGCCGACGCGGATTGTAGTCATTTAAAACCCCTTACCGCATGGGCACGGTGGTGCGTTTGGCCACCGTGCGCAGGGTGAAGCTGGACCGGACGCGCGCCACGCCGGGCAGGCGGGTCAGGGTCTGGGTGTGCAGGCGTTCATAATCGCTGCCATCGGCAACGACCACGCGCAGCATGAAATCGGCATCGCCCGCCATCAGATAGCATTCCATCACCTCTGGGCATTCCATCACCTTGGCCTCGAACGCGCGCAGGTCCTGATCCTGCTGCCGGTCCAGCGTGATCTGCACGAAGACCGAGGTGCCACGGCCCAGGGCGGCGGGACTGACCAGCGCAACATAGCCTTCGATCACGCCCTCATCCTCCAGCCGTTTCAGGCGGCGGTGACAGGCGGATGGGGACAGGCCGACATGGTCGGCAAGATCGGCGACGGAGATGCGGCCATCGGCCTGCACCTTTATCAGAATCTTACGATCAATGGCGTCAAGGTCGGCTGGTCGCATTTTCCACCGCTTATGCCGAATTTCATGCATGAAACGTCGAAATAGGGCCATGCCGAACCCGGTCTTTGCAAGGACATTCGGCGGGGTTCGGGCGTATTCTCTCCCCACATCCGAACAGGGAGAAAAATCATGCTCATCGGCGTTCCGAAAGAGATCAAGAATCACGAGTACCGCGTCGGCCTGATCCCCGGCAATGTGCGCCAACTGGTGGTCCACGGCCATCAGGTGATCGTCCAGAAGGACGCCGGCACCGCCATCGGCCTGACCGATGACCTGTATGTCGCCGCCGGCGCCACCATCGTCGAAACCGCCGCAGAAATCTTCGCCCGCGCCGACATGGTGGTGAAGGTGAAGGAGCCGCAGCCCGTCGAATGCAAGATGCTGCGCCCCGGCCAGCTCCTGTTCACCTATCTGCACCTGGCACCCGATCCGGAGCAGACCAAGCTTTTGCAGGAAAGCGGCGCCATCTGCATCGCCTATGAAACCGTGACCGACCGCAATGGCGGCCTGCCCCTGCTGGCGCCGATGTCGGAAGTGGCCGGGCGCATGTCCATCCAGGCCGGCGCCCACTGCCTGGAAAAGTCCTATGGCGGTATCGGCATCCTGCTGGGCGGCGTGCCCGGTACGCCCCCGGCTAAGGTCGCCATCATCGGCGGTGGCGTGGTCGGCACCAATGCCGCCCGCATGGCCATGGGTCTGGAAGCCCATGTCACCGTGCTGGACAAGTCGCTGGACCGGCTGCGTCAGCTTGATCAGCAGTTCGGCCGTCGCCTGAACACCGTCTATGCCAATGTCGAGACGATCGAGCAGGCCGTTCTGGAGGCCGATTTGGTGATCGGTGCCGTTCTGGTGCCGGGTGCCGAGGCCCCCAAGGTGGTCAGCCGTCAGCTGGTCAGCCGCATGAAGAAGGGTGCAGTTCTGGTCGACGTCGCCATCGACCAGGGCGGCTGCTTTGAGACCAGCTACGCCACCACCCATGCCGACCCGACCTATGTGGTTGACGGCGTGATCCATTATTGCGTCGCCAACATGCCGGGTGCCGTCGCCCGCACCTCCACCTTCGCCCTGAACAACGCCACGGCCCCGTTCGTGCTGGCGCTGGCCGACAAGGGCTGGGTGCAGGCGCTGAAGGATGATGTGCATCTGCGCCACGGCCTGAACGTCGCCAAGGGCCAGTTGACCTATCCCGGTATCGCCCATCTGGGCCCGGTGGTCACCGCCGAAAGCGTGCTGGCCTGAATGTCAAAGGCCCCGAAGCGGTGACTGCTTCGGGGCCTTTCGTTTTTCAGTGCGTCCCGGTCGTGCAGGCCGGGATCAATCTTCCAGCATGTTCGCCAGCTTCATGGCGATGCCCATATTGCCGCTGACCTTCAGCTTGCCCGTCATGAAGGCCAGGGTGGGGGCCAGCTTGCCTTCGGCCAGCTTCACCAGATTCTCGCCAGAGATGGTCAGCGTCGTGTCGGGTGCGGCACCCTGACGCCCCACGGTGGGCGGGGTCGCACGGCCATCGATGAACAGCGCATCACCGCCGCCCAGGTCGAACTTCACCAGGGCGCCCAGCCCGACAAAATTCAGGGCGCGGGCCTTCATCTGGGCTTCGATCTGGTCGATATTCATGGTGCTTTCCTCGTATCGCGCGAAGTAACGTTTACGTAATCGGAATTGATACAATAACTACCTGTGCCGGGCAAGGGAAAGGCCCGGCACATCGTCCTTACCGCGCGGCCACCGCCACGGCCACGCCCGCCATCACCCCACCCGTGGCGCGGTTGACGGTGCGCATGCGTTCCGGCGTGGCGATGAAACGGCGGGCGCCATCGGCCAGCATGGCATAACCCGTCATGATGCCGCCCAGCACGACCACCATGACCGCGCACAGTTCGGCGATGGCCAGCGGCGTCATGGCGCGCAGCGCGATGACCTGCGGCAGGATGGCCAGAAAAAACACCATGGTCTTCGGGTTGCCCAGCGTCAGGCCCAGCCCGCCCATGACCAGCTTGAACCCCTCGCCCTTGATCTGCGGCTGTTCGGTGATACCCCGCGCCGGGGCACGCCACAGTTTCCAGGCCATGTACAGCAGATAGGCGGCGCCGGCATATTTGATGATGGTGAAGACGATCTGGAAGCTCTGTGCCAGAACCGCCAGACCACCCACAACCAGCGCGAACCAGGTGAGGTCACCGATCACGATGCCGGCGATGAAGGGCAGGGTCCGGCGCGTGCCCGTCCCCATCGCACGCGCCACCACGGCCGCCACGCCGGGACCGGGGGAGGCGACAGCCACGGCGTAAATGCCGGCGAAGATCAGCAGGGCGGTCAGTTCCATGATGATACCCGTTAAAGGTCGTATCGACAGCGTAGCATGGAACCGGGGCGGGGGCACGGGGCACCGTCATATCCAAAAGCGATTGGGCGAAGCCTGTGATCACGCGCACCGACGTCACCCCGCCCTGGGGCAGGTCGTGGGCCGACGTGCCTCACCTGATCGGCGCTCGCCCCCTCAGAACCGTAGCGTGAACACCGATCCCCCGTCCGGATTGGGGCTCAGATTGATGCTGCCGCCATGGGCCAGCATCACCTGTCGGGCCAGTGACAGGCCCACACCCGACCCGTCACGCTTGGTGGTGTAGAAGGGGATGAAGATCTTTTCCGCCACGTCGGACGGGATGCCCGGTCCATTGTCGCCGACATTGATGACGACGTGCCCGCCTTCGTCCAGATGGGCGGTCAGCCGGATACGGTGCCCGCCCGCGCGCGGTTCCATGTCGCGCATGGCCTCCACGGCATTCTTCAGCAGGTTGATCAGCACCTGTTCCACCATGTCGCCATCGGCCAGCAGTTCAAGCTGCGGCGGCAGCACCAGCACCTCCATGGATACGCCATGGCTGTCGGCGGCGGGCGCCATCAGGCGCTGCAGCCGTTCGGTGATCTCCTTCATCTTGATGCGCGACAATTGCGGCTTGGGCACCGAGGTGAACTGGCGATAGCGCTCGACAAAGCGCAGCAGGCTGTTGGAGCGGCGGGCAACCGTATCGATGGCCATTTCCGCATCCTGCATCTCCTCCACCAGATGCGGCTGTCCCGCCACCTTTTCCCGCATGTCGGACAGAACGCCCTGTGCCGTGCGGGTCAGTGACGCGATGGGGGTCAGGGAATTCATCATCTCATGCGTCAGGACGCGCACCAGATCCTGCCAGGCGCGGACCTCCGTGGCTTCCAGGTCGCCAGCGATATTCTGCAAAGACAGAAGCAGGCGGGATTCGCCACCCAGGATCAGGCGGGTCGCGGTCACGGTCAGTTGCTGCGGCCCCACCGAACTGCCCGACGCCACGCGGATCAGGCTGCGCGTGCCCGGTGCCAGCCCGCGCAGCGCATCGGCGATCAGTTGCCCGTCCGTGGTCCGCCGGCTCAGTTCCTCCGGCCCCAGCAGCCGGTGGGCGAAATTGTTCAGCAGTTCGACGCGCCCATCCTCATACACGGCGGCCAGGGCGACCGGCACATGGTTCAGCATGGCATTCAGGTAATCGGCCTGCTTTTCCGAACTGGCGCGGCTGGCGCGGAACTTGTCCATCACCTGGGTGATGGCGGCGCCCAGTTCGTCAAAGGCCGACCCCTGGTCCATCTGGCGGAAGGTCTGGCTGAAATCAGAATGCGCAATGGCACCCAGGAACCGCGCCACCTCCCGGTTGGTTCGGGTGACGGCCCGCAGCAGACTGCCCACCTGTGCCAGGATCGCCAGGGCAACCAGGAAACTGGTGGCGCGATAGGTGGTTTCCACCAGCATGATGCCCAGCAGCATGGAGGACAGCGCCAGCAGCGCCACCCGCAGCGTGACATTCAGCTCGAACCGCCTATAGCCCATGCTTTTCCATCCGGCGATAGAGAGAGGCACGGGTGATGCCTAGATCCTGGGCCGCGTGGCTGATATTGCCCTGGTGCTTGGACAGGGCCTTGCGGATCGCCTCGCGCTCCACCGCCTCCAGGTCCAGCGTATCCAGGACCAGTGTGCCGGCCGGTGCGGCGCTGGCCGCCTGTGCCGCGGTGGGGGCCGGCGCCTGTCCCGCCGTGGAGGGCAGGGAGAAATCCTCCGCCTCCAGCATGGCCCCGCCCGACAGGATCATGGCCCGTTCGACCGCATGGCGCAGGGCCCGCACATTGCCGGGCCAGCGCCAGGCCATCAGCCGGGGCAGGGCGGCGGGCGCCACCTTCTTCACCGGCATATTGTATTTGCGGGCATAGATGGCGACGAAATGGTCGATCAGGGCCGGAATGTCGTCCGCCCGGTCGCGCAGCGGCGGCAGGTGCAGTTCCACCGTATTGATACGGTACAGAAGATCCTGCCGGAACACGTCCTCACGGCCCAGTTGTTCGGGCGGCATGTTGGTGGCGCTGACCAGACGGACATCGATGGGCATGGGCTTGGTCCCGCCCACGGGGATCACCACCCGTTGTTCCAGGACCGACAGCAGCTTGGATTGCAGGTACAGGGGCAGGTTGCCGATTTCGTCCAGGAACAGGGTGCCGCCATTGGCCGCGACCAGACGGCCGACCCGGTCTTCCTTGGCATCCGTAAAGGCGCCCTTCTTGTGGCCGAACAGTTCGCTTTCGAACAGGCTTTCGGAGACGGAGCCGAGATCGACCGACACGAAAACCTGATCGCGCCGCTTCGACCGGCGGTGGATTTCGCGGGCGATCACCTCTTTGCCCGTGCCGTTCTCACCCAGGATCAGGACATTGGCTTCCGTCGGTGCGGCGCGGTCCAGCAGGGCGAAGATGCGGGCCATGGCGGGGGCCGACCCGATGATGGTGTTGGGCGTGCCATCCAGGGCGACGCTGGCCAGTTCCTTTGTCGTTGCCGCCGATTGCTGCGCCTCGCGCTTCGACGCGGTCAGTTTCAGGGCCGATGACAGGGTGGCCAGCAGCCGTTCATTCTGCCAGGGCTTCAGCACGAAATCGGCTGCCCCCTGCTTCATCGCCTCCACCGCCGTGCCGACATCGCCATAGGCGGTGATCAGCACCACCGACAGGGTGGGGTCGATCTCCACGATACGTTTCAGCCACTGAAAACCCTCGCGCCCCGTATTGGCGCCGATGGCAAAATTCATGTCCAGCAGCACGGCGTCGAACACGCCATCCTTCAAAAGCTGCGGAATGCGGTCGGGCCGTGGTTCCGTGTGGCAGAGAATGCCCTCGCGTTTCAGCATCAGGCGGGCGGCGACAAGGATATCCTCGTCATCATCGACGATCAGGACGCGCGGCTGGTCGGCCATGATTCACCAGGGCAGGAACGGAACTGTCCGGAAACGTACAGTCTTTGCCGCATCAAGGCGAGCGGATTACGGTAAACGGTCTGTGTCGTAATATTCATATGAATATATCGTCGTCAAATGTGAAATCCCGCCGTGAAATGGCGGCCGCCGGGACTTGGCGACATGGTTTGACACGCCATTTACCGTTCTGAAACAAAATCCCCGGCCCCTGACACCGGTGTTATCCCTATTCTGATTTCAAAATAATCCGCTTGGCAGAAGGTGAACGCGATGATCGAACTGACCATCAATGGCAAGATGCATCGTCTGGATGCCGATCCGGATATGCCCTTGCTCTGGGCCATCCGTGATCTGGTGGGGCTCACCGGCACCAAATATGGCTGCGGCGTGGCCCAGTGCGGGGCCTGTACCGTGCATGTGGATGGTGTCGCCACGCGCTCCTGCTCCATCCCGCTGGAATCGGTGGCCGGGTCCAAGGTCACGACGATCGAGGCGCTGGGCGGTTCCCACCCGTTGCAGAAGGCGTGGGAGGAGATGCAGGTGCCGCAATGCGGCTATTGCCAGTCCGGGCAGATAATGTCGGCCGCCGCCCTGTTGAAAGACACGCCCAAGCCGACGGATGCTGATATCGATGCCGCCATGGATGGCAATCTCTGCCGTTGCGGCACCTATCCGCGCATCAAGGCCGCCATCAAGCGCGCCGCCGGCGTCGCGTCCTGAACGGGAAGGGGAGGATTGATCCATGGATAACCACCTGACCCAGACCGACATCACCGACCTGTCGCGCCGCGCCATCCTGTCCGGTCTGGGCGGGCTGACCGTTGCCGTCGCCCTGCCGCTGCCGATCCTGGCCCAGGGTGCGCCGCCGGCCCTGCCCGGCCTGGGGCGTGACGCCGCCGGCGCCAATGCCCGCACGGGCATGGTCACCGCCCATGTGGTGGTGAAGCCCGACGGCAAGATCGTCATCGTTTCGCCCACGACGGAGATGGGGCAGGGCACGCACACGGCCCATGCCGCCATCATCGCCGATGAGATCGGCGTGAATTTCGCCGATGTCTCGGTCGAAACCGCCATTCCGGCCGATGCCTACCGTTTTGGCGGTAATATGGGGTCGGGCGGGTCGATGGGCGTGCGCCGCTGGAACGATCATCTGCGCAAGGGGGCGGCGCAGGCTCGTGCCCTGCTGATCCAGGCGGCCGCCAACCGCTGGCAGGTCGATCCCGCCGGCGTGACCCTGGACAATGGCCGCCTGACCCATGCCGCGTCCAAGCGCAGCCTGGGCATCGGGGAGGTGGCGGATGAGGCCGCGAAGCTGACGCCGCCCGACAATCCGCCGCTGCGCGATCCCGCCACCCGCCGCTATGTCGGCAAGGGTGTGCCGCGCCTGGACATCCCGGCCAAGGTACGGGGCGAAACCGTTTACAGCATGGATTTTCGCCTGCCCGGCATGCTCTATGCCTGCGCCCGCCTGAACCCCGTTTTTCATGGCGATATCTCCACCTTTGATGCGGCCGCCGCGTTGAAGGTGAAGGGCGTGCGCAAGGTGGTGAAGATCCAGGGCGGCGTGGCGGTCGTGGCCGACACTGTCTGGGCCGCCATGAAGGGGGCCGATGCCGTCGCCGTGTCCATGGCCCCGTCACCGCAGGACACGATCAGCAGCACTGCCCTGGCCGCCGCCATGGTGGAAGGGCTGGGTGCGGAACAGGCGATACCGGCCACGGCGCGCGGCGATATCGATGCGGCCTTCAAATCCGCCGCGAAGACGGTGACGGCTGATTACGGCGTGCCCTATATCTGTCACGCGCCGATGGAGGTGTGGAGTTGCACCGGCCTGTTCAAGGATGGCAGGCTGGAACTCTGGGCGCCGACCCAGGTGCAGGATCGCTCCCGCCGGACCGCCGCCACCACCATCGGCATTGATGCCGAGGCGGTGACGGTCAATACCCTGCTGCTGGGCGGCGGTTTTGGCCGGCGCCTGATGGATGACGGCATCCCCGGCGCGGCGCAGGTGGCCAAGGACATGGCCGGCACGCCGGTGAAATTCTTCTGGCGGCGGGAGGATGAATTCGACCGTGGCTATTACCGCCCGGCCCAGATGGCACGCCTGACCGCGTCGCTGGATGCCAAGGGGGCGGTGACCGGCATGGCCATCCGCATTTCCGGCCCCTCCATGCGGTCGGAATTCACGCCCGGCGGGCTGAAGGAGACGGAACTGGACACGTCGTCGGTCCAGGATCTGTCGACCCTTCCCTATGCCCTGCCCAACTTCAAGCTGGACTGGGCACGCCGCCATGTGCGGGTCACCACATCCCCCTGGCGGGCCGTGGGCGCAACGCACAATGCCTTTTTCCTGGAATGTTTCATCGATGAACTGGCGGCGGCGGCCGGCAAGGACCCGGTCGCCTTCCGCCGCCAACTGCTGGCCGGCAACAAGCGGGCGCTGGCCGTCATCGATCTGGTGGCGGAAAAGGCGGGCTGGGGCAAGACGCTGCCCAAGGGCCATGCCCATGGCATCGGCTTTTTCGCCAGCTTCGGCTCTCTCTCGGCCCATGTGGTGGAGGCATCGGTCATCGACGGCCAGCCGCGTATCCACCGGGTGACGACCGTGCTGGATTGCGGCGACGTGGTCCTGCCCGATGGGGCAAGGAGCCAGATGGAGGGCGGGGTGGTCATGGCCCTGTCGGCCGGCCTGTACGAGGCGGTGACGGTGAAGGATGGCCGCGCCGAACAGCGCAATTTCGATACCTACCGCCTGATGCGCCATTCGGAGGCGCCGCCCGTCATCGATGTGCATTTCATCAATTCCGGCGAGGCGCTGGGCGGTGTCGGCGAACCAGGGCTTCCCCCCACCTTCCCGGCGGTCGCCAACGCCCTGTCCGCCGCGACGGGCAAGCGTCTGCGCAGCCTGCCGCTGGTGGAGGCGCTGGCCGTTTAGAGTTCGTCAGGTCTGGATGGAAAGGCACCCCAACCTGGGGGCTTTTCCATCCAAGCGGCAACCGGACGGTTGCTTAACCGAGGCGTACTCCCTCGCGCGTCAGCCAGTCCGCCGTGTCGGCCAGCGACTTTTCGAACCGGAACAGCAGCGTCTCGATCTCTTCGGCGTTGATGATCAGGGGCGGGGAGAAGCCGATGCTGTCGCCGATGGGGCGCAGGATGGCGCCATGCTGGTGACTGAACGAAACCAGTTTGGCGCCGACGCCCAGGGCGGGGTCGAAGGGTCGTCTGGTCGCCTTGTCGGCGACCAGTTCAACCCCGCCGATCAGGCCGATGCCCCGCACCTCCCCCACCAGCGGATGGTCGCGGAAGGCGCGCAGCCCCTGTTGCAGGTGCGGCGCCAGGGCGCGGACATGGCCGATAATATCCCGCTCTTCGTAAATCTTCAGGGTTTCCAGGGCGACGGCACAGCTCACCGGGTGGCCGGAATAGGTGTAGCCATGACCGAAGGTGCCGATCTTGGCGCTTTCGGCGACGCAGGCCTGATAGATGGCGTCCGACACCAGCACGGCCGACAGCGGCAGATAGGCGGACGTCAGCGCCTTGGCCGAGGTCAGGATATCCGGCTTCATGCCATAGGTCTGGCTGCCCCACATATTGCCGGTGCGGCCATAGCCGCAGATCACCTCGTCCGCGACCAGCAGCACGTCGTACTTTTTCAGGACGGCCTGGATCCTCTCGAAATAGGTGGCGGGCGGCAGGATGACGCCGCCGGCCCCCATCACCGGCTCGGCGAAGAAGGCGGCCACCGTGTCCGGCCCCTCGCGCAGGATCAACGCTTCCAGATTGTCGGCCAGACGGGTGGCGAAATCCACCTCGCTCTCCCCGTCCTGGGCGAACCGGTAATGGTGGGGGCAATCGGTATGCAGGATGCCCTGGATGGGCAGGTCGAAATCCCGGTGGCAATTGGGCAGGCCCGTCAGGCTGGCGGCCGCGACGGTGACGCCGTGATAGGCCTTCTGCCGCGCAATGATCTTCTTCTTCTGCGGGCGGCCCAGGGCGTTGTTATAATACCAGACCAGCTTCACCGCCGTGTCGTTCGCCTCCGATCCCGAGCAGGCGAAGAACACCTTGCTCATCGGCACGGGCGCCAGGGCGATCAGCCGTTCAGCCAGATCGATGGCCGGTTCGTGCGATTTATGGGCGAAGGCATGGTAGAAGGGCAGGGTCCGCATCTGACGGATGGCGGCATCGACCAGCCTCGGCTCATCGAAACCCAGGCTGGTACACCAGAGGCCGGCGACCCCTTCGATATACTCTTTGCCCGCCTCGTCCGTCACCGTCACGCCCTTGCCGGAGGCGATCACCAACGGCCCAACGGTTTCGTGTGCCTTCAGGTTCGTATAGGGGTGAAGGTGGTAGGCGATGTCACGGCTGCCGGCGGAATTTCCCAGATGCGTCATGATGGTGGCGTCCTGTTGCGGGTTGCCGCCATGGTGAAGTGCGACATGGTCCCATGGCAACCCCTTACCCGGCCCGCCGTGCCGCACTGGGCGGGGCATCGTGCAGGCGGCCCCAGGCGCGGCGTAACTGCCGCGTCGATCCAAAGCCTGCGCGCTCCGCCACGGCCTCCATATCCAGGCGGGAATTCTCGATCATGCGGCGGGCCAGGCCGACGCGCAGGCGATTGACATAATCCGGCACCGTCATGCCGGCATGTTCACGGAACAGGCGGGACAGGTGGCGGGGGCTGGTATAGGCGATGTTGGCCAGGGTGGCCAACGACCAGTCGCGCGCCGGGTCATTGGCGATGGCATCCTGGACCCGGTGGATGGCCGGATGCAGATGGTTGCGCCCTTCCAGCCAGGGGGAAAGCTGCGGATCGTCACCGGTGCGGCGCATATAGACGACGAGATAGCGGGCCACCGCTGCCGCCACACCGGGACCGCAGCGCCGTGACACAAAATGCAGGGCCAGATCGATGCCCGCGGTGATGCCGGCACTGCTCCAGCAATTGCCATCCTCCACAAACAGCCGGTTCTCCATGACCCGGCATCCGGGGGCGGCCTGCCGCAACTCGTCATAGGAGCTGTGATGCGTTGTGCAGGCCCGACCCTGCATCAGCCCGGCCCGGGCCGCGATGACCGATCCGGAGCAGATGCAGAGCAGCAGATGTTGGGGCCGCACCGTCCGGCGCAGCCAGTCGACGATCACCTGTTCCTGCACATTGTCGGCCCGCACATCCTGCCCCGGCAGCGGATCGATATTGCCGGACAGCATGATGATGGCATCCGGCGGCAACCGGTCGGGCAGGGGGGCGATATGGGACAGGATCAGGCCCACCGAACTGGCCAGTTCCGGGACCGGTCCCACGAAGTGCATGTCGAAACCCAGCCTGTCCTGTTCGACCCCGGCCCGGCGCAGCACCTCCGTCGGCCCCGCCACGTCCAGCAGCATGGCGCGCGGGGGCAGCACAACATAGACCGGGACCGTTTCCCGCACCCGACCGTCACCCGGGGGCATCAGGCCGCCTCCCGGTCCGGTTTGCCATCCACGGCCCGCGCCAGGGCCTGTTCCACGCTGGCGATGGTGGCGAAACGACCGGCCAGGACCAGTTCGGTCCGCGCCCTGATCTCCTCGGCGGACCAGATCCGGCCGGCGGCATCGGTCATGGCAAAGGTCAGCGTGGCCTCCGTCACATAATCGACCTCATATCCCAGGTCACTGGCATGCCGCGTCGTCGTCTCACAACATTGTTCGGTGCGGATGCCGCAGATGATGATGCGGCGAATGCCCCGCGCCACCAGCCAGACATCCAGGCCGCTGCCGACCAGGGCGCTGTGCCGCGTCTTCTCGAAAATCGCGTCGGGAGTGACCCGGACCGGTGACAGGGGCTTCACATGACCCGAAGCCTTGGAAAACGGCCCCTCCGGATCGACATGGAAAATCTGGGCGATGGGCAGGCCCACCCGCCGCGCCCCGTCGATCAGGCGCTGGATGCGGGCAAAGAAGGGTTCCGCCTCGTCCTCCCGCCAATAGGGACGCTGACGGAAACTTTCCTGGACATCGATGACCAGCAGGGCGGTATCATGGACGGACATTTCATGCTCCGGTTCCGGTTGCGGTGACCGCCACGATAGAAGGCCGTTATCATATCCGAAAGGCACGCTCAGGACCAGGAGCGGACAGAAAAAGACAGGGATGAGCAGCGCCCGGCGGGCTGCCTTGCTTCTCTGTCTGCCGGGCAAAAGCACGGCTTTGCGTCGAATTATACGGAATTCCTTCCTGTGACCCCGCAAATCCATGGAAAGCGCTGAATCGGCTTGGTATCATTCCGGTTCGACAGCGATGCTGGAATCCCCTGGGTCTGCCCATGGGGGCTCTTTGTATGCGCGGGTCGGTTCTGGGGTGGGACAGGGTGACGTCGATGGAGACCGATGGCGGCGGGTCAACCGATGCCGAATTGCCGCGCAAGAAGCTGAGCGGCAAGAAAATCGTCCTGTTCATCGTGCTGCCCGTTGTGCTGATCGTGGCGGGTGCCGCTGCGGCTTTCTTCACCGGCGCGCTTGACGGCCTTCTGGGCAAGAAGCACGAGGGTGAAGGTGAGCATGTGGAGGAGGAGCACAAGGAACCGGACCTGCCGCCCTACAAGGGGCCGCCGGTCTATGCCGACATCCCCGACATGCTGGTCAACCTGAACACGGGCGAGCGTCGGGCAACGCTGTTGAAATTGGGTATTTCGGTGGAACTGAACCGGCCGGAGGAAAAGGCCACCGTCGAACTTGCCATGCCGCGCATCACCGATGCGTTCCAGGTTTATCTGCGCGAATTGAAGGTGGATGATCTGCGCGGATCGGCGGGCATGTACAGGTTGCGGGAGGAGCTGCAGCTTCGGGTGAACACGGCGGTCGCCCCGATCAAGGTGAAGGACGTGTTGATCAAGGAATTCCTGGTCCAGCAATGATGCAAGGGGAAGCGTGATGGCCGGGCCCGAGGAGCTGAGTGAAGAAGAACGTATGGCGGCCGAATGGGCCGCCATGGCGGACGAAGGGGCTGGCGACGCCTTTGGCGACATGGGCGGCGGCGGTGGGGCCACGCGCGTCCTGAACCAGGACGAAATCGACAGTCTGCTGGGCTTTGACAAGGATGGCGCCGGCGACGGCGACAATACCGGCGTCATGGCGCTGGTGAATTCCGCGCTGGTCAATTACGAACGCCTGCCCATGCTGGAGGTGGTGTTCGACCGCCTCGTGCGCATGATGTCGACGAGCCTGCGCAATTTTACGTCCGACAACGTCGAAGTCTCGCTGGACCAGATCAGCTCTGTGCGTTTCGGCGATTACCTGAACTCCATCCCGCTGCCCGCCATGCTGGCCGTTTTCAAGGCTGAGGAATGGGACAATTACGGCCTGATGGTCATCGATTCGGCCCTGATCTATTCCATCGTGGACGTGTTGCTGGGCGGGCGACGCGGCACGGCGGCCATGCGTATCGAAGGCCGCCCCTATACGACCATCGAACGCAATCTGGTCGAACGCATGGTGCATGTAGTCCTGTCGGACCTGTCGGCCGCGTTTGACCCGCTGTCGCCCGTGACCTTCCGCTTCGACCGTCTGGAAACCAATCCGCGTTTCGCCACCATCGCCCGGCAGGCCAATGCCGCCGTTCTGGTGAAGCTGCGTATCGACATGGAAGATCGCGGCGGGCGCCTGGAACTGCTGATCCCCTATGCCACCCTGGAACCCGTGCGCGAGCTGCTGTTGCAGATGTTCATGGGTGAAAAGTTCGGTCGCGACAGTATCTGGGAAACCCACCTGGCATCGGAACTGTGGCAGACCGACGTGCATCTGTCGGCCGTGCTGGACGAGATTGTCCTGCCCTTGAGCGAAGTGATGGCCTGGCGCGTCGGTAGCCGCGTGCTGCTGAACGTGGCCCCCGACGAAACGATCGAACTGCGCTGCGGTGATGTGCCCATGTTCCTGGGCCGGATGGGCCGCAAGGGTGGTAACATCGCGGTCCGTATCGACAAGGAAGCCCCCAAACCGGAGACGCAGCCATGATCGCCTCCATCCTGTCCCTGTTGCTGGACGTGGCCATCGTCGGCCTTCTGGTGGCCACGATCATCTATGCCCTGCGTCTGAACCGGCAATTGTCGGCCGTGAAGGAAAGCCGCGCGGAACTGGAGGAACTGGTCAGGGGCTTCGCCGAAGCCACGGCCCAGGCCGACAGTTCCGTGAAGGGCATGCGCAAGACGGCGCAGGAATCCGGTGAAAACCTCTCCGCCCTGATCAACCGCGCCCAGACCTTGAAAGAGGAGATGGAGTTGATCGTGCAGGCGGCTGACGGGCTGGCCAACCGTCTGGAGGCCGCTTCCGGCAAGGCGCGGGCCGCTGTGATGAACGCGGCACCGCCCGCGTCGTCGATGGCGCCGTCGCCCATGGCCAGTCGCCCCCAGGCTGCGCCTGCCGCGCCGGCACCTCGTCCGGCAGCGGCACAGCCCCAGCCGACCCAGGGCGCGCCGACCCCGGCCGGGGCAGAGCCGCGGTCCAGGGCTGAGAAGGAACTGTTGCAGGCGCTGGAGAATCTGCGGCAATGACCGACACGCCCAGCCCGCCCGCCGCGAAGCCGGCGGCCAAACCCGCAGCAGGGGCCAAGCCGGCGGCCAGACCGGCGGCCAAGCCCGGTACACGTCCGGCTGCGCGCAAGGCCCCGGTCAAGGCAGCCAAGCCGCGCCGCGCCCTGATACGGCCCGGCCTGCTGCCGGCCACCATCTTTGTGGCGACGCTGGTTCTGGGCTTCAAGGTCGGCGACATCTGGCTGACCGTGACCACCGGCAAGGGTCTGTCGCTCATCCCCGCCTCTGTGGCGGAGGAAACGGTGCCGCAGGGACTTCCCGATGTGAAGCCGGCGGCGGCCGTCGCCGTGCCCGGCGCCCCGGCTTCGACGGGTCTGGCATCCATACCCGCGCCGATACAGGTGGCAGAGGCGGCGTCGGAACAGCAGCCGGCCACGCCGCAACACCCGCCCGCTGCCGGTGGTGAGCATGCTCCGGCCCCGGCCGCCGAGCATGGCGCCCCCCCCGCCGATGCGTCCAGCCCGGCACCGTCCGGCACGCCCGGCCAGGGCTTCACCCCGACCGAGGTGGAGCTTCTTCAGCGCCTGCAGGAACGGCGGGAGCAATTGGACAGCCGCGCGCGCGAGCTTGATCAGCGCGAGGCGATGCTGACGGCGGCAGAGACGCGATTCGACCAGAAAATTACCGAGTTGCAGAATCTGAAGAAGGAAATCCAGGGGCTGCTGACCCAGGCGAATGCCGAACAGCAGGCCCAGTTGGACAGTCTTGTGAAGATTTACGAGACGATGAAGCCCGCCGACGCTGCTAAAATTTTCAACAATCTGGATAATATTGTGCTGCTGAACGTGATCAGCCGGATGAAGGAAGCCAAGGTCGCTCCGGTTTTCGCCGCCATGGACGAAAAACGGGCGCAGGAGGTCACCATACTTCTGGCTGCACGGAAGAGGCTGCCCACCGTGCCTGAATGATTGTATGAAGGCCCGGGGGAGCCTGTCCCCCGTCCCCGGCGCCATGCCGGCCCCGAAGTCATCGCGCTCCGAAGGTGTTCTGATGTTCCGCACCGCCACTGCCGCCGATCCCGTTCTCCAGGACCGGCTGGACAATGCCCGCGCCGAGGCGCGCCAGCCGCTTTCGCGTGAAGAGGTGGCGACCATCGTCGCGTCGGTCCTGTCCTCCATGGGCGGTGACATGGGCCAGCATGACCTGCATGTCTATGCAGAGCTGGAAGGACTGGCCCGGTTCATCAATAACGCCAAGAAAGAAATCGCCAGCATTCAGCCGGCCGATATCCATTCTGAACATATCCCGCTGGCCACCGACGAACTGGATGCGGTCGTCGGCGCGACGGAGGATGCCACCAACCGGATCATGGACGCCTGCGATCAGATGATGGCACTGGCCGGTGACGTGCCGGCGGACGTGTCCAACAAGCTGATGGACATCACCACCGGCATCTATGAGGCGTGCAATTTCCAGGACATTACCGGCCAGCGCATCACCAAGGTGGTGCGCGCCCTGAAACATATCGAACAGAAGGTGGAGGCCCTGCTGGTCGCCCTGGGCGAGGAGGTGCAGCGCCGCCATCCCGCCATGGAAGCGGCCGCGCCCGCCGACACCCCGTCCGACACCAAGCTGTTGAACGGCCCCGCGATGCCCGGTGTGGGCATCGATCAGGCCTTCATCGACAGCCTGTTTGATTGAGGTTGAATGCCCGAGACGCACACACCCGGCAGCACCGATCCTGACATGGCGGTTCCCCTGCGGTTCGGCGCGTCCGGCGGCCGTCAAGAGGGCGGGGATGGGGCGACCTTGCTCTATCTCGGCGTGTTCATCCTGCTTCTGGCCTTTTTCATCCTGTTAAATTCCATCTCGCATTTCCATGACGAGAAGGTGGGCGCCGTCATCCGCAGCGTCGATCAGGCCTTCTCGACCCAGGCGCTGCTAAGCGGCGCGCCCGGCGACCGGCAGCAGGCCCGGCGCGAGGCGGCGCGTGCCGTCCAGGATCTGGGCGACCTGATCCGTGCCGAACTGCCGCTGGCCAAGGTGGAGGCGGGGACACAGACGGGGACCCTGATCGTGGCCCTGCCCGTCGCCAACCTGTTCCTTGCCGATGGCAGTGCGGTCCGGCCCAGCCATCAGGCGCTGATGGACCGCATGGCCCGCACGCTGGAACCGCGCCGGCATGGCGTATCCGTGCGGGCGGAATTCCTGTTCGCCACCAAGGGTGGGGCCGACAATGCCGCGCTGGTGGCACGCGCGGGCGTGCTGGCCCGTGCCATGACGGGGTTGGGGGCCGATCCCGCCGCCCTGTCGGTCGGGCTGGAAACGGGGGCAGAGGCCGGGCAGGTGCGGTTGCTGTTCTCCGTCCCGGTGGGGGAGGGTGTGCAATGACGCCGACCCGTCCGCCGTCCCCGTTCAGCTTTGCGTCGCCCGCCTCCCCGTCGGGCAAGGCCTGGCTGGTCACCTTTTCCGATCTGATCTGCCTGTTGCTGACCTTCTTTGTCATGCTTTATGCCATGTCGGAACCCGATCCCGCCCGTTACAAGGCGCTGGCGGCCGGCGTTCCGGGGGCTGATCCCGCGCAGGTGGGGGAACAGCGGCCCGAAGCGGCCTTTTCCGCCGCCAGCCTGGATCGCGGCAAGGCCATCGAACTGGGCTATCTGGGCCGTGTCTTCGAAAGCCAGATGGCGGCCAACCCGGAACTGGCCGCCATGCGCATTGCCCGCATCGATGGCACCCTGGTCCTGTCCATGCCGTCGGATCTGCTGTTCGCACCGGGTGACGCGGCGCTGTCCGGCGGGGGGCGGCGCATCCTGTTCCTGATGGGCGGTGTGGCCGCCAATATTGGCAATGCCCTGGATGTGGTCGGCCATGCCGATGCGTCGCCGTCCGGTCCACGCTGGACCAGCAATTGGGAATTGTCGCTGGCGCGGGCCCAGACCGTGGCCGACGCCCTGCGGCAGGCCGGGTATCTGCGCGACATCACCATCCGTGGCCATGGTGACGGACAGGCGGGCGGTCAGGTCCGTGCCGAGGCACGGCGTGTCGATCTGGTGGTCCGCGAACATGGGGGCGCGTCATGAGGACGGCCCGTCTTCTGACAGCGACGCTGGCCCTGTCGGTTGCCGCCGTGGCGCTGCTGCCGGGACCTGTCCTGGCGCAGCAGCCGGCCCCGGCGACGGCCGCCGCGACCTCGGCCCCGGTCCCGCCCGCCACCCGCGTCCCGGTCCGCAGCGGCGTGCATCCCGATTACAGCCGTCTCGTCTTCGACTGGCCGCGTCAGGTGCCCTATTCTGTTGAACAGAGCGGCGCGTCGGTCAGCGTGCGGTTCCCCGTGGCGGCCCAGATTGATCTGGCCAATGTTCTGCGCGCCCGGCCCAGCCGTGTCAGCGGCCTGACGCAGGTCACTGCCGAGGATGCGGTCACCGTCCGGTTCGACATTCCCGCCGGTGCAGGCGTCAAGCACAGCCGCGCGGGCACACGCGTCGTGCTGGACATTCTGGATAAGCCGCCACCCGGCACCGCACAGGCACCCGCCACGCCACCCGCTTCTGCTCCGGTGCCGGTACAGACGGCGGGCGCCGGCCCGGCCCCGGGACAGCAGACGCCCCCCCGGCCCGCCGATCCGCGCCAGACCAAGGAAGGCGCACCGCTTTACCAGTTGCGTGGCAACGCCGCTCCCGCCAATGCTGGTACGTCCGCCCCGGCGGCCACCGCCTCCGGCGCACCGACCCCCCTGGTCCCGGCCCCGACCGCAACAGCGGCGCCGCCCCCTCCACCGCCGCCGCCCCCTCCACCGCCGCCGCCAGCCGTCGCGACGACGGCAGCGCCCCCGCCCCCACCCCCGCAGACGGCAGCGCCGGCCCCGACGGCGGCACCACCCCCCGCCGCAACTGCATCGACGCCCCCGACGCCGTCGGAGCCGTTGATGACCCCGGTCATGTTGTCCTTCGATCCGAAGGTCGCGCGGACGGCGGCGATCTATGAGCGCGCGGGCTACCTGTATGTGTTGTTCGGTGAACCGGTGCCGCCGGAGACTGCGCCGACGGTGCCACCGGAGCTGCAGATGACGGTGGAACCCGTCGCGGTGGAGGGGGGGAGCGGTTTCCGTCTGCCCATGCCGGCCCTGCAGCAGGCTGCGGTGAAGCGCGACGGCACCGCCTGGCAGGTGATCCTTTCCCGGACCAGCGAAACGGCCGAAAAGACCACCTCTGGCAGCACCATACAGCCCCGGCCCGATCCGGAATTCGCCCTGGGTCCGCGTCTGGTGGTGCCCGCCGCCGAGGCGGAACGGGTGATCGCATTCAAGGACCCCGTGGTCGGCGACACGCTGTCGGTCGTGCCGCTGCCGCTGCCCGGCCAGCATGTCGAGGCGCCGCTGCGTTATACCGAGGTGCAGTTTCTGCCAACCCTGCAGGGCGTGGTGGTTCGCCCCCTGGATGACCGGCTGACGGTACAGCCGGTGCGCGAAGGGTTGGAGGTAACGGTGCCGGGGGGGCTGCGCCTGTCGCCACCGTCCGATATCCTGGCCGCGATCCCACCGCCGCCGCCGCCCGTTGAACAGGAAAAACTGTTCGATTTTAAGCGCTGGGGGCAGGTGCCCGCCCGGGATTACATCAAGACGCGGCAGGCCCGCTGGGACCGTCTGGCCAACCTGCCGGAAGCGGAGAAGACGCGCGGCCGGCTGGATGTCGCCCGGTTCTATCTGGCCAATGGCATGGGGTATGAAGCCCTGGGCATGCTGACCCGCGTGCAGTCACAGCAGCCCGACGTGGACCGGCGGTCGGAATTCCTGGCCATCCGGGGAATCGGGCGCGTTCTGACGGGCGATTTCGCCGGCGGGTTGGCCGATCTGTCGAACCGGCAACTGGCCGCTGAGCCGGATGCCGCGCTCTGGCGGGCGGCGGCACTGGCCGGGCAGGGGGATTATGCCGGCGCCCATGCGGGGTTCCAGTCCTCCAAGGACCTGCTGGACCGTTATCCCGACCCGTTCTACACGGGGCTTGCCCTGGCGGCGGCGGACGCGGCGCTGCGCGTGAACCAGCCGGAGGCGGCGGCCCTGATCATGGATCGCGTTGCCAAGCGGGGCGGGGAAAACGGTAACCAGGCGGCGGCGGTCCAGTATTTCCGCGGCTCGGTCTTCCGTGCCCTGGGCGACAATGACAAGGCCCTGTCCTATTTCAAGCAGGCGCGGGAAGGCCGGGACCGGCTGTATTCCATGCGGGCCAAGCGCGACTTCATCGATACCGCGCTGGCGTCCGGCAAGATGGACCCCAAGGACGCCGCCAAGCAGATGGAGGAAATGCGCTTTGCCTGGCGCGGCGACGCGCTGGAACTGTCCAACCTGCGCCGGATCGGGGAGGTGCATGCCCTGGCCGGTGATTATCCGCGTGCCTTTGACACGATGCGGCAGACCATTTCCGCCTTCCCGGACACGCCCGAGGCGAAGGAGATCGCGGCCGACATGACGCGCACCTTCACCGACCTGTTCGCCAAGGACGGGGCGGCGAAGATGACACCGCTGGAGGCCATGGGCCTTTACGAACAATATCGGGAATTGACGCCCCCCGGCCCCGATGGCGACCGTATCATCCGCAAGCTGGCCGAACGGCTGGTCGAGATCGACCTGCTGGACCGGGCCGCACAATTGCTGGACCATCAGGTCCAATACCGGCTCTCCGGTCTGGAAAAGGCCCAGGTGGGCACGCGGCTGGCTGGCATCCGCCTGCTGGATGGCAAGCCGGAGGAGGCGGTGGCGGCGCTGGACAAGAGCACCGTGCCGGAGATAACGCCGGAACTGGCGGAGGAGCGCAAGCTGCTGCGCGCCCGTGCCCTGTCGCAGATCGACAAGGGGACGGAGGCCGTGCAGTTGCTGGCCGCCGACCAGTCGCGCAACGCCAACCTGTTGCGCATCGACATCGCCATGCGTGACAAGCAATGGAAAGCGGCGGCCCAGGCGCTGTCCGACGTGATTGGCCCGCCGCCAGCCCCCGACGCCGCCCTTGACCCGCAGCTTTCCAGTCTGGTGGTGAACCGGGCCACGGCGCTGTCGCTGGCGGGGGACAATGCCGGTCTGGACGCCCTGCGCCGGGATTTCGGGCCGGCGATGGAGAAGACCAAGGATGCGGCCTTTTTCCGCCTGCTGACCCGGCCGGAGGAGTCGGCCGGCTTGGCCGACGCCAACACCATCCGCCAGCGCATCACGGAAATCGACCTGTTCCGCAGCTTCCTGGACAATTACCGCACGTCTCGGCAGGAGGCGGCGGCCCCACAGCCGGCACCACCCGCCGGGCAGACACAGCCGCCATCCTGACCTTGAACATTGCGCCGCTCCATTCCCATCTGGGATGATGGGGGCGCAACGGGATCGGCTGTACGGGGATTTGCCAAGTGTCGGGTTTGTTCGAAGCACAGGCGCCACGGCCGCTGGCCGACCGGTTGCGGCCGCAAAGCCTGGATCAGATGGTGGGTCAGGACCATCTGCTGCGTCCCGACGGCCCCATCGGCCGCATGATCGGGTCCCGCCGGCTGGTCTCCATGATCCTGTGGGGGCCGCCGGGCTGTGGCAAGACCACGCTGGCCCGGTTGCTGGCCCAGACCACCGATCTGCATTTCGAACCGCTATCCGCCATTTTCAGCGGCGTGGCCGATCTGCGCAAGGTGTTCGAAGCGGCGAAGGCCAGGCGGCTGGGCGGGCAGGGCACGCTGCTGTTCATTGATGAGATCCACCGGTTCAACCGGTCGCAGCAGGATGGCTTCCTGCCCTATGTGGAGGATGGGACCGTCACCCTGGTGGGGGCGACGACGGAGAATCCCAGCTTCGAACTGAACGCCGCCCTGCTGTCGCGGGCGCAGGTGTTCGTGCTGAACCGGCTGGATGATGCCGCCCTGGAAAAGCTGCTGCAACGGGCGGAGGCGGAAGAGGGGCGGCCCCTGCCGCTGGACGCGGATGCGCGGGCGTCGGTAAAGGCGCTGGCCGATGGCGACGGGCGCTATTGCCTGAACCTGTGCGAGGAACTGTTCGCGCTGCCGGCCGACAAGGTGCTGGACACCAATGCCCTGGCCAGTGCGGTGCAACGGCGCATGCCGCTGTACGACAAGGCGCAGGAGGGACACTACAACCTGATCTCCGCCCTGCACAAATCCCTGCGCGGGTCGGATACGGATGCCGCCTTGTATTGGTACGCCCGCATGCTGGCGGGTGGGGAGGACCCGCGATATATCGCCCGCCGCCTGACCCGCTTCGCGGTGGAGGATATCGGCATGGCGGACCCGGCGGCCCTGACCCAGGCAACGGCGGCGTGGGAGGCCTATGAACGGCTGGGCAGCCCGGAAGGCGAGTTGGCCATCGCCCAGTTGGTCATCTATCTGGGCACGGCGCCCAAATCGAACGCCGCTTATACCGCCTATAAGGATGCCGTGCGCGCCGCCAAGGAGACGGGCAGCCTGTCCCCGCCCAAGCATATCCTGAACGCGCCCACCAAGCTGATGAAACAACTGGGCTATGGCCACGGCTATAATTACGACCACGACACTGCGGAGGGTTTCAGCGGACAGAATTATTTCCCCGACGAGATGGGCCGACGGGAGTTTTACCGCCCGGTCGAACGGGGGTTCGAGCGCGAAGTGAGGAAACGCCTGGATTATTGGGCGCGGCTGCGGGCGGAGAAGGGTGGGGGGTGATTATGCCTATGCATTGCCGGATCCTATGGCATGAGATTTGATGGAATGTCCGCGCGCAACCGCGCCGGCTACATCTGATTTGGTCAGGCCACGCCTGCATTAACCGGTACTTGCGCCGAATGGGTTGGCGCCCCACTCTTATGACGCCCGATGCCGGAGAGTCCGCCCCTTGACCTTCCTCCTGTCCGACCGTGTCCGACCTATTGCCGACTGGCTGCTGCTTGAAGGCAACCAGCTTTTCGACATCGACCTGCTGTTCGCGCAGTTGGTGGATCGTGTCGCGCAGTCGGGCATTCCCATCGGCCGCGTTTCCCTGAACCTGGAGATACTGCATCCCGAGGTGGTTGGCGAGGGGCGCGTCTGGCTGTGTGGTCAGGCCACCGGTACGCACCGGCTGAACCGTGTCGATACCGACATGGGGGAATATCTGAATTCCCCCGTTCGACGCGTAGATGAAACGGGTGCGCCCTTCCGTGTCCGCCTGGCGCAGGAAGAGACCAACCTGCCGCTGTTGAGCCGGCTGACGCGGGAAGGTTTCCTCGACTATTTCATCGCCCCCATTCAGGTGCAGGACAAGCACCGGTCGGCTGCCATGTCGTTTGCGGCCAAGCGTACGCCCTTCACCGATGAGGATATCCGCGACCTGACCCATATCGTGGCCGCCGTCTCCCCCATCCTGGAGGCCCGCGTGGTGCGCAATATCGCGCGTGACCTGCTGGCCACATATCTGGGGTCGGGCGCGGGGGAGCGGGTCTATGCGGGGCAGATCTCGCGCGGCGATGCGGACAATATCTTCGCCGCCATCCTTTTCGCCGACTTGCGCAGCTTCACCCGCTTCACGGCCGACAATCTGTCGACCCAGGTGCTGGAACGGTTGAACCATTGGTTCGATCTGGCCGTCGACGCGGTGGAGGCCCATGGCGGCGAGGTGCTGAAATTCATGGGCGACGGCATGCTGGCCATTTTCCCGGCCGATATGCTGAACCCGCGAGAGGCCTGCGGCCATGCCCTGGCCGCGGCCGCCACCCTGCACGATGCCGTTACCGCCTGGAACGCGGCCTGCCCCACGGGACAGACCCGCATCGATTACGGCCTGTCGCTGCATCTGGGTCATGTCGCCTTCGGCAATATCGGTGGCAAGCGCCGGCTGGATTTCACGGTGGTGGGGCCGGCCGTCAATCTGGCCAGCCGGCTGCTGGAAGTGGCCAAGGTTCTGGACAGCCATTTTGTCGTCTCCACCGCCTTTGCCGGTTGTTCCGGTCGGGCCATGCGGTCGGTGGGGGTGCATCCCGTGCGCGGGTTGGACCTGCCGGAAGAGATTTTCGTGCCCTGTTGACGGGGTCCATGCTATCGCTGGCCCCCGATCTCAACACCTGCGTCTGATCCCGGAAAATGAACGTCGCCGTCCGCTTCGCGCCCAGCCCGACCGGCCATCTGCATATCGGCAATGTCCGCACCGCCATCATGAACTGGCTGTTTGCGGCCCGGCATGGTGGCAGCTTCATGTTCCGCCTGGACGATACGGACGAGGAACGATCCACGCATGCCTTTGCCGACGCGATTGCCGAGGATCTGACCTGGCTGGGCCTGACCTGGGACCGCTTTGCCCGCGAGTCCGATCGCTATGCCCGCTATGCCGAGGCGGCGGAAGCGCTGAAGGCGGCCGGGCGCCTCTATCCCTGCTATGAGACACCAGAGGAACTGGGCCTGAAGCGCAAGGCCATGCTGGCCCAGCATCGCCCGCCCATCTATGACCGCTCCGCCCTGCGCCTGACCGACGCAGACCGCGCGCGGCTGGAAGCCGAAGGCCGACGCCCGCACTGGCGGTTCAAGCTGGAGCATGCCGACATCACCTGGGACGATCTGGTGCAGGGGCACAAGCATTTCCGGGGTGCCGACCTGTCCGACCCCGTGCTGATCCGTGAGGATGGGCGCCCGCTCTATACCCTGACCTCCGTCGTGGATGATCTGGATTTCGCCATCACGCATATCGTGCGCGGTGAGGACCATGTCACCAACACGGCGGTGCAGGTGCAATTATTCCAGGCCCTGATCGGGATCGAGGGCAAGGGTGCGGTCCCGACCTTCGCCCACCTGCCCCTGGTGGCAGGGTCGGAGGGGGAAGGCCTGTCCAAGCGTCTGGGTTCGCTCTCCGTCCGGTCCCTGCGCCAGGATGAGGGGGTGGAGCCGCTGGCCCTGACTGCCTATCTGTCCCGCCTGGGCACGTCGGACGCCATTGCGGCGGCCGGCAGCCTGAGCGAACTGGCCGAAGGGTTCGACTTCGCCAAGTTCGGGCGTGGCACGCCAAAGTTCGATTCCGATGAACTGATGCGCCTGAACGCGCAGGTTCTGCATGCCGCCCCCTTTACCGCCGTGGCCGACCGGCTGGCGGCGATGGGCATGGTGGGGGTGGATGAGGCGTTCTGGCTGGCTGTGCGCCCCAACCTGTCCCGCCTGTCGGATGCCAGGGAATGGTGGGCGGTAACCAAGGAGGCGGTGACGCCGCTGGTCGACGATGCCGCGTTCCTGGCCAGGGCTGCCGAATTGCTGCCCCACGGCACCTGGGACGATACCACCTGGGGTGTATGGACCAAGTCCCTGTCGGCCGCGACGGGCGCCAAGGGCAAGGCCTTGTTCCTGCCGCTGCGCCGTGCGCTGACGGCCCATGACCATGGGCCGGAACTGAAGACCCTGCTGCCGCTGATCGGGCGCGAACGGGCGCTGGCGCGATTGTCGGGCTGTACGGCCTGACCCTCTGCCGCTATCTCTAACGACGACCTTTCTGCAAACGGAAAGCCTGCTCCCATGACCCTGTCGCTCTACAACACGCTGCTGCGGACCAAGGAAGTGTTCGCGCCCATCGACCGGACCCATGTGAAGCTCTATGTCTGCGGCCCCACCGTCTATGACTATGCCCATATCGGCAATGCCCGGACCTTCAGCGCCTTCGACCTGCTGGCCCGGCTGCTGAAACATCTGTACCCGAAGGTCACCTACGCCCGGAACATCACGGACGTGGATGACAAGATCATCGAACGGTCGAACCAGTCGGGTGAGCCGATCGACAGCGTGACGGCGCGGACCACCGCGCAGTTCCATGCCGACATGGATGATCTGGGCCTGCTGCATCCCGACATCGAACCGCGCGCCACGCGGCATATCGGTGACATGGTGGCGATGATCGAGGCATTGATCACCAAGGGCTTCGCCTATGCGGTTGAAGGCCATGTCCTGTTCAACGTGCCCGCCATGGCGGATTACGGTCAGTTGTCACGCCGAAGCCAGGATGAGCTGATCGCCGGCGCGCGGGTGGAGGTCGCCCCCTACAAGAAGTCGCCGGCCGATTTCGTGCTGTGGAAGCCGGCCAAGGATGGGGAACCCGGTTGGGACAGCCCCTGGGGCAAGGGTCGCCCCGGCTGGCATATCGAATGCTCCGCCATGACGGCGGCGCATCTGGGGCAGGTGTTCGATATCCATGGCGGCGGCCTGGACCTGATCTTCCCGCATCATGAGAATGAGATCGCGCAGAGCCGTTGCGCCCATGGCACCGCCGTCATGGCCAATGTCTGGATGCATTCCGGCTTCCTGACCATTGCCGGCGACAAGATGTCGAAGTCGCTGGGCAATTTCTACACCGTGCGCGAACTGCTGGACGTGTTTCCGGGGGAGGCGCTGCGTCTGGCCATCCTGTCCGCGCATTACCGTCAGCCGCTGGATTTCAGCAAGGACAAGGTGGCGCAGGCACGTCAGACGCTGGACCGCTGGTACGGGGTGCTGCGCGCGGCCGGTGATGTGCCGGCGGGGGAGATCCCGGCGGATTTCCTGGCGGCCCTGACCGACGACCTGAATACGCCGTTGGCCATTTCCGTTCTGCATGAACTGGCCAACGCCTATCACAAGGCGGGCGACGATGCGGGGCGCGCGGCCGCCGCGTCGGCGCTGAAGGCTGCGGCTAACCTGCTGGGTTTCCTTGGGCAGGAGCCGGAATCCTGGTTCAAGTGGCAACCGACCGGTGCCGACGGTCTGGACGATGCCGCCATCGAACAGGCCATTGCTGACCGTCTGGCCGCCCGCAAGGCCAGGAACTTCGCCGAGGCCGACCGCATCCGCAACGATCTGGCGGCCCAGGGCATCATCCTGGAGGATGGACCGAAGGGGACGACCTGGAAGCGGGGGTGAGGGTTCCGGCCCTCACCCTCCCAAGCCTTGGCAGGCTTGGGCCCCTCCCTCTCCCGCAAGCGAGCGAGGGGCGAAAACACAAGCGTGCGAGGGGCAAAGCAGTTGATGTGCCGAGTCCCTTTCCTTGCCCATGGTGACGGGCGAAGGGAAATGTCAGGTTCCGCCCCTCGCCCGCGTGCGGGAGAGGGAGGGGCCCGTCGGCGTCAGCCGATGGGAGGGTGAGGGTTAGCCCGGATACTTACTGTTACCCCTCCACCTTCCGCTGCTTTTTCCGCCCCGTCAGCGCTGCAATGACGCCGTGGAAGGTGCGAACCTCCTGTTCGGTCATGCCGCAGCGCTGCAGCGTGTTGCGCACATTGCGGATCATGGAGGGGCGCTTGTCCGGGTGAGTGTAGAAACCGGACTGTTCCAGCTCACCTTCCAGATGGTCGAACAGATTTTGCAATTCGGCCTTGGTCGCCGGCTCCGACTGCCCGGTGTGAAGGTATCGGTCTTCCACCTCCACGCCCGTCATCCACCATTCATAGGCGATCAGCAGCACGGCCTGTCCCAGATTGAGGGAGGAGAAGCCGGGGTTCAGCGGCACGGAAATCAGCGTGTCGGAGAGCGTGATGTCGTCATTCACCAGCCCCGTTCGTTCCGGCCCGAACATCAGCCCGACCTTGCGACCGGCCGACCAATGCCCGCGCATCTCGTTGGCCGCCTCACGCGGGGTGACGACCGGCTTCACCAGATCGCGCACGCGGGCGGCGGTGGAGAAAACCTTGTGCAGGTCGGCGATGGCGGCTTCGGTACTGTCGAACACCCGAACCCGGTCCAGCACCAGGGTGGCGCCGGCTGAGGCTGACACGGCCTTTTCATTGGGCCAGCCGTCGCGGGGGCTGACAAGGCGCAGGTCGGTCAGCCCACAATTCAGCATGGCCCGGGCGCAGGCGCCGATATTCTCCCCCATCTGGGGTTGGATCAGGATGACGGCGGGGCCGTCCCCGTCCGCCTGCATCTTGGCCAGTTCGCGCTTGTTCGTCCCGCTCGACATCACACTGATACCTGAAAACCCGAAGAAGCGGCCTGGATATCAGGCCGCCTTGGTGCTGTCGATAGCGGCACCGGACCGGTAAAGGCAATAGGTGATGCTGTCCGACAATGCGTTGAAGCTGGCATCGATGACATTGGCGGAAACGCCGACCGTTGCCCAGCGATTGCCGTGCCGGTCGGCCGTTTCGATCATGACGCGGGTGACAGCCTTGGTTCCGTCCTGCGCGTTCAGGATACGCACCTTGTAATCGACCAGCCGCATACCCTCCAACGCCGGATAGACGGGGATCAGGGCCTTGCGCAAGGCCTGATCCAGGGCGTTGACGGGGCCGTTGCCCTCTGCCACCGTCATGACATTGTCGGTGCCGCCGGGGCCGGGCACTTCCACCTTGGTGGTGGCTTCCGACAGGGTGACAAGGTCGCCCTTGGCGTTCCAGCGGCGTTCGTCCAGCACGCGGAAGGCGGCCAGACGGAAATAATCCGGCACTTCGCCCAGGGCGCGGCGGGCCAGCAGTTCAAAGCTTGCCTCCGCCCCGTCGAAGGCATAGCCCTCGAATTCCTTCTGCTTGACCAGATCGACCAGCAAGCCGACGCGGTCATCCCTTGGGTCGACATCTACCCCGACCTCACGCAGGCGGGCCAGGATGTTGGACCGGCCGGCCTGGTCGGAGACCAGCACATGGCGGCGGTTGCCGACCAGCGCCGGATCGACATGTTCGTAGGAGGTCGGGTCCTTCTCCACCGCGGAGACATGCAGCCCGCCCTTGTGGGCAAAGGCGCTTTCCCCGACATAGGCCGC
Source organism: Niveispirillum sp. (assembly GCF_017996735.1). GTDB lineage: Bacteria > Pseudomonadota > Alphaproteobacteria > Azospirillales > Azospirillaceae > Niveispirillum. The sequence continues at coordinate 54,847 of NZ_JAGOGJ010000014.1, forward strand.
GTGGCGGTTTGGCGTGCGGTTCAGCCGTTCATCCAGCATGCGGCTGATATGGACCAGCCGGGACATGCCGTCCCTGGAGATGCCGACATCGAAGCCCATCTTCACCGACAAGGTGGGGATCAATGACAGAAGATTGGCGTTGCCGCAGCGTTCGCCCAGCCCGTTCAGGGTACCCTGGACCAGCCGCACGCCGGCGCGCACCGCAGCGATGGAGTTGGATACGGCATTTTCCGTATCGTTATGGGTATGGATGCCCAGATGGCTGCCGGGGATACGCTTGGCGACTTCGCCCACGATGGTCTCCACCTCGTGCGGCAGGGTGCCGCCATTGGTGTCGCACAGCACGACCCAGCGGGCCCCGGCCTCATACGCCGCCTGCACGCAGGAAAGGGCATAGTCGGGATTGGCCTTGTACCCGTCGAAGAAATGTTCGGCATCGAACAGCGGTTCCCGCCCGCGCGCCTTGATCTCCCGGATACTGTCGGCGATCAGGGACAGGTTTTCCTCACGCGGGATGGAAAGCGCTACGTCGACATGGAAATCCCAGGTCTTGCCCACGATACAGACGGCCGGCGACTGGCTGTCCAGCAGGGCCGACAGGCCGGGATCGTTCGACGCGCTGCGCCCCGGCCGGCGGGTCATGCCAAAGGCCGTGAAGGTGGCGCGCGGCAGTTTCGGCGGATCGGCGAAAAAGGCGTTGTCGGTGGGGTTGGCACCGGGCCAGCCGCCTTCGACATAATCAATGCCCAGCGCGTCCAGCTCCTGCGCGATGGCAATCTTGTCCGCCACCGTGAAATCAACGCCGGAGGTCTGCGCCCCATCGCGCAGCGTGGTGTCATAGAGATAGACGCGGTTCGTTTCGTTCATAATCACTGGCCAGATAGCAACGACGTTGCCGAATGTGGCGCATCGGCGCGCGCGGATCAATGGTCATGCGCGCATGGGGCAACTGTCCCATGGTATCGCCACCCGGCCAAAGGCCGGGTGGCTGGCGCGTTGAGCGCCCGCGCACCCCTGTGCGCGTGAAGCCCAGCCGCCGGATGGCGGCACCCGGCGAATGAGGGCAAAGCGTGATCACACCATTGGTGTTGGCCGCGATTTGCCCTAAATAGGCGTTACCCCCAGCTTGCAGGTTGATGATGATCGAGTGGCGGATCAGCGACCAGACTGTCGAATATCCCGAAGCCCTTGCCTTCATGGAGGCAAGGGTGGCGGACATACGGGCCGGCATGGCGCCGGAAACGGTCTGGCTGCTGGAACATCCCCCGCTTTACACGGCCGGCACCTCCGCGAAGGAGACGGACCTGCTGACCCCTATGCAGTTCCCGGTGTTTCAGGCCGGGCGGGGCGGGCAATACACCTATCACGGTCCGGGCCAGCGCATCGGTTACACCATGCTGGACGTGCAGGAGCGTGGCGGCGACCTGCATGATTTTGTCTGGCGGCTGGAGGAATGGCTGATCCGGACCCTGGCGCAATTCGCGGTGAGGGGCGAACGCCGCTGCGGCCGTGTCGGCGTCTGGGTCGATATGGGGCCGTTCGGGCAGCCGGGCGTGGAGAACAAGATCGCCGCCATCGGCGTGCGCGTGCGACGCGGCGTCTCCTTCCACGGTGCGTCCTTGAATGTGGAGCCGGATTTGAGCCATTTCGGCGGCATCGTGCCCTGCGGCATCCGCGAGCATGGCGTCACGTCGCTGGCGGCGCTGGGTCATATCGTGACCATGCCGGAGGTGGACATGGCCCTGCAGGCGGCGTTTGAGGAGGTGTTCGGAGAGAATGCCGTGCCCCGCGAACGAACCAGCGCCTGCGCCGTGGCGGGGGGCTGAGCCATGGACAAGCGGCGCAGCATCACGGCCCTGGTGCTTTATTTCTTTGGCGCGGCGGCGGTGATTGTCTCAGCCTTCATGCTGATCGCCCCCACACCTGACAGCTATGGCCCCGCCCTGGTCGGCCTGTTGCTGGGCGTGCTGCTGCTGGGTGTGGGGCGGGCCTGCCAGCACCTGTCCCGTATCCGTGATCTGATGGAAGGGCGGGGCTGACCCCGCTCCCGTTTGCGTTGCCGTCATCCCGCGTCCGCCGGCTTCAGCACCGGTTGCAACAGGTGCAGCCAGCCCAGCGCCAGCAGGTAGGATACCGACACCAGCGCGAACATCGGGGCGTAGGAGCCGCCGGTCGCCAGTACCCAGCCGGCCGCCTGCAGGATGGCCATGCCCGCCAGATTGCCGCAGAGCGCGCCGATGGAAATGACGGTGCCGATGCGCCCCTGCGGCACGATGTCGGTGGCGATGGCGAAAAGGTTGACGGAGAAACCCTGGTGTGCGGCCAGGGTCAGGCCCAGTAGCGCCACGGCCAGCCAGTAATTCTGTACCAGCAGCACCAGCGGCACGGGCAGAACCAGCAGGGCGCAGATCAGCAAGGTCAGCTTGCGCGCCCGGTTAAGGCTCATGCCCGCCGCCAGCATGCGGCCGGAAACATAGCCACCGGCCAGCGACCCGAAGGCGGCGATGGCATAGATGGTGGCCAGCGGCACACCGAAACTGCGCATGTCCAGCCCGAAGACGCGGGTGAACAGGTCCGGCATCCACATCAGCAGGAACCACCAGACCTGATCGGAAAACACCTTGGCCCCGGCAAAGGCCCAGGTGCGGCGGTCGGTCAGCACCGTCCTCCAGGGCACCTTGGCTCCGCCCGTCACAGCGGCAGATGTCGGCGGGGTCCGGAAATAGGGCAGGCGGGTCAAAGCCCACCAGGCAACGACCCAGACCAGACCCAGCCCGCCCATGATGTAGAACGCCGCCCGCCAGCCATAGGATAGCGCGATGACGGGCACCAGCAGCGGTGCCACGATCGCCCCGACATTGCCCGCCGCATTCATGAAGCCCAGGGCCAGGGACCGCTCGCGCGCCTGGAACCAGAGGGAGATGGTCTTGACGGCGGCCGGCGTGCCCAGCGCTTCGGTGGCGCCCAGGGCCACGCGGACCAGCTTGAACTCGCCCAAGGTGGTGGCCATGCCATGAACAATAGCGGCCAGGCTCCACGACCCCACGGCGGTCGGGTTGCCCACGCGCCAGCCCAGCCGGTCGATGGTCCAGCCGGCAAAAACGAAGGCAACGGCCGCCGCCCCCTGGAACAGGGCCACCAGCAGGCCGTAGTCGGCGTCGCTCCAGCCCAGTTCCTTTTCCAGCATGGGTTTCAGCACGGCGATGATCTGCCGGTCGGTATAGTTCAGAACGCCCGCCATCATGACGAGCGCCAGCAGCAGGGTGCGGTGAAGGCCGAAACGCATGGGGGTGTCCTTTGGGGAAGACGGGATGACACAACGTGCGACGATTGCCCCTGACCGTGTCGCCGGTGCCCACATCCGTGGGCTTGGCTACGCGCCATGTGGCGCGCGGAGGCAGTCGCCGCCGAACCAGATCCCGATGGGTTCCACTCACCGGGATCTGGTCTTACGTCACCGCCGCGATGCCCGTGAAAAGAGACGTCCACGGGCTGCCCTGGCGGTAGAAGAGCGGCGGCTTGCCAAGCGGCGCGTCCACCGTCACCATCTCGCCACCCGCCTGCATCGCCCCCGTCCAGACCTCCACCCAACCGGTCCCGGCGGGCAGGTAGGTGGACCAGCGCTCCACCCCCGGCTGGATGACCGGGGCGACCAGCAGGTCGGCGCCGTAGAGATAGCTTTCCTGTAGGGCATAGGTGGCGGGATCGTCGGGGAAATGCAGGAACAGTGGGCGTTGCACCGGCAGGCCTGTGGCCACCGCCTCTTCCGACAGGGACCGCAGATAGGGCGCCATATGGGCATAGATTCGGGTCATGCGGGCGAAATGGGCCAGGACCTGCTCATCCTCATCGATCTGCACATTCTCGCGCGGGCGGTTGCCCTCGTGCCCGCGCATCACGGCGGTGAAGGCGGCCATTTCCGACCAGCGCATGATCAGTTCCGGCGTGCGCACATTGCCGAACAGGCTGGTGTAACCGCCGATGTCGCTGTGGTGATAGGCGTTGCCCAGAAGGCCGGATGACAGCGCGGCCGTGATGACGGTGCCGATGCCGTCATGCCGGCTGAAATCCACCGACTGGTCGCCGGCCCAGAGCAGGGGACAATGGCGCTGCACCCCGCTATAGCCGGCGCGCATGAAGAACAGGGCCTCCCCCGTCCGGCCCCGGCTTTCCACGGCACGTGCATTCACCGCCGCCCACAGGACGGGCCAGGCATTATGGGCGAGCATGCCGGGCGTGCCGTCGAACAGGCGGACATCGGTGGGCAGATATTCCCCGAAATCCGCCATCCAACCGGACAGGCCGAAATCCAGCATGTTCTGCCCGATCACCCGCTCGGCAAACCACTCGGCGGCGGCCGGGTTGGTGAAATCCACCACGCCGCAGTCGAACTCCCCGAAATCGACCGTGTAGGTCTCGTCGCTGTCCAGCTTCCTGGCCAGATATCCGGCGGCTTCGGCCTCGGGGAACAGGCTGCCATCGACGCAGAGATAGGGGTTCACATAGCCCAGGAAGCGGATGCCGCGTTCATGCAGGTCCCTGATCTTCGTATCCAGGCCCGGATAGCGCGTGGCGTTCCATTTCCAGTCCCAGAACAGGCGGCTGCCGAAGCTGGTGATGCGCAGGCCCACCCAATCCTCGCACCACAGGCCCGACAGGGCGGCCCCGGCGGTGGCATATTTCTCCAGCCGGTCAAAGCTTTTCGCCCCATCCTTCAGCCCGATGATGGCGCCCTTCAGCACCCAGTCCGGCAGGGGCGGCTGCCGCCCGAACCGGTCGGACAGGGCCGTGACCAGATCGGTGAAGGCGTCGCGGGCCCAAAGCTCGATGGTTGCCGGTGCCGCCCAGATCTCCAACTCGTGCCAGCCGTCCTGGCGGAAATCGAAGGCGCTGTAGGCCGTCGTGTCGATATGCAGGGCGTAGCGGCGGGAGGAGAGGTAGGTGGGCTGCGGATAGTTGGTCTTGTAGTAGTCGCCGCCGGCCTTTCCCTTCTGGTCGGACTGGAAGGTCAGCAGGGTGGATTTGTCGCGGCCTACACCGGGTTCGGAGGTCCAAAGGGGGAAGCGGCGGCCGCGCATGTCGAAATAGGAAAGCTGTTCGCCCCCGCCCCAGACATGTTCACCCTTGTCTGCCATCACGCGCAGCCACAGGCGGTTGAGCGTGGGGTCGATGGCGTCGATGTGGATACGGGCATCCTGTGCGCCGCCAGACAGGGTCAGGGTGATCAGGGGCGGCAGGGCAGGGGCGATGGACAGGGCGATGCGCGAGGACCCTTCACCGTCGCGGGTCAGGGCCGCATGGCGCAGGCCCAGCCGTTCCTCCACAGTGTCCTCGATATCGAAATGGCCGTGATACATGTCCACGCGCGGGTTCCCCCGGCCGACATAGAGGCACGGCGCATCGGATCGGTGGCGCAGGATCGTGCGACCTGACAGGATCAGATCGAAGCCGCCATCCGTCTCAACCAATTGCATGTCGTTCCCTTCCCTCAACATTCCATGCGCGACGGGTCGGGCCCGGCGGCCGGCTTTCTATTTATCCGTACTCTTATGTCTAATATAAGACTCAAGAAGCCGCCCTGTCCAGCCATCGGGTTGGGAATGAGGAAATGAGGGCGCGCCGCAAAGGGAGAAACGCATGTTCGGGCTGATGCAGGACTGGCCGCTGACGGTGAACCGGATCATCGATCATGCCGCGCGCTGGGACGGGCGGCGTCCTGTCGTGTCGCGGCGGGTGGAGGCGTCGGCTGATGGCGCGCTGTCCGTGACGGACCATGTCAGTCTGCGCGATCGGGCCCGGTGCCTGACCAGTGCGCTGCGCGGGCTGGGCGTTGGCCTGGGCGACCGGGTGGCGACGCTGGCCTGGAACAGTGACCGGCATCTGGAATGCTGGTTCGCCATCATGGGCATGGGTGCCGTCTGCCACACGCTGAACCCGCGCCTGTTCAAGGATCAGCTTCGTTTCATCATCAACCATGCCGGGGACCGCGTGATCCTGGCCGATCCGGTCTTCGCATCGCTGGTGGCGGACCTGCTGCCCGATTGCCCGACGGTCACGCATGTGGTGCTGCTGTGCGGGGAGGGGGATGTGGACCGCGCCCTGTTGCCAAACGCCATCGCCTATGAGGATTGGGTTGCGGCGCATGGGGATGATGGCCGGCCCTGGGGCGACTTCGATGAACGGAGGGCGGCTGCCCTTTGCTATACGTCGGGGACCACGGGCAATCCGAAGGGTGTGCTCTATTCCCACCGGTCCACCATGATCCATATGTGGATGAGCCTGCAGCCCGACGTCATGGGCCTGTCGATACAGGATGTGGCCCTGCCCATCGTGCCCATGTATCACGCCAATGCCTGGGGCATCCCGCTGTCCACGGCGGCGGTGGGCTGCAAACTGGTGCTGCCGGGATCGCGGCTGGACCCGGCCTCGCTTCTGGACCTGATCCACGGACAGGGGGTGAGTTTCGCCGCCGCTGTGCCCACCATCTGGCAGGCGATCATCCAGCATCTGGAACGGCATGGCGGGGATTTCGGGCCGTTGCGGCGTGTCATCATCGGCGGGGCCGCCTGTCCGGAGACCGTTCTCCGCCGGTTGAACGATTATGGGGTGGAGGCGCGCCATGCCTGGGGCATGACCGAAACCTCCCCCATCGGGACGCATTTCAAGCTGGTGCCCGAACTGGCGGGAGCGGGGTTCGAAGAACAGATGCCCTATCGTATCCGCCAGGGCCGCCCGCCGCTGGGCATCGACCTTGCGCTGCGCGGACAGGATGGGACCTGCCTGCCGCATGACGGGCAGCAGATGGGCCGCCTGCTGGTGCGCGGGCCGGTGGTGGCCGGCGGCTACCTGCATGGCGATGGTGGGCAGGTGCTGGACGATGAGGGCTGGTTCGATACGGGCGATATCGCCGATATTGATGGCTACGGCTATATGCGCATCGCCGACCGGGCCAAGGATGTCATCAAGTCCGGCGGGGAATGGATCAGTTCGCTGGAGATCGAGAATATCGCCTCTAGCCACCCCAAGGCGGCACTCTGCGCCGCCATCGCCGTGCCCGACCCGAAATGGGACGAACGACCCTTGCTGGTGGTGCAACTGAAACCGGAGATGGAGGCCACGGCGGCGGAATTCCTGGCGCATTTCCAGGGGCGCCTGTCGAAATGGCAGATCCCCGACGATGTGATGTTCGTGGAGGCGATGCCCCTGGGTGCGACCGGCAAGATCGACAAGAAGGTGCTACGACGCCTGGTTCTGTCCACCGGCGGCTGATGTACGGTTGGGATAGAGGGCGGCGCGGTCCTGGCTCTGCGATGCCGCCGATGGCCAGGCGATGGCATCGTCGGGCAGGTCGCGCACCTTACGGGCCAGGATGAAGGCATTGCCATAGCCGGGATTGACCGGCATCAGGGAGAAGGGACCGCGGCGATCCTCGGGATAAATCTCCATCCGGTTCACCATGCCGGCGGCCAGCACCTCGAACCCGGCCTCCGGCCCGAACAGCACCTTCAGACCCTCGTCGGAGAAACGCCAGAAATCGTTGGGCTGTTCATGCATCGGATAGGTCTGGGGGGCGGAATGAAAGACCAGCCCGCCCAGGCTCAGCGCCCGGTTGGTGGCAGCCGCCAGCAGCCAGGGATGGCTCAGATGCTCGATCACGGAAAAAGAGAAGATGGCATCGATGCCGCCCCGTCCCACCAACCGGTCGAGTTGATGGGCGTCGCCCACGACATCCACCCCCGGCCCGGCATGAATGTCGATGCCGATGAAGCGGCGTGCCTTGGGGAAATAATGGCTGCGCGTGTGGCTGGCGTCGCCCACGACGCGGGCCCCGATCTCCGCCACCGTCAGGTGCTTGGCATTCACCTCGTCCACAAAACCGCGCAGGGCCAGGAAGAAATCATTGACCTTGTCCACCTGCCCCTCGGTCCAGGGACCGGACAGCACGCCGGCGCGCGGCAGTTCCAGGGTGACCCTGGTCAGCCCGCCCTCCGTCAACAGTTCCATGCAGACCGGCTGTCCCGGACGGCTTTCCAGATAGGCCATGAAGCCGGCATCGGTGACATGGGCATAGTCGGGATAGAAATTCAGCAGGTCCGGGCGCGGGGTCAGGGTCGGGATATCGTACCGGTCCTGGCCGATGAGGATGGCCGCCTTTATTACCCGATGCTCATGACAATGGACCCAGCCCTGCAGGAAGACGCCATGCCGGTCGCACCAGAAATTGTCGATGCCATAGACCACGCGCACTTGCGGATTGACAGCGCCGTCCACCATGACCGTCTGTGCCGGCGACGGGGCGTCAGGCAGCCGGATCGGCGTCCGCGTCCCCAGCCCGACGGCGGCAGCGGCGGCTGTCAGTGAGGCGGAGGACGGTGGCTGCGGCGTCTGGTGGACGAACAGATGAAACAGTTCGCCCGCATCATGCTGGAAGGGCGGGAAGGGCAGGGCCAGGCGCGAACCATGGCCAAGGCGGGTCCACTGAGCCACCAAGACCTGCCGGATATCGCCATTGCCCGGACGCAGCAGGGTGACGATCAAGGGCAGATCAGCGGAAAGAGGCAGGGCCGTAAGGTCCAGCCGCACGATCCCCAGGTTGGGCTCCGGTGCATGGAAACGTTCGGCGATGATGAGGCCGGCCAGGGGAGAAGAACCTGTATCGCGCCACCGCTGTAACAGGGTAGCCAGTCTCGCGCCGATTGCCATGGTCCCAGCACCATCCCTGCAAAAGCATCCAATGGCTGGATGCGGGTGCGAGCGAATATGGCCAAGCCCCCCTTACGATACAAGCCCGATATCATGGGTGGACGGCCATGTGGTCTCATTGCCATCTGTGACCATCCACAGTATAAGTCCCACGCGCGGAAATCCGGATATTTATTTCAGTTGTTAAGTTAGAGGCTGGTCATGTTGCGTCGCTGGCGGGTCTTGCTTTATCTTTTTTATGCCGTTCCATTGGTGTTGTTTCTGGCGATCAATATGCCGGTCTACCTCAATGCGGATGAGACAAACCATCTGATGCGCGCCGAGACGGTGTTGGATGGTCAGTTGATCGGTACGCGCACGGCGGACGGCCGTTCCGGCGGCGAGATCGATGACAATATGCTGTCTGTGCTGCGGATACAGTGGCCGCTGCTCTCTGTGCCGGAGGCCCGCGCCACCCATGCCATCACCGATGCGGCCTGGGCGATCAAATGGGGTGGGCCGCGCACTTTTGCGGACATTCCCAACACCATCATCTATCCACCCACGCTCTATGCGCCCGTCATCGCCGGGCTCGGCTTGGGAAAGCTGCTGGATCTGTCGATTGCGCAATCCTTCGTGGTGGCGCGGCTGGCCAACGGCTTGGTGTCCATTCTGATTGCGGCTCTTGCCCTGCATCTGGCGGCGCGGGGCTGGCGCATGCTGTTCGCGGTCCTGCTGTTGCCGATGAGCCTGGCGCAGATGGCGTCGGCCTCTCAGGATGCGCTGCTGATCGCTGGTGGCGCCTTGCTGGTCGCCCTGGTGTCGCGGCCCGTGGCCCAGGAACGGCCGGCAACGAACGGGGAATTCATCTCCATGGCCGTGCTGATCACGCTGCTGTCGATGTCGCGGCCGACCAATTTTGCCTTCCTGCTGTTTCTGCTGCCGCTGGCGCCCCGTCTTGTAGGGCGTGTCTCCCTGGCCAGCGTCCTGCCCGCCATGCTGGCTCTGGTCCTGGGCTGGATATTGTGGATGGCGCTGGAGGTGCAGGTGCAGCAGGTCTGGGGCGATGTCGTGCCCTCAACGTCGGGGCAGGTTCGGCACCTGCTGGAAAACCCGCTGGATTTCTTCCGGGCACTATATGGCACCTGGACGACGGGGGCGGGCTATTGGGGCACAACGGTCATGATGCTGGGCTGGCTGGGCTGGTCGCAGTTCAACATCGTGCTGACCGGGTGGTTCTATACGGCGGCGTTATGGATGCTCGGCGGCGCCCTTCTGGGTGACATGCTGGAGGAGGGGCACCATCCGCCTCGCTTCGCCGCCCTCGCCCTGGCCGTGGTCCTGATCTCTGCGCTCGGGATCTATTTCTTGCAATATCTCACCTTCTCTGCCGTTGGCGGAGATGAGGTCACCGGTGTGCAGGGCCGTTACTTCCTGGCCCTGCTGGCGACCCTGGGGCTGGCCGTGCCGTCGCTGGCGCGCTTCCTGCCCGACCGTGTGGCGCGTCATGCCCGTGATGTGCTGACGGTGACGGTCCTGGCCTTCCCCCTGGTTACCCTGGCCCTGCTGCCGAAGATTGTCATCGCCCGTGCCGTCATGGGATAAAAAACTGCCGCCCCCAAGGAAGGGGCGGCAGGGGAGAAGGCTGATCGTCGGGATATGATCCGGGTCAGAAACCGACCCGGACAGAGGCGCCGAAATACCGTTCGGCGTCACGCGGGGTGATCTGGCGCATGAAGGCGGTGCCGTTCGGAATGCGCAGGATCACGTACTGCTTGTCCGTGATGTTCTTGGCGATCAGCGAGACACGATATTTGTCATCGTCCGACGACCAGGCCAGCACCGCATCCCAGGTGGCATAGCCCGCCTGGACCGCGTTGGGGTTCTGGTTGATGTCGAAACCCTGCTTGGAGGTAAACTGCATCGTGTTCGACAGGCTCAGATCACCATTGGGCAGGTCGACGGGCAGACGCCAGTCGGCGGTGACGGAGCCCTTCCATTTGGCGGAGAAGGGCAGCCGCTTGCCGTTGATGGCGTCGGCGCAGGTGGGTGTCGTGGTCGGGCACTTGAACGTGTCGATGCGCGCCTTGGTGTACGAGACGCCGCCGTTGAATTCCAGATCGTGGCTGGCGGCCCAGGTGAAGTCGGCCTCCAGGCCACGCGTCGACACTGAACCGGCATTGGTCAGGCGCGTCACCACCTGTCCGGCCACCAGTTCCAGATTGTTGGCCTGATACCCGTCATAGATGGTCTTGAAGGCCGCCAGGTTCAGCATCAGGCCCGCTTCGGGGAAACGGGTCTTCAGGCCGGCTTCGTAGCTGTTCGACGTTTCCTCGGAAATGGGCAGTGTGTCGGTGCCCACCATGTTGAAGAAGACGTTCAGCGCCGGACCCTTATAGCCACGGGTGTAGGTGGCGTAACCGATGATGTCGTCGGCGAAATCATACTGGATGCCGGCATTGCCGGACACGCCATCCTGCTTCGTGCTGCCATCGGCCGCGAAATAAGGCCGGACGCCGGGGAAGGCGGCGGTGGAGGTGGAACGGCGTTCGAAATCGAACGACACCTTGTCCTTGGTGTAACGCCCGCCCAGGATGGCGCGGAAATCGTCGGTGAAGTTGACCGTCGCCTGACCGAAGGCGGCGTAGTTCTTCAGCCTGGTGGTGAAATCCGCGTTGCCCTGGTTCGTGGTGAAGGTCGAGGCGCCCTGCCGGCAGGGGAGCAACCCGTTCACCGCCGCCAGGGTGGTGGCGGTACAGGCCGTGACGGTGCGGTTGAAGAAGTCCACTTCCTTCGTGGTGTAGTAATAGACGCCGGCCACATAATCGATGAAGTTCTGGCCCGTCGATGCGATGCGCAGTTCCTGTGTGAACTGGTCGAAGGACAGGTCGCCCCGGTCATGGGAGCGCACGTCGCTGGCCGCCGCGCCCGTTGCCACATAGAGCGGCGCATCGGAGCGGAAATCGCCGTCGCGCTGCTGGTAATTGTACCAGTGGCGATAGGCGGTGATGGAGGTGATGGCGGCCCCGCCCAGGTCGATATCGGCCTGCAGCGACACGCCGGAATTCTTGTCCCGCGTCTTCGGGTCCAGATCGTTGTCGATATCCTTGTTCTTCGCGCCCGGCGTCAGCGGGGCCAGCGAGGGCTTGAAGATCTGGTCCTGATAGGCGCCGGGGAAGACGGTGCCGATGCTGTCGGCATAGCCATTGTCATTGCCCCGGGCATAGTCGGCGATGGCCGTGAAGGTCACATTCTCCGTCGCGTCCAGCACCAGTTTCATGCGGGCGCCGTAACGTTCATAACCGTTGACGTCGTGGCCGTTGAACACGTTCTTGCCATTGCCGTCATAATGGCTGAAGAAGCCCGTGATCAGGCCGGCCAGCTTGTCCGACAGGGGGCCGGAGACGCCGGCCTTCAACCGGTACTCGTTGCCTTCATAATAGGAGGCCTCGGCAAAGCCCTTCGGCGTGACCGAGGGGGACCGGGTGATGATGTTCACCACGCCGGCCGACGCGTTCTTGCCGAAGATCGATCCCTGGGGCCCGCGCAGCACCTCCACCCGTTCCAGGTCCAGGAAGTCGGCCGTCTGTTGCCCGGCGCGGGCATAGACAACGCCGTCGATCACTGTCGACACCGACGGTTCCACGCCCGACGCGAAGGAGATGGTGCCCACGCCACGAATGGAGATGGCGCTGTCCTTGTTGGTGTTGCCCTTGCGGAATGTGATGGTCGGTACACGTTGGAACAGTTGCTCGGCCGAATTGATGTTGGCCTGTTCCAACTGGCTGCCGGTCACCACGCTGATGGCCACGGGCACATCCTGCAGGTTCTGCACGCGCTTTTGCGCGGTGACGATGATCTCTTCCAGAAGAAAGCCGCCATCGGCGCTGTCCTGGGCCCAGGCGGCACCGGACAGGCCGATCATCGCCAGAGCCGTGCCGGCCGCGAGCCGCGTCAGTTGCTTTCCACGCTGCATGTCATTTCCTCCCTGTTCAATTGTCGGCTCCCCTTGTTGGCGGGGTTGCTCCATTCCTACCGCATGGTCTTAGGTAAGACAAGAGTTGTATCTTATATAAGAGTTGGAATAGATACTCGTCCAGCCCGATAGAGGGGGCGCCGCGACGCCCGCCACATGGAAGAAGGAACCCCGGAAATGCCGATTTCCCACCCGCTGCTGCGTCAGCAATGCCTCATCAATGGCGTTTGGCAGGATGCCATGGACGGTGCCCGTATCGCTGTTTCCAATCCCTCAACAGGTGATGTGCTGGGGTCAATACCGCGCGGCGGCCGGGCTGAGGCCAAGGCCGCCATAGATACCGCGCACCGCGCCTTTCAGGACTGGCGGACATGGACGGCCGCTGACCGCGCCAACCTGATGATGAAGCTGCACGATGCCATCCTGGCCAACAAGGCGGACCTGGGCCGCCTGTTGACCTTGGAAATGGGCAAGCCGCTGGCCGAGGCGGTGGGAGAGGTGACGCTGGGTGCGGCCTATATCCGCTGGTTCGCGGAAGAAGCCCGGCGCGTCTATGGCGATGTCATCCCGTCGCCCTGGAAGAACCGTCGCCTGCTGGCCGTGCGGGAACCGGTGGGGGTGGTGGGGGCCATCACACCCTGGAACTTCCCCAACAGCATGATCGCGCGCAAGCTGGGCGCTGCCCTGGCCGCCGGCTGTACCATGGTGGTGAAGCCGGCGAGCCAGACCCCCTATTCGGCGCTGGCCATGGGCGTCCTGGCCCAACAGGTTGGCTTCCCCCCCGGCGTGGTGAACATTGTCACCGGTACGGCGGCAGAGATCGCGGCGGAGATGTGTGAGAATCCGCACCTCGCCAAGATCACCTTCACGGGCTCCACATCCGTGGGCAAGGCCCTGGCGGCCCAGGCCATGGCGCAGATGAAGCGGGTTTCCATGGAACTGGGCGGCAATGCACCCTTCATCGTGTTCGACGATGCCGATCTGGATGCCGCCGTGGCGGGGGCCATGCTGGCCAAGTTCCGCAATACCGGCCAGACCTGCGTCTGCGCCAACCGCATCCTGGTCCAGGCCGGCATCCATGACGCCTTTGTGGAGCGCATGGCGGCGGCCGTGTCGGCCATGAAGGTGGGTGACGGGCTGGCGGATGGGGTGGTGCAAGGCCCGCTGATCGATATGGGCGGGGTGGCTAAGATCGAGGAACATATCGCCGATGCCGTGGCCAAGGGGGCGCGGGTCGTGACCGGCGGGGGGCGGCATGCGCTGGGCGGCAGTTTCTTCCAGCCGACCCTGATCATCGGTGCCACGTCCGATATGCTGGTGGCGCGGGATGAAAGTTTCGCGCCGTTGGCGCCCGTCTTCCAGTTCGCGACGGAGGCGGATGCCCTGCGCATGGCCAACGATACCGAATATGGGCTGGCCTCTTATGTCTATACACGTGACCTGGGCCGGGCCTTCCGGATGATGGAAGGGCTGGATTATGGTCTGGTCGGTATCAATGAAGGGCTGATCACGACGGAGGTGGCGCCGTTCGGCGGGCATAAGGAATCGGGCGTCGGCGTGGAAGGCTCCCGCCACGGTATCGACGATTACACGACGCTGAAATATGCCTGCATCGGCGGACTGGGGTAAGGTCGCGATGATCGGGACCGCCCCGCGCGGTGTGCGGAGCGGTCCTCAGTCCCAAAAATCTTGAAGATTCCGTGAGAACTGTTTTATCTTATATAAGTCTCTTTCATCCAGCACAGGATGCCTCCACCGCATGGACGTCCCCGGTTACCGCCCGCTTTACCGACAGGTCTATGACATCATCGTCAACAAGGTGGCGGAGGGTGTGTGGCGGCCGGGTGAGGCCATTCCCAGCGAACATGCGCTGGCCCGCGAACTTGGCGTCAGCCAGGGGACCATGCGCAAGGTTCTGGACGCGCTGACGGCGGAAAAACTGCTGGTGCGGCACCAGGGCAAGGGGACCTTCATCGCGGAGAATACCCAGGAACGGTCCCTGTTCCGCTTCTTCCGCATGGTGCGGCCGGGCGGGGAACGGGTGACCCCGACCATGGGTGACCAGAGCGTGCGCGTACGCGTGGCGCGCGTGGCCGATCAGCAGAAGCTGGACCTGGCCAAGGGTGCCAAGGTGGTGGAGATCAACCGCGTCCGGCTTGTCGATGGCAAGCCGACGATCCGGGAAACAATCATCCTGCCCTCCCTTCTGTTCCTGAAGATCGAAGACCGGATGCCGCTACCCAACACCCTCTATTCGCTGTACCAGACCGATTTTGGCATCAACATCGTGTCGGCGAACGAGGAACTGCGCGCCGATCTGGCCACACCCGATGACCAGCGCCTGCTGGCCGCCCCGGCGGGAGCGTCGATCCTGTGCATTGACCGGTTGGCCCTGTCGTTGCAGGACCGCAAGGTCGAATGGCGCATCAGCCGTGTCTATGCCCGTGACCTGACCTATTCGGTGACGCTCAGCTAGCCCGCGCGCCGCACTCCGTCAGAACAGCGTCGCATAGATCTCCGGCTTGAAGCCGACGGTCAGCGTGCCGGCGCGGTCCAGCATGGGCCGCTTGATCATTGACGGCTGTTCCAGCATCAGGGCGATGGCCTTGTCGCGGTCCAGGCCCTGCTTCGCCTCCTCCGGCAGCTTTTTGAAGGTTGTGCCGGCGCGGTTCAGCACGGGTTCCCAGCCCAGCGCATCGACCCAGGCGGTCAGCCGCTCCCGGTCGATGCCCGCCACCTTGTAATCATGGAACTGATAGGCCACGCCCTTGGCGTCCAGCCAGTCACGGGCCTTCTTCATCGTGTCGCAGTTCTTGATGCCGTAAAGGGTGACGCTGCCCGACATGGCTCCGCTCCGTAAGGTCGAATGCTGGGGGCGGTTTAACAGGTCGGGCGGGGCAGGGCCACCCCGTTCAGGCAGCCTTGCGGGCCGCCAGTTCCTCATACCGGGCATAGAGGATCGCTTCCTCCTTGTGCCAGCGCGACTGCAAAAGCGCGCTCATCCGGCCGAAATCCAGGGCGAATTCCATGCCCGACCCACCCTCCCGGTACTTGTCGAAGAAACCCAGGATCTGGGCGCCCAAGGCCACCATCTCGTGGCTGAACTGATCGGCCGTGGCGGCGCGCAGCGGGTCCTGACGGGCGAGGCGGCGATAGTCGGGATAGAATTCCTCATCCTCCCGCCGGATATGGTCGATGAACAAAGTGCGCGCGGCCAGCAGCGTCCGCCGCCCTTCCTGTGTGCCGATGCCGTGCTGGCGCACCGGTTCCAGGATGGCCTTCAGTTCGGCATGGTCATGCTTGAGCTGGGGAACGATGCGGCTCATGGTCTTCTCCATAAGATGTATTTTTTATGCATCTTATTTCCGAATGGTTCCGGTGGCGATGTGGCGGTCTGTCGCGGCGGGGCTTGTCTGACGTGGGGTGGCCATGCATCATTGTCCACCGGTTACCAAGCAAGAATCGAGGGGCGGAAATGGCTGTATCGCGGCGGGACTGGTTGCGCGGGTCGGCATTGATGGCGGGCATGCTGGCCGCGCCGGCTGCAATGGGCACAGTGCCGACGGCAGAGAAGCTGGAAATCTGGCCCGGCGGTATCGGGCCGGGATCGAAGGGGGCCGACCTGTCGCAGAAGATGGTGGAACGCAGCCAGGACCCGTCCAGGCCCGACCGTTATATGGAAGGGATCACCCGCCCCTATCTGACCATCCATCGTCCGCTCAGGCCCGATGGCCGTGCCCTTCTGATCACGCCCGGCGGCGGGTATCAGCGGGTGGTGGTGGATAAGGAAGGTGGGGAGTTGGCGACCTTGCTGACAGCCCAAGGGTTCACCATCTTTGTGCTGACCTATCGCCTGCCGGGGGAGGCGCCGCAGCATGGCCCCACGGTGGCCTTGCAGGATGCGCAACGCGCCATGCGCCTGATCCGCCAGCGCGCAAAATCGTTCCGTATCGATGGCGACCGTCTGGGCATCATGGGTTTTTCCGCCGGCGGCCATGTTGCGGCGACGCTGGGCACCAAATTCGACGAGGTCGTGTATCACCCCGTCGATGCGGCCGACGGGCTGTCGGCGCGACCGGGGAAACTGGCCCTGATCTATCCCGTCATCGACATGGGTGGCGCCGCCCATGCAGGATCGCGCGACCGTATGCTGGGTCCCAACCCGTCGCAGGTGGAGGTGGAACGGTTCTCCGCCGATCGCAACGTCACGGCGGCGACCCCGTTCACCTTCCTGCTGCATGCCTGTGACGACATGGCGGTGCCGGTGGAAAACAGCCTGCTATTCCACGCCGCTTGTCGCAAGGCGGGGGTGGAGGTGGAGATGCATCTTTATGCCAGAGGTGGCCATGGCTTCGGCCACGGTCCCCGGATCGCGGCCGAAAACCCGCTGCGACGCTGGCCGGAACTGTTTACGGAGTGGTACGGGCGCGGGTAACGGCCTCTCCCGCATTATCGGGTTTCAGGCCCCAGGAACGGAAGACCTCCCCCCGGCTGTCCTGACGGCGGCTGGCGGGACGGATTTCGTTTTCGCGCCGGCGGGCGGCCTTTTCAACGGCGGCCACGCTGTGGAAGTGCTTTCCATCCAGGCTGGAAAACAGCGGATGGGCGGAAAAGAAGCGGAAACCCTGGCCATCGGCCACGGCAAGGCCGGCTGCATGCCGGCTGGTTTCGATGCTGAATGCCTGGTTCGTCATGTCAATAAACTCCCGTCGCGACGAAACAACGTTGTCGCGCTGTACAATGGTCATGTGCGGTGGATGAAGCGGGTCGAACCCGCGTCAACAGCCCCGCATAGGGCCGCTGGTGGGAGAGGTCATCTGTTTTGAAAACAGGGTATGGATTCCCATTTCGCCCTTCCTCCACAATGGTTTGAACCAAACCACGAAGGGACTTCGTGGCGCTTTAGCGGTTGATGTCGCGGCGCAAGCTGCTGTTCGTCAAATTCCCGCGGGTCCTGTGGTGGACCAGACCGGACCTTGCGGCCTGTGGATAGAGTTGGTGATCCGAAGGCCACTGTCAAGTGATAATCTGTGCAGATTTTGTCGTGAGCAATTTCACATATCACACATGATGATTGTTGTTTTTCCAAAATCACATTTCCCATTGACGAAATCCGATGGATGTAAAACCTTTGGCGTCGACGGCGGGTGACCCGCCGACCCCGATGCCCCGAAGGAGGCCGCTTCATGTCGCTTACCCGTTTCGCCGCCCGCCTTGTTGCTGCCACCGTGCTAACGGGTCTGGCCGCTATTGGTTCCGTCCAGGCTGCCGACCCCGTGGTGGTTCGTGCCGGCTATATCCCCGTGCTGGGGGCCGCGCAGGCCTTTGTCATCGATAACCAGGGCTGGGATCTGGAAAACGGCTTCGACCTGCAGCTCAAGCAGTTCGACAGCGGCCCGAATGCCATCCAGGCCGTCGCGTCCGGCACGCTGGATGCCTATATCGCCGGGGTGGCCCCGGTGGTCGTTGCGCGGGGCAAGGGGGTCGGCATCAAGGTTGTCGCTTCCACCGCCGTGGAGGAACTGGTGGTTGCTGCCGGCCCCGATCTGGCCAAGACGGCCGGTTCCCCGGCCCAGGCCATCGAGGCCCTGTCCAAGAAGCTGGGCCGCCCGCTGAAGCTGGCCACGCAGCCGGCCGGGTCGGTGCCCAACACCTTCCTGCAATATTGGTTGTGGGAAGTGGCCAAGGTCGACAAGCAGTATGTGGAACTGGTGCCGCAGGGCATCGACGCCACGCAGCAGGCCCTGCTGGTCGGTGCCGTCGATGGCGCCATCATCCGCGAACCGGCCCTGACCATCATCACCGGCCGCAACAAGGATGTGAAGGTTCTGGCCTATGGTCAGGACATCCTGAAGAACCAGCCGGGCAATGTCATCGCCCTGACTGATGATTTCACGTCCAAGCACCCGGACATCGCCCAGAAGCTGGTCGAACTGACCGCCCGGGCCACCGACGTGCTGAAGAAGGACAAGAAGGTGGCCGTGGCCGCCATCGAATCCGCTATCGGCAAGGGTCTTGTTCCGGCTGCCATCATCGAACAGGCCCTGTCATCGCCGGCGGTGAAGTTCAACACCGACCCGGCCAGCATCCTGAAGGAAACCGCCCTGGTGCAGGATTATCAGGTGAAGCTGGGCACCGTGAAGGAAGCCACGCCGGTGGAGCAGATTTTCGACCTGTCCTATTACCAGAAGCTCAAGAAGTAACATCGGGCCGCTGACGGCCAAGGCATTGACGGGCGGCACGGTTGCGTAAAACAACCTTGCCGTCCGTCATGTTTTTGTGTGGAATTCATCCCGCGCGCTCCGCGCTTCCGTGCAATTTTACGGTCAATCCCCATGGCCCGTCCGCGTATCCTGCGCCTTTCCCTGTCGCTGCTTGGCGTCGTGCTGTTTTTCGCCCTGTGGGAGGCGTTGCCGCGATTGGGGCTGGTGAAGCCCATGCTGCTGCCGGCGCCCAGCGAAATTCCCGCCACCTTCTGGCGGGAATTGACATCCGGGGCCTGGGCCGACGCCGTGCTGCAAAGCCTGCGACACTATCTGTCGGGTTTGGTGCTGGGGTCGGCCATGGGCGTAGCGCTGGGCGTGGCGACGGGCATGTCGCGCACGCTGGAGGATATGACCAACTGGATCGTCCGCCTGCTGCGCCCCATTCCGGGGCTGGCCTGGGTCCCGTTCGCGATCATCTGGTTCGGCGTGTCCTCCACGGCGGCGAACTTCATCATCATCGTCGGCGTCTTCTGGATCAATTACTTCGCTGCCCTGGGCGCGGTGCAGGCCGTGGATCGCGACCTGATCGAACTGGCCAATGCCTTTGGCCATCGCTCTCCCCTGGCCAAGCTGGTGAAGGTGATCCTGCCGGCGTCGGTCCAGCCGATCATGGCGGGCCTGCGCACCGGCCTGGGCCAGGCCTGGATGGCGGTGGTGGCGGCGGAGCTGTTCGGCGTGGCCGGGCTGGGGCAGCGCATGATGCAGGCCTCGTCACTGCTGGCCACCGACGTGGTGGTCGTCTACATGATCACCATGGCCGTGCTTTATGGCGTGGTCGATATGGCCTTCGTTGCCCTGCGTGACCGTCTGCTGGCGTGGAAAGCATGATTTCGATCAAGGATCTGACGCTGTCCTTCGACAGTGATCGCGGCCGTACCATCGTGCTGAAGGATTTCCATCTCGACATCGCGGATGGGGAATTCGTGGCCGTTGTGGGCGCGTCGGGTGTGGGCAAATCCACGTTGCTGCGGGTTATCGCCGGTCTGGTGAAGCCGTCATCGGGCACCGTGACCCGCGACAGCCCCGAAACGCCGGGCCGCCGCCCCTATGCCATGGTGTTCCAGGATGCGCGCCTGCTGCCCTGGCGCCGGGTGGTGAAGAATGTCGAATTCGGGCTGGAGGGGCTGGGCCTGGACAAGGCGACCAGACGCCGCCGCGCGCTGGACGCCCTGGATCTGGTGGGGCTGGCCGACAAAGCCGACCGCTGGCCGCACCAATTGTCGGGTGGGCAGCGTCAGCGTGTGGCCATTGCCCGCGCACTGGCCGTCGATCCCGACCTGTTGATGATGGATGAACCGTTCGGCGCGCTGGACGCCATCACGCGCCAGGGCCTGCAGGACGAACTGGTCGACCTGTGGCAGCGCACGGGCAAGACCATCCTGTTCGTCACCCATGATATCGACGAGGCCGTGTATCTGGCCGACCGGGTCGTGCTGCTGGCCGGCAGCCCTGCCGGCGTGCGGTCTGCGGACCGTATCGATGGGCCGCGCCCCCGCCATCGTGACGATATGGTGGCGCGCGAAACCGCCAATGCCATCCGGGGCCGCCTGTCCGATACGGTAGAGGCGGGCGAGGGGATTTAAAAATTACGCGACAGCAAGTCGCTTAACATCCCGTGGAAGGAATGACGCCGCCATCCGGCGTCGCCGTTCATTCCTTCGCGGAGGTTTCCATGGCGTCCCGGCCCGCTTCTGTCGGCACCCTTTCGCCCACCCGTCAAAATGCCCAGCACGGCCCCACGACGGCGCAGAATATCGCCGTCGGCCATGTCGGCCTGCCGCCGCCGCTGGCCGAAGGTATCGATCACCTGAACTGGCTGGACATGATTGCCGACCAGGGATCACCCGCGGACAATGGCGACAACAGCGCCGCCGACCGACCGACCATCACCAGCAGCGAAACGGTGAAGACCGATACCGGCATCACCACCAGCATCGCCTTTGATGACGGCTCGACCCTGGTGGTGGAACGGACCCGCACGGACGATAGCGTTTCCACCAGCACCACCCGCACCGATGCCGATGGCGCGGTTTCGGTGGTGACAAAGCAGGTCACGCATCCGGACGACAATACGGTCCAGACCGTGGTGACCAGCGACAAGGGCACGACCACCACCACGATCGCCCTGGACAGTAACACCCGCACCGTGGATACCGTCACGGCCGATGGCGACCATGCCACCTTTGTCCAGACCAGCGGAATCGACGGGCTGGTCGGTCAATATACGCTGATCCAGGCTGACGGGGATTCAGGCACGCTGGATTATTCCGTGCTGAATGAGGGGGACACCAGAACGCTGACGGTAGAGGGCACGACGGCCGACGGTCTGTTGGTGGACAGTGTCGTAGTGATCGATATCGACAGCCGCGTCGTCACCATCACCGACCATCAGGGCGACGTGGCCACATACAGCCTGCAGAATTTCCACCATCAGGTCCTGGATCACGGCCTGATCGGCATCATCGCCGATGTGGATACGGGTTACTTCGGGTGAACAAATTTCCGCGCATCCCGTTGGCGTATTTTTCCTAACATAGGCCAGCCTTGACCGTGACTGGTGGGCACGCCGCCCATTGATCAGGCGGTCCGGCGTGCCCCTCGGGGCGTCTTTTGGCTGGCTAAGGGTGGCAGGTTGCCCCTCCGGGCTTCACTTCCACGCATTGATCAGGGCCAGCGCCATCTCGCGCTTGGCCCTGTCGTCGTTCGGGGCTGTGGGAACGTCTGGGGCAGAGTCGACCGCTCCCCGCCCGTCCTGAGCCGGAATCTCCTCTTCCATGCCCGGCGCGTTCAGCAGCGCCTTATGGCTTTCAGAGTGGCGTATCGCGCCGCCAAGGATTTCCGCTATCGCCATGCCGGCCGGTCTGAACGCATAAAAAATCCGTTGCATGGAATTTCATCCCGTGTCACTGATATTTCAGACAACAGGCGCTGGCATTTCGATGAGCAAGGCGGCCGGCAGAGGGAGAGGAAAGTCATAATGAAGCGTGTGTTGAAGGGTATTGCCCAGGGTGTCGCATGCTGTGCGCTGCTGCAGGCGGCGGTCGGCCCCGTTTGGGCGCAGGGAACCCCGGCGGGGGCGGATACGCTGGAAGAAATCGTCGTTACGGGCATCAAGCGGTCGCTGCAGCTTTCGACCGACATCAAGCGTAACGCCATCGGCGTGGTGGACAGCATCGCCAGCGAGGATCTGGGCAAGCTGCCGGATCAGAATGTGGCGGAATCGCTGCAGCGCATCACCGGCGTGTCGATCGACCGCAATCGCGGTGACGGCCAGTTCATTTCCGTGCGCGGCCTGGGGCCGCAGTTCAACACCGTCACGCTGAACGGACGCACGCTGGCCACGGAGAATGTCGGCCGCGAGTTCAGCTTTGACGTGTTGCCGTCCGAATTGATCTCCGGCGCCGATGTCTATAAAAGCCCGAGCGCCAATATCAACGGCGCCTCCATCGGCGCTACGGTCAATATCCGCACGGTGCGGCCGCTGGATCAGAAGGAACTGGTCATCGCCGGCACGGCGCGCGGCATCTACAACAAGCTGGCCGACAGTACCGATCCGTCGCTGTCGGGTATCGTCAGTTGGCGCAATGAAGATGCCAATTTCGGTGTGGCGCTGGTTGCCTCCTATGAGGATCGCGACACCCGCAATGACGAATTCGACATCGGCGCCGGCCATGTGAAGCGCGGCAACGTCTCCACCAACGATTACTGGTATGGCCGCACCGCGGCCGGCATCGGCAGCTTCAGCGGCGTGGACATGCCGTCCAACCTGTCGCCCTTCTTCTACCAGACCTCGCGTGAGCGTCTGGGCCTGAACGGCACGGTGCAGTATAAGCCGACCGAAAACCTGACCATGACCGTCGACGGTTTCTATTCGAAGATGGATCAGATCGACCGGTCGACGGGTCTCGCCTACGATTTCTCGTCGGGCACCCTGACGGAACAGGTGGTGAATAACGGCTCGGCCGTCTTCCAGAAGATCGTGGGCGGCACGGTGGACGAGATCGTCACCTATACGCCGCGCCTGACCGAGACCTATCTGGTCGGCTTCAACACCGCCTGGGAGAAGGAGGCGTTCAAGCTGAATTTTGACGCCTCGATGTCGGAAGCCACGCGCAAGGGCAAGGAAGACAGCATCTTCTCCACCATCCGGCGCACCGGCATGACGATGACCTATGATCGTCGCGGTGGTAACCCGATCTATGATTACGGCTTCTCCTCGCCCACCATCCCCAATGTGGCGACCGACCTCAGCCATGTTGGCGCCCATTACAATCTGTGGGGCGGTTCGGACTACAAGGACGAGACGCAGGAATACAAGCTGGATGGCGTCTGGGATCCGGGTGATGGCATCTCCATCTCCGCCGGTGTGGCCCATCAGCAGCGCACCAAGACGGTGGACGCCATTGGTCAGCCGGGTTCCGTGGCCTGCGCCTATTGCGGTGGGGCAGTGCTGCTGCCCTCTTCGCTGTTCACCGCGACGGACATGAATTTCTTCGCCAAGTACAAGAGCAACAACATCGTCCGCGACTGGGTCACCTATGACCCGCGTGAGATGGTGGCCCATCTGCTGGCGCGTCCGGAAGGCACCTATACCGTTCCCGTCGCCGATCCCGCCGCCAGTTCCCGGGTCCGGGAAAAGGTGACGCTGGGTTACCTGATGTTCGACCTGAAGACGGAAATCGGCGGCCTGCCGCTGGCGGTCAATACCGGCGTGCGCATCGAGGACACGAAGTTCACCAGCGCCGGCGCCGCCCAGAGCGTCGTCAGCGCCAAGCCCAACGGTCTGGGCCAGAACATCATCGTCCTGTCGGGTATCCAGCCGATCAGCTTCTCGGGCAATTACACCGACGTGCTGCCGTCGCTGAACGCCAAGCTGGACCTGTCCGACGATGTGGTGGCCCGCTTCGCGGCGTCCCGCGTCATGACCCGCCCGACCCTGTCGGACCTGTCGCCGGCCCAGTCGATCCTGTCCAATCCGGGCAACGAGCAGATCACCCGCGGCAATCCCGACCTGGAACCGTTCCGCGCCTCTCAGCTTGAACTGGGTCTGGAATGGTATTTCGACCGGCTGTCCATGCTGTCGGCCGCCGTCTTCTACAAAAACATCGACAGCTTTGTGGCCAAGGCGACGACGCCGCAGAAGGTCGATGAGGTGGTGTTCCAGGTCACCCAGCCCACCAATGGGGAGGGCGCGACGGTCAAGGGCCTGGAAGTCGGCTATCGTCAGGTGTTCGACATGCTGCCCGAGCCGTTCGACGGGCTGGGTACCCAGGCCAGCTTCACCTATGTGGAAAGCAACGCCAACTACACCAATGCGGTCAATGGCGTGTCCTATGGCCTGCAGGGCCTGTCGAAATATTCCTACAGCCTTGTCGGGTTCTATGAAAAGGACGGGGTGCAACTGCGCCTGGCCTATACCTGGCGCGACAAGTTCCTGCAGGTGGCATCCGGCCGTAACGGCGATCCGGAATATTTCGACGCCTATGGGCAGTTGGATGCCAGCGCTTCCTACGACGTGACGGAGAATGTCGCGGTGACCGTCGAAGCGCTGAACTTGACCGACGAGAACGAGTTCATCTACTCCACCACGCCCGACCGGACCAAGGAATACCGCACCACCGGCCGCCGCTACGCGGCTGGCGTGCGGGTCCGGTTCTAAGCGTTTACCCCTCCCATGTACTGAAACCCCCTTCCCGGAAACGGGTTGGGGGTTCTTTTTTTGGGGCGTGGCCAGCAGGGCATGGGGCCGGTAAAGAAATCGGGCCGCCGTTGCTGTAACGGCGGCCCGATGGCAGGCGGGAATAAAGTGGGGGCAGGGGGAGTGTCAGGCCAGGATCGACCGGTCGATCTCTGTGATCTTCCGCACGCCGGTCAGGGCCATGGCGACGCGCATTTCCCTGGCCATCAGGTCCAGAAGCTGCGCCACCCCTGCCTCGCCCCCCGCCGCCAGGGCATAGAGCCAGGCACGGCCCAGCAGCACACCCCTGGCGCCCAGGGCCAGCATGCGCACCACGTCCAGGCCGGAGCGCACGCCGCCATCGGCCAGCACGGTCAGGCGGTCACCCACGGCCTCGGCAATGGCGGGCAGGGCCCAGGCCGACGACAGCACACCGTCAAGCTGCCGTCCGCCATGGTTGGAAACGACAATGCCGTCGGCCCCGATATCGGCGGCCGCCCGCGCATCATCGGGGTCCAGGATGCCCTTGATGATCAGCGGACCGTCCCAGCCCTGGCGGATCCAGTCCAGATCGGCCCAGCCGATGGACGGATCGAAATTGGCGCCCAGCCAGCCCATATAATCATTCATGCCGCTTTTGGCACCCAGCACCGGGGCCAGGTTGCCCAGCCGGTGCGGGCGGCCGTTCATCCCCACATCCCACGCCCAGCCCGGCTTGAACATGGCCTGGACGACCCGGCGCAGCGGCGCATGGGGGCCGGACATGCCGGAATGGGCGTCCCGGTAACGGGCGCCGGGCACGGGCATATCGACCGTGAAGACCAGGGCCTTGGCACCCTGTTCCCTGGCGGTGGCCAGCAATTCACGCATGAAGCCGCGATCGCGGATGACATAGAGCTGGAACCAGTGTGGCCCGCCGCTGTTCCCCGCCACCTCTGCCATCGAACAGATGGAAACGGTGGACAGGCAGAAAGGCAGGCCGGCCTTGTTGGCGGCCCGCGCCGCCTGCACCTCGCCCCGCCGCCGGAACATGCCGGAAATGCCGACAGGTCCCAGGGCCACGGGCATGGCCATGGTCTGGCCGAACAGGGTGGTCTGCAAGGTGATGTCGGCGACGTCGCGCAACACACGCTGGCGCAGCGCGATGCCGGCCAGGTCGGCGACGTTGCGGCGCAGCGTCTCCTCCGCATAGGCGCCGCCATCGGCATAGTCGAACAGGAATCGCGGGAGGCGGCGTCTCGCCGCCTCCCGGAAATCGGTGGTGGAGGAGATGATCATGGCCGCGGCCGCTCCCGCTTATACCGGATGCCGATGAGTGGGCCTCATCGGCATCCGGTTCGGCAGCGACTGCTGCCGCGCGCCTCGTGGCGCGTAGCCAAAGCCCACGCCTGTGGGCGCTGGCGATTGAGGCCCGGCGATCGGTACGATCACCGGGAAATGGCATCAGGCGTTGGACCAGCCGCCATCGATGATATTGACGGTCCCCGTCGTGTAGGAGGAGAGATCGGAGGCGAGATAGAGCGCCAGTTCCGCGATCTCTTCCGGCCGGCCGATGCGGCCCATGGGCTGACGCGCCACGAAGGCGGCCCGTGCGGCGTCCGCATCGCCCGTGGCCGCCAGCCGTTCATCCAGCGAGGGCGACTGTACCGTGCCGGGGCAGATGGCATTGCACCGGATGCCCTTGTCCACGAAATCCACGGCCACCGATTTGGTCAGGCCGACCAGGGCGGCCTTGGTCACGCCATAGGCATACCGGTTGGCCACGCCCAGAACCGTTCCCGCCACCGACGACATGTTGACGATGGAACCGCCGCCCCGCGCGATCATGCCGGGCAGGAAGGCCCGGATCATGCGGTGGGCCGCCTTGACATTAAGGTCGAAGGAGAAATCCAGGTCCTTGTCCTCTGTGCTGGCCAGCGTGCCGGCATGCACATAGCCCGCGCAGTTGAACAGCACGTCGATCCCGCCGATGTCATCGGCAAGCGCACGGATGGCGTCGCCGTCCAGCAGGTTCAGCCGGCGGGTCTCCATACCCGACAGCGTGGCCAGCGTGTCGGCATTGATGTCGATGGCGAAGACTTTGGCCCCTTCGCGGGCGAAAAGCTCGGCACTGGCGCGGCCGATCCCCTGGCCGGCGGCCGTGACGACGGCAATCTTGCCTTCAAGGCGTCCCATGGTGGGTTTCCTTATGAAATGGGTGTTGATCAGGCGGGAACCGGCGCGTCGGCGCGCAGCAGCCCCTGTTGTTTCAGGTCGGCCCACAGGGCGGCCGGGATGGGGTGGCGGCTCAGGCTGACGGCCTGTTCCACCTGCCGGGGGGAATTCATGCCCGGAATGACGCTGGCCACCACCGGATGGGCCAGCGGGAATTGCAGGGCCGCCGCTGCCAGCGGCACGCCATGGGCGTCGCACACCGCCTCGATGGCGGCGACACGGGCCACGATCTCCGGCGGGGCCGGCTGGTACAGGTAGTTGAAAGGGCCGGGACCCTTCACCCCGGTGGCCAGGATGCCGGAATTGTAGGGTCCGCCGACGACGATGGAGACACCGCGCCGGGCGCACAGCGGCAGGAACGTGTCCAGCGGCGAGTGGTCCAGCAGCGTATAGCGGCCGGCCAGCAG
>NZ_JAGOGJ010000015.1 GCF_017996735.1 Niveispirillum sp.
GGGTGGAGGAGATCAGTCCCCATACGGGCAGCCTCGTTCAAGGACTGGACCTGTCGGAGGGCTGGGAAGACGCGACCATGGCCCGGCTGATCAGCCTGCTGCATCAGCGTGGTGTCCTGGTGATCCGCGGGCAGCGGCTGGACGATGCCGCGTATATCCGCTTCGGCCGCTGTTGGGGCAACCCACTTGAATTCTTCATCGCCGAGCATCGCGGTCAGAACCATCCGGAAATGATCACCATCTCCAATGATCCCGCGACGCCACCCGCCATGCGTGACGGGGCGGTACATTGGCATTCCGATGGCAGCTACGAAGCGGAGCCCGCCGCGGTGACCATGCTTTACGGTCGACTTGCACCCGATGAAGGTGGTGAAACACTGTTCGCCAACACAGCCGCCGCCTTCGACGCCCTGCCCCCGACGATGCAGGCGCAGTTGCTGGAACGAGTGGCGATCCACGAGTTGGGCGCTGCCCCGTGGATTGCGGGTGAGACCGTGCCGGACCCCAGCCGTCCAAAACGGAAGATGCCCTATCAGCGCCACCCCCTGATCATCCGCCATCCGGTGACGGGGCGGCGGGCGATCTATGCCTCTGGTACGGCCTTTGCCATCGACGGCATGCCCGCAGACGAAGGACGCGCACTGATCCAACGCCTGCGAGCACATGTCGCCGAGGATCAGTTCCGCATCACCTGGAAGGTGGCACCTGGCGATATCGTGCTGTGGGATAACTTCTCCACGGTCCACAGTGCCACGCCCATCGACTATTCCGACCTGCCGGGGAAGCAGCGGCTGCTGTACCGGATCAGCACAAGGGGACTTCCGGACCTTTGCCGGGCCCCTGCACAATGATCGACATTGACGACCCAAGAATAAGGCGCAGCATGAAACAGCTCGAAGCGGACTATGTCATCGTCGGGGCCGGTTCCGCCGGTTGCGTCCTGGCCAACCGGCTATCGGCCGATGGTCGCACACGCGTGCTGCTGCTCGAAGCGGGCGGTGATGACCGGCCGCTGCGTGAACTGTCGCAGTTCTCCAGCAACGTCAATATCCATCTGCCCGCCGGCTTCACGCGGATGCTCGCCGACCCGAAGATCAACTGGAACTACAAGACGGAACCGGATCCGGGCAGCAATGGCCGCCAGCACCATTTTCCGCGCGGGAAGGTGCTGGGCGGCTCTTCCTCGATCAATGGAATGCTGTATGTGCGGGGCCTGCCGGAGGATTACGACGGCTGGCGGCAGATGGGCTGTGCCGGATGGTCCTGGTCAGATGTCGCGCCCTTGTTCCGACGTATCGAGAAACAGGCCGGCCGCACCGACGCTGACAGCATTGCCGGCACAGACGGTCCCTTGGATGTCGGCGATGTTCCCCTGCGCCATCCCGTTCAGCAGGCCATCATCGAGGCATTCGTCCAAGCCGGGGCGCCGCGCAGCGACGATCTGAATGGTGATCACCGCGAGGGCGTCTCTCCCGTGCGGCTGAATACCCGGCGGGGTCTGCGCAAATCAGCCGCCGTCGCTTACCTGCATCCGGCCATGCGGCGATCGAACCTGATGGTAGTGACCCGGGCGCTGGCGACCCATGTCCGCTTCATGGGGCGGAAGGCGACGGGCATCTACTATGTCCAGGATGGGGAAGTGAATTGTGCCACTGCCCGGCGGGAGGTGA
Source organism: Niveispirillum sp. (assembly GCF_017996735.1). GTDB lineage: Bacteria > Pseudomonadota > Alphaproteobacteria > Azospirillales > Azospirillaceae > Niveispirillum. The sequence goes on from NZ_JAGOGJ010000015.1 coordinate 1,671, forward strand.
TCCTGGCCGGCGGCGCCATCAATTCCCCGCAATTGCTGGAATTATCCGGGATCGGCAATGCGTCGCACCTGGCCTCGGTTGGTATCACGCCCCTGGTCGACAGCCCGTGCGTGGGTGAGAACCTGCAGGATCACTATGCCTCCATGGTCCGTGCGCGCCTGAAGCCAGGAAGCCCCAGCCTGAACAGCCTGTCCCGTGGATTGGGCCTGATCGGGCAGCTTCTGCGCTATGCGACGACACGCGGCGGTCTGCTGGCCCTGGGCGGGTCCAACCTGACCGCCTTCCTGCGGTCGGACCCGGCGCTGGACCTGCCGGACCTGCAATTCTTCGCCAGTGCCGGGACGGTAGATTTCAAGGCCCTGGCCGAACGCGGGCAGATCAGCATGGAAGCGGAACCTGGCATGACCATCGGCGGCTATGTCATGCGCCCCCGGTCGCGCGGGTCCATCCATATCCGCTCATCCGATCCGGCCGAACATCCCGCGATCCGGCCGGGCTTCCTGTCCGATCCGGCAGACCAGCGCGCCACCGTGGCCGCCCTGGAATGGGCACGGAGGATCATGCGGCAGCCGGCACTGGCCCGGTATTTCGACCACGAACTGACGCCCGGTCCCCAGGCCGACAGCTATGACGGTTTGCTGGCCTTCTGCCGGGCGGCGGGGTCGACCGGTTATCACCAGTCGGGGACCTGTGCCATGGGGGCCGATGAACGGTCGGTTCTGGACCCGCAATTACGTGTGCGCGGCGTGGAGGGTTTGCGCGTCGTCGATGCTTCGGTCATGCCCACCATCGTTTCCGGCAACACCCATGCCGCAACGGTGATGATCGCGGAGAAGGCGTCGGATTTGATCCGGGCGAGTTCATAGCACCGGCGACTGCCCGGCGCTCGTGCGCCGCAAGCCAAGCCCGTGGATGCGGGCGTCCGGCGCCTGAGGGGGCATGAGAAAAGGGGCCGGATGTCGCGTCCGGCCCCTTTTCTCATGCCTGCCCCGGCCAAAACTTAGCCGCAGGCATGCTTGGCTGCCAACCACGCGAAGACGAAAGACGCTGCGATGCTGGCGCCGGCCCCCGGATAGACGCGGCCCATGACCGACGCCGTGCTGTTGCCCGTGGCATACAATCCGGGGATCGCATCGCCATCGCTGCGCAAAACCCGGCCATGTTCATCGGTGACGATGCCGCCGGCCGTGCCCACATCACCCGGCACCATCTTGAAGGCCAGGAAGGGCGGCTTGTCGATCGCGCCGAGATTGGGGTTGGGCTTGGTCCACGGATCGCCGAACCAGTTGTCATAGGCCCGTTCACCACGGTGAAAGTCCAGATCCTTGCCGGCAGCAGCAAACCCGTTGAACCGGGCAACCTCCTGCGACAGCGTGTCGGGGTTCAGTCCGATCTTGACGGCCAACTCGCGGATGCTGTCGGCCTTGATCATATAACCGCTCGTCTCCCAATCGGCCGGGGTCTTGCCCGGCGGCTGGGTACCCCAGGCATAGCGCTGGCGATGGCGGCTGTCCATGATCACCCAGGCCGGTACACCGGCCTTGTACAGGGCATGGCCATTGGCCATGTAGGACTGGCTTTCATTCATGATACGCCGGCCGTTCTGCCCGACCACGATGACATGCGGCTTCGACAGGTCGGTCACATGCATATAGACCTCGCCCGAGGGCGGCAACGTGCCGGGAACCCACCAGGCCTGATCCATCAGATCCAGGGCGGCGCCATGCGCCTGCGCGATCTCGATCATCTCCCCGGTGTCGCCGGGATTGGCGTTGGTCCATTGGGTGGAGGCCGGCTTTGGCCCATATTGCTCGCGCATTTTCGGGTTATGGGAGAAGCCGCCGGCATTGATCAGCACGCCATCGCGGGCCTGGATACGCCGTGTTGTGCCGTCCGGTCCCTGGGCAACGACACCGGCGATCCGGCCATCCTGCGCCACCAGTTCCGTGACGCCAGTCCGCGTGCGGATGGGCACGCCCTTGGCATCGGCCAGCATCAGCATGCGTCCCTGCAAGGACCCGCCAAAGGACAGCATGGGCTTGCCGGTCTTGTATGCCTGACGCAGACGCCATAGCAGCTTCACGCCCTCCCACATGCCACGCGGCGTGCGGGTGGCCAGGGTGATGTTGCGGGTCTGATCCACAGGCAGCGGCATGACCATCGGTCCCATCCGCAGCTTGTCGAACAAGGGCCCCATGTCCCTGGCATGCAGCATCGGCGCGGCCAGGGACCGGCTTTCCGGACAGCCGCCTTCCAGATCGTCGTAATAATCGGACCATCCGTGCGCACGGATGAATTTCATCCCCTGCCCCTCCAGGAAGCGCACCATGTCCGGCCCGGCCTTCAGGAAGGCTTCCTTGCGGGCCGGCGTGGAACCCGGTCCCGCATCATTGCCGACGACACGATAGAGGTAGGTCCGGGCCGCCGCCTCGCTATCCTCGATCCCCTCGCGGGCCTGCAATGGATTGTTGGGTATCCACAGCACGCCGCCCGACATGGCCGTCGACCCGCCAATCTTGTCGGTCTTTTCCAGAATCAGCGGCTGTTTGCCGATGGATTTCAGATAAAGCCCCGCCGCCATCGACCCGCCGCCGGAACCGACGATGATGAAATCAGCACTTTCGTCCCAGGTCTGGTTCGTCATCAGTTCTTGTCCGCCAGATAATGATGCAGCGTCGCGTGGAAATTGCTGATGGCCCGTTCCTGAACGGGGCTGGTCCGGGCGCCCTTGAAGCCGCGCGACTTCATGCCCTTCTGCACCTCACCCATATTGGCGAAGTCCTGCTCCAGGATCAGACCCCAATCGACCCTGGCCCAATCGGCGCCATGTTCGACCTCCACACCCGGTTCCGCCCCTTCGGCGAAGCGTTCGATGACATTGATCTCGAAGATACAACTGTCCGGATCGTCGCCATTGGGGCGGGCGCGGTAGAACAGCACGTTGGTCGGCTGGTGCAGGAAGACCAGATTGGGGAAAATGTGCCAGTCGATGCCGGCAGCCATCAAGGTCTCGATCGGCACATCGGGGAAGGGCCGGCCATTCTTCGCCGCCTCCTCGCGATGGAACTGCGCAAAGGCTCCATAGACGGTGTAGACATCGCTATCTTCGGGCAGTTCCAGCAGGCGGCGGCCCGCCGCCAGCATCTCCTCCGTCGTCGTGGCCTTCAGCGTGTCCCAGATCTCCTTGTTGAACTGGTAGAGCCCCTTGCGGATATCGCCCTTCACCGGTCCCAGACGCGGGCTGGGCAAACCGAACAGCGCCGTGGGCGCATAGCCGAACATGCCATGCTTGCCCTTGGCGGCGCTGTAGGTCATGTCGTCGAAATAAGGCAGCAATTGCCGGTGCGTGGTCTGCACATGGTAGCCTTCATTGAAGGCCTCCAGCGCGACCTTCCAGTTGCAGGGCATGACGACGCTCTTGCGCCAGACATAGCGCATCTTGTCGAACTCGAACGCGTCGAGCATGGACTTGGCCGGTTCCAGGAACTGCTCCAGCGGCTCCGCCTCGGGGTCCATATTGATGAAGACCCAGCCACCCCAGGTGCCGACCTTGACGGAGACCAGACCGATATCCTCGTCCTTCAGACAGTCGCCCCAGTCCTGACGGTCCACCACCTCGACCGGCTGCCCCTCCAGCGACCATTTCCAGCCATGGTAGCGGCAATGGAACCGGCCCATCTTGCCGCAACCCTCGGTCAGGCGGCGGCCGCGATGCGGGCAGACATTGTAGTAGGCGGCGATGTCACCCGATTGCTGGCGGACGACGGTGATCGACTCATCGGCGATCTCGTAGGTGTAATAATGGCCGGGTTCGGCGATTTCCTCCTCCCGGCACGCCATCTGCCAGACTTTTGGCCACAGGCGCTGCTTTTCAAGTCGGACATAGTCGGGCGAGATATAGGCTGCGGCCGGCACAAAATCCGGCCGCACCGGCTCACCATCAACCGTCCGCTGCACTTTCTCATCCATTCGTGTGTTCCTCCCTGTTATGCATGGCACTGTCCGGTATCCGTCCCGGCGGTTCCAAGGGAAATATTTCTGCGACTGTGCCTGTGACCGAGACGGCTCACGCGCCTTGGGAGAACCGCCGCTCCAGCACATTCTCGGCAATGCGGTTCAGCAGGATTTCGATGGTGCCGCCGGCGATCATCCAGCCGCGGGTCCGGCGCAAGCAATATTCGATGAGCGCATCCTCGCCGAACCCCGAGCCGCCCATGATCTGCATCGCCTCGTTGGCGCAGTCGAAACCGGCACGGTTACAGGCAACCTTGGCGATGGCTGTTTCCTCCGCCGACGGAAAGCCGGCATCGGCATTGGTGGCGGCGCGATAGAGCAAGAGCTGGGCTGCATCCAGCTTCACCTTCATCTCCGCGAATTTCCACTGCAAGCCCTGGAATTCACACAGAAACTTGCCGAACTGCTTGCGGGTCTTGGCGTGCTCGATGGCGGCATTGTAGGCGTATCGCCCCAGGGCCAGGCTGCGGGCGGTATTGCCGATACGCTCCACATTGAAGCCGGCGATCTGCTTCTTGAAGCCGCCCGGCCCCAGCAGAACCTTTTCCTTCGGCACATAGACATTGTCGAAGAAAAGCGGGTTCCATTCTTCACCCGACAGGAAACGCACCGGCTTGCCGAAGGTGAAGCCCTCCTGCCCGCGTTCGATCAGCACGGAGCCGATATTGCCCGTACCGGGACCATAGCGCACATAGACCAGGAAGACCGTCGCGTGCAGGCCATGGGTGGTAAAGATTTTCTGCCCCGTGACGCGGAATCCGTCGCCATCGGGTACGGCGGTGGTGGTCAACTCCGTCACGGCCGACCCGGCATTCGGCTCCGTCATGGCAACCGCGATCAGACCGTCGCCCTTCAGCAGCGGCAGCAGATACTCCGCCTGCTGCTGGGGGGAGGCGAAGCCGGCAAAGGTGCGGATGGCGCCGAAATTTCCGGCCTGGATGACGTCGGCCGATCGCGGGCAGACGGCCGCCACCTGCTCGATGGCCAGGACGGCATCCATCAGGGAACCACCGACACCACCCTTCTCCTCCTCAATCGTGATGCCCAGCAAACCCTGTTCGGCCATGGCGCGGGCGACATCCCAGGGATAATCATCGGCATGGGCGCGGGCCAGGGCACCGTCAGCCAGATGGCGCCGGGCAAAGGCCGCTACCGAATCCCGGAAAAGCGTCTGCTCCTCGGTCAGATTGAAATGCATTCTAATGATCCCATGCGAAGGATGCGCCACCCTGATTGCGGCGACAGGTCGGAATTCTGCATAGGCCCTGAAACCCGAACGGGCGAGTGATGACAGCAGCCGAGGCGCAAGCCTTCACATCCGCGATGGGTGCCGCCATCCGGCCGGGCGTTTCTTGACAGTTCGGGTTGACGGACCGCTGGTGAAGGGTATGGGCGATGCTCTGCACCCCCACAGCTCCACCGCAGGAAGTGGCCGTACACGCCATGAAATACATCAACGAAGTCATCTCCATCCGTGTCGACGGCGATATCGGCGTGATCATATCGGACAGCCCGCCGGTCAATGCCCTCGGTTTCGTTGTCCGCGACGGGCTGATCCGGGCGCTGAAGGAACTGAACGCCGATTCCACAGTCCGCGCCATCGTTCTGGCCTGCGCCGGCCGCACCTTCTTTGCGGGTGCCGATATTACGGAGTTCGGCAAACCCAAGCGTGAGCCGGTGCTGCAATCCGTCATCGCGGCCCTGGAAAGCTCCATCCGTCCCGTGATCGCCGCTATTCATGGCACTGCGCTGGGCGGCGGCCTGGAAGTGGCGCTGGGCTGCGCCTTCCGTGTGGCGGTACCCGCGGCAAAGGTCGGCCTGCCGGAAATCAACCTGGGCCTGCTGGCCGCTGCCGGTGGCACCCAGCGCCTGCCACGCCTGATCGGGCCGGAAAAGGCGTTGGAATTCTGTCTGTCGGGCAAGCCGGCGGGTGCTGCGGAAGCCCTGGACCTGGGCATCATTGATCATGTTGCCGACGGGGATGTGATTGAGGCTGGGCTGGCCTTCGCCCGCCGCGCCATTGACGAGGCCCTGCCCGCCGTGCCCGTGCGCGACCGGGAGGAGAAGCTGGCCGCCACCCGGGCCGATCCCGCCGCGTTCGAAGCCGCAGCAGCGGCCTGGAGCAAAAGAACCAAGGGACAGGCGGCGCCTGCCGCCAATATCGCATCGGTGCGCCGGTCCTTCACTCAGCCCATAGATCAGGCCCTGGCGGAAGATGCCGCCGCCATCGCCGAACTGATCGCCGGCAGCCAATCACGGGCCTTGCGCCACCAGTTCTTCGCGGAGCGGGAAGCAGCAAAGATCCCCGACATTCCGGCCGATATCACGCCGCGCCCCGTCAGCAAGGTCGCCGTCATCGGCGCCGGCACGATGGGCGGCGGCATCGCCATGAGCTTCGTAGCCGCCGGCATTCCCGTCCTGCTGATCGACGCCACGCGGGAGGCGCTGGATCGTGGCATCGACCGTATCCGCGCCAACTATGCGGGTTCGGTGAAGCGCGGATCGCTGTCACAGGCCCGCATGGATGCGCAGATGGCGCTACTGACCGGTGCGACAGAGCGGGCGGCGGCGGCCGATGTCGATCTGGTGGTGGAGGCCGTGTTCGAGGACATGGATCTGAAGAAAACCATCTTCCGCGAACTGGATGCCGTCACCCGGCCCGGCACGGTCCTGTCCTCCAACACCTCTGCCCTGGACGTGGATGAGATCGCCTCGGTCCTGACGCGGCCAGAGGATTTCCTCGGCATGCATTTCTTTGCGCCGGCCAATGTCATGAAGCTGCTGGAGGTGGTGCGAGCCGCGAAGACAGGCCAGCAGGCCATCGCCACCGCCATGGCCGTGGGCAAGCGCATTGGCAAGGTGCCCGTACTGTCGGGCAATTGTGACGGTTTCATCGGCAACCGCATCATCGCCAAACGATCGGCCGCCGCCGAACGCCTGTTGCAGCAAGGGGCCCTGCCGCCGGATATTGACGGGGCGCTGAAGGCGTTCGGTTTTCCCATGGGGCCGCTGGAAATCAACGACATGTCGGGCCTGGATGTGGGCTGGTCGATCCGCAAACGGCGCGGCACGCCCTTCCCTATTGCGGACGGGATTTGTGAATGCGGCTGGTTCGGACAGAAGACGGGCCAGGGCTATTACCGCTATGAACCGGGCAGCCGGACGCCCCTGCCCAATCCCGATGTGGAAGCACTGATCCTGGAGACATCGTCCCGGCTGGGCATCACACGCCGCGTGATCGGGCGCGACGAGATCACCGAACGCCTGCTCTACCCGCTGATCAACGAGGCGGCACGGGTGGTGGAAGAAGGCATCGCCCTGCGCCCGTCCGATGTCGACGTCGTCTATGTCAACGGCTATGGCTGGCCGCGCTGGCGCGGCGGCCCGTTGTTTCACGCGGACGAAGTGGGGTTGGCCACCATCGTGGCACGGCTTGACGCATTCCGCGCCGACACCGACGATCAGTCCCTGGAACCGGCCGCCTTGCTGCGCATGCTGGCCGAGCAGGGCTCAACCTTCGCAGAATGGCAGAAAAGCCGCGCCTGATATGAGAGGGCGCGGACAATGGAGAAAAAAGCATGGTCGATTACAGCAAGTACCAGTTCCTGAAGGTTGAGATCGATGCCAACGGCGTCGCCACCGTCACCATGAACGACCCCGATAAGCTGAACGCGGTCGGGCCGGAGAACCACAAGGAACTGGAATATATCTGGGTCGATCTGGCCCAGGATGAAAGCATCAAGGCCATCATCTTTACCGGTGCCGGCCGCGCCTTTTCCGCCGGTGGCGATATCAAGAAGATGGCTGCCCGTGCCGGCACCGAATATGGGCTGAAATACGCCCTGCGCGTGCCACAGAACACGCTGCGTATCTTCGAGCACATGCTGCTGACGCCGCAGCCGGTCATCGCCGCCGTCAATGGCGATGCCATCGGCCTGGGCATGACCATGGCGCTGTTCTGCGACATGAGCATCGTGGCCGACGATGCCCGCCTCGGCGACACGCATGTCAAGGTCGGGCTGGTGGCCGGTGATGGTGGGGCCGTGGTCTGGCCGCTGCTGGTCGGGCCGCAACGCGCCAAGGAATTCCTGATGCGCGGCAAGCTGCTACGCGGCGCCGAAGCCGCCGGCATGGGCCTGGTCAATTATTCCTTCCCCAAGGAGGATGTGCTGGCCGAAGCACACAAGATCGCCACCGAGATCGCGGGCAACCCGATCTGGGCCGTGCGCTGGTCCAAGGCGGCCGTCAACAAGCAGTTGAAGGCGCAGTTGAACCAGATCCTGGAACTGTCGATCGCCTATGAATCCCTGACCATGCTGACCCAGGATTATAAGGAGGCCACGAATGCCTTCGCCGAAAAGCGCAAGCCCGAATTCCAGGGCTTCTGACACCGGCGCCTACCGGGGGTTGGATCAGATCCGGAAGGTCGGCGTGGTCGGTGCCGGCCTGATCGGCGGGGGGTGGGTCGCCGCTTTCCTGGGCCGGGGCTATGATGTCTCGGTCCAGGACCCCTCTGCGGATGCCGAAGCCCGGCTTCGGGCGCAGGTGGAGGCCGCGTGGCCGGCCCTGGAAAGTCTGGGGCTGTCCCCAGGCGCCAGTCCCGACCGCCTGACCTTCCATGCCGATCTGGCCATCGCATTGGATGGCGTCGATTTCGTGCAGGAGAACGCGCCGGAACGGCCGGACGTGAAGGCCGAACTCTACGCACGATTGGGGGACCTGTTGCCGGCCGATGTGATCATCGCCAGCAGCACGTCCGGCCTGCCCATCAGCCTGTTGCAGAGGGATTGCCGGCATCCGCAGCGGTGCGTGCTGGGCCATCCGTTCAATCCTGTGCACATGATGCCGCTGGTGGAACTCGGCGGTGGTGAACTGACCGATCCGGCCGCCATAGACACCGCGACGGATTTCTACGTCGCCATGGGCAAGGAACCGGTGCGCCTGCACCGGGAAATTGTGGGTCACATCGCCAACCGGCTGACCAGCGCCATGTTCCGGGAAGCCGTATCCCTGGTGGCCGAAGGTTATGCGACGGTGGCGGACGTGGACCGGGCCATCCGCTTCGGTCCGGCCCTGAAATGGGCCGTGCAAGGGCAGTTCACCACCTTTCATACCGGTGGCGGCGATGCCGGCATGGAAGGCTTCCTACGCCATTTCGCCCCCGGCATCATGAACCGCTGGCGGACCATGACAGATCCGGATCTGGCCGACCCAGCGCTGCAGACGAAACTGACAGCCCAGGTGATCGAGGCGAACGGCCATCGTCCCATTGCAGACATCGCCCGTCACCAGGATGCGATGGTGCTGCGGCTGCTGCGGGCGCTGTCAGAGTAACGTTCCATTCGGCTTCGAAACAAATGCCGTCCGGTAGCGAACCGGACGGCTATTTCATTTCGGTACCGTATCAGGCAATGGCAGGAACGCCCCCGGCCTCGGCCAGCATATCCAGATGGTGGTCGCTGTCGCCAAACAGCGCATCGATGGCGGTCAGGCGCTTGAACCCATGACCGATCTTGTATTCATTGGTCAAGCCGATGGCACCATGCAACTGGACAGCCTGCTGCCCCACGAAACGCCCGGCCTGGCCGATCTTGGCCTTGACGGCGGCGATGTGCAGCCGGCGTTCGCCGGTCGGCCGGTCCAGCGACATTGCCGCCAGCATGGCCATGGACCGCGACAACTCGACCTGCATCAGCATGTCCACTGCCCGGTGCTGCAGCGCCTGGAAGCTGCCGATGGCCACGCCGAACTGTGTGCGGGTGCGCAGATAGTCGGCGGTCATGCCCAGGACATCCTGCATGATGCCCACCGCCTCCGCCGCCAGGGCCGCATTGGCCTCCTCGAACACCGCGTCAAGCACCGCGCCCCCGCCGCCGGCCGTCCCCAATAGGGCCGACGCCTTCAGATGCACATCGGCGAAGGCAATATCGGCCAGCCGCACCCCGTCATAACCAGCCCGGGTGGTCCGCACGATACCGTCGGCGCGGGGATCGACAAAAAACAGCCCTACACCATCCGGTGTCGCCGCACTGACCACCAATTCGTCGGCGGCATGTCCGGCGATCACAGCGACCTTGGCGCCACTCAGCCGCCACCCCCCATCAACGGGAACACCCCTTGTCATCAAGCGGTTGGTTGTGTGGCGGGGGCCGGGCCATTCCTGATGCGCCAGCGCCATGACATGGTCGCCCGTGATAATGGCCGGCACCCGTTCGGCTCGCTGCGCCTCATTGGCAACCCGGCGCAATATGCCGCCGGCCAGCACGACGGTGGCCAGATAGGGTTCCAGCACCAGTCCCTTGCCCAGCGCCTCCATCACCAGCATGGTCTCCACAGGACCACAGCCGAAACCGCCATCCGCCTCGGCGAACGGCAGACCCAGCAGACCCATCTCGGCCATCTGGGCCCAGATCTCTCTGCTGAACCCCTCGGGCTGCTTCATGGCCGCTTCACGGGCGTGGAAATCATAGCGGTCGGCGATGAAGCGGTTGACGCTTTCAGACAAAAGCCGCTGCTCGTCATTCAGGTCGAAATCCATTGCCGATGTTCCTCACAGGCCAAGTACGGTCTTGGCGATGATGTTTTTCTGGATCTCGTTGGACCCGCCAAAGATCGAAACCTTGCGCATGGTGAAATAGAAGGGGGCTGACGCTTCCAGCCAGCCATCCGCGCCCCTATCGTCATGATGGTGATGGTCCGGCATCGGCAAGCCAGCCGGCCCGGCCAGTTCCAGGGTCAACTCCGTCATGCGCTGCTGCAGCTCCGTGCCCCGGACCTTCAGAATCGACGCCGCACTATTGGCGCCGCCGCCATGGCTGTCAGCGGCGACAACGCGCAACTGCGTCAGTTCCAGGGCGCGCAGCTCCACCTCCACCTCGGCCAGCCGTCGGCGCAGACGCTGCCGCTCGGCATCCGACAGGATGCCGCGTTCATGCAGGTCCGCCTCCAGGTGCCGCAATTGCGACAGCCGCTCCTTCGACAGGCCGATGCGCGCGATGCCGCTACGCTCATGACCCAACAGTTGTTTGGCATAATCCCAACCACGCCCCTCGTCCCCGATGCGGTTGGCGACGGGCACGCGGACATCATCGAAAAACACCTCATTCAGATCGGCAATGCCGTCGATGGACGGGATCGGGCGGATGGTGATGCCTGGCGTGCGCATCTCCAGCAGCAGGAAGGTGATACCTTGCTGCTTCCTGCCGCTATTGTCCGTGCGGACCAGGGCAAACATCCAGTCGGCATGTTGGGCCTGGGTGGTCCAGATTTTCTGGCCGTTCAGCACGTAATCATCGCCATCGCGCACGGCACTGGTCTTCAGTGCCGCCAGATCGGACCCCGCGCCGGGTTCGGAGAAGCCCTGGCACCACCAGTCGTCGATATTGGCGATGCGGGGCAGGAAACGGCGCTTTTGTTCGTCCGTGCCAAAACGGGCGATGACGGGACCGATCATGTTGACATTGAAGGGGGACCCTTCCGGCGCATGGGCCAGCGCCATCTCCTCCTGGAAAATGTAACGCTGGGTCGGGGTCCAGGGCTGGCCGCCCCATTCCACAGGCCAGGCCGGCACGGCCCAACCCCGCGCATTCAGGATACGCTGCCAGCGCACGATGTCGTCCTTGCCCAGGTGCCTGCGTTCCACCATCTTGCGACGCAGGTCCGACGGCAGGGCTTCAGCCAGGAAATCGCGCACCTCCTGGCGGAACGCACGATCGGCATCGGTGAAATCCAGATTCATGGTCATCATCCCGCTCTGCTTGCTGCCAGAAATGTGCCGCAGAGCGGGAACTGGTCAACGCACGCCGGTGCAAAGACCCAGAGGCTTCACATGGCCGATATTGTCGGATGGGAAGACCGGACATGCCGCTGGTCGGGTTGGTGGACATCCCCGAATATAAAAGGGCCGGGGTTGCGCCCCCGGCCCGTCGATAACAACCCGGATCGCCATCGTTACGAAGCGGTTGCCGTACGCGGAATGATCTTGCGGGTATATCCCATGGGCCACGCCGGAACCTGCTGACCATTGGCCGTCGACATCTGCGCCTCAGGACGGGCGGCGGGCTTTGGGCGCGGCATGGGCAATACTCCCTTGCGCTGTTCCTGCACGATGGCGACGATCTCTTCGGCCCGGGCCTGAATGATGGCTGTTGGTGCCAGAACGCTCAATACCAGACGGTCGCTGCCACATCGCGGCGGCAGCAGCACCGCAACCGATCCCGTGCCATCCCCATGGTCCGCGGTTGCAATCCAGCCACGCTCCCGCAAGCGAACCAACTCATCCATATGTTCCGCCACCTTCACCCGGCGGGTCGGATCCTGCTCCTCCGCATTCAGGCGGTGAAGAGCGGAACGCACATGCGTATCCTTGTAGGTGGACAGAAGCAACTTGCCCTGGGGGCTGTGCAGAAGGCAGTCGGTATTGCCAGCATGTTCCACAACGGCGTGATCATGCAGCCCGTCGATGACATGCAGGTGCTGGACAACATAAGAGGTGGCGGTGGACAGAACGACCGTCTCCCCCAGCGCATCCGCAACGCGATCCAGTACCGTCACCACGGCGCCGCCACGGAACAGCGTCGGCTCAACCCAGGCGCCCAGAAGGGCAACACGAGCGGTGGGGCTATAGGTCCGCTTGAAGCGGTCATAATGCAGGTAACCGAGTTTTGTCAGACAACGCAGCAGTTCAGACGTGCTCGATTGCGGATATTCCAATGCCCGCGACAGATCCATGACCGTCGCGGTCCGGTTCTTCCGGTCGAAATATTCCAGAATCTCAAGAACACGATAGGCGGATTTGATGGTGCGGCCGTCTTTGCTGCTCATCTCGCTTTCCTTCCCATATTGGCCACCATTGTATGTGTGCGGCCTTGGGACAAACGGTATGCCATCGCCCATCTGATGCACAAGATTTTCCGAACTCCGTTCGATTATCCGAACGGCATCCATCACATTCATGATATCCGCCGCACACTCCCCTGCAACAGATCCAGTGTCATACCGCTTGTGGGCACAATAGTGATAACGGGTCGCAGTCGGTGCCACGCCCTGTGGCAGCCACCCCGTGACACATCACCCACCTTATCTGTCGGCGAATGACACGTTTCGGACAATTGCTCGAACAGGAAGAAAACGGGCGCGGCGCCAATGCATCGGGTCCGCGGGCGATGACGCGCGTGTTACGCCTGTTCGATCTTCTGGCCAAAAACAGGTCGGGGATGACCTTGTCGGAGTTGAGCCAGGCCATGGGTGTCGCCAAAAGCACCTTTCTGGCCAGCCTGCGCGGGCTGGTCACCGATGGCTTCCTGATCTGTGAGGATAATGTATATCGCCTCGGGCCCTGCGCTTACCGCTTGGCCGGGAACATCATCATGGCCTGGTCGCAGCCGGAAATTGTGCGCCACTATGTCCATGAATTGGCCGATGCGACCGGTGAATCCGTCGCTTTCGCCATCGCTGACTGGGACATCGGGCAGGCCATCTTCACCGATGCCGTCAACAGCCGCCAGCCCGTACATTACGCGATGCGCGCCGGCATCCGCGCACCGCTTTATGCCAGCGCCGCCGGGCGCGTGCTGCTGGCCTATTCATCGACCGAGCAATGCCAGGATTATCTTGGCCGCGGCCATTTCCGCGCCTTGACGCCATCCACCCGGACGACCCCGGACAAGTTGCTGGAAAGCCTGGAATCCATCCGGCGCCTGGGTTATTGCGCCAGTTTCGGTGAAATGCTGAAGGACACGGCAGCCATCGCCGTTCCCGTCTTCGACGCCAGCGATATGGTCATCGGCGCCCTGATCGTTGCCGCCCCACTGACCAGGCTGCGGGCATCATTTGAGACGCTGCTGGGCAAGGTCCTGCATTTTGGCCGACTGGCATCGGGCTTGCCACCGCCCGATCCGGCTTGAGCGGCCCCCTGCTCCATGCGTTGGGCTTGCCGCAGCAAGGCGACAAAAGAAAGGGCGGCCCCGCCTGCTCCCAAAGAAGCCGACGGGTGCCGCCCAAGGCGAGCCGGGAGGAACCGGCCGAAACAGTCTCAGGGCGTCAGGCCCATAAAACGCATGCCATTCTCGTACATGATCTTGGCTGTATCGGTATCGCTGATCCCCTTGCAGGCCTCATCAGCGAAGTCTCGCGGCTGCTCGACACCCTCCGCATGCGGGTAATCCGATCCCATCAGGATCCAGTCGGCACTGCCGACCTGATCGATGATGGATTTGATATTATCCTCGGGATAAGCGACGACCGCGATATTGCGGGCGAAGATGCGGCTGGGCCTGTCCTTCAACTGCCCACCGGGCCAATAGCCGTTCTTGGCCATGCCACGGCACTTGTCCATCTTGGTCAGCATGGCCGGCACCCATTCGGCGCCGTTCTCTGCGGATAGCAGCTTCACGTTGGGAAACCGCTCGAAGAAGTTCCAGAAAATGAAGCTGGACAGGGTCTCGACCACCGGGCGCTCGGAATAGCCGTGCATCCACACGAAGGCCGTCTGCTTGATACGGGACTGCTGTACCGGCTCACCCCAGACGGCCATGTGGTCCTTCATATAGATGGCTTCGGAAACGTGGAACACCACGCGCAGCTTCGCCTCGTTCACGATGGCCCAGAACCGGTCATGGTCGGGATGGGCCGGCGCCTTGCCATTATAGGGCCCCATCGGCATCAGGATGACGCGGGCACCCTGTTCAATGCACCAGCGCACCTGCTCGCAGGCCTTGTCCAAATCAGCCAGCGTGATGATGGGGGCGGTGAAGATCCGGTCTTTGTAGTTGAACTTCCAGTGATCCAGCATCCAATGGTTATAGGCGCCCAGAACCTCGTGCGCCGCCGCTGGCTGGTCCAGATAGGAAATGGCGGTAATCATGTTGCCAACGAACATGATCGCGCCCCGCACGTCCCATTCATCCATGCGGGCCAGCCGGGCGGCTGGTTCCATCATGTCAGCCGTCTTATGCACATGCAGGTCGATGTCGGCCTTGCCCTCCTTCATGGCACGCAGCCATTCATGCAGCTTGCCGGGAGCCGGCACACGACCATCCTCGTGCAGGTGATCGGCGCTGATCTCAACCTTGCGGGGACCGACATACATGGCGAACTGGCCATCATCACCTTTCTTGAAGGTGATTCCATACTTACTCTTGGCATCGTCGGAAAGATAGGCGCTCCACGCATCCTCCGTTTCCCAGTAATGGGTGTCGGCATCGAAGATGGGGCCCTGGTAGCGCGGGGTTGCCGCCCCTGGCTTGATTGCTGCCTGGCTGGTCATGTTTTTCCTTCCTGCATGCTTACAAGCCTCTGAGAACGAACGCTTATTTAGCGGGAGGCTGTTGCTGTTGGAAATTTAGCAGAGCATGACGGCACTGACAGGGGGCTGCCGGGCAAAGAGGGCGAGTGATCACCCATCTGATGGGTTGGGGCAGCGCCAGCCCTCAAAGGCAATCCATTCTGCCCAGCACAACGGTGGCCTGGCTGGACAGCACCCCGCCATTGCCATGGGCAACGGCCAGGTCCAGCGCCGGCACCTGTCGTTCCCCCGTCTCTCCGCGCAATTGCCGCACCGCCTCCACCAGCAGGAACAGCCCATACATGCCGGGATGCACACAGGACAGGCCGCCGCCATTGGTGTTGACGGCCAGCCGCCCGCCGGGTGCGATGGCCCCGCCGCTGACGAACGGCCCCCCTTCACCCTTGGCGCAGAATCCCAGGTCCTCCAGGAACAGGATCGGCGTGATGGTGAAGGCGTCGTACAGCATGGCCAGCCGGATGTCGGCGGCCGTCACCCCCGCCTGTGCGAAGGCCTGCGTACCGGAGAAGACGGCACCCGTACGGGTCAGGTCCGGCATCCCGGAAATTTCCCGATGGGTGACGGCATGAGCCGCTCCCAGCACAGGTATCGCCGCCTTGCGCAGGTCCCTGGCCCGATCGGCCCGCACCATGACGATGGCTGCCGCCCCGTCATTAAACAGACAGCAATCGCGTACCGTCAGCGGCGTCGATACCATACGCGCCGACAGAACCTGATCGATGGTCAGCGGATCGCGCACCGCGGCTTCGGGGTTCAATTGCGCCCAGGCGCGTGCCGCCACGGCCACGGCCGCCAGATGTTCGCGGGTCGTGCCATACTGGTACATGTGCCGGCTGGTCGCCAGGGCGTAGGACGAAACCGGGGCCAGCGGCTGGTACGGCGCCTCCCACGGGGAGGGTCTGGTCATGCCCACGGTTTTGGGCGGATTGCTGGCGGGGTTGGCACCGTAGGCGATCAGGGCACAGTCGATCAGGCCGGCTGCCAGCGCCAGGGCGGCCTGCTGCACATAGACCTCGAACGCCGAGCCACCGGTGCGGTTGCAGTCGGTGACCTTGGGCGTGATGCCCAGATATTCAGCCAATTCCATACCACCCAACGCCTCGAACGGCGCGGAGGTATAAAGCGCATCGACGTCGGCCAGGCTCAGCCCGGCATCGGCCAGCGCCATCAGCGAAACCTTGGCCGCCATGTCAACAGCACTGACGCCGGGGCAGCGACCGATGCCGAAGGTGGCCGCCCCCACGATACAGGCGGCGCCGCGCGGAAATCCGTTAACGTAGGTCATGCGGGCACAAAAACCAGCAATGGCTGGTCCCCCTCCTGGATGATGCGAGCGCGAACGCGCTGGCCGATGGCAACGGCGTCGGCAGCGGTCTCCATCACCCGGCTCATCAGCCTTGGGCCTTCATCCAGGTCGACCAGCACGACATTGTAATTCTCAGCCGGGTCCCGGCGCAGGATGGTGGTGACGGCATACACGGTCCCCGTTCCCGCCGCCTCCACCCACTCAAGGTCGTCGGCCCCGCTGCCGGGAGCGGCGACACGGGGATGGAAAACGAAGGCCCCCGTCGATGGGCTGCGCTGGATCATAAACCGGCCCAGCGCCAGAAAGGCACGCCATTCCGCCTCGGGCTGGATCATGGCTCAGGCTCCCTTGAAGGCGGGTGGGCGCTTCTCCTTGAAGGCGGTCAGCCCCTCGTGATGGTCGTCCGTGCGGCTGGCGATGGGCTGCATGGTGTACTCCATGTCCAGGAACTGGTCGAAGCTGCTGCTGGCCGCCAGGTCGAACTGGCGCTTGGCCAGCCCGAGCGCCACTGTGGGGCCGGACGCGAGGCTCTGCGCCAGTTCCAGGGCCCGTTCCATCAGCCGCTCGCCCTCCACCTTTTCCAGCGCCAGGCCCAGTTGTACCGCCTCGTCCGCACGGACCATGCGGCCGGAATAGGCGATCTCCTTGGCCCGCATGGCGCCCACATGCTGGCGCAGCAACCAGACGGAGCCGCCGTCCGGCGTCAGGCCGATATTGCGGAAGATCTGCGCGAACTTCGCCCGTTCCGACACCAGGACAATGTCGCAGCACAGCGCATAGGCCCAGGCCACACCGACACAGACGCCGGGAATGGCGGCGATGGTCGGCTTCTTCAGGTGATAGATGGACCGCGCGATGCGGTGCAGCGTGTGCATCCGGTCCAGCGATCCGTTGATGCCACCCACCCCCATATTGCCGACATCCATGCCGGAGCAGAAATCACCCCCGGCGCCGGTCAGCACAACGGCGCGCACGGTGTGGTCCAGGGCGATCTCCTCGAACGCCTCCCAAAGCTGGCGGCGCATCTCCTGCGTGATGGCGTTCTTGGTTTCGGGGCGGTTCAGGGTGACGATGGCGATGCCGTCGCGGCGTTCGACGTCGATGGTCATGGGAGGGCTCCCGTTGCTTGTCTGACTGCGGGTTTCAGCCATGCGGACGCCAGGGGTCAAGGTGCCGGCCATGACATCGCAAACGTGATGCTTTCCCCTGCCCGGATGGCGCGTTCCCCCCACCATCCCGTACCTGTGGGCGAAGAATTCCCCAACATGGGCATATGGATATGAAAGAAGCCGCTATCATCGCAAACGTGATGCTTTCCCCTGCCCGGATGGCGCGTTCCCCCCACGATCCCGTACCTGTGGGCGAAGAATTCCCCAACATGGGCATATGGACATGAAAGAAGCCGCTATCGTCGCCACGGCCCGCACCGGCATCGGCAAGGCCCATCGCGGATCGTTGAACAACATCCACGGCGCCAGCATGGCCGGCCATGTGATCGAGGCAGCGGTACGCCGTGCCGGCATCGATCCGGCGGAGGTGGAGGATGTGCTGCTGGGGACCGCGCGGGCGGAAGGCGCCGTCGGTTCCAACATCGCCCGTCAGGCGGCCTTGCGCGCCGGTCTGCCGCAAAGCGTGGCGGGCGTGACCTTGGACCGCAAATGCTCTTCCGGCCTGCAGACCATTGCCTTCACCGCCCAGCGCATCCGGGCCGGGGAAGGCGGGATCTATGTCGCGGGCGGGGTGGAGACCGTTTCCCTGGTCGATCCCCACCGCAACAAGTTCCGCAACCAGGATGAATGGCTGGCCGTCCATGTGCCTGCCCTCTACTGGCCCATGATCCGCACCGCCGATCTGGTTGGCGCCCGCTATGGCATCAGCCGGGAGGCGCAGGACGAATATGCGGTGGAAAGCCAGCGCCGCACCGACGAAGCACAGCGTGCCGGCCATTTCGACGCGGAGATCGTGCCCCTCACCACCATGCGCAATGTCACGGACAAATCCGGCGCCCTCACGGGACAGGAGGAGGTGACGCTTTCCCGCGACGAAGGCAACCGCCCGGGCACCAGCCTGGAGGCATTGGCCAAGCTGAAACCTGTCTATGAGGGTGGTACGACCACAGCCGGCAATTCCAGCCAGCTTTCAGACGGATCATCGGTCTGCGTCGTGATGGAGGCGGACGCGGCGGCGCGGCGTGGTCTACCCATCCTGGGAAGACTGGTCGGCTTCGACGTGGTGGGCTGTGCGCCAGAGGAGATGGGGATCGGCCCAGCGCTGGCCGTGCCGAAGCTGCTGCGCAAGCATGGGCTGACCGTCGATGATATCGACCTGTGGGAGTTGAACGAAGCCTTCGCGGTGCAGGTGATCTATTGCCGTGACCGCCTGGGCATCCCCCTGTCACGCCTGAATGTCGATGGCGGCGCCATTTCCATCGGCCATCCGTTCGGCATGTCGGGATCGCGCATGGTGGGCCATACGCTGCTGGCCGGTCAGCGGCTGGGGGCGAAACGCGCCGTCGTCACCATGTGCATCGGTGGCGGCATGGGGGCCGCCGCCTTGCTGGAGATAGGGGGCTGACGCCCGGTCACCCGCCCCGCGTCACGGGGATAAGCGCGCCACTGATGCAGCGGGCGGCAGGGGAAGCGAGAAAGGCGATAATTTCGGCGATGGCTTGCGGTTTCACCCAGGTGCTGACATCAGCGTCGGGCATGTCGGCCCGATTGGCCGGGGTGTCGATGATGCTGGGCAAGACGGCATTCACCGTCACACCAGTTCCCGCCAGCTCCGCCGAAAGGCTCTCTGTCAACTTGTGTACCGCCGACTTCGACGCCGCATAGGCACCCATGCCGGCCCCGGCGACCAAAGCGGATGCCGCACCGATATTGACGACGCGTCCCGCAGCGGCCGCCTTCAGGGCCGGGAGCGCAGCCTTGGTCATCGTGGCGCAGGTTACCGCGTTCATGGCGTACAGGCGTTGCCAGCCGGCAATATCGCCATCGCCCAGGGTCTGCCAGGCAAAGCCGCCGGCGACATTGACCAGCACATCAATGCCGCCGAACGCCGCCGTCACATCGGCCACCACCCTGGCGGCGGCGGCCCCGTCGGTCAGGTCGACACCACCGATATCCAGGCCGCCTTCATTGGTATCCGGTGCCGTCGCCGCGAAATCCACGCGCGTCACATGGTCCCCTGTCGCGGCAAAGGCGGCGGCCACGGCCCGGCCCAGCACGCCGAAGCCGCCGGTGACGATGATCGAACGTCCACTCATGTCCTGGTTTCCCCCTGGATGATGCCGGTCCCGCCGGCGAACTGGCGGCGCAGGCTGATCTTGTCGATCTTGCCGCTGGGCAACAGCGGCAACGCCTCCACAAAGCGCACATGGCGCGGCTTCTTGTAGCTGGCCAGCAGGCGTTGGCTGTGGGTGATAATCTCGTCCGCCGTCAGGCTTGTTCCGGCCTTCGGCACGATGATGGCCATCACCGTCTCGCCCCACCGGGCATCCGGAACACCGATGACCGCGACCGACGCCACGCCGGGATGTTCGGCCAGCGCCCGCTCCACCTCCTGGCTATAGATATTTTCCCCGCCGGAAATGATCATGTCCTTCTTGCGGTCCACCAGGAAGATGTTGCCCGCCGGATCGGCATAGCCAACATCGCCGGTCCGCAGCCAGCCATCGCGCAGGGCCTCGATCGTGGCCACGCTGTTGTTCCAATATCCCGTCATTACCGACGCGCTGCGCAGCCACAATTCACCCGGCACACCCGGCGGGCAGTCGCTGCCATCCTCCGCGACGATGCGCATGTCAGCCTTGGCGTTGGGCTGGCCGATGGAGGCCAGCAGGCCCGCGTCCGGCCCGGTCAGGGCATGCTTGTGCTTAGGCAGGCTGGTGCCATTTCCCTCGCTCATCCCCCAACCATTGACAAAAACGGGGCCGAAGCGGGCCAACGCCCGGCGCAGCAGGGCCGGCGACATGGGTGCGGCGGCATAGGCGATGGTCTCCACGCTGCTGGTGTCCACTTCCCGCCCTTCGGCCACGTCCAGGACCGATTGCAGCATCTGGGGCACGAAATGCAGGTTGGTGATCCGCTCCGCCGCCACGATCTCCAGCACACGGGCCGGATCGAAGGCGCGTTCTATATAAAGCGTGCCGCTGCGCCATAGTTGGGCATAGCTGGACGATTGCGCGCCGGCATGGAACAGCGGCATCACCACCAGCGACCGGCCACCGGTGCGGAAGTCGAACATCATTGCCATCTGCTCCCCCAGCGTCAGTTCCGCCAGATGCGAGCGCATGACCCCCTTGGGACGCCCCGTCGTGCCACTGGTATAGATCAGCGTGGCCAGTTCGTCGGGCCGCACCTGCTGGTCAGGCAGACGGTCGGTCTCCTGTTCCATCAGGGCATGATAGGGAATGGCCCAGTCAAACGCGTCACTGTCCAGGCAGACATAAAGCGCGATATCCAGCCGGTCACGGATACTGTCGATGGCGGGGGCGTAGGTCGCCTCAAAGATCAGCACCCGCGGGCGCGTGTCGTTCAGGATATGGCCAAACTCCGCCGCCGCCAGCCGGAAATTCACGGTGGCCAGCACAAGGCCCGACAACCAGCATCCGGCCATCACCTCCAGATAGGTGTCGCTGTTCATGGCCAGGATGGATACCCGGTCCTGCCGCTGACAGCGGCTCGCCAACAGGGCGGCACCCAGCCGCTCCGCCCGCGCCAGAAGCGTGCGGTTGCTTGTCCGCCGCCCGGCATGAACGGTGACCATATCGTCGGGGAAGAAACGGGCGTTACGACGGACAAGGTCGCCCAGGGACCGGATCATGGCACTTCCCTTCGCCTGAAAGACATTCCGATCGCTTGTCCTGCGCCAATGGCAAAAGGTCGAGCGGTTGCGTCGGAATGACCCCAACCCTTCACAACCTCGATATCCTGTCATGGGTGCGAACGGAACGGATGCGTCCCCCGCCCAAACATGCGACAGCAGAAACAGCACGCCGCCCGGCAGGGTGGCGGATATAGCGAAGACCGGGGTGGATATGACGGACAAGGCAGTACCCGATGCCGCGACGCAACGCGACATCTACCGCCGGATGGCCTTGATCAAGGCCAATGACGAGCGGTCGCGCAAGGTGATCCATGCGGGTCGCGTGGTGATGCCCTACTACTCCCCGCGCGGCCAGGAGGTGATCCCCAGCGCCATTTCGGTCAACCTGACCGATGATGATTATATCTGCACCATCTATCGCGGCACCCACGACATGCTGGCCAAGGGTGTGCCGCTGCGCGACCTCTGGGCCGAACTGGCCGGCCGCGTCACCGGCACCTGCAAGGGCAAAGGCGGACCCATGCACATCACCCACCCGAAGTCGGGCGTGATGGTGACCACGGGTATCGTCGGTTCCTCCATGCCCATCGCCAACGGGTTGGCCTGGGGGTCGCAGTTGAAGGGCGACGGGCGGGTGACGGTCGCCTATTTCGGCGATGGCGCCTCCAATATCGGTGCCTTCCACGAGAGCCTGAACATGGCGTCGGTCTGGAAGCTGCCCGTCATCTTCGTCTGTCAGAACAATGAGTGGGGCGAGCACACGTCCTATGAGAAGGCGACGTCGGCCAGACAGATCGCCGACCGGGCGCACGGCTATTCCATGCCGGGTGTGCGGGTGGACGGGAACGACCCGTTCGCCATGTATGCCGCAGCGAAGGAAGCCATCGACCGGGCGCGGGCCGGCGGCGGGCCAACCCTGATCGAGGCCATGACCTACCGCTTCCATGGCCATGTGCTGGGCGATGCCGATGCCTACATGGACAAGGCACGCAAGCAGGCCGCCATCGATGCCGATCCCGTGCCGCGTTTCCGGACATTGCTGATCGATACAGGCGTGGCGACAGAGGCCGAATTAGCCGCGATGGAGGCGGAGATCGAGGCCGCGCTGGACGATGCCATTGAGTATGCCCTCGCCAGTGCCTGGCCGGGAGTTGAGGAACTGTCCCGCGACGTGTTCGCGCAAGGAGCCGTGTGATGAGCGCGACGACGAAGAAGGCGGCCAAGGAGAATATCCTGCAGGCCATCAACCGCGCCCTGGCCGACGCGATGGAAAGCGACGACAGCGTGCTGGTACTGGGCGAGGACGTCGCCGACCCGGAGGAAGGCGGTGTTGTGGGCGTGACACGCGGCCTCTCCACCCGCTTTGGTGAACAACGCGTGCGCTCCACCCCCATCTCCGAGCAGGCCATCATCGGTGCAGCCATCGGCGCGTCGCTGGTCGGATTCAAGCCGGTGGCGGAGATCATGCTGATGAACTTCACGACCGTGGCGATGGACATGATCGTCAACCATGCCGCCAAGCTGCGCTTCATGTCGGGTGGGCAGACGCATGTCCCCATCGTCATCCGCACCATGACGGGTACGGGCTTCGGCACGGGCGGACAGCATTGCGACTATCTGGAGGCCTGGTTTGCGCATACCGCCGGCATCAAGGTGGTGGCCCCGTCCAGCCCCCGCGATGCCTATGGCCTGATGCGCAGCGCCATCGACGATCCCGACCCCGTCCTGTTCATCGAGAACCTGCCCACCTACTGGCTTCCGGACGAGCCGGCGGAAAAGGGTTTCCGCGTGCCACTGGGCAAGGCCAACGTGCTGGCCGAGGGGCGCGACGTCACCATCATCGCCTATGCCCGCATGGTCAACGAGGCGAAGGCCGCCTTGCCCAAACTGGCCGAAGCCGGGATCAGCGCCGAACTGATCGACCTGCGTTCCATCGCACCCTGGGACCAGGAAACGGTCCTGGCGTCCGTCGCCCGTACGGGCCGGGCGGTGGTGGTGCATGAGGCCGTGACGCCGTTCGGGGTGGGGGCCGAGATCAGCGCCGTCCTGCATGAAAAGCTGTTCCGGCAGTTGCACGCTCCGGTGAAACGGCTGGGTGGCGCCTTCTGCCCCGTTCCCTTCTCCAAGCCGCTGGAAACGGCCTTCGCCCCGCAGGCCGCCGACATCGTGGCGGCGGCGCAGGCGCTGGTCGCAGCGTAAATCAACAAGACTGAACAGGTGACCCTATGGCTTTCGACGTTCTGATGCCGAAGATCGGCTTTTCCATGAATGAAGGTGTCCTGCAAGGCTGGCTGGTGGCCGACGGTGCAACCGTGACCGAGGGCCAGCCGCTGTATGAACTGGAAAGCGAAAAATCCACGCAGGAGGTGGAAAGCCCCGCCACCGGCACCCTGCGCATCAAGGCGGAGGTCGGCGAGACCTACGAGGTGGGTGCGCTTCTGGCCGTGATCGAGTGAGGCAGCGATGACCGGCCTTCTTGACGGTCTGGCGCCCTGGCCGCAGGCGGATTTCGCCGCCTTCGGCCCCGTGCAGACGCGCAAACTCTCCAAGATACAAAAGCTGGTCGGGGCCTTCCTGGGCCGCAACTGGGTCGCCATTCCCCATGTCACGCATCAGGACGATGCCGACGTGACTGACCTGGAAGCACGACGGCTGGCCCATAATAGTGCCGGGGGCGGCGTAAAGCTGACGCCGGTACCCCTGCTGGTCAAGGCCATGGCGTCGGCCCTGCGGGCCTATCCGCAGTTCAACGCCTCCCTGGATGGCAGCCGGGAGACGCTGGTTCTGAAAGATTATGTGCATATCGGGGTGGCCGTGGACACGCCCGGCGGCCTGCTGGTCCCCGTTATCCGCGACTGCGACCGGAAAAGCGTGTCCGACATCGCGGCTGAGATATCCGCCCTGTCGGAGCGTGCCCGGACCAAGGGGCTGCCCATGGCCGACATGTCCGGTGGCTGCATGACCCTGACCTCGCTCGGCCATATCGGCGGGACCGGCTTTACCCCGATCGTGAATGCCCCGGAAGTGGCCATCCTGGGCGTCACCCGCGCCCGGCCTGTCGCCACACCTGGACCGGATGGCGGCATCGTCTGGCGACAGATGTTGCCTTTGTCGCTGTCCTATGACCATCGCGTCATCAATGGCGCAGACGCCGCGCGCTTTGTCCGGCATATCGCCGGTAGGCTGGCCGATCCGGCACTGTTTGACTGACGCGTGATGGTAGAGCGGATCGGCGAAACACGGGTCCGCTCTACGACACCCAGCCTACAGCAGCCCGCGTTCCTCCGACGTCTGGACATTCGGGTCCATACCGATCTCCCGCAGCGCCTCAATCACCGCCGTCGTCGCGGACGCGATGCAGGGGAACCCAACATAGGGAACCGACTGGATCAGTACCTCCTCCAGTTCCCGCACGCTCAACCCGTTAGCCACGCCGATCTTGACATGGTTCTTCAGTTCGGCGGTCTGACGCTGGGCGATCAGGATACCGATCACCACGAGGCTGCGCTGCTTCTTCTCCAGCCCGTCGCGGCCCCAGGCATCGGCAAAGGCATAGTTCACGGCCATCTGGGAGATGGCCGATCCGAACTTGCCCGACGTCGCTGCCGCCCGCAGCGCGTCACTGAATTTCGGCCCCATCATGCCGCCGATAACGGCAAGGCCGCGTTCCGATTTCTCATCAAGGCTCATGTCGGCTATCCTTTTTACGCTACGGCCGCACGGGCACCACGGACCAGACGACCCGGCAGCGCACCGGTGGAGCGCCCGTTACGATAGGTCACCTGGCCCGACACGATCGTCGCCTCATACCCGTCGGATTTCTGGCTGAGCCGACGGCCATCGGCCGGCAGGTCGCGCTTCACCCGGGGGGCATACAGGGCCAGTCGTTCCATGTCGATGATATTGATGTCGGCCTTATAGCCCGGCTTCAGCACCCCACGATCCAGCAGACCGACGCTGGCCGACGTTTCGCGGGACAGCATGCTGATGGCCTTCTCGATAGGCAGACGCTTCTGATCGCGCACATACTCGGCCAGCACGAAGGTCGGGAAGGCCGCATCGCAGATCATGCCGTAATGCGCCCCGCCGTCCCCCAGGCCCAGGACGGTGCCCGGTTGGCCGAAGAGATCCGTGGCGGCATCCATGCGGCCATTCTCCGTATTGCCCATGGGGCAGTACAGGATGGCACGCCCATTCTGCCGCAGCAGTTCGTCATACATCAGTTCCCGCTCTCCGATGCCCAGGCGGGCCGCCCGCGCCTTGACACTGTCTTCGGGCGAGGGGTTGTAATTGGGCGGATCACCCAGCGGGAACAGCAGATGCGTCTGCTGCACGACCCACAGGAAGAAGGGGTTGGGGTCCTGCGGCTCCTCCGCCAGAAGCCGGGCGCGGAACGCCGGATCGCGCATCGCCGCCACCTTCTCCGCCAGCGGCAGGTTCTCGATCGCCTTGTAGGATGGGTTCAGCGAGAAGGGGTGGTAGGACAGGTCCAGCCCGAACAGCATGCCGATGGGACGCGGATAATATTGCCCATGGATAGGCAGATTGTCTGCTGCCGCCTGGGTCAGGCCGTTCAGATAGCCGCGCCATCCGCCCGCGATCTGGTCCCCCGTCAGCAAGCTGAAATTCACCGGCCGACCGGAGAACTCGGCCAGTTCACGGATGATGGCAAATTCCGCCTCCGACGCGTTGCTGGTATTGGGTATCAACTGGAAAACGCCCGTGCCCGCATCCTTCAGACCGGCCGCCAGTGCCTTCAACTCCTCCACCTCCGTCTGGGTGGACGGCGCCGGGCGGCCATCGCGGAAGCGGTGGGCCAACTGGCGGGAGGTGGAAACGCCCAGCGCGCCCGCCTTCACCGCATCGGCCGTCAGACGGCGCATCTCCGCCAGATCCTGCCCCGTCGGCGGCTCCAGGTCGGCTCCGCGCTTGCCCATGACATAGACGCGCAACGGGCTGTGCGGCAACTGGGCGGCGAAGTCGATATCGGTCTGACGTTGCGACAACGCATCCAGATAGTCGGGGAAGCTCTCCCAGTTCCAGGGAACCCCCTCCGCCATCACCACTTCGGGGATATCCTCGACCCCTTCCATCAGCTTGATGGCCATCTGCTGATCCCCGGCGCGGACGGGTGCAAAGCCGACGCCGCAATTGCCCATGATGACCGTCGTCACCCCATGGTCGGAAGAGGGGGCCAGCCGGTTTTCCCAGGTCACTTGCCCGTCATAATGCGTGTGGACATCGACGAACCCGGGTGTCACCACCATGCCCTTGGCGTCAATCACCTGATCGGCGGTGCCGTCGACAACGCCCACCGCCACGATCCGGTCGCCCCGGACCGCAACGTCGCCTTCAAAGGCTGTCGCCCCGGTGCCATCAACGATCCGTCCACCACGGATCAGCAGATCATAATGCTGGCTCATTTCTTCCTCCCTGGCTGCCCGCAAAGCCTGTCGGCCCTGGACCCGAAGGGGCGGACGGCGATCATGCCGCAACGGGCGAGCGATAAATTCGGCCCATCATAGCCGCTGCGCCCGCCAGCGCACCATGCCGGAGCCGTGTCATCGCCCTACCATGTCATCTCTACACGGATGCGATATCTGGCCAGATGGCCGGCACCCGTTCCGACAGGAAACCCGCTACAGCCTTCACGGCGGCATCCCCCGCCCGCACGCCGGGGCAGGTCATCGTGATGGGCGTGGACAAGGGTGTCCAGTCCGCCAATAACCGGACCAGACCCCCATTTGCCAGAAAGGGTGCCGCCAGAATGTCCAGCGTCTGCGCCAGCCCTGCGCCGGCGGCACAGGCCGATGTCAGGGCCAGCCCGTCATTGAAGGTCAGGGCCGGGCGGGGACGCAGCCACTGCGTCTCCCCATCCCTGACGAACTGCCAGCGCCGCCCATCGGGTGTTTCCCGGCTGGCGTAGAGAATGCCGTCGTGCCCCTCCAGGTCCCGGGGCACCAGTGGGATGCCCCGGCGCGACAGATAGGCGGGGGCCGCGACCAGAAAATGATGAGCCGTGCCCAAGGTTACAATCCGGCCGGCATCCGCCGGTGCGGCACCAACGCGGATCAGAATATCCGCCCCATCCGCCCGGTATAGCGTACCACGGTCACCCAGCCCCAGATCGATGACGATGCCCGGAAACCGGTCGCGGCACTCGGACAGCAGTGGCAACACCAGCACGGTTCCGACACCCGCCGGCGCGTCGATACGGACATGACCCACCGGCTGACCGTCGCCACGCTGCACCGCTTCCTGTGCCCGGTTGACGGCTTCCAGAATGGCGCGCGCATGCTCCAGGAACACGCGACCACTGTCGGTCAGGTCCAACCGCCTTGTGCTGCGTTTCAGCAGGCAAGCCCCCAACCCCTCCTCCAGTCGCGCCAGATGCGTGGTCACCATGGAGGGCGACATTCGCAGATGAGCCGCGGCGCGGGCCAGGGAACCGGCGTCGACGATGGCGGCAAACACCTGCAATTCGATCAGGGATGGCATCATTCTTCAATAATCCGGAATCATAACTTCACATCAAAGCATATTATTCGACGATCCCACTGGTGCTATCGCTTCTCCATCCACAAAAATCATTGGGAGGATGCATCATGGGATTAGAAACCCGTCCGCTGTCACCTGATCTGGGCCTGGAAGTGCTGGGCGTCGATCTGTCGCGCGACATCGACCCGGCAACACAGACCGCCATCAGGGATGCCTGGATCGACAGCGGCCTGCTGCTGTTCCGGGGTGCCGGCACCAGCGACGATATCCAGATGCGGGTGTCGCGCATCTTCGGCGACATGGAACCGGCGGCCACGGCCGACATGAACAGTCCCGACAATCCCTATCTGATGGTCCTGGCCTATGACCCTGACGATACAAAGGCGCGGTTCAACCGCCATTATGTGGTTGACGGCATCACGCGGGCCGGCTGGCTGGGCTGGCATTGGGACCAGAGTTTCATGCCCACCATCGTCCGGGGCGCCGTACTGCGCATGACCCATCCGGCGGCGGAAATGGGAGAAACCGGGTTCATTGATGCCATCGGCGCCTATGATCGCCTGTCCGATGCCATGAAAGCCCGGATCGAGGGGCTGGAGGTCGTTTACGAGTTCAATCCCGATTTCGTGTCGGGCCAGTTCGGCTTTCCCAGGGACATTTCCGTTTATGGCGGGTCGCCGCCGACATCGGGCAAGATGTACGATTTCCCGCCCGTGGTGCATCCGCTGGTCATCACGCAGCAGGAAACGGGGCGCAAAGTGCTGAAACTGTCCCCCATGCACGCCCGCTACATCCTCGGCATGGACCGGGCGGAAAGCGATGCCTTGCTGACGGAACTGGCCGATCACCTGGTAGAGGATCGGTTCGCCTACTACCATTCCTGGGGCCGGGACGACATGCTGGTCTGGGACAACTGGCGCGTGATCCATTCTGCACGCGGCGTGCCGCTGCATTGCCGGCGCAGGGCCATGCGCACGACCATCATGGGCGATTACAAGGTCGGCCGCTACCTTGACCCGGCGCTGGACCGGGACCGCAAGGTCAAGCGGCTGGTCGATTGATTGAAATGGCAGGGGGCGCTCAGCAGCGCCCCCTCCTTCAGTCCAGATCGATATCCGGTCGGTCGGGGTAGCGCCCGAGGAACGGATAGGCCAGCGCCGCCACAAGAAAACAGCCCCCCGCTGACAGCAGCGCGATGTCGTAGCTGCCGAACCAGTCATGAACCAGCCCCACCAGGATGGCGCCAACAGCAGCGCAACTGCCGATGGCCAGCACGGTCAGACCATAGATGGCGGCAAAGGCCCGCATCCCGAAATAGCGGGCGATGATAAATCCGGCCAGGTCGATCTCCGCGCCCTGCGCCAATCCGATCAGCACGATACAGACGGCCGCCAGCGGCACGCCGGGCGCGTCCAGAGCATAAAGTACGGCACAGCCAACCACCGGCCCGATGGTGAACAGAAACCCCAGGGCCGGCGCCCAGACCCGGTCGATCAGCAGGCCGGTGATGGCGGTACCGGCGAAGGTGGAAACGGCCAGCAAGCTGACCAGCCCCGCCGCCATCTTCGGTTCCAACGCCTTTGAAACCAGCAGCGGCTGTAGCTGCGATAACAGTCCCACCGCCGGGCCATAGGTAAAACCGGCCGCCACGCAGAGCAACAGGATGCGGCGATCGCGCAGCAGGCGGGGCCAGAGACGCCAGCCCGCGACAGCCTTTGACCGCACCACCTCCCCCGCGTCAGGCCGGCGATCATGCACCAGGGCCCAGGTGACGGGGAAACTGATGAACAAGGCGACGGCCGCCAGCACATAGAACCCACCGCGTGAGCCGTGGCGTTCAATGGCTGCGTACAGCAGGATGGGTAACAGGGCGCCCGCGATGGTCAGTCCGGCCCGCGACACCGCCAGCGCCAGCCCCCGCGACTTGTCAAACCAGCTTGTCACCGCGCGGGTGAAGGACAGGCCCGTGGTGGCGATGCCGATCAGGACCAGGGCGCTCATCGCCACATAGAAATGAACCAGCGACGCCGTGAGGTTGGCCAGCGCCACATAGCACAGGACAACCAGCAGGATCGCGGGCAGCAGCACCTTGCGAACCCCTACCCGGTCGATATAGGCGCCAATGAACGGGGCCAGGAAGGCCGCCACCAGATTGGCATTATGCGACAATGCCTGCTGGCCCCGCGTCCAGCCGAACTCGTCCTGCAAAGGCTGGACGAACAGGCTGGCCACAAAGGAAAAGACCGCATAGCAACTGGCCATGCCGATGCCGGTACCCACCACCACCCGCCAATGGGCCCGCCATTCGGCGCGGGCCTCGTTTGTCAGCAATTCCATCACATGCTCTCCTGATCGGGGTCAGTCGGGACGGCGCGCGCGCAGGCGGATGCGCCCTTCCCCGAACGGGGCGTCGCGGTTGCCCAGCGCCTCCTTCAGGCCGGCTTCCGCCATGTCCTGCTTGAACCGGCTGCGGCGCGGCCCCTGGGACAGGTGCGCGCGCGCGTCCAGTTCAGCGGCATAGCGCTGAGACAGCTTGGCGCCGGCCAGTTCCATCTGCATGTTGATCACCCTTTTATGGGCGGACAGGATTTCCGCGTCGACATGGGCGATGCGGCGGGCCAGATCGAGCGCCTGGGCATCGATCGCCGCCGCCGGATAGGCTTCCAGCACCAGGCCGATACGGGCGGCATCCAGGCCGCTGATCGTGTCGCCCGTGAACAGCATGCGTTTGGCCCATTGCGGGCCGCAATGATAGAGCCAGAGATTGGTGGGCGGCGTGCCATTGGCGCGGGCGGCGGGGAAACCGATCTTCGCTTCATCGGCGGCCAGGACGATATCGGCGCAGAAAGCCAGATCAGTCCCGCCAGCCAGGCAATTGCCCTGGACCTTGGCGATGATGGGCTTGTGCAGGTCCAGCATCAGCAAGGTCAGGTCCTGCTGGCGTTCCAGGTGCCAGATATCGTCATCCAGCGTGGCGCTGCGGCTCCGATACAGGGCCGGATCATGATCGACCGGGGCAGCCCCGCCCCCGCCATAGCTGTCACCCAGATCATAGCCGGCGCAGAAATCCCGCCCCTCGCCCTGCAACAGGATCGCATTCACGTCCCGGCGGTCATCCGCCTCCAGCAGCGCATCATGGATTTCGCGCAGCATCGCCGCCGACAGGGCATTGCGCTTGTCGGGGCGGTTCAATGTCAGCACGGCCACCCCTTCGGCAACCTCGAACCGGATGCATGTCGTGGATTTCAGCCACTTGCCGGGATGATCCATCCCTTCCTCCCCTCCATTGGTTTTGCGCTCGCATGATAGGTGGCGGCCCGCACGGGAGCGACGACGGGAACCCATCGGCCCCCTTCCATCACAGACCTGATGGAAGGGGGTTCAGGTGCCCGCTGGTCTGGTCCGGCGGCACAGGCGGGCATAGAGGGTGATCAGGAAAAGGATGGGAGGAGCCAATGACAGAGATCCTGCGCGATGAACCGGCACCCGGCATTTGCCGCCTGACCCTGAACCGGCCCGATGCGCTCAACGCCCTGACCTATGCGATGTATGAGGATATTGTCAGGCTGCTGACGGATATCCGCTATGATCCGTCCACCCAGGTTGTGATCCTGACCGGCGCCGGCCGCGCTTTCTGCGCAGGCCACGACCTGCGGGCGGCGGGGGAGCCTTCCTGGGTGGCACCCAACCTGGGCAAGGCACAGAAGATGCGGGCCGTGATGGCGAAACTGGGGGCGATCACCCCCCTGATGCGGTCCCTGCCGCAACCCATCATCGCCGCCATCAATGGCGTGACGGCCGGGGCCGGCTATCCGCTGGCCGTGGCTGCCGACATCACCATCGCAGCGCGATCGGCCAAGTTCGTCAACGCCTTCCACAATGCCGGTACCGGGCATGAGATGGGCCTGTCCTACCTGCTGCCCCGGCGTGTCGGGGCCGCAAGGGCAGCCGAACTGTTGCTGACGGGCCGGGCCGTCATGGCGGAGGAAGCCGCCGCCATCGGCCTGATTTTGAAATCAGTGCCGGACGAAGCCCTGATGGACGAAGCCCTGTCCATGGCCGGGACCATCCAGGCCAACAGCCCCATCGGCACATCGCTGACCAAACAGTCCCTGTGGCTCAATGAAACGGCACCCAGCCTGGAAGCCGCCATAGAGATGGAAAGCCGCGCCATTTTCATCAGCCAGTCGACCGAGGATACGGCGGAAAAGCGCAAAGCCTTCGTCGAGAAACGCCGCCCCACCTTCACCAACCGCTGACAGGGAACAGGCCCGGATGGTATCCCCGTCCGGGCCTGTTCCCTGTCAGCAGACGCAGTCTCAGGCCGCCACATCCCAGACCAGCGGCACCGACCCGTAGGAGATGTTCACACCGGCCTGAAAGGTCAGCCTGTCATCGGCCAGACGGAAATCGGGGATACGCTTCAGCCATTCCTCCAGGAAGATGGTCAGTTCGGAACGGGCCAGATTGGCCCCCACGCAGCGGTGCGGCCCCTGGCCGAAGGTGCCGACACTGGCAATGCGGCGGGAGAAATCGACCTTCAGCGGATCAGGATAGGCCTCGTCATCCAGGTTCATCATGGCCGGGGGTGACATGATGATCTCCCCCGCCTTGATCAGGGCAGGACCCACCTGGCTGTCATTCACGCACATGCGGCCCGTGCCGGTGGTGACGGTGGGGAAGCGGCGCAACAATTCTTCCACCGCGGCGCTGATGATGGCCGGGTTCTCGATGATCTGGCGGCGGTGGTCAGGATTCTCCGCCAGGAAGCGGGCAAAAAAGCCCAGCGTGTTGGCCACGGAATCCAGGCCGCCAATGAGCAACAGCGTACACATGGAGTGCAGCTTGTCCTCACGCATGCGCTCGCCATCCACCTCCTGCTGTGACAGCCAGCTAATGAGGTCGCTGCCGGGGTTGGCCCGTCGTTCCTTGATGATGGGGGCCAGATAGGCGGCGAGCCCCCGGATCACGTCGGCCTTGTTGCTGCCGGGCCGGATGATCTTCGCCACCTCCTCCAGCAGGCCCAGCCGATGGCTTTCCGGTAGGTCGACCAGCCGCAGGAAGACGATGATGGGAAGCTGGAAGGCGAAATCGGCCATGAATTCGCAGCTTCCCTTTTCCTTCAGCCCCTCGATCAGGTCTATGGCCAACTGGCGCACGCCGGGCGTCAGTTCCGCCACACCCTTGCGCGACAGAGCGACGGAGAGGTGATGGCGGTATTTGGTATGTTCAGGCGGGTCGAGATGGATGGGTGTGAACCCTTCCCCCGTCGGGTTGTTCGACTTCGGCACCACCAGGGCGCGGGAAGAGAAATTGTCGCTGTCCTTCAGCACCCGCGCAGCCAGCTTGGCGTCATTGACGTACCAATGACCTTCATTGTGCCGCGTCCAGAAAATCGGCGGAGCCGCGTGCTTCAGCCTGTACAGCTCCGCGAAGAAATCGGACCCGGCCGGACCGGGTGCGTAGACATCATAGTCAAAGACCAGTTCTGCCGGGACATGATCGGGAACCGTCATATTCATGGCATAGGCGGGCATGAGGCGACCTCCTGCCGGCACGCAGCTTTCGCGCGCGTGTCCGGTGTGTTGAATGGGGATATGCGAGAGATTAGGAGCGTGGAACCCACCGCGTCCAAAGGCGGGACGAGGTTCCATCAAAGGGATCGTATGCTTGATAAGATTGATCAGGGCCGCGACAGGGGCCGTCCGGCACAGGCATAAGGAAGGCGAATGGCGGCAACAACGCCGTGCCCGAGAACAGCGGAGAAGGGTAAATGCCCAAGATCACCTTCATCGATCCCGACGGTCAGACCCATGTGCTGGAGGCCGACGATGGTCAGTCTGTGATGAAGGTCGCCGTCCAGAACGGCGTGCCTGGGATTGAGGCGGATTGCGGCGGCGCTTGCGCCTGCGCGACCTGCCACGTCTATGTCGATCCGATCTGGTCGGCAGCGGCCGGAAATCCCGGCGACGAGGAAAAGGAGATGCTGACCTACACCGTCGATCCACAGGAAACCTCCCGCCTGTCCTGTCAGATCAAGGTCAGCGCCGCCCTTGACGGCATTGTCATCCGCATCCCCGCCAGCCAGCATTGACCCATGACGATTACCATCCCAGCCCTGTTAAGGCAGGCCGCCCGCCGCTTCGGTGACAAATCCGCCTTGAGCAGCACCCAGGATGGCGCCATCGGATTCGCGGCGCTGGATGCCTGGGCCGACCGCGTCGCCCGCGCGCTGCTGGCTGACGGATTGAGGAAGGGCGACAGGGTCGGCATCTGGGCGCCCAACCTGTGGGAATGGGTGGCTGCCGCTGTCGGCGCCCAGCGTATCGGCGGCGTGCTGGTGCCGCTGAACACGCGGTTGCGTGGTGGAGAGGTGGCGGATATCGTCCGCCGCGCCCGCATCACCCATCTGTTCAGCATCGGCGATTTCCTGGGCCGTCACTATCCCGATATGTTGCGGGGGGAGGCGGTGCCAGACCTGCGCCGAACCATCGTTCTGCGGCCCGACAGTACGAAGTTGCGTGGCATTGAACAGGGCTGGGACAGTTTCCTGGCACTGGGCAGCGCCATCAGTGCGGAACAACTGGCGGCGCGGGCCGAGGATGTCGGGCCGGATGATCTGGCGGACATCATGTTCACCTCCGGGACGACAGGGCTGCCGAAGGGGGCGGTGTTCGATCATAAACGGTCGCTGGGCGGCGGCCGGGCCTGGTGCGGCATCTCCAGCCTCGGACCCGATGACCGCTATTGCGTCTTCGGCCCCTTCTCCCACAATGCCTCTTACAAGGCGGGCTGGGTGGCGGGCCTGATGTCGGGGGCCACCATTTATTGGCCGGACGCTTATGATGGTACGGCCATCCTGGATCTGATCGCCGGCAACCGCATCACGGTGATGCCGGCCCCACCCACCGTCTGGCAAGAGGTGCTGGACCATCCTAACAAGGCGGATTGGGATATTGGCTGCCTGCGGTTCCTGTCCACAGGTGCCACCACCATTCCCATCCAGTTGATGCGGCGCCTGCGTGACGAAACACCGATCCAGGTGCTGTCCACCGGCTATGGCATGACGGAATGCTGCGGTTCCGCGACCCAGACGCTACCGGGCGACCCGATTGAAAGGGTCGTAGAGACCGTTGGCTGCGCCATTCCCGGCACGGAAATCCGCATCGCCGGCCCCGATGGGAAGATACTGCCACCGGGAGAGGCCGGCGAAGTGCTGATCCGCGATGAAAAGCTGCTGCTGCATTACCTGGACAATGATCAGGCGACGCATTCGGCGCTGGATGCCGATGGCTGGCTGCACAGCGGCGATGTCGGAACCCTGGACACGCAGGGCTATCTGCGCATCACCGACAGGTTGAAGGACATGTATATCGTCGGCGGCTTCAACGTCTATCCGGCGGAGATCGAGCGCCAGATGGGCGCCTTGCCCGGCCTGAAGGCCTGTGCTGTGGTCGGGGTGCCCGATGCAAGGCTGGGTGAGGTCGGGCACGCCTTTATCGTGCGCAGTGCCGGCTCATCCCTCACCGAAGCGGAAGTCCTGGCCTGGAGCAAGGCCAATCTCGCCAATTACAAGGTGCCGCGCGGCATTACCTTCATCGATGCCCTGCCGATGAACAGCACGGGCAAGGTGGTGAAGTTCGCCTTGCGCGCCCAGCTTCAATCCTGAACGGGGGCCGCTTATGCCACCATCAGACCATTACGACATCATCATCGCCGGTGCCGGCCAAGCCGGCGCGCAATGCGCGCAATCGCTGCGTCAGGGGGGATTTGCCGGCACCATCGCCCTGCTTGGGGAAGAACCGGTCGGCCCCTATGAACGCCCGCCCCTGTCCAAGGATTATCTGGGCGGAAAGCGCGATGCCGACAGGTTGCTGCTGCGCAAACCGGAATTCTGGGCAGAAAAGGGGATCGACCTGCGCACCGGCTGCCGTATCACCGGCGTCGATGCCGCCGCCCGGCGCGTGACCCTTGCCGGCGGCAGCCATCTGTCCTATGGTCATCTGGTCTGGGCCACCGGGGGACGCCCGCGCCCGCTTCCCTGCTCCGGCGCCGACCTGCGCGGCGTCCATGCCATCCGCACCATCGCCGATATCGACGGTCTGAAGGCCGAGGTGGCGCCGGGTGCCCGTGCCGTCATCATTGGGGGAGGCTATATCGGGCTGGAAACGGCGGCTGTCCTGCGTGGTATGGGCATGGCCGTGACGGTTCTGGAGGCGCAGGGACGACTGTTGGCCCGTGTCACATCACCGCCGGTATCGCAGTTCTTTTTGAAACTGCACCAGTCGCACGGGGTGGATGTACAACTCTGCGCGCAGGTGGAGGCCTTGACCGGCCAGGGGCGTGTCACGGGTGTAAGGCTGGTGGATGGCCGTGAGCTGCCCGCCGACATCGTGATCGTCGGCGTCGGGATCATCCCGAATGTGGAGCCGCTGGCGGCGGCTGGTCTTGCCTGCCCCAACGGGGTGCAGGTGGATGCCTTCTGCCGGACGTCAGATCCCCATATCCTGGGCATCGGCGACTGTGCCCGCCATCCCAACCCGTTCGCCGGTAGCGATATCCGGCTGGAATCGGTACAGAACGCTATCGACCAGGCCAAGGTTGCCGCCGATACGCTGCTGGGCCGCGACAGGCCTTATGCCGCCCTGCCCTGGTTCTGGTCCGACCAGTATGACGTGAAGATGCAGTCGGCCGGGTTGGCGCTGGGCCAGGACACGATCATGATCCGGGGTGAAGTCGGTCAGGCCCCCTTCTCCGTCCTTTATCTGCGGGACAGCCGGCTGGTCGCCATCGACTGCATCAACAATCCCAAGGATTTCATGCAGGCAAAGGCCCTGATCGCCGCCCGCCGTCGTTTGGACACGCGCCGTGCGCTGGACCGGGAAACCGACCTGCGCGCCATCGCGCTGGAGGATTGACGGTGGCCCCCGTCAATCTCCCAGGATCAAGGCATGGGCTGGCAACGGCCCGATCTGCGTCACCCCGCCATCCACGGGCAGCAGCACGCCGGTAATGAACCGTGCCTCCGGGCTGGCCAGAAAGCAGACGGCCATGGCCACGTCCCAGGCATCCCCCTCGATCCCTAGCGGCCCCACCTTGCGACGATCCTCCCGCATACCGGGCGGCATGCGCCGGGCGATATGGGATGTCATGACGTGACCTGGTGCGACAGCGTTGGCGCGGATGCCGTCACGGCCATGGGCCACCGCGATCTCCCGCGCCAACTGCACCATACCGGCCTTCGACGTGCCATAGGCCAGGGAGCCATGGGCGCGCATGCCGGCGATGGAAGCGATATTGACGATGGAGCCACCGCCACCAGTCACCATGGCCGGTACAGAGCGCTGGCACATCCACAAGGCGCTGTCCAGATTGACCGCCATGACGCGGGACCATTGCCCCTCATCCAACCCGGACAGGCTGGAGGGTGGGGAAATGCCCACATTATTGACCAGGATGTCCAACCGTCCCATCCAGTCCAGTGCGGCGGAGACGGCTTCGGCACAGGCGGGACGCAAGCTGACATCGGCGGCAATGGCGACGGCATCACCGCCACGTTCACGGATCATGTCAGCAGTCGCCTGCGCGCGCTCCAGGTCAAGATCAATGCAGGCGACGCGCGCGCCCTCTCCGGCCAGGACCAGGGCCACGGCCCGGCCGATGCCGATTTCTGCACCCTCGGCCCCGGCGCCGGTGACGATGGCGGCAAGACCGGACAGCCGCCGGCCGGTCAGGATCGGTTCCGGCATGTTCAGTGCTGCGGACGCATATTGACGACGCGCCCGTCGGCATGGGCCACGATCACGGCATCGCCGGGACTGTACCGCACCGGAATATCGGCCATGGACAGCCGGTCGCCGCGATGTCCGCGAACAAAGCTCTGCGGATCGACACGCAGGTCGTGCCGCCCTGCCGCATCGGCGACGCCAACCCGGTCGGCACCGACCTCCACCAAGGTACCTGCAATGGGAAGACGGCTGGCGCCGGGCATGATCCGCGTGTCCATCGATAGCCGGAACCGGTCACGGGAGATGTTGGACAGGCCGCTATGCGGCGTCGCCAAGCTCATCAACAGCACATCGCCGGGGCGATAGTCCGTGCGCCGCCAGGTACCTGGCGGCACATCCTCTGCCTGGATGGGAAGGATGCGGGCACCGTCGCGGCGATGCAGGCTGGGCTGCTTGTTCAGCCCTTCGACCACGGCCAATCCGCCGACATCGGCGTCAATCTCATCGATGGGCACCCAGCAGATCAGGAAGTCCAGCCCTTCATTGTAGGAACCGTCATCATGAATGAAGTCGAAACGCGGGCGGCTGACATCCTGCACCGGCGGATTGGTGCGGTGGACGGTGAACGGCACCCAGAAAGGCTCACATCCAAAGAGACACCGAAAGAAGTCATTGATGGTCGGTGCCTCATGCAGCAGGCGATGGACCTTCTGTTCGTTCATCCTCGTCATGTTTGAATTGATCGGCAGGGCCGAATAATCGGCGCCGTTATAGCGATGAAACGGATCATTGGGGTCCGTGACACCCATATCGATCAGGTAATCGATATAGGTCCGTCGGATATCGGCGATCACCGCCTTGTCCAGTACGTCGCGAAAGAACCAGTAGCCGTCGCGGTCCCAGGTGGCCGCCAAGGCCGCCGGATCGCCCAACAGGTGGTTGGAGACGTTCAGTTCGCCCATTTCCGGCATGGGGGGCCTTGCCTGCATGTTCATGCCCGTTTCTTCCCTGTCTGGCTCCGGCCGCATCGGCGGTATCCGGGCCTGCTGCCGGGTTGGTCCCGGTCCATGATCATGATGGACAGCTTGGCAGATGACAGCCATGGTCCTTTTCAACAACAAGCATGGTCATTTTGAACAAATGGGAGATCCTATGGCAGACATTGCCCTGGTTGCGCCGGATGGCGCCTTCCTGGCCAGCCTGGGCGCCTGCATGGACGCCTTTGTCGTCGTGCGGGCGAAGGTGGAACAGATGTTCGCCCCGGCTGAAGGACTGACCATGGAAACCCGGCTGCGGCTGCTCACCGCCGATGGGCAGGCGGTGCGGCTGGCGGATGGACGGCGGTTGCCCTGCGATGGCCCCTGGGGCTGGCGACAGCCCTTCAGCCTGATCCATGTCGCCAATTTCCGCGTCGGGTCCGCCGTCGCCCTGGATGAAAGGTTGGCGGCAAGCGGCCCCTTCGGCGTCTGGCTGCGTCAGCAGAAGGAGGATGGGGCCCTGATTTCCGCCAGCGGATCGGCCCTGTTCCTGCTGGCTGCCGCCGGCCTTGTCGATGGCATGGCCATCCCGCTGTCCCGGCCACTGACACCGCTATGCCGGGAGCGGTTCCCGCGTCTGGCCATCGACGAACGGCGCGGCGTGATCGAAGAGGGCGGGATGATTCTTGGCGCGGGGCCGGCGGCGGAGGCGGCCCTGATGGTCCGCCTGATCGAACGCATCTTCAATGCGGAGGCCGGGCGCTGGTTGGCGTCGGTCACCGGCGTGGACCGGGTGGTGGCAGAAGGCCTCTCCACCGACCCGATGGTGGCCAACGCCCAGATCTGGCTTGAAATGAACTTTGCACAGGATGTGCGGATTGCCGACCTTGTCGACGCCCTTGCCACCAGCCACCAGACCCTGACCCGACGCTTTACGCGCGCCATCGGCATAGGCCCCAAGGACTATGTCCAGCGCCTGCGCATCCGCACGGCACAGCGCCTGTTGGCCCGCACAGGCCGGTCCATCGAGCAGATCGCCGCCATGGTCGGTTACCGTGACCCCCGGTCCTTCCGGCTGGTCTTTCTGGCCCATTGCGGATTGAGCCCGACGGCATGGCGCAGGAAGGCGGCGGCGGAGGGCGCGATATCGCATTCATGAACAATTGGCATCCCGGCTTGTCCGGCGGCGCATCCCCTTGGAGCCTGGGCATCCGCTACAGCAAAAAAGGGGAGGACAGGAACATGGACCGGGCACTGACCATCGATGCCGAGACGCTGGCGTTCATCCGGCAACAGAAGGACCGGCAGGAGATACTGGACTGCCTGCATCGCTACACACGGGGCGTGGACCGTTTCGACCGGGAACTGATGCTGTCGGCCTATCATCCCGACGCCATCGATCAGCACGGGGTTGCGGAAGGCGTAGCCGCAGACTTCGTTGACTGGGCCATCGGCTGGCACGGGGAGTTCCAGACCCGCCATCAGCACATCATCGCCAACCAGACGATCGAACTGGATGGCGACGTGGCCCATGGCGAGACCTATTACATCTTCTGGGGTGAGAACCGGGAGGGGCCGCCCAGTCTGGCCTTCGGTCGCTATGTCGACCGGTTCGAGAAACGGAACGGACGCTGGGCCATCGCCCATCGGGTTTGCGTGAATGAAAAGGTCGGAACCTTCAACGCAGTGCCCCTGCCACCGGAATGGGCTGCTGCCCTGGCCGCCACTGGTCCCTGCCGTCGTGATCGCCAGGACATCTCCTACGCCCGCCCCCTGGCAGACGGGCGCATTCAGCCCTGATTCAGCGCCGACCGACACCCAGCGCCCAATGGCTGAGCCGATCCCAAAGCCGGGCGCGGGTGGAGGCGAAATTATGCATGTGCGCCATGGTTGGCACGATCACCAGCGTGATGTCGCCGGCGTTGGTGTAGGCTGAGGGTTCCTCACGGAAATCAGCGCTGGTATCGCGCTCGCCAAAGCCCAGGAACACCGGCACATCCACGACAGCCGCATCCCGTGCCACAAAACCCGGTCCCATCATGGCCACAACACAGTTGGGGATAGTCAGGCTGCCGAACGGCGGGGCGGTCCGGCGGATGGGATAGCCCCCCTCCATATCGGCCTTCAGGATGTCGGCCGGCACATCCTCCCAATGGAACGGATAGATGAAATCCGCGACCCCGGCGGCGGTCGCGGCCACGGACAGGGCGGCCGGGTCGGTATGGCGGTCGAACTGGTATTGCGCCTTGGCGGCGGCGGCCTGTTCTTCCGTGCGCTGCGGCAGCACGGTATGGATGGCGCTGTAACCCAGCACGCCGATGGCATCAAAACTGCGATGGCGGGCCTGCATGATGATGGTGACCCCGCCACCCATGGACTGGCCGATGCCGATATGCACCGCGTCGGGCAACGGGGGATAGGTCGCCAACAGTGTCCCGGCAATCAACCCGTCGCGCACCTGTTGCACGGCGGCGTGGTCGGCGTCGGCGATATCCTCGATTGTAAGCGTTGACAGTTCCGAAACGTCGCTCTCACCCACGCCCAGATGGTCATAGGCGACGAGGATGTGCCCTGCCTCCACATGGTGCGCGGCCTGGCTGTAGCCCTCGTGCCCGGTGAAATGCATGTCATAGTAGAGGCGACCATAGCCGCCGCCGGGCGAGGCGTAGATCACCCGCCCGCTGAACCGGGCCGGATCTTCCGGCGCATAGACAGTCAGGCTGACCGACCGGGTACCGTCGACGCCGGTGGCGACGCGCATATTCTTCCGCAGCATGAAAGGCCTCTCCATGTTCATGAACGCATTGCCTTGTTCTCAGCCAATGCCGGCCGCAAGGGCAATCGGCCTGGGAACTGCCCGTGCAAACATCACGGATTTGAACAATGTGCCCCCCGCATGCATTTACCGCGGGCGCCGCCGGGGGGCGGCATTACTGTCCAGGCCGGATGAACATCCAGGCCGCATGGGAACATCAAGATGGACAGGATCGATTTCAACGGACAAGTCGCAGTGGTCACGGGGGCCGGCGGCGGGCTGGGCAAGGCCTTCTGTCTGGAACTGGCGCGACGGGGGGCGGCAGTCGTGGTCAACGACCTGGGGGGCAGCACTACGGGGGAAGGATCGTCCGCCACCTTCGCCGACGCCGTTGTCGATGAAATCCGCGCCGCTGGCGGACAGGCCGTCGCCAATTACGACAGTGTAGCGACGGAGGCGGGTGGGGCCGCCATTATCGAAACGGCATTGCGCCAGTTCGGCAGGGTCGATGCCGTCATCTCCAATGCCGGTAACCAGCGCAACGGCCGCTTCGGGGAATTGACGGAGGCGGACATCGACGCCGTCTATAACGTGCACGTGAAGGGCACCTTCTTCGTCACCCAGCCCGCCTACCGACAGATGGTCAAACAAGGCTACGGCCGCATCGTGCTGGTCAGTTCGCAGTCGGGCATCTTTGGCAATCCCATCCGCGCCAACTACGGCTCCGCCAAGACCGCCATGATCGGGCTGATGAACGTCATTGCTCAGGAAGCGCCGCCGGGCGTCACGGTCAACTGCCTGTTCCCCAACGCCACTGGCGGCCGGTTGGGCGGCAAGCCTGGTGATGTGCGGCCCGATGCGGAATTCCTGGCCGCCGCCGGCCAGCGGTCCCGCCATTACATTCAGGGTATGCAGCCGGACTTCGTGGCTGCCATGGGCTGCTACATGGCCAGCCGTGCCTGTGACAGTTCACAGAACATGTACTCCGTCCTGGGGGGCAAATATTCCCGGATATTCGTGGGCCTGACGGAGGGCTGGTATCAGCCCGGCAGCGTGGCGCCCGCGGTGGAGGATGTCGCCGCCCATCTGGCGCAGATCGATGATCGCACGCGCTATGACGTGCCACGCAGCGGGTTGGAAGAAATGGACACGGTGATCGCGGCGCAACGCCGGCTGGGCCTGGCGTGACGCGCCCGCCCCCCATCACGGCGGCGCAGCTTCTGGACCTGCAAACCGTCGAGCCCGATCTGTTTCGCAGCCACCACACCCAGGCCAACCCCGCCGGCGCGCTGTTCGGCGGGCAAGTGCTGGCACAGGGACTGGCGGCTGCCACGCGGACGGTGCCCGGCTGGCCCGCCCATTCGCTGCATGGCTATTTCCTGCGGGCCGGTGACGCGAAACTGCCCGTGGACTATCAGGTCGAACGGCTTCGGGACGGGCGGCGCTTCGCCGCGCGGACGGTCAGGGCCAGCCAGGACGGGCGAGTCATCTTCCACCTGCATTGTTCCTTCCACGACCCTGAACCCGGCAATTCACATCACCAGCCCATGCCCGACGACCTGCCGGGACCGGAGGCGCTGCTTCCGCTGGACACCTATGTCGCATCGCATGCGGATCGGCTCCCCGACGCAACGGTGGCGAACTATACGGCTCCCTTCCCCCTGGAACTGCGGCTGGTGGCACCGGAAACCTATTTCTTCGCAGCAGGGCAGGCCCCCAGACGGGCCTTCTGGGTACGCCTGCCCAGTGCCGCCGGCACCGCAGACCGCGACCAGAACGCACTTCTGGCCTTCCTTTCCGATTATTGGCTTGCCGGCATCGCCGTGGGCCCGGGACGCTTGTCCACAAACAGCCAGCAATTGTCCATCAACAGCCTGGACCACGCCATATGGTTCCACCGCCCGGCACGGGCCGATGAATGGCTGCTTTATTTCTGCGACACGCCGTCCGGCGGCGACGGGCGCGGTCTGGCGCGCGGGCTGTTGTATGACCAGTCGGGCCGGCTGGTGGCAACCACCAGCCAGGAGGCGCTTTTCCGGGACGTCGGTTGAGAAGGAGTGAGTGATGCGTGCCATCCGCTACCAAGCCCATGGCGGGCCGGAACAGCTTCGGCTGGAAGAGGCTCCGCTCCCTACACTGTGCCCGGATGAGGTGCTGGTCCGTCAGGCGTTCAGTTCGGTCAACCCCGCCGACTGGAAGCTTCGGGCCGGGTGGTTCAATGAATGGGTGCCGCAGATTTTTCCATTCATCCCCGGGGCCGACATCACCGGTACCGTTGTCGCGGCCGGTCCGCTGGCCGCTGGGTTCGCA
Source organism: Niveispirillum sp. (assembly GCF_017996735.1). Classification (GTDB taxonomy): domain Bacteria; phylum Pseudomonadota; class Alphaproteobacteria; order Azospirillales; family Azospirillaceae; genus Niveispirillum. Next base: position 45,391 of record NZ_JAGOGJ010000015.1, read on the forward strand.
CCTGGCATGCGTGTCGCCGGCATGGTCCCGGTACAGCAGGGCGGGGCCTGGGCGGAACTGGTCCCGGTCAAAGCACCCGCCCTGACCCGCCTGTCGGATACCGTATCGATGCAGGAAGCCGCCGGCCTGCCCCTGGCCGGACTGACAGCCTGGACCGCCCTGTTCGATCTGGGGCTGCTACGGCCCGGTCAGAAAGTGCTGATCCATGCTGCGGCCGGCGGCGTGGGAAGCCTGGCGGTGCAACTGGCGAAGATCGCCGGGGCCTATGTGATTGCCACCTGCTCTGCCGACAACAAGGAGATGGTGGCGGCCCTGGGCGCCGACAAAATCATCGATTATCGGGTCGGGGATTTTGCCGATGGATTGGGGGAAGTCGATCTGGTGCTGGATACCATCGGCGGTACCGTTCGGCAGCGATCAATCGCCGTACTGCGCCCAGGCGGCACGCTGGTTACACTGGACCCCACCCCACCGGAACCGACCCTGACCCAACAGGTTCGGGTGGCCACCGTCGCCGTGGCGCCTGATGGCGGCCGTCTTCTGCATCTGGTCCATCTGCTGGCGACAGGAAGACTGCGGGTTCCCATCGACCGTGTTTTCGCGATGGAAGAAGCGGCTTGCGCCCATATACACAGCCAGGATGGCCATGCCCGCGGTAAGATCCTGATCTCGATCGATGCGACGATGGACAGGACAATTTTCTGACCGCTTGTTGGCGCGACGTTTTCAGATAAGGCTCTGCCAATTCACCTGATCGCGTAGAAATTCAGCGGTGACGCGGACAGCCGGACGACGCGCTCGATCTTGTGGGATGAACAACTGGACATCGACAGGGTCCCGGTTCCAGTCCGTCATGATCGGGACGAGCGTGCCGGCCGCGAGTTCCGATGCGACAAGCATCTCCAGGGTTTGTGCGATCCCGACACCCGCCGCCGCTGCGGTGGCGATGGCATCGCCATGATTGAACGTGGCCACGCTGCTCGGCCGCAGCGTCCGCTTGACTTCGTCGCGCCAGAACCGCCATTGGCCGATTGGCCGCTCCATCGTGGCATAAAGGATGGTGTCATGGTCATGCAGTTCGTCGGGCGTGGAAGGGCACCCCCGCCGCGCGAGATAGTCCGGTGACGCAACCTGAACGAACCGTGTTTGCCCGAGCTTGACAAGCTCGCCCTTCCCTTCCGGCGACACACCAACACGCAAAAGCATGTCGAATCCCTGAGGATGGAAAGCCGAATTCCGATCCCCCACATTCAGGTCAATTGCGATCCGGGAGTGCAGCGCCCTGAATTCGGGTAAGGCAGGAACCACAAAGCGCAAACCGATCGCCCCAGGTGCATCGATGGCGACCCTGCCGCTCGGCCCCGCAGTCCCGCCTCGGATGGAACTCTCCGCCATCCGGATCGCTTCCAAGATTGCCCGGGTCTCGTCGGCGAACAGATGACCTTCTGGTGTCAGCGCAAAACGACGGGTACTGCGGTGAATCAGGCGAGTGCCAAGGCGTGTTTCCAACCGAGCGAGATGTGTGGACACCATCGTGGGTGACATGCCGAGCCGCTCCGCCGCTCGGGCAAATCCCCCACAATCAACGATCGCCACTAACACTTCGAAACTGGCCAGTCGATCCATGATTATCCACCATCAACGTATAATGAGTATCGATATGAAATGATTATCCGACAAACAGGATGAGTTATACCACTAGCAAGAATCACAATCGTCGCATGGGAGAGGGACATGGCCTATCCACGCCTATTCGATCCACTTCGGATCGGAAATCTCCAACTGAAGAACCGGCTGGTGATGGCGCCAATGGAGAGCCATCTCGGGAACGCAGACGGATCGGTCAGTCCTGAACAGATCGCCTATTATCGTGAGCGGGCGCGCGGTGGCACCGGCCTGATCGTGGTCGAGTTCACCTGTGTCGATGGCCACGATGGGTTCAGTTCAATGGCCCCGCAACTGCGCCTCGACAATGAACGATACCGCGCCGGTCACGGAAAACTGGCGGCCGCAATTCAAGGCGCAGGTGCCAAAGCCTGTCTGCAGCTTTCGCACGCCGGCCGGCAATCCCGCGAAAGTGTGCTGGGCCGTACGCCTGTGGCTCCCAGCGCTGTGCCACTCAACAGTCCGTATCTCAGTACAATTCCACGCGCGCTGGACGATCATGAGATCCGCCGCATCGTCGCCAGCTACGCCAATGCTGCCCGGCTGGCCGTTAGCGCCGGCTATGATGCAGTCATGCTTCATGGCGCCCATGGCTATCTGCTCCAGCAATTCCTCTCACCCCTGGTCAATCATCGAGACGACGCATGGGGTGGTGACTTTGAACGGCGCTTGCAATTCCCCCTAGCGGTGGTGAAGGCGGTGAAGGCGGTGCTTCAGGATCGGACACTGCTTTACCGAATGTCGGTGGCGGATTTCATTGAAGGCGGCCTTACGGTGGAGGATTCCGAGCGCATCGCCCCGCGCTTGTGTGAGGCCGGGGTGGACGGCATCGACATTTCCTGCGGGTCACTCGACAGGGTCGATGTGATTGTTGAGCCGATGTCGGTACCGGAAGGATGGCGTCTCCCGATGGCGCGGCGGATCCGGGAGGCAACAGGCAAGCCAGTCATTTCTGCGGGCGTCATGCGCTGGCCCGACAAAGCTGAGCAGGCCATTATCGACGGTGATACCGATTGCGTGTCGCTCGGCCGGGCGCTGCTGGCCGATCCGATGTGGCCGATCAAGGCCCAGCGCGGTCAAGCTGACGATATCCGTCCCTGCACCTCCTGCAACTGGTGCATCAAGGAAACGGGGGCCAACCGCGGTGTGTCCTGTGCTGAGAACCCACGTTGCGGTCACGAGACCGATCCGGAAATTGCCCCCTACGGCGCCGGACGCCGGGCGGCAGTCGTTGGCGCCGGCCCCGGCGGCATGGCGGCGGCACTGATGCTGGACCAGGCAGGCTTCGAGGTGACGCTCTATGAAAGGCGATCAACGCTGGGCGGCAATCTCATCACGTCGGCCACGCCGCCCAACAAGGAAAAACTGTTCTGGTATAATGACTTCCTCCAGCGTCGCATCGCCAGGAGCCGGGTGTCGGTGCGCACGGGTATCACGGTCGATGCTGCAATGCTGTCCGCCAATCCACCCGACGTGCTGATCCTGGCCAATGGCTCGCGACCGGCAGCACTGCCACTGAAAAGCCGGGGCAACCTTCCGACGGCACCCGCACATGCGGCCCTGATCGGTGACATTACCCTGCCCCCGTCCTGTCCCGATCGCCCGGTGGTGATCTTCGGCGGCGGAGAGACGGGTACGGAAACCGCGGAATACCTCGCCAAGGCCGGACACCAGGTGCTGCTGGTCAGCCGGTCGGCGGCTGCCCAGCTCGCCCGCAATGCCGAGCCGCTATACCGCATGCATCTGCTGCAGCGGCTGCGGGAGAATGACGCCATCCGCATCCTGGACAAGACTGTCCTGCAAGCCGTGGCAGACGATTACATTGAGTTGGTCAGGGACGGGCAAGCCATCCGCCAGCCGGCCTGCGCCCTGCTCCTGGCCCATGGGTTGGTGCCCGATACCGGCCTTGCGGACAGTCTTGTCGGGCTCGACATTCCGATCATCCGCATCGGCGATGCCGTCCAGGTGGCACGCATTGGAGAGGCGGTTCGTGATGCCTACCGAGCTGTCCAGGATCTGCGTCGGCTCCTCACCGGACCGGAAGCCATCGCCTGTTGACTAACGTTGTGTAACCACACCCCCCAAGCCAGGGAAACGGTTGATCGACCATGAAAGCCGTCATTCTGCGTGAAATCGCCAAGCCGATGACCATCGAGAACGTGACCCTCAGCACTTTGGGTTCGCGGGAGGTGCGCAACGCCAACCTGGCAATCGGGGCTTGTCATTCTTATCTACACTTTGCAGAAGGACACGTTCCCTGTCCTTTACCGACTATACTTGGACAGGAGGCCGCTGGGATCGTCGCCGCCGTGGGTAGCGTGCGATCGGTCCGGCCCGGTGATCATGTGGTGGCGTGCCTGTGAGCGTTCTGCGGACATCGCCCATCTTGTGGTAAGCCTACGGTGAGGGCCGCCTTGTAGGGCCTGCTGGATGTGCTGATGTTTGTGTGGCGCGTCATCGCGCGGACGCAAACGAATAGCAAACGTCATGTCTTACCAGCGTGTGGAATTTCTGACGGGCACGGAGCGTCGCCGGTTTTACAGCTGAGATGAAAAGGCCCGGCTTGTGGACGAGGCTTTCCGTCCGGGCGTTATGGTTACGGCGGCGGCACGGCGGCTGGGTATTCATGAAAGCCTGCTGTACCGTTGGCGGCGAGGGCTTTCGGTTCCGGTGGAGGCGGTGGTTGACGATACGGGCTTTCTGCCCGTGACTGTTGCGCTGGATGATAGCCCGGCACCGTCAGTTCCGCCGCCGTCCATCAGCAAGGAGCCAACGGTTGATCAGGACCCGCCGGTGCCGGCGGTGCCCGCGACACTGGAGGTCACGCTGGCTGGCGGCACGTGTGTTCGAATGCAGGGCGTTGTTGATCCGGCATTGGCGGTCAGCGTGCTGAAGGCCTTGGCGGCTCCTTGGCGGTGCTCATGATCCCGGTTGCGTCCGGATGTGCGTGTTTGGCTTGGCCGATATCGCCACCAAGGCCGGCCGCGATGCCAAGGCACCGGAAATCTCCCCCGTCGCCCTGGAGGCCGTGCGGCTTGCCTTCGCCCATGTCCTCATCCTCGCCATCGGGAGCCGGCGCGGCCTCCGCGCGGCCATCGCCCGAATGGGAGACGGCTTCATCCTCTCCGCTGGCCGCTGCGGGTTCCGGCTCCGCCGGCTTCTCATCGTCCGGCCGGATGAAGCCCCGCTCGATGCGGGCCTGCCCGTCGTGACCCAGCACAACGAAAGCGCCACCGCGCGCGATGGTGTCGGGATCATAGGCCTGCTGGCGGGCCGTCAGCCGGTCGATCTCGCCATCCAGTTCCGCCAGCAGGGCCTCGACATCGGCCGGCAGTTCATCCAGCCTCTCATGGGCCAGGGACAGGGCGTCCTGCTCTTTCTGGAGCGCGTCCAGCGGCTGCTGATCCGCTGGCGGCAGGTCCAGCACCGGCGGGTACTCCCGCCGCAAGCCCAGGGCATAGGGGAAGTCGATGTGTCCGGCGTCAGTCCTCTGCCGCAACAGTGATGTTCAGCCCGTCCAGCGCATCCGTGAAGAACAGCTGGCAGGCGAGCCGCGAATTAGCAGTACGGCTCGATGAACTGTCGAGCAGAGCATTTTCATCTTCATCGATCGGCGGAAGGCGGGAAAGCCAAGCGGTTTCGACATGGACATGGCAGGTCGCGCAAGAACAGCAGCCTCCACATAGAGCCAACAGCTCGTCGAGGCCGGCGTTGCGGACCACTTCCATGACAGAAAGGCCCGCCTCCCCAACGATGTCGCGGACAGTGCCGTCGCGAGAGGTGACAGTCAAAACAGGCATTGTTCACCAGCAAACATGAGATTGAAGTCTTTTCCATTTCTGGAAGAAGATGATCACGGGCGAGAGCTCAGGCGCGGAAGGCAGGAGCTGATGAAAACCTCGGGCAGCGCCGATTGACACCCTGCGAAAGGGCAGCCCCCTCCGCGGTGCGGCACGGCCTGGCGTCCTCCCGCCCCCGTATCTTCCTGTCCATCCCCTGCAGTTCCGGCCGAGGCGTTCTTCCCGGGCGTACATATAGCCATGTCAGGATACGGGCCCGATATAGCGGCGCATCAGCGCGTTGATCTTTGGCAGTGTTTCCTGCGCATAGCGGGTGAGTTGGCCGGTCCTGGGGTTGATGGCGTAGATACCGGCGTGGGGCTGCTGTGGGCCCTCGATAAAGTTCACCTCCACGCCCGCCTCCTCCAGACGGTTCCTGAAGGCACGGGCTTCATCGCGCAGTATTTCCCACTCACCCGTCCAGATGATTGCTGGCGACAGCCCCTTCAGGCTGGGAGCAAGCAATGGAGAGGCGCGCCAGTCGAACGTGTCCTCTTTCGATCTCAGGTAAAGTCGCGTCACCGCATCGGCGATGTCGCGCGTCAGACTGTAATTCGCGAACTCCTCGTAGGAGCCGGTATTGTTTCTTGCATCGAAGCACGGCGTCCACAGCCATTGGACGGCCGGCTTCTGAATGCCGGCGTCCCGCGCCATAAGGGAAACGACAGTTGCCAGATTGGCACCGGTGCATCCGCCACCGATCCCGATCCGTGTCTTGTCGATGCCGAGATCGTCGGCATTATCGACAATGTATTTGTAGGCGGCAAAGCAATCTTCAACCGCCGCGGGAAATTTTGCCTGCCAGGACAGGCGGAAATCGACATGGGCCACGGCACAGCCCCAATCGATCGCATAGCTGCTGTTCTGGGTGTCGATATCGTCGAGACCGCCGAAGATGCACCAGCCGCCGCCATGGGTATGGAGATAGAGGCCCAGAGGGCCCTCATGGTGCTCGGGTCTGTAGATCCGCATCGTCAGCGGCCCAGCGGGGCCCGGAATTTCCACGTTCCAGGCCTTGAGACCGGGCGCCAGCACTTGCGGATCGGGCAAGGGCGCGGGGATCAGGTCGGGAGGCGGCGCGCCGTAGGGCAGATTGATGAGCCGCGTCTCTTCATCGACCTCGGCCAGCCTGCGTTGACGCAACGTCTCGTAGTCAACCTTCGGCTGCAACGGGGGCAGTGAGCCGGGCAGCGGAGTACGATTGCGCCCCACTTCGATCGCCGGCGGAGATTCAGGCGTGACCGCGGAGGGGTCGGCCGATTCATAGTGAATGTCCATCAACACATCCTTTCCCAGATTATGGTCACGCCATCCGATCGGCCTGAAAGCATCTGGCGCGCGCGCCAATGCCCGCCGTATAGATTGACCCTACACTCGCATCCCCGTCCCATCGATCCCCGTCAGGCCGGGACCCCACGAGCCGCCCGCCGTATCTGGAACGGAAGGTCGGCATAGCCGTAGAGACCCCGGTTTAGACCCATGGTCGGCGTTCCGGCGACAAGTTCGGCGTCGGCCTCGACCAAGGCTTCCAGCAGGACCTCCATCTCAAGCTTGGCGAGATTCATGCCTGCGCACATGTGCGGGCCCGTGCCCCAGGCAAGCAGGTCGCGCTGGTCGCGGTCGATGTCGTAAAGGTCGGGATCGGGATAGCGCCGTTCATCCCGATTGGCGCAGGCATAGAGGATCATCACCCGCGCCCCCTTGGGGATCGTAACGCCGCTGACATCATAATCCTCCATGGCAACCCGTGAGAAGAAGCGCAGCACGGAGTTCCGGCGGGCACTTTCAAGGACGGCCGCCGGAATCTTCCCCGGATTCTGCCGCAGTGCCGCCCATTGGCCCGGATTGGCGGCAAGGTCATGCAGCAAATGTCCCTTGGCGAGGATGGTGGTGTCGAGGCTGGGTATCACATAGGCGCTGATCGCCTGCAGAACCTCGGTCTGCGTCAGCCGGCCGGTGTCCACGGCCGCGAAAAGTTCCCCGGCCCAGCTTCCGGCGCGAACGGAATCCGCGCTGAGGCTGCTCATGAAGGCCCGCGCCTCGGCACTGACGGCAAGATCATCCGCATGCGGATCCGGTCCGATGAGATTGAAGGTTGCCGCCGCCCAGGCGAGCATGCGCTCGCGGCCGATCTCGGGCAAACCAACCAGATGCGACACCGCCTCCACCGGCAGGAAAGCGGCCAACGACAGCATGGCATTGAAGCTGTCACCTCCCAGCAAGGACTGCACGCGCTTGACGACCAACTGTTTGAGGTCCTGACGGGCCTCGCGCAGCTTTGCCGGTGAAAGGGGCCGCATGATGGTATTGCGCAGCCGCGAATGCGGCCTGCCATCCATCTGAAGCACGTTCATGCCACGGCCGGCATTCCAGACGTCACTGAAGCCATTACCCTGGCCACTGACCAGTTGTTCCGGTGCCCGAAGCGCCCGCTGCACATCGGCAAAGCGACCGATGGCGTAGACTGACAGGCCTGGCAACCAGACGGCAGGCCCAGCATCCCGGATCGCCTTATAATCCTCGTAGGGATCGCGCAGGCTGGCCTCGCTGAAGAGATCGACGTCAAGCACCGGGCGATCCGATGTCTGCTGCGGCATCGGTCACATCCCCCCGCGCTCTTGATGACGGACGGTGAAAGGTCCGGTGCCGTCACTAGGAATGCCGGAACCTGCCAGACAGTTACAAACGTCCATTGCCTGGATCAGCCACATCTATTCTCTCCTGACCACACGGTTTCACATCTTGAAGCTCAGTTGAAGCTTCACCGTTCGCGGGTTTATCGGGAATCGCACGACGCTCTGGGTTCCGGGGGGCGAGGTCACGAAGGGCAGAGGGAAATTGAAACCGTACACCTGCTGGTTTGTAAGGTTCTGGCCGATGAGCCGCACCTCCCAGCCCTGCTCCCGGTCCCCGACACCAACACTGGCGTTCAGCCGGTGCAACGAGGCGAGCTTGGGCAACAGATAGGGCGTACCGGTGATGATCGTCTGGGAATTCGCTTTGGACCGGTAGTCCATATTGACGTCCAGATCGGCATCCAGCTCTGCGGAAAGGTCGAACTGGTACGCCGCCCCGACCACGCCCGACCAGCGTGGCGCAAGTGGCACTCTCGTTCCGTTGCCGGCATCGCGGGCGTTGGAATAGATGTTGTTCCAGGAGAGCCGCAGTCCGTTGACGGGCCTCAACGAAACCTGACTTTCCAGGCCGTTCGTCTTGACGTTCTGGTTGAAGACGACGAACCCGGTTCCGTCATAGATAACGACCTGAAAATTGTCGACGTTCGTGTCGAAATAGCCGCCGTTCAGCGTCAGCGTGCGGTCGAACCATTGTGACTTGAAGCCGACTTCCGCCGTTTGCGCAACCTCCGGCTTGTAGAAGGACTTCGAAAGGTCGCTGACGGCCGAGGCATACCCGCCGGCCTTCGTCCCCTGCCCCCAGGTGACATATAGCAGGAAATCCTTGGTCAGGGCGTAGTTCAGACCGACCGTTCCATCGATGCTGCCCTTGTCGTTCGACAGCGAGAACGGCGCGACCGGCGGGCTGAGAAGCGTGGAATAGATCCCAGGCACAAGCAGTGTCCGTGCAAAGTCGGCGTCCTTGCTCTCTTTTGTATAGCGTATGCCACCCGTCAGCGTCAGGGGGTCCAGGATTTTGAAGTTCGCCTGGGTGAAACCTGAATAGGCCTTGTTCGTCTGTTTGAAATCGGTGTTGTTGGCGCCGTCGACGGGGAACGGCAGCGGCGTCGTGCCGACCGGAAAGTCGAAATATTCCGCGTCCTTCTGCTTGAACGTGCCGTAAAGATAGAAGATGCCGGCCACATAATCGAACCGTGGACCGATCTCCCCCGTATAGCGCAGTTCCTGGGTGAACTGTTTGGAGTTGTCGTGGATGAAAGCGGTGTGCGCGTCTCCCGGAAGATAGGCACCGTTCAGGTCGACGCCGCCACGCGAAGCCGAATAGGCTGTCTGCGAGGTCAATGTGCCTTCCCCGAGATGGAAATTCGCGGTAACGGCCCCCCGTTCGGAATTCAGGCTGTTGCGCCGGACGCCGCCGATGGACGGCGAGTAGACCGCGATCTGGTCATAGGCACTGACGGGCGTACCCGGATAGCCGAAGGCGGCCGCCAGGCGCCCCGGCGCGTCGCCATAGAGCTGGACCGACGCGTTGGGCCCCTTGGAGACGTTCCGGGTCACCTGCGCGGATGCCGTGACATCGACCAGATCGGACGGCGTCCAGACTGCCGTGAGGCGCCCGCCACCCTTCCTGTCGCGGTATTTCTCGCCGCTGATTACATCTCGCAGCGGGCCGCCCTGACTGTCATAGAAGCCGGCGATCCTCATCGTCAATGTGGGCGCTAGCGGCACATCGATGCCCGCTTCGATCCGATCCGACTTCAGTTCGAACTCGTGACTATAGCGGGTATTGAAGGCCACATCGGTGCCCGGCTTGGTGGTCACCAGGTTGACAGCGCCGAGACTGCTATTCTTGCCCAGCAGGGTGGCCTGCGTACCACTGATCGCCTCCAGGCTGCTCATGTCGAACAGAGAAGCGCCGAACTCGCGATCCCTGGACACGAACGCCCCGTCGATATAGGTCGCGACCGAACTGTCGAAGGACGGGTTGCCCGGTGCCGAGCCCAGACCACGGATGGTGACCGCGAACTGGTTGGAGTCCGGTGAGTCCGCGATGTTCAGAGCCGGCACGACCTTGGAGATATCCGAGAAATTCACGATCCCGGCCGCAGCCAGCCGCGCCTCGTCCACCACAGTGATCGTTGCCGCAACGGATTGCGCCGTTTCGACCCTTTTGCGTGCGGTTACAACGATTTCGTCAAGCAGCACCGTAGATGCACCATCAGGCGCAGGTGCCGTTCCCACTGTTGTTTGCGCCTGCACGCCACTTCCGATCAGCAGGGCCAGGGGCGCCACCGACCAAAGCCACTTCACTGGCATCTTGTTCCTCCCTTGTCCGGTGCGCTGTTTCGCACACTCTTAAGGTTCAGTTTTGTCAGAAAATATTCTTTTTTTCAAACTCTATTTTATTAGTTTGAAAAAATTCTTTATTCGAGATGATTGCGATGTGATCGACACCATGGTCGGAAGCCGGTCATCCGCGAAAGCGGGCCGCCAGAGTGACATACTCCTCCAGACACTCGGGATTAGCCATCGCGGCCGGCTCAACGACGCGGCCTACGGAGGCACCTTCGAAAAGCCGTTTTACGGGTAGCTCGAGTTTCTTGGATGACAAGGTCCGCGGCACCGCCGACACGAAGATCACCTCGTCGGGCACGAACCGGGGCGAAAGCGACGTCCGGATCGCGTCGCGAATGCGCGAGACCAGCGCATCGCCGGCGTCCCGCCCCCCGGCCGGCACGACGAACAGCAGCAGTCGGCTGTCCGCGTCATGCACACGGACATCGACGACCAGTGAGTCCACGACGCCGTCCATCTGCTCGATGGCCGCATAGATTTCGCTTGTCCCCATGCGATGGCCGGCGCGGTTGATGGTGGCGTCACTTCGCCCGAATATCTCGCATGTTCCGTCGGGATCGATCTTCAGCCAGTCGCCGTGCCGCCAGCACCCTTCGAAATGTTCGAAATAGGATTCCCTGTACCGCGAGCCATCTTCGTCACCCCAGAGGAACAGCGGCATGTTCGGCATGGGCTTGGTAACGACGAGTTCGCCGACCTCGCCCGTCACCGGCATGCCCTCCTCGTTCCACGCCTCGACGGCGGCGCCGAGCTGGCGGCACTGGATCTTCCCCGCCACCTCCGGCAGCTCGCGGTTCCCGGTGCAGAACGCACCGCATATATCGGTCCCCCCGGAACTGTTGAACCACCAGATGCCGGCCTTTCCAGCCCCCGCCAAACGGTCGGAGATCGCCATTTGAACCGAAGCGGGCAGCGGCGAGGCGGTGCTGCCAAGGGCCCGGAGGGTCGACAGGTCGCCAACCGCCCTGAAATCCACCGGCTGCTTTGCGCACATCGTATAGAATTGCGCCCCCGACCCGAAGAAGGTGACCCGGTTGCGCGCCGCGAACCGCCAGAGCAGGGCCGGATCAGGAGCAGCCCGGGAGCCATTCGGGCTTCCGTCGAAGATACAGATGGTGGTTCCGTTCAGCAGGCCGCTGACCTGCGAGTTCCACATCATCCAACCCGTCGAGCTGAACCAGTGGAAGCGCTCGCCCGGTGTGCGCACGTCATAACTGGCGCCGAGATCGGAGTGCAACCGCGCGGCGGCCGCACCCAGCAGGATGCCGCCATGCCCGTGGACCAGCGCCTTGGGCTTGCCTGTCGTGCCACTGGAATAGACGATCCACAAAGGGTGATCGAAGGGCAGCCATTCCGGCTGGAAGGCGAGCACGGCCTCCCCGTCCCGCGAAACCATGGACGTGAAATCAAGTGTACCGGAGAGCGTGCTGCCACTGTAGCCCGACCGCAGCAGGACAAGCGCCTCCAGGCTTGGAAGACCGTCCCGCAGCCGTTCGACGATATCCGCCCGGTCGATCGCCTTTCCGGCGTAGAAGACGCCATCCGTGGCGATCAACACCTTGGGCCCGATCTGCTTGAACCGATCGAGGATGGCAGGAACGCCCATGTCTGGCGCGCAAACAGCCCATACCGCGCCGAGCGATGCGCAAGCGAGGCAACTGACGATCGCCTCCGGCCGGTTGGGAAGATAGGCGACGACGCGGTCGCCCTTGCCGACGCCAAGCGCGCGCAACGACAGAGCGAAGGAAGCGACCCTGCTGCGCAGCGTCGGCCAATCGACAGTCTCCACGAGGCCGTTTTCATCCTCCGCGATGATCGCCGGATGACCGGCCGCGTGGGCAGGGCCGACATGACGCATGACCTGTCGGGCATAATTGACCCTCGTGCCGGGAAACCATCGCGCGCCCGGCATTCGCGCCATGGCCAGGACAATATCGGCGGGATCGGGGGACAGGATGCCCTCGAAGTCCCAGACCGTTCGCCAGAACCCCTCTGGCTGCTCGACGGACCAGCGATGAAGTTCTTCAAAATCGGCGAAGTGGCGCCCGGCCCTTTGCTCAACCTGTTCCCGGAACTCCTTGATCAGGGGCGTCCACGCCATTTTACGCAAGCTCCTTGTCATAGGCGGCAAGATGATCGCGCATGGCCCGTTGGAAGGCGGGCCGCGCAGCGCAGCGATCCATGTAGGCGGTGAGGGTCGGGTACGGTGCGACCAGGTCGGTATGGCTCAACATATCGAGCACGCAGCGCATCATGATGTCAGCACCGGTGAAGCGCCCTTCCAGATAGTCTCTGTCGCCCAGCGCTTCGGTCAGCGCCGCCAGACGCGTCTGCACGACCCGCACGACCGTGGGCCGGATTGTCGCGTCTGCATCGCGATCAATGGGAAAGAAGTCGATGCGGCCCAATGTGCTGACCGCCCATTCCAGCGTCGTGGCCGCCGCGCATATCCATGCCGTGGTCCGCGCCCTATCGCCCCGGTCATGGGGAAGCAGCACTTCGCTGCGCTCGCCCAGATGAAGCACGATCGCGGCGGACTCGAATATGGCAAGCCCGTCCTCCTCAACGATCGCGGGGATCTTGCCGAAGGGGTGGATGGCCCGGTATTCGGGTGTGGACAGACCCTCCCGTCCGACCATCCGCGTCTCATAGGCCAGGCCTGCCTCCTCAAGCGCCCAGCGCGCACGAATGTCGCGGACAGTGCCATGCGCGAAGGCGCCATGGAAGTTGCAGGCATAAAGGGTAATCATCACGGTTTCCCCACGTTGGACATGGCCTGATGGCCTGCCCGTATTGTGTGCTCAAGCAGAACCTGACCCGTTGCGTCTAAGGTGTGGACGCTGACGGGGACTGCACACTTATGCTGTGTGAGCAGGATGCTAGCCGCTGCGCAGCGCCTCTCAAAGATAACAGGACCGCGCAAACGATATCGTTTCGGCATCTACCAGCCGGCGACGCGATAATCTCCCGGTATCGATCTCGCTTTTTTGCCATTCCGTGGCCCTGCTTTCGGGCGACTAGATTTCGCCTGCGCCAGCGGCCGCGCCGCCTCTGGCGAATGACAGCAACCAATCCAAACAGAATGCGGGGGAACACCGTGGCAGCGCGACAAACCGAAGTTCTCATCTGCGGAGCGGGGCCGGCGGGCCTGGCACTGGCGATCGAACTGGGAAGCCGGGGGATCGATTGCATCGTCGTGGAACGGAACGACCGCGTCGGCTATGCACCCCGCGCGAAGACGACGCATACCCGCACACGCGAGCATTTCCGGCGCTGGGGCATCGCCAACGACCTGGCCACGGCCGCACCCTTCGGGCTGGACTATCCGTCGGATGTCCATTTCGTCACGCGCCTGTCGGGCTATAGCCTTGCCATCATCAGGGACGCGTTCAACTGCGCGCCCGGACGCAATGAGCTTTATGCCGAACATTCGCAGTGGATACCGCAATACCGGGTTGAAGAAGTCCTGCGCACGCATGCAGGCTCCCTGGCGACGGTCGACATCCTGTTCGAACATGAGTTCGTCTCCGCCGGGCAGGATGAGACGGGCGTGACCTGCCATATCCGCGATATCAGGGCGGCCAGCCGGATCGATATCGAGTGTCATTATCTGGTCGGTGCCGACGGAGCCCGCTCGGCGATCCGTGATCTGATCGGGGCGCAGATGCAAGGCCGGTACGGCCTTGCGCACGCGTACAATATCGTTTTCCGGGCTCCGGGCCTGGCGGCGATGCACGCTCACGGACCCGGCATCATGTACTGGCAGACGAATCCGGACGTGCCGGGCATGATCGGGCCCATGGACAAGGATGACCTCTGGTATTTCATGCCGGGCAAGATTCCCGGCCTCGACCGGATCGACCTTGCAACCGCCGCCGACCTCATCCGGCGCGCGACGGGCATCGACGTTCCCTACGAGGTTCTGAGCGCCGATGAATGGGCCGCCAGCGAATTCATCGCCGACAAATATAGCGACCGCCGCATCTTCCTGATCGGCGATGCCTGCCATCTGCATCCTCCCACTGGCGGCTATGGGATGAACATGGGCATCTCGGACGCGGTCGATCTTGGATGGAAGATGGCGGCGGTCCTGCGGAACTGGGGCGGCAAATACCTGCTGGGCTCCTATGAACAGGAGCGCAGGCCCGTCCACCGTCGGGTGATCGACGCCGCCCTGTCCAATTTTTCCACGGTGTCGCTTCATCTGGCGATCCCGCCGGCGATCGAAGAGGATTCACAGGAAGGCGCAGCGGTCCGGGCGGAAGTCGGGGCCAGGCTGGCCGACGGGCGTTTGCAGGAATTCCGCAGCCTCGGTGTCATGCTGGGATGCAGCTACGACGCTTCCCCGATTACCGCCAGCGAGCCGGGCGGACGGCCCGACGACCCTTCGATGCGCGACTATGAGCCGACCGCCCGGCCAGGCGCCCGGGCTCCGCACGGCTGGCTGTCGGACGGGCGGTCGCTGTACGATCTGTTCGGCCCGGGCTTCACCCTGCTGAGCTTCGGCCATGGCCCCGACCTGGAATGCCAGCGTGCCGAAGCGGATGCGGCCTCGTCGGGTATCCCGCTAACGACCGTGCGGATCGATGACGGGAAAATCGCCGCGCTGTACGAACAGCGGCTTGCCCTGATCCGCCCCGACCAGCACGTCGCCTGGCGCGGGAACCTTTGGGAAGGGCCCCGGATCCTGATGCGCGCCACGGGCCAACTCAACAGCGCCGATTGAACGGCGGAACCGAACATTACCGCCGGCGCACCGCCCCGGCGGCGGAAGGGGGAGCAGATGTATTTCACCACATCCATCGAGGAGGAAGGCGGCGTGCTGGTCGGTCCGGCGCGAAGCCCGCGGCAGATGCTGGCAGTGCAGGACGATGGCGGCCACGCCTCGATCCATGACGATGCCACCGCGCAGGCGATCGGCTTCAAGGGCGGTACAATCGAAGGGCCGACACATTTCAGCCAGTTCGTGCCGCTGGCATTTGCCATCTGGGGAGAGCGCTGGCTGTCTCACGGCTGCCTGTCGGTCCACTACCGCGCGCCCGTCTTCGAGGGCGAACAGGTGCGGGCCTATCTGCGCCGGCCGCAGGGGGACGCCGTCATCACCGAAATCTGGATGATGCGCGACGACGGGACTGAGATTCTGCGCGGCACCGCGTCGGTGGGACCGGACTTTCCGGCCTCTGCGCTGGATCGTCGCCTGACCGGGCTCCCGCCGCTCGCCGATCCCGTGATCCTCGCGGACGTCAAAATCGGCCAGCGCACGCCGCGCCGCCGCGTCCGCATGGATTTCGACCAGCATATGGGGGCGCTCTACCCGTTCACGCTGGCGGAAAAGCTGGCACGCATCACCGAACCGTCGCTGCTTTACGACGGTTCAGCCCATGCTTTCGGCAAGCCCGTCGTGCCGATGGAGATGATCAGTGTCCTCATGCAATATACGGCACGCGAAGATGGCTATCGCGCCCGCGGACCGGTTGTCGGGCTGTTCGCCGATCAGGAGATCCGCCTGATCGACGGGCCCATCCATGTCGGCGAGGATTACGACATCGAGCGGGAGATCGTGTTCCTGTCAGGCAGCCGGCGTACCGAGAGTGTCTGGATAAGCTCGACACTGTACCGTGCGGGGACGATGCAACCCATTGCCCGGATGCTGCTCAACATCGCCTCGATCAAGGAGACCTATGCACCCTATGCCACAGAACATGCCGAGCTTTATGGATAACGGCCCGGCCGGCCGCGGGTGGGAAAGTTACCCTGGAAACCCTGCCCGGCGGCTTGTATCAATGCCGGGTCAGCCGACAGCCGGGGCAAAGCGGTCCACGCCGGCCTGTTTCAGACCATAGGATCGAGCACCGGGTTGAGAGGCGGATGCCAGAGCAATATGATATCGTCGTCATCGGGGCCGGGCATAACGGCCTCTGCGCCGCGCTCGATCTTGCGCGGGCCGGCCTTTCCGTCCGGGTGGTGGAAGCCGGTGCGAGTGTCGGGGGATGTGCAACGACCAGGGAACCGCTTCTGCCCGGGTTCCGCCACAGCCCGCACGCCAACGCTTTCCTGTTCGCCGACCTCATGCCCGAACGGATCAGCCCGGCGGCACTGAAGGTGGGGCTGCATCATCCGGAAGCGCAACTGGGCGTGGCATTCGCCGATGGCCGGCCCCCGGCCATCCTGCACCGACCCGACCTTCTTGCCCGGACCCGCAGGAGCCTCGGTGTCCATTCACGAAAAGATGCGGCCACCTATGCCGAATTGAAGCTCCGCTCGGCCCGCCTCGGCGCGCTGATCGGCCGGGGCCTTTATATGGCGCCGGATCGCAAATGGTTCGTGGAACAGGCCGATGCAGTGCGCAGCCTGTTCAAAGGTCACGTCGATACGCGTTCTCTGGGAGAAGGCAGCGCCCGGATGCTGATCGACCGGCTGTTCGAGGCGCCGGCAGTACGCGTCCTTCTCTATCACCTTGCCACCGAGACGGGACTGGCGCTCGAAGAGCGCGGCGGCGACATCGCCTTTCTCGGCTATTCACTCTGGATCGCCGGCCGGTGGCGCGTTCCGGTTGGCGGCATGGGTGCCTATGCGACGGCACTGGGTGACGCCGCGCGCGCAGCCGGGGTCATGATCACCTGCTCGACGGGTGTCGCGCGCGTCATCCTGGAGAACGGGCGGGCCGTCGGCGTCGAGACCAGGACCGGCGAGACCATCCGCGCGGCAATCGGCGTCGTGGCCGCCGCCCCCTTGCTGAACACCTTCGACGACATGGTGGCGGCGACAGCCATCTCACCCTCTGAGCAGGATGAGTTGGCCGCCTTCCGCCGACAACGCCCCGGGTCGATTGCCGGTTCGCATTTCTGCCTGACGCAGGCACCCCATTACAAATCCGCCCGCCACGATCCGCAGATCGATGCCTGTCTCAAGACAATCATCGGTCACGAGACGCCGGCCGATGTCCTGGCGAATGAGGCAGATATTCGGGCTGGATTGTTGCCGAAACCCGCTGGCGTGGTGCGCTTGCACAGCCTCTGGGACCCGACGCAAGCACCCTTCGGCCGGCATGTGGCCGGCGTGGATAGCCGTTTTCCTGCATTGAACTGTCTTGATCAAGACAGTTGGCGCATGGTCGAATCTGCGTTCCCCGACGCCTTCTGGGGCGTATGGAACCAGGCTCGGGCCGACAGCCCCGCACCGCCGCTGGCAATGTCGAGCGACTTTTCATCTCCATTCGAGCGGCGCATGCTGGTGCGGATGGGACCGGACCAATATCGGACCAGCGTCCAGGGACTCTACCTCGCCGGTCCGGGGGTCTATCCCGGTGGCGGCGTGCACGGTGCCTGTGGCCGGAACGCCGCCCGCACAGTCCTGGCTGATGTCGGCGCGATGTCTTGAGACAGCCCCATTGGGAGGACATAATCATATGGCATCGGGTGTTGCCAACCCGGCATAGGGTCGGTATGGTTCCCGTCCAATGGAAGACGGGCGTCTGGAGAGGTTGATGAAGCTGAGCCATCTCCGAAACGTGGTGGCCATCGTCGAGCGAGGAAGCCTGCGGGCGGCCGCCAAGCATCTCGGTCTGGCGCAGCCCGCCATGTCGCGCAGTATCCGGGAACTGGAACAGGAACTGGGCGTCGTCCTTTTCGAGCGCAACAAATTTGGAATGGCGCCGACACCCGCTGGAGAAGTCTTCCTTCGTCGGGCGCGGAGCGTCCAAGCTGACCTGCAGCGCGGGTTGGACGAGATCGCGCAATTCAAGGGCGACGACCTCGGCAAACTGACCGTCGCCTTCTCTACCGCCGGTCTGGTCGTCATGCTGCCCAGGATCCTGCGCCCGTTCCGCAAGCGATTCCCAAAGGTGCGGGTAAAAGTGCTGGAAAGCTCCATGCCGGCCATCGAAGCGGACATGCGCGACGGCCTGGTCGATATGTATTATGGGCCCGTCCCCCAGGATTTCACGGACTCCTCGCTTGTCGTTGACCAATTGTTCGACAATCCGAGGATCGTCGTCGCACGGCCCGGGCATCCCTTGCGTGCGGCGACATCGCTCCATGAGCTTGCCCATGAATCGTGGGTGACCTCGCACATGACGATGTACTCAGATGGCGAAGTCCTTTCTATTTTCGAAGCGGCCGGGCTGCCCCCGCCGCATATCGCCATGGAGGCGGGATCCGGCATGAGCCTAATCTCGATCGTCAAGTCCTCCGACCTGCTGGCACCGCTGTCGGCGCAGTGGCTCGACTTTCTCGACGAGTCCGGCGTGCTTGCGCGGCTGCCCATCCGCAACATCGCGAATGCCCCGCCGATCTGTGCCGTCCGCCGAGCTGCGATGCCGCTCACCCCTGCGGCGGAATATTGGAATGATCTGGCGGGACGCTGCGCGGGTCGGCACCTCGACCAGCGCACGCGCGACGACGGCTGAACGCCGTCACGGTCCTCGGGACAAGGCATTAACGGCTGGTTATGCGGTTTTGCAGTGACCAGAACCTGCTGGTTCTGATCACTGCCCTAAATCGCCGGCGCCAACATCCGTTGGCTTGGGCGCGCTGGACGAGCGGCGCGGCGGCGGTCGCCGCCGTACCAAAGTGGAACCGCCCCCGCTACTGCCTGTTCAGCCCCGTGTCGGATCGATCAGGAACTTCTCACCCGTCGCCTTGCGCTCATAGGCACGCAAGATGTCCGGCTGCAGCGCTTCGGCAAGCCCGATCACCTTTGTGTAGGTGCTGGCAAAGGTGGTGGTCAGTTCATCGATGACCCGTTGACGCAGCCGTTGCTCCACCTGCAATCCCGCCTTCTTAAGGAAGGGGGTCAGAAGCCACCCGGAAACACTCCATTGATAACCGATCGGTCGCCGGTTCAGAATGGTCGGGCCGAAATCAAGCGTGCCATAGATGTACAACTGCTTGAACGTGTCGGAGCCGTAGCGGCTATAGTCCGACATGCGGCGGACGGCGGCTTCCTCCATGGCCTGTAGGACATCGCTGCCCAGGGTTCCCCCGCCGATCGGATCGAAGGCAATGGTGGCGCCCGTTTCCGCTATCGCCGAAACAAGCTGTTCGTGGAAATCCTCGTCCTTGCTGTTGAGAACGATCTTCGCGCCAACTCCCCGCAGGAGGTCCACCTGCGCCGGCGACCTGACGATGTTGATGAGCGCAATGCCGTCTGCCAGGCAAATCCTTTGCACCATCTGGCCGAGGTTCGAGGCACCGGCGGTATGAATGATCGCCTTATGGCCTTCCCTGCGCGCCGTCTCCACGAACCCGAGCGCCGTCAGCGGGTTCACAAACATTGAGGCACCCTGTGCGGCCGTCGCCCCACCTGGCAGGGGCGTGGCGTTCTGTGCCGGGACCTTACGGTAGTCAGCATACATTCCGCCGGCAAACATGCCGACGCGCTGGCCTATCAGAGCCTCGGCATTTCTGCCGGCAGCGACCACCGTGCCTGCCCCCTCGTTCCCGACCGGCAGCGATTGGTCCAACCTTCCCGCCAGCGCCTTCAGCCGGGCGGGCGGGACGGCGAAGGTCAGGCCAGGCCTCATGCCTTCGACCTGCCGGAGCGTAGACAAGTCGGCCGGACCGATCAGCAGTCCAAGATCACTCGGATTGATGGGGGCCGCTTCGATGCGGACGATGATCTCGTCATCAGCGGGGTCCGTGATCTCGACGTCCTCCAGGGAGAGGGTGAGTTTGCCATCTCCGGTAACTGTGGAACGCAGTTCGCGTCCTGTGAAAGCCATGACCGTCTCCGCTTGAGAACAATGTGATGTGTATGTCTTGCGTAATCGGGCGCCCCGCCGACGCCGGGATTCCCGTCGCGGCACAACCTTGGTCGGGGTCAATGCCCCCCTGTCAGCGCCGGGTGCCTGGGGCCCCAGAGCGTGCCCAGGAGGTCATCGATCGTGCCGACGCCCATCGGATCAGCGGCGGTGTACACATCCCCGTCCGTCCAATGTTCGAGTTCATTGCCCCATGGATCGCGCCAGTAATCGAATATCTGGCTCCCCAGTTTGTGCCGGCCGACACCCCAGGCATGCTCGCGATTGCGCTCCTTCAGATAGGAGTGGCCCTTCATCAGGTCATCGAACCCGTCCACTTCGAACGCGGCATGCCCGAACCCGGGCCGACCCGGCGAAGCGACCATCGCCAGGGTATGATGGTCGGTCGGAATGTCGCCCTTATCCATGCGCATGAATGCGCCGATCGGCACATTCGGCTCTACCTCCACCTGATCCGAAGGGATCAGTCCCAGCCGCTCCCTGTACCAGGCTGACGACATGGCATAATCACCGACCATGATCATCGCATGCCCAAGCCGACGCACATGGGAGGGGGCTGGATCAATGCGAACCGGTACGCTGAGACGCCTCCGTTCGCCCAGCGAATTGAACGGGGCCTGCGGTGCCAACGGCTCTGCGGGATTGAAGGACTGTTCCGCCAGAACGTCGACAAGGTGACCGTCCGGATCCGTGAGGCGGATAAGATAACCACCGCCCGGCGTGTCGGCCGGCTGTACCGGCACGCCCTCATGCCTGGCCAGGAGATCGAGATCGGCGCGTGACCGGGCGCGAAAACCCAGCCCAATGAAGCGGCTCTCGCCTTTTTGCGAGACATGCAGGAACGGCGCCCCGTCCGTGCCACGCGCGTAGATCCTGCCTTCACGCTCGGCGCAATTCAGGCCGAAATCCTCCAGGAACTTCCGCATCTCCGCCAGGTCCGGTACCTGAAACCGAACGAAGGCGAGATCTTCCACTTTGATGATGCTCATCGTCACCTCTGGATTCCGAACGTGTCTGGCCGCAACCGGTCCGGATATGGGCGAGGGAGAGACGCCAACACAGTGCGCGTCTTGCCGGCGGCTGCATCGTTTCATCAGTCGACCAGCATGGGTCCCTCCCCCTTCCGGGCTCCCCGACAGATCATGGTCATTTTCACGTTTAATCCATGTAACAGATAAATTTATTTTTTTCGTAGTCAAATAGTTTTTTTCAGGCTAGATGCTCCGAAGGTCGCTACGACCGGCAGAGGCCGTCAATCATCAGAAGGAGCAGGAAATGCGACTGGTTCGGTTCGATAACATGGGGACGCCGCGGCTGGGGGTTCTGAGGGGCGATGCGATCGTTCCACTCGACAGCCTGGCATCCCGCTTTCCGACCATGTTGTCCGTCATTGCCGCCGGGGAGGAAGCACTTGATGCCATCCGCAGCGTGGCCGCGTCCGGCGTCGCCACCGTTCCCCTGAATGAGGCCCGGCTACTGGCCCCGATCGAGCGCCCGGAAAAATTCCTTGCGATCGGCATGAATTACCGCAGGCACATTGAGGAGGCCAAGCGTCTCGGGGCGCCCGTCCCCACCAACCAGTTCTGGTTCAACAAGCAGACCAGTTGCATCACGGGGCCCTATGACGATGTCGATACGGGCGTCAGCCAGGCGGTCGACTATGAGGTCGAACTCGGGCTGGTGATCGGGAAGACGGCCAAGCATGTCAGCGTCGAGGACGCAAGGAACCATGTGTTCGGCTATCTTGTCTGCAACGATGTATCGGCGCGCGACTGGCAGGCGCATGCCCCCACCTTCACGGTCGGCAAGTCGTTCGACACACATGGACCGATCGGCCCCTGGATCGTCACCGCCGACGAAATACCCGACCCACACGGGCTGGGGCTTCGCTGCTACGTCAATGGAGAACTCCGCCAGGACAGTAACACGTCCGAGCTGGTTTATAACGTCTGGGAACAGATCGCCTATCTGTCGACGGCATTTACGCTCAATCCGGGCGACCTGCTGGCGACCGGAACGCCAAATGGCGTCGGCGTGGCGATGACCCCGCCCCGCTTCCTTCAGGCGGGCGATGTCGTGCGGTGCGAGGTTGATTGTATCGGCATCATTGAGAACCGCATCGCCGGCTCCGAAGCCGCCCGGATTGCGGCTCGGTAGCGGCTGAAATCCACACCGGCCGCCGGGCGACCGTCATCGCCGGCCATCCGGCAGCCGGCGTTCGTCGCCTTCTCGACCTGTTGCCGGGCGTACCTGGCGGGAAAATGCCCGTCGCGGTATGCCCCCTTGGCAGCGGACGCATCATCGTGCAACGTAGGCCCAATAAAATATGTTCCTGCCGGAAAACGATGATGCTGCGCGTTAAAGATGATTCAGTCGCCGAGATCGACGGTCCCCGCAATCAGACCTCAATGGCATATGAGATCATCCGAACCGACATCTTGCTCGGGCGGCACACACCTGACAAGAAGCTCAAAATCCAGGATCTGGCGGAGGAACTGGGGGTCAGCCCCGGCGCGGTCCGCGAAGCGCTTTCCAGGCTAGTGCCCGAGGAACTTGTCGTATCACGCGATCAGCGTGGCTTCCTGGTGGCCCCTCTGTCGCCTGCGGACCTTATCGATCTGACCGACCTCAGATGTGAGATCGAGGCATTAGCGCTTCGACGCTCGGTCGAGCGTGGCGACGTGAATTGGGAGGCTGGCATCCTTGCTGCTGAATATAAACTTAGGAACAAGCCCATCGTCGCAGATGGCGAAGACCCGCGACGGAAGTGGGCGCAAAATCATGCTCAGTTCCATTCAGCACTGGTAAGTGCCTGTGGCAATCGCCGCCTGTTCTCACTTCATGGTCAACTATATGAACAGTCCGAACGCTACCGGGGGCTATTGTTCCACCTGGAGACGGATCGTGATGTCACTGTAGAGCATCAGGAGATCATGCAGTATGCGCTCACGCGCGATGCCGATTCTCTCGTCCGCGCTACTGTTCATCACCTCCGTAAAACGACGGAGCTAATCATCGCCAATTTTGGCCGGAAAGAACCGGCAAAACATAAAAAATAATTTTTTTCATAAAAAATATTGATTTCTTCCTGATGGCCTGTGACAGTCGTGGCGACGGCAACCCATCCCGCGATCGCTGATGAACAGTCCCGCCGCACGTCAAGTGCTGCGGGATCAGCCATGTCATTTTGAAGAGAGGATATCATGACAGATCGACTTTTCTCGCTGGAGGGGCGCACTGCGCTTGTGACGGGCGGCTCGCGCGGCATTGGCAGGATGATCGCGGCGGGCTTTATCGAACGCGGCGCCAAGGTCTATATTTCCTCCCGCAAGGCCGACGCCTGCAACGCGACGGCGGCCGCCCTTTCCGCCGATGGCCGCACATGCATCTCCCTTCCCCAGGATATTTCGACCATTGAGGGTTCCGAAGCTCTGGCGGATGAACTCGCACGGCGCGAGCCCAAGCTCGACATCCTGGTCAACAACGCGGGTGCAGCCTGGCTTGCCGAGTTCGGGGCTTTCCCGGAGAAGGGCTGGGACAAGGTCGTCGACCTGAACCTGAAATCACCATTCTTCCTTACCCAGGCGCTTCACGGTCTCCTGAAATCCGCCGCAAGTGCCGAACGTCCGGCAAAAGTGATCAACATCGCCTCCATCGACGGCCTTCGGCCGAACCCGCAGGAGACCTACTCCTACCACGCGAGCAAGGCCGGGCTGGTCCATCTGACACGGCGGATGGCGGCCAGGTTGATCCAGGACAATATCTGCGTGACCGGGATCGCCCCCGGCGCTTTCGTCTCCGAGATGAATATCGATGCGCGCGACCATGGCAGCGAACTGGCAAGCCGGATTCCGGCCAGACGTATCGGCCGGGACGAGGATATGCAGGGAGCCGCGATCTACCTGGCCTCCCGTGCCGGCGATTACGCCGTTGGCATTACGGTCGCGGTCGATGGCGGCGTCACCTACGCCAGTCTCAGTGTCTGATAATGGCGAGCAGGGCGGCGCTGGCCCTTCTTCGACCACGGTGCGCGGACAATACTACTCCGGATCGAAGATTCCCGTGGCGAGGACATTCATGTAGGTGTCTATCGACACTGTCAGCGGCTGCCCGGTTCGCCAACCCTTAAGGTCATAGGATGCATCCAGCGAAGACATGATGAAATGGCTGGCGATGAATGGATCGACCACCCGCATGCTTCCATCTTGCATCGCTTCGACGAGAAGACCCATCAGGCCGAGAGCGGTCCGTTCGGACCGCTCGACAGCATCGTGCCGGACCGGCGCCGGCATGGCCTGGAGTGCCGACGACCGCAGCAGCGGATAATCGCCGGAAAACTGCAGGGCCAAGACGGAACTCAGGATTGTCGCAATCCGGTCCCAAGCAGATGTCCGATCGGTTTCGGCCAGACGCCGGAGGGCTGCCAACCGATGAAAGCTCTCCCGTGAGCACGCCGCCACCAACTCGTCCTTGCCCTCGATATGTCGATAAAGGCTGGTTTTCGCGCGTTTGAGTTCCCCGGCGATCCGTTCGACCGACGTCCCCTTGTAGCCAAAATCATTGATAAGGCGGGTCGCCACCCGCAGATAGGCCTGTCGTTCGTCCTCCTCCGGCACCGGGCCGGCATGGATGGGCGCGGCCCTCCATGGCGTACCGGATGTGACCAGACCGCCATCCAGCACGGCCAGCAGGCGCTCCCGCACGTTCGGGAGATCCCCGATGGCGAAACGTCGCAACCAGATCTCGGACCAGAAAAGCGCCTCGTTGAGGATATGGGCGCGCGCCGTCAGCAGGCGCTTGCGCTCCGGCGTTTCCGACGGTCCGAAAAATGCCCGCACGGCCCGGAAGACGGTTTGGTATTGTGCGACAAGCGTCGACCGGGTCGCCTCTTCCATCGCCCGGATTTCGGAAAGAATGGCGAACGGCCGGCTTTCGCCCCGAAGCGCCCGCGCGAACTGGTCGAAATAAAGTTCAACATAGCGGGCGACGCGCTTGCGCTGGGTGGGTTCTTCCCCGGCGCGCCGGACAATCTCCGCGAGCCGCAGAAGGCTGTCCTCGAACACGGCCGCCGCCAGATGTTCGCGCCGCTTGAAATAATAGGTGACGCTCGACGTGCCGAGATCCAGCGCGCCGGCCACCTCCTGCAGGGTCATTCCCCAGACGCCCTTCTGGTTGAGCGAAAATGTCGCCGCATCCAGAATCCGCTGTTTCTGGCGTTCAAAGCGCACGGAGGCTCCCGCCGAGGCGATGACCTGAAGGGATGCTTCGGATTGGTTCCCGCTGGCGTTCATCTTTGGACTTGTCGTTGAAGCCCGGCTGGCTGTCAACAGGCAGATATCAGGCGCGTACCGATCCGACGGCCAATTCGAAAGTTCGTTCACATGTGAATCTCGCGAACTTCTAAAAATCTCCAAGTTTTCCTGGACATCAAAAAAAATATTTTTTAGCTTTGGTTGGAAATCGAAATCTCAGTATCGACCTCCCGCCAGAGAAGGCCAGAGAGAGGAGCAAAGCGGTGGATTTCTCCCTGACAGATCGTGAGTGCCATTTCCGGAACCGGGTAAGAGACTTTATGATGATGGAAGTCCGCCCGAAGGCCGCGGAGATCGCACAGGAACTGGCCAACGGCGAGCGCTGGGCGCCGCTTCAGACCATCGAGATGCTGAAGGCAAAGGCAAAGGCGGCCGGCCTTTGGAACCTGTTCATGCCGCCTGCGGGAGAGCATGGCGAGGCGGATGACGGCTTCGTCTTCAGCGGCGAGCGCCTGACCAACCTCGAATATGCCTTGTGTGCGGAGGAGATGGGCCGCCTTCAATGGGCCTCCGAGGTCTTCAACTGCTCGGCGCCGGACACCGGCAACATGGAAGTGCTGCACCGGTACGGAACACGCGCCCAAAAGGACACCTGGCTGAAGCCCCTGATGGAAGGGGAGATCCGGTCCGCCTTCCTGATGACCGAACCCGACATCGCCTCGTCCGATGCCACCAACATCCAAACCTCGATCCGCCGCGACGGCGACGGGTATGTCATCAACGGGCGAAAATGGTGGTCGTCGGGTGCCGGCGATCCGCGCTGCCGGATCGCCATCGTGATGGGCAAGACCGACCCGGAGGCGGAGCCGCACCGCCAGCAGGCGATGATCCTTGTGGACCTCAAATCACCGGGCGTGAAGATCGAGCGGATGCTGCCGGTCTATGGCTATGACCATGCGCCGCATGGCCATGCCGAGATCACCCTGACCAATGTGCGGGTTCCGGCCGGGAACCTGCTGCTGGGCGAAGGGCGCGGCTTCGAGATCGCGCAGGGACGTCTCGGGCCCGGTCGCATCCACCATTG
Organism: Niveispirillum sp.; assembly: GCF_017996735.1. Classification (GTDB taxonomy): domain Bacteria; phylum Pseudomonadota; class Alphaproteobacteria; order Azospirillales; family Azospirillaceae; genus Niveispirillum. Next base: position 71,982 of record NZ_JAGOGJ010000015.1, read on the forward strand.
CATGCGCACCATCGGCATAGCCGAGGAAGCCCTGGCGGCGATGACAAAGCGGCTCAACTCCCGCATCGCCTTCGGCAAACGCATCGCCGAGCATTCGGTCTGGGAGGAGCGGGTCGCGCGGGCGCGCATCGACATCGAGATGACACGACTGCTCTGCCTCAAGGCCGCGGACATGATGGATCGCTCCGGCAACAAGGCGGCGCGCAACGAGATCGCCATGATCAAGGTGCAGGCGCCGCTGATGGCGCTGCGCATTCTCGACGACGCTGTGCAGGCGCATGGCGGTGGCGGCGTATCAGACGACTTCGCGCTTGCCGCCGATTGGGCGAGCATCCGCACCTTGCGGATCGCCGACGGCCCGGACGAGGTCCATGCGCGCGCCATCGCGCGGGCCGAGTTCGGCCGCCACCGCGCGGCCGCCCGATGAGCGATCTGGACGAAGAGGCGCTAGCCCGATGGATGCGCGGTTCGATCCCCGGCGGCCCGGCGCTCCGAACGGTCGACAAGTTCGCGGGCGGACAGTCAAACCCGACCTATCGCATCGGCACGGCGGGTGGCACCTACGTGCTGCGTCGCAAGCCCTTCGGCCGCCTGCTGCCATCGGCGCATGCGGTGGAGCGCGAGTTCCGTCTGATGTCCGCCCTTCATCCCACCGGCTTTCCCGTCCCGCGGCCGGTGGCATTGTGCGAGGATCAAGCGGTGATCGGCTCCGCCTTCTACCTGATGGAGATGGTCGAGGGCCGCACCTTCTGGGACGGCACGCTTCCGGCACTGTCCAAGGCCGACCGCCATGCCTGTTACGAGGCCATGATCGATACGGTGGCGGCCCTCCACTCCATCGATCCCCGGACGGTCGGTCTTGGCGACTTCGGCCGCCCCGGCAAATACGTCGCGCGGCAGGTCGACCGCTGGACGAAGCAGTACCGGGCGGCGCAGACCGAGGACATACCGGAGGTGGAGAAGCTGATCGAGTGGCTGCCATCCACCCTGCCCGAACAGGCGGACGCCTCGATCATCCATGGCGATTACCGCATCGACAACCTGATCTTTGCCGCCGACCGGCCACAGGTGCGGGCCGTCCTGGATTGGGAACTGGCAACGATCGGCGATCCGCTCGCCGATTTCGCCTATCTCGCCATGTGCTGGGTGATGCCGCGCGACGGGCGGGCCGGCCTGGCGGACGTCGATCTGGCCGGAACGGGCGTTCCGACACTGGAAGAGATAGTGGCCCGCTACTGCGCTGCGACCGGTCGCAGCGGACTGCCCGACCTGCATTGGTACTTCGCCTACAACCTGTTCCGCGCGGTGGGCATCATTCAGGGCATCAAAAAACGTGTGATCGACGGCAATGCGTCAAGCCCGCAGGCGGCTGAGACGGTCGCGCGACTGCTTCCCATTGCCCGGGCCGGCTGGATGCAGGCACGGATCGCCGGGGCCTCGGGGTGAGGTGAGAGGGCATCTTGGCAAAACCATATTCCAGAAACGAGGCTCCCATGATCAAGACCCGCCTGCATGGCGATATTCTCGAAATCGTCCTCGACAACCCACCGGTCAACGCGCTGGCCGGCACCGTCCGCAGCGGGCTGGCCACGGCCATCGCCAACGCACAGGCCGACGATCGCGTGAACGCGATCGTTATCCGGGGAAGCGGCAGGCTGTTCTCGGCAGGCGCGGACATCACGGAATTCGACAAGCCGCCGATCGAACCCAATCTGCCGGAGGTCATCGACGCGATCGAGGCGAGCAGCAAGCCTGTCCTTGCCGCCATCCATGGCTCGGCGCTTGGCGGTGGCCTCGAAGTCGCGCTCGGCTGCCACTACCGCATCGCGACGCCAGGGGCAAAGCTGGGCCTGCCTGAGGTCCTGCTGGGGATATTGCCGGGTGCCGGTGGAACACAGCGCCTCCCTCGACTGGTCGGTGCCGAGGCGGCCCTGGACATGATCGTTTCGGGCAACCCGATACTGGCAGGCAAGGCTCTGGATACCGGTCTGGTGGACCAGCTTGCCGCAGCGGATTCCACACTGGCCGACGAAGCGATCGCCTATGCACGCACGCTTGACGGGCCCCGTCGCACCGCCGACCGCCGGGTTGCGACCGACCCGGACGTCTTCGAGAGGTTTGCGGCCGGCAATGCCCGCAAGATCAAGGATCTGGAGGCACCCATCGCCTGTATAGAGGCCGTCCGGGCATCGACCATCCTGCCGCTGGACCAGGGCCAGGAGAAGGAACGCGCCCTGTTCGCCCGGTTGCTGGCCGGAGACCAGTCGAAAGCCCTGCGCCATGTCTTCTTTGCCGAGCGGGCGGCAGCCAAAATCGAAAGGATGCCCCGGGATACCCGACCCCGTCCGATAGCCAGGGTCGGCGTGATCGGCGCCGGCACGATGGGCGGCGGCATCGCGATGAATTTCCTGTCCGCCGGCATTCCGGTCACCATCGTCGAGACGGCACAGGAAGCGCTCGATCGCGGGACGGGCGTGGTCAGGAAAAATTACGAGGCGACGGCGGCGAAGGGACGGCTGACACCCGATCAGGTCGAAAGGGCCATGAGCCTGCTTACGCCGACGCTCGACTTCTCCGCGCTCGCGGACTGCGACCTGGTGATCGAGGCCGTCTACGAGAATATGGACCTCAAGAAGGAGATATTCGCACGGCTGGACGGGGTGGCGAAGCCCGGGACCATCCTCGCCTCCAACACGTCTTTCCTGTCGGTCGACGAGATCGCGGCCGCGACCACGCGGCCGCAGGACGTGCTCGGCCTGCACTTCTTCTCGCCGGCCAATGTGATGAAGCTGCTGGAAGTCGTGCGCGGCTCCCGGACCGCACCGGACGTGCTGGCCACCGGCATGGATATCGCGCGCCGGATCGGCAAGGTGCCGGTCGTCTCCGGCGTCTGCTACGGCTTCATCGGCAACCGCATGCTGATTCCGCGACAGGTCAACGCCGAAGCACTGCTTCTCGAAGGGGCGACGCCCGAGCAGATCGACCGCGTCCATACCGGCTTCGGAATGCCGATGGGTCCGTTCCAGATGGCCGACCTGGCGGGTATCGATATCGGCTGGCACCGTGATCCAGAGCGGATCGAAAGCCTGCAGGATGCGCTGTGCGCCCAAGGACGCTGGGGACAGAAGACGAAGGCCGGCTATTACGATTATGACGACAAGCGCAGGCCCACGCCCTCGTCCGCGGTCACCGGGATCATCGAGAATTTCCGCACGCGGGCGGGCATCGCGCCGCGCGACATCTCGGACGAGGAGATCATCGTGCGCACCCTCTACACCATGGTGAATGAAGGAGCGAAGATCCTCGAAGAAAATATCGCGCAGCGCGCATCAGACATCGATGTGGTCTGGAACCATGGCTATGGATGGCCGCGCCACAGGGGCGGCCCGATGTTCTGGGCCGATCAGGTCGGGCTTGGGAAAATTGTCGACGATCTCGTCCGCCATTGCGCCCGCCTCGGCCCGGACTTCACGGTTTCGCCCCTGCTTGCGCGCTGCGCGGACCAGGGAGCTCCGCTCGACAAGTGACAATTTACGAGGGTATCGAAATGACCTGGAAAATCCCCCGTCTCACCTTTCGCATGCCGAAGCACGCCGGAGCGCACCAATGAGCGCCCGGACCGATATCCTGCCATCGCCGGAGCTGCTGGATTTCCAGTTGTTCGACTGGCTGAACATCGCCGGCGGCGAGGAACGCGAAACCTTGTCGGCGATCCTCGACACCGCCAGACGCCTGGCGGTGGATGCCTTCCTGCCGCACTATCGGCAGGGCGACATCGAAGAGCCCAGCCTTGACGTGGAGGGCGTGCGCATCCTGCCGGCCATCCGGACGGCGCTCGCCCGCTATGCTGAACTCGGCCTGTTCGGCATGAGTTTCTCAGAGGAACTGGGCGGCCTCGGGCTTTCCTTCGCGGCCTCTCTCGCCATCCACTCCAACTTCGCCGCGGCCAACGTATCGACCGCGGGCTACACGATGCTCACCGTGGCGAATGCACGGCTGATCTCGACCTTCGGCACACCTGCACAGATCGAACGGTTCGCATTGCCGGAGATCGAGGGGCGCTGGTTCGGCACCATGTGCCTGTCCGAACCCCAGGCCGGGTCAAGCCTGGGTGACATCCGCACCAAGGCGGTGCCCGACGGCGAGGATGAGCTTGGTGCCCGCTATCGGCTCACCGGAAACAAGATGTGGATATCGGGTGGCGACCAGAATGCCAGCGAGAACATCGTCCACCTCGTGTTGGCGAAAATCGTTGCAGAGGATGGAAGCCTGCCTGTGGGCTCCAAGGGCATCTCGCTGTTCATCGTGCCCAAGCTGCTCCCCGACGGCACCCGCAACGACATCGCGGTGGCCGGCCTGAACCATAAGCTGGGAAACCGGGGTACATCCAACTGCCTGCTCAATTTCGGCGAAGGCGGAGGCGCCGTCGGTTGGCGTGTCGGCATGCCGGGCCAGGGCCTGCCGCAGATGTTCATGATGATGAACGAGGCCAGGATTTCGGTTGGGATGGGAGCAGCATCCCTGGCCTATCGCGGTTACCGCCAGTCACTGCAATACGCGCAGGAACGGTCCCAGGGCCGTCCGGCCGGCACTAAGGGCGGAGCGCCGGTCGCCATCATCGAACATCCCGATGTGCGCCGGATGCTGCTGCAGCAAAGGGTGTATGCGGAAGGTGCCTTGGCCATCTGCCTCTATTGCGCTCACCTTCTCGACCAGGGCGGCAGGGACGCGGAAGCGCTGCTCGCCCTGCTCACCCCGGTCGCCAAGAGCTGGCCATCCGAATTCGGCGTCATCGCCAATGATCTGGCCATCCAGGTCCATGGCGGTTACGGCTACACGCGCGATTTCGACGTGGAGCAGCTCTGGCGCGACAATCGCCTGAACCCGATCCACGAGGGTACGACCGGCATTCAGGCGCTCGACCTTCTCAGTCGCAAGATCCTCCATTCCGACGGACGGGCCTTGAGCCTGCTCTGCGCGCGCATCGTGGTGACGGCGCGGCGCGCCGAGACGGACAGCAGGCTGGCAGTGTTCGCATCCTCGCTCCTGGATTTCTGGCAAGAGGTCGAAGGCGTGATTGAAGGTCTGAGCGGGCGAGGACCGGAAGCGTTCGACGACGCAACATTGTTCCTGCGCGCCTTCGGTCATGGCGTTATCGCCTGGCTGTGGCTGGACCAGGCGGTGACCGCTACCGCGCTTGCGCAAACCGCCTTTCGTTCCAGCCTCCTCTATGCCTGCCGCTATTTCTTTGAAAGCGAGCTGCCGCAGGCCCGGTGCTGGCTTTCGATCGTCGCCCGGCACAGCACGCTCGTCCGCTCCATGCCGGACGAGGCTTTCGCATGAGTGGCATTCTGGCGATATTGCAGGCAGAGATCGGCGTCATGCGTCGTTCGGACTGGCTGGCGGTCGATCAGCCAATGATCGACCGCTTCGCCGAGGCCACATTCGATCATCAGTTCATTCATGTCGATCCCGTGCGCGCCGCTGCAACCCCCTTCGGCGGGACCGTCGCTCACGGCTTCCTGACATTATCGCTCCTGTCGCGAATGGCAGAGACAACCGTATCCACGCCTGTGCCGGGCATCCGCATGGGTGTCAATTACGGCTTCGACCGGGTGCGGTTCGTCAACCCGGTACGTCCCGGAAATCGTATCCGCGCCGCCTCCACCTTGCTCGCGGTCGAGGAGAAGCACCCGGGCCAGTTTCAGCAGCGCTGCAACATCGTTGTCGAGATCGAGGGCGCCGACAGGCCCGCGCTCGTCGCGACATGGCTGAACCAGCTTTTCGTGTGATCGCCCCTTCAAAGGAGTTTCCCCATGCGCGATGCCGTCATCGTTTCCACCGCCCGGACGCCGATCGGCCGTGCCTATCGCGGCGCCTTCAACGCCACGCCTTCACCGACATTGGCCGCCCATGCCATCCGGGCCGCGGTCGAGCGTGCCGGCATCGATCCCGGCGAGATCGAAGACGTATTGCTGGGCTGCTCCCTGCCGCAGGGCGTGCAGCAGACGGTGGGACGCACGGCGGCGCTGCGCGCCGGCCTCCCCGTCGCAGTCGCCGGCATGACCATGGACCGTCAGTGCTCTTCCGGCCTTATGACCATCGCCACCGCCGCCAAGCAGGTGATGGTTGACCGCATGGAGGTCGTTGTCGCCGGCGGCGTGGAGTCCATCTCCATGGTGCAGACACCGGCTGTCCGGGTCGACCCGGATCCCGAACTTGTCGGGATGGTGCCCGACATCTACATGCCGATGCTGCAGACGGCCGAGACGGTGGCCCGCCGTTACGGCATCCCGCGCGAGCGTCAGGACGCCTATGCCCTGCGGTCCCAGCAACTGACGGCCAAGGCCCAGCGGGCCGGCAGCTTCGATGACGAGATCGTACCCGTCACAACCATGATGGCGGTGACCGACAAGATGACAGGCGAGACCACCCGCGGGCCGGTGACGCTTGCCAGGGACGAGGGCAACCGGCCGGAGACCAGTGCAGAGGGGCTGGCCGGTCTGAAACCGGTCATTGAGGGCGGGGTCATCACCGCCGGCAACGCCTCGCAGCTTTCCGATGGGGCTTCGGCCTGCGTGATCATGACGAGCGCGCTTGCCGCACAGCGGGGCCTCACGCCATTGGGGCGCTATGTCGGCATGGCCGTAGCGGGAACAGAGCCTGATGAGATGGGCATCGGCCCGGTTTTCGCCATCCCGAAACTGCTGAAGCGGTTCGGCTTGCACATGGACGATATCGGCTTGTGGGAGTTGAACGAAGCTTTCGCCGTGCAGGTACTGTATTGCCAGGATGTGCTCGGCATCCCGGATGAGCGGCTCAATGTCAACGGCGGGGCGATTTCGATCGGACATCCCTACGGGATGTCAGGAGCCCGCATGACCGGCCACGCCCTGATCGAAGGAAAGAGACGCGGCGCGAAGCATGTCGTCGTGACGATGTGTGTAGGCGGCGGCATGGGTGCGGCCGGCCTGTTCGAGGTGCTTTAGCGAAACCACCCCCTGGAGACGGAACAGACGCGGCGCGACGCGGTACGCCGTCTTTGCACAATCCCTTGCAGGCCGGAGGCCGCACCATGGCGTTTCATGACGTTGAAACCGGAACATCCCAGCTTCTGGCAGATTTGGCGGACGGGGTCTTGACGCTGACAATGAACCGCCCGGAGGCCCGCAACGCGCTGACGCTGGAGATGCTCCAAGCGCTCTCCCGCCAGTTGGCGGGCGCCGAGGTCGCAAAGGATGTCCGGTGCGTCGTGCTGACGGGAGCCGGAAAGGGCTTTTGCGCGGGCGGCGACGTGAAGGCCATGGCCGGACAGCAGGGCGACGCCCATCCCGGTACGGCCACCGACGATTATATCCATCGTCAACGCCTCATCCAGCACGCGACAGCCGGCAAGCTCTTCCATATGCCAAAGCCGACGCTGGCTGTCATCAACGGGGCGGCGGCCGGCGCGGGCCTGGCCCTCGCGCTTGCCTGTGACCTGCGCATCATGTCGACGGATGCGGTCCTCATGACCGCATTCAGCCGGGTCGGCCTGTCTGGAGATTTCGGGGGCACCTATTTCATGACCCGGCTGATCGGCGCAGCCCGATCGCGCGAGCTCTATTTTCTGTCTGAGCGGGTATCGGCACCGCGAGCCCTGGACCTGGGCCTGTCGAACTGGGTATCTGCCCCCAACTCCCTGGCCACCGAAGCGTCCGATGTCGCCAGACAGTTGGCATCGGGACCTGGCGTCGCCTACCGCTACATGAAGGAAAATCTCAATCGCGCGATGACGGGCGAGGTTGACGATTGCCTCGACATCGAAGCGACACACCACGTGCATTGCATGTCCACAACCGACCATCGCGAAGCCGCAGCGGCGTTCATAGCAAAGCGCGAGCCGGTCTTCGTCGGCGGATAATGGGCAAGCCCACGCAACAATCTTAGGAATTCAGACCATGCGAACGCGGATAACCGAACTCTTCGGCATCAGGCATCCCATCATTCAGGGCGGCATGCACCAAGTCGGCCTGGCCGAACTGGCTGCCGCTGTCTCTGAAGCCGGAGGCCTCGGCACGTTGACAGCCCTCACCCAGCCTTCCGCCGCCGCCCTGGCGGCTGAGATCGCCCGGTGCCAGGCGATGACCAGCAAGCCTTTCGCTGTCAATCTGACCTTCCTCCCGTCAGTCAACCCGCCGGACTATCCAGGTTATGTGGATGCTATAATCAATGGCGGGGTGCGGATCGTCGAAACCGCCGGGAACAACCCGAAAGCCTGGCTCCCGACGCTCAAGGCCGCGGGGATCAAGGTTATCCATAAATGCACCTCCGTCCGCCACGCCCGCACCGCCGAAGCCATCGGGTGTGATGCCGTCAGCATTGACGGCTTCGAATGCGGCGGTCATCCCGGCGAGGATGATGTGCCAAACATGATCCTGCTGCCACGCGCCGCCGACGAGCTCAGCATTCCATTCGTAGCGTCGGGCGGCATGGCGGATGGCCGATCTCTCGTCGCGGCACTGGCGTTGGGAGCGGACGGCATAAATATGGGGACGCGCTTCCTCGCCACCGAGGAGGCGCCCGTCCATCCCAACGTCAAGGCGGCAATCGTTGCCGCCAGCGAACGCGACACCCGGCTGATTATGCGTCCTTTGCACAATACCGAGCGCGTCCTCAGGAATACTGCTGTGGATCGCATCCTCGAGAAGGAGAGGTACCTCGGCGAGGCCATCAAGTTCGAGGATATCGCCGCCGAGGTGGCAGGCGTCTATCGCCGCGTCATGAAGGATGGCGAGACCGACATCGGCGCTTGGAGTTGCGGAATGGTGGCGGGTCTGATCCAGGACATACCGACCATCCGCATCCTCATCGATCGCATCATGGCACAGGCGAACGACATTCTTCGCACTCGGCTCAAACCCATCTTCAATGCTTCAGAGGAATGTCTTGATTAGCACAGTATCCAGAGTAGTTTGTGTCCCACCGTGTATCGGGTCGTGGATGATCGTAGTTTTAGCTGCTATTGAGTAGAAAAGAGTGGATGCGGAGGCTTGAATTCAATAGTTACGCGGCCACGGCGTTAGATACCAGAGCTGCGTAGAAGTCGGCCTCGGCTTCTGCGGGCGGAATGTTTCCGATTGGCTCGAGCAGGCGTCGGTTATTGAACCAATCGACCCATTCCAGGGTGGCGTATTCCACGGCCTCGACGCCGCGCCAGGGACCGCGACGGTGTATGACCTCTGCCTTGAACAGCCCGTTGATCGTTTCCGCCAGGGCATTATCGTAACTGTCTCCGACGCTGGCGACCGAAGGTTCGATGCCGGCTTCCGCGAGCCGCTCGGTGTAGCCGATGGACAGATATTGAGACCCACGGTCGCTATGGTGAACCAGGCCCATGGCCTTGGCGGGGCGGCGGTCATGGACGGCCTGCTCCAAGGCGTCGAGCACGAACCCTGCCTGCGCCGAGGTGCTGACGCGCCAGCCCACGATCTTGCGCGCATAGGCGTCGATGACAAAAGCCACATAGACGAACCCTTTCCAGGTGGCGACATAGGTGAAATCCGACACCCACAGCCTGTTGGGCGCGGGTGCCCGGAACTGCCGGTTCACCTTATCCAGCGGGCATGGGAGCTTCTTGTCGGGGATCGTCGTCCTGTGCGGCTTGCCACGGATGATGCCCTGGATGCCCATGCCCTTCATCAGCCGAGCGACCGTGCAGCGGGCGACTTCGAACCCCTCGCGCCCCAGTTGCCGCCAGACCTTCCGTACACCATAGACCCGCCAGTTCTCCTCGTAGACACGGCGGATCTCCGGTCGCAACACCGCATCCCGGCGCGCCCGGTCCGACAGTTTTTCTGGATCGGACCGTCCGGCCAGATGATTGTAGTATGTGGATGGGGCGATCGGCAGCACCCTGCAGATCGGCTCGTGTGTGGACGCCCTCTCGGTGTCAAGCAAATTTCAGGTCGCATCAAAGCGTGTGGTCAGGTGCGGTCGTGTGTCCGGCCTCGTGATGCGGCCTTCTAACGCCGCGGGCCCGTATGGAG
>NZ_JAGOGJ010000016.1:0-1137 GCF_017996735.1 Niveispirillum sp.
CACCCCCGCGAGGGGCCGTACCGCCGCGACCGAGAGTGGTTCGACCGACGCCAGGAGTGGTGCCACCCATGGCGGGGCTGGTGCCACCGCCCCCAGGGTTGGTGCCACCACCGCCGGGATTGGTGCCACCGCCACCAGGGTTGGTTCCGCCGCCACCGGGATTGGTGCCGCCGCCACCAGGGTTGGTTCCACCACCGCCGGGATTGGTGCCACCGCCACCAGGGTTGGTTCCGCCGCCGCCGGGATTGGTCCCACCACCACCGGGATTGGTGCCGCCGCCACCAGGGTTGGTTCCGCCGCCGCCGGGGTTGGTCCCACCGCCACCGGGGTTGGTGCCACCACCGCCAGGATTGGTCCCACCGCCACCGGGGTTGGTGCCACCACCGCCAGGGTTGGTGCCACCACCACCAGGATTGGTCCCGCCGCCGCCGGGGTTGGTGCCACCACCACCAGGGTTGGTCCCACCGCCACCGGGGTTGGTGCCACCACCGCCAGGATTGGTCCCACCGCCAGGATTGGTCCCACCGCCACCGGGGTTGGTGCCGCCGCCGCCAGGGTTGGTGCCACCACCGCCAGGATTGGTCCCGCCGCCGCCGGGGTTGGTGCCACCACCACCAGGGTTGGTCCCACCGCCACCGGGGTTGGTCCCACCACCGCCAGGATTGGTCCCGCCGCCGCCGGGATTGGTCCCGCCGCCGCCAGGGTTGGTCCCGCCGCCGCCAGGGTTGGTCCCGCCGCCGCCAGGGTTGGTCCCGCCGCCGCCAGGGTTGGTGCCACCGCCGCCAGGATTGGTCCCGCCGCCACCAGGATTGGTCCCGCCGCCACCAGGATTGGTGCCGCCGCCGGGGTTGGTGCCACCACCACCAGGGTTGGTCCCGCCGCCGCCGGGGTTGGTGCCACCACCACCAGGATTGGTGCCGCCGCCGCCAGGATTGGTCCCGCCGCCACCAGGATTGGTGCCGCCGCCGCCGGGGTTGGTACCACCACCGCCGGGATCGGTCCAGCCGCCGCCAGGATTGGTGCCACCGCCGCCAGGATTGGTCCCGCCGCCACCGGGGTTGGTGCCACCACCGCCGGGATCAGTCCAGCCGCCGCCGGGGTTGGTACCACCACCGCCGGGATCGGTCCAGCCGCCAC
>NZ_JAGOGJ010000016.1:1237-81149 GCF_017996735.1 Niveispirillum sp.
CGGGATTGGTGCCACCGCCGCCAGGATTGGTCCCGCCGCCACCGGGATTGGTGCCACCGCCGCCAGGATTGGTCCCGCCGCCACCGGGATTGGTGCCACCGCCGCCAGGATTGGTCCCGCCGCCACCGGGATTGGTGCCACCGCCGCCAGGATTGGTCCCGCCGCCACCAGGGCTGGTGCCTGGGCCGCGCCCTCCGCCCGATCCGGTGACGGCACCCCCAACACCTGCAACGACCCCTGCACCGATTCCGGGAACGACGCCGCCAACACCGGCCGCTGTGGTTCCGGCACCGCTGCCGCCCCCCAGGCCTGACGTACCGCGATCATCCTGAGCAACAGCTTCGGCCACCTGCTGATCGTCGCTGGATCGGGTATTGATATTGGTCCGGGTGTCGTCACCCAGGGCGATCACGGTCGGGCTGCCCGGAGTGATGACTTCGCCGCCGATCAGTTGGATCTGGGTTTGAAGACCCGTGGCAATTCCTATGGCCGCGGCGATGACGCCAAGGTTGAGGGGTTGGTTGGCATAGATGACTGGATTCTCAACCATGGCCACCAGCACGACGCGCCCGCGCAGCACGCTTTCCATTGCATTGACGCCGATGCGCACCTTGGCCGCCGTCATCGCCGTGGCGGACCCGCCTGCGACAAGGATCTGCAGATCCCTGATTTCCAGTTCCGGCGGAAATCCACTGACCGAATCCGGCAAGGCCCTTACCCTGATCCCGCGCATGGCCCCGTCATTCATGCTGGCCAGCACCTGCTCCGCCCGGCCTGGAATATCAAAGGCGAACGGGGCCAGCAGGACCAGCAAGGTGACGACAACACCTGCATAAAGGACAAAGCGGAAGAACCAGCGGAGCGGCGTCAGCAGAAGGCGCAACATGGCAGACGAACCGGCTAGGGTGACGGGTGGCGCATCCTACTCCGGCGGCACACCCAAAGTCTTGTGGCGGATGTGGTGCCCCACCACCATTCATGGATGGGGTGGACAGGTACCCCGGCACCACGCATGGTATGGGACCGGATCATGCCGAAACGGGTACCCCGCCGAATGTCCTCGCCCACACCCAAGCTGTTCGTGTTCCGCTGGCGCAACGATGCCGGACGGGAGACCGAACTGTCCTGCTGGGCCGTGAACGAACGGGAAGCGGAAATGTCTGCCCTGCGCGCCGGGTGGCCGGGCCATGACGGCACCCGCATGGGGTCCTACCGGGCCCAGTTGAAACGTCATCTGCTTTACGATGAAGATTTTTAAAAACAGGTGTTGACAGGCCCGGCACAGTTTCATAAATAGCGGCTCCCGTTCGGGACCACCCGGACGGAACGAGTTTAGGCACCGTAGCTCAGCGGTAGAGCAGGGGACTCATAAGCCCTTGGTCGCGTGTTCAAATCACGCCGGTGCCACCATAGACGACCCCGTCGGAGTTATCTCCGGCGGGGTTTTCGTTTTTCCGGGCCGTGATGGTACGCTCTTTTCCTCACCAACCGGGTTCAGGGAACAGATCCGTGCTGAAGATTGATCGCAAGGGGGCGCTGCGCGGCGCCATGCTGTTGTTGTTGGCCCTGTCCGTGGCCGCCTGCGCCAACCAGCCGGCACCGGGGGTGACGCATCCCCTGCCCGGCCTGCTCTGGGGTCTGGTCCATGGTTTCCTGGCGCCGGTATCCTTCATCGGCAGCCTGTTCCTGGATGTGCGGATGTACGCCTTCCCCAATGACGGGCTCTGGTACGATTTTGGATTCGTGCTGGGGTCGGGCATCCTGTTCGGCGGTGGAAGCCGGGCGGTCTGAGCGCGTCAGGCCGCGATCAGGCTGCCCGCCGACAGGTTGGGACCGACCTTCATGCCATAACCGTTGCTGGGCTTGCCGCTGCTGGCATCGCCCTCATCGCTGTCGCGCGCGCCGGACCCGGTGGAGCGCTTCTTCTCCTCCTCATCCGTGGTCGGCAGGGCCAGGCTGTCCAGCATCATGATGGTGAAGGTGGAGATCGGTTCCTTGCCGCTGGCGGCGGACCGGTTGCCGGTCAGCCAGGGCTGGGAGGAAGTATCGACCGACTGCACGGTGCCCAGCGTCGTGGACCCGGCAAATTGTGCCGGGGCGTCGTCGAACTTGGCGGCGAAATTGTCGAAGATCTGACCGACCGATTTCGGCCGCGTGCCATCATAGAACACGTTCAGATTGGCCTTGGCCGCATCGGGCAACAGGGCCGCTGCCGGCTGGTTAGGGTTCTTGTCCATGGCCTTCAGGAACTTGGTGGCCCCGCCGGCGCCCAGGAAATGCGCCATGTAGAGTTCCGTGTTGCCCACCGGGCGGCCCAGTTCGTTTTCCAGATGGGTCTTGTTGTCATTGGCCAGTTCGGCGGCAAAAATGGCCGACAGGCGCGGGTCCTTGCGCAGGTTCAGGATTTCCTTGCGTGTCTGGGGGTCGGATACGGAACCGTCATTGATCTTGTCGGCATAGACACCCAACCCGTACTTGGCCCCGTGCTGTTCCACCATGTTCAACCACGTACCTTCGGTGAATTGGAACAGACCCGTGGCACTGCTGGTCGATGCCTTGACATCGGTGCGATATCCGCTTTCAACCCCCGCCTTATCCATCAGATAGGCAAAATCGACCCCTGTCGCCGCGCTCGCCTGCTGCACGGCGCGCACCACATGGACCGGCGCATTGCGCGTGTTGCCCTTGGTTTCAGCGACGCTGCCCTGGTTCAGGAGGTTGAGATTGGTAGTCACGGGACGGCTCCACGGGTACGGGTTCGCCAGGAAAGAAAGCAATCATCGTGCCAAGTGCCATACAGCGCAAAGCCTGATGACAAAAGCCTGCCTTTTACGTTAACGTAAGCCACAAGATGGCCACCTTTACCGGCGGGGCTTGCCGGGTGGGGGTCTTCGCGCGATGTTTCTTTATGAAACGGGCGGGCGCCGCAACCCGTCCGAAACAGGCAAGCCGGGAGGACAAGGCGACATGACCGCTTATAATGCACCCATCCAGGATATGCGTTTCACGCTGAACCATGTGGTCGGCCTGCCCCAGGTGGCAGCATTGCCGGGATATGACGCCGTGACGTCCGATCTGGTGGATCAGGTCCTGGACGAGGCGGGAAAACTGGCGCGCGATGTGCTGGCCCCGCTGAACTGGGTGGGCGACCAGAATGGCGCCAAGCTGGAGAATGGCGTGGTTACCACCGCCCCCGGCTTCCGTGATGCCTACTGGAAATATGCCGAGGGTGGCTGGAATGCCGTCCCGTTCGATCCGGATTTTGGTGGTCAGGGCCTGCCCTGGACCCTGGCCCTGCCGATCCAGGAAATGTGGACCTCGGCCAACATGTCCTTCTCGCTGTGCCCCATGCTGAACCAGGGGGCCGTGGAACTGCTGCAGGCCCATGGATCGGACCAGCAGAAGAAACTGTATCTGGAGAAGCTGATCAGCGGTGAATGGACCGGCACCATGAACCTGACGGAGCCGCAGGCCGGTTCCGATGTGGGCGCCGTCCGCACCAAGGCCGTGCCTCAGGATGACGGGACCTGGCTGATCACCGGGCAGAAGATCTTCATCACCTATGGTGAGCATGACTTCACCGACAACATCATCCATCTCGTGCTGGCCCGCACCCCCACCGCCCCGGCCGGCGTAAAGGGCATCAGCCTGTTCGTCGTGCCCAAATTCATGGTGAAGGAGGATGGCAGCCTGGGGGCGCGCAACGACCTGCGCTGCGCCGGGCTGGAGCATAAGATGGGCATCCATGCCAGCCCCACGGCCGTCATGGCCTATGGCGACAATGGCGGCGCTGTTGGCTTCATGGTGGGCGAGGAGAATCGCGGCATCGAGTACATGTTCACCATGATGAACAATGCCCGCCTGGGCGTCGGGCTTCAGGGCATGGCCATTGCCGAACGCGCCTATCAGCAAGCCGTGGAATATGCCAAGGGCCGCGTGCAGAGCCGCGCCCTGACCGGCAAGGATCCCAACCCGGTCGCGATCATCAAGCACCCGGACGTGCGCCGCATGTTGATGACCATGAAGTCGCAGGTGGAGGCCGCCCGCGCGCTGGTCTATTTCACCGCCTCGGCCCTGGACAACGCCCACCGCAACCCGGATGCCGACGCCGCCAAGGCCGCCAACGCGCTGAACGACCTGCTGACCCCCATCACCAAGGCATGGTGCACCGACCTGGGGGTGGAGATTTCCAGCCTGGGCGTGCAGATTCATGGCGGCATGGGCTTCATCGAGGAAACGGGCGCCGCCCAGCATTACCGCGACGCCCGTATCGCCCCCATCTATGAGGGAACCAACGGCATCCAGGCCAATGATCTGGTGTTCCGCAAGGTGCTGCGTGATGGCGGTCAGGCGGCCGCATCCCTGATCGCGGAGATGCGGGCCACCGCCGCCCTGATCGCCGACCAGCCGGGCGACGACATGGCAACCATGGGCGCCAATCTCGGCGATGCCATCGACGCCGTGGAAACGGCAACGAAATGGGTGCTGGAAACGGGCAAGGGTGACATGACGGCCGTCGCATCGGGCGCCGTCAATTATCTGCGCATGTTCGGCGTCACCATCGGCGGTTATCTGACGGCCAAGGCCATGATCGCCGCCAACGGCCTTCTGCGCGAACCGGGCGCGGATGCGCGGTTCCTGGATGGCAAGATCGTCACCGGCCGCTTCTATGCCGACCAGATCCTGCCGCAGGCGCGCGGTTTGCTGACTGTGGTGACGAACGGACACCGGGCCGTGATGGGCCTGTCTGAAGACCAGTTCTGATAAGCGGGGGCGGGTGGCGGACAACGCCGCCCGCCAGCCCCACAAGACGAAGGGCATAGGCCCAACGTTTGCGTGTCTAGACATTGCGGCAAATGGACTTTGCGGGTCCTTGGGTTTCACACTGCCCCATTCACAGAGGGCGGGAGGAACCCCATGACCGACACACCGACCGATGAACTGCGCCTGCTGGCAGCAAAGATCGCGACATCCTATGCACAGGCAAATCAGGTCGTGCCAGAACAGCTCCCGGGCTTGATTCGTTTGGCCTATCAGGGTTTGCAGCGGTGCATCACCCCTGCCCCTGCACCCGTCGTCGCGGTCAATAAGCGCCGCCGCGGGCGTCCGCCTTCGGCCTGACGGTTTCCCGTCAGGCACGGGCCTCCGTTTCACCATCCATCAGGCGTCGCAGCGTACCACGGGCGCGCGACAGGCGGGACTTCACGGTACCGACCGAGATATTGGCGTTGCGCGCAGCCTGTTCATAGCTGACCCCGCGCAACGCCACCATCACCACCATATCGCGCTGGTCGGTAGGCAACCGGGCCATGGCCCGGCGCAGATCGCGCATCTGCATGCGGCCCATCTGACGGGCCGGCGTGCCGCCCAGTTCCGCACCATCGCAATCATCCAGCGCCACATGTTGCCGGTTCCGGCGCAGGCCGTTGATATGCAGGTTGCGCAGCATCGTGGACAACCACGCCCGCAGGTTCGTGCCTTCTTCCCACAGGTGAAGCCGCGTCAGGGCGCGTTCCATGCATTCCTGGGCCAGATCATCGGCCTGGGTGCCATCGCGACACAGGCCCAGCGCATAGCGGCGCAGATATTCACGCTCGGCTGCCACCAGACGGGCAAGGTCCGGGCGGGCGGAAACAGTGATGATGTTATGCTGGCTGCTGGCCATGTTCATCTCCTTCGTCCAACGGCGAATTGCAAGATCACTGAGGCCATTGATCGAATATCGAAACATATCCGACCTATTATTGGCACAACCCAAGTCAGGGCTGATTTATCGTCCTGCAGTTCCCCAGCCGTGATTTAAGGAATTTTTACCCGGACCGTGTCATGATTGTGGCACGCGCCGGCTAATACCCGTTCTCTTTAGTCCGATCTGCTGGTCATAGGCCTTCCGCCGCACATGTGTCCGACCATTGGAAAACCGACACGGATGCGCTATATCCACCGGACAGGTGGAGCATGACTGGGCACCCGCAAACCGCCTGGCCCTAACCATCCGGTTGGGTGGCGGTTGAGGCGGCAAAGGCTTAGTGTCGGCGTCAAGCGACACCGCCGGCGTCAAGCCTCATCGACCCTGTCGCGCGCCTTTCCAAGGACACGTCATGTCGTCGCCCACCTACGAACCCTCGAAGCACCCCACCCCCCTGCGCCCCCTGAACGAAGCCACGGTGCTGTCGGTTGTGCTGCCCATGCATAACGAGGGGGAGAATATCGACGCCCTGTTCGCGCGGCTGCAGCCCGTGCTGGAACGGCTTGGCGTGCCGTATGAGGTCGTGTGCGTGGATGATGGGTCGCGGGATGATACCTGGCCACGCCTGATGGCCGTCCATGCGGCCAATCCGCGTATCCGGCTGGTGCGGTTCAGCCGCAATTTCGGCAAGGAAATGGCCATGACGGCGGGCCTGCGCCATGCCACGGGCCGGGCCGTCGTGCTTATGGACAGCGACCTTCAGCATCCGCCGGAAGTGATCGAAGAGTTCTATGCCCATTGGCAGGCCGGCGCGCAGGTCGTGTTCGGCGTGCGCCGGAGCCGCGATACCGACCCTCCCCTGCGCCGTTTCCTGACACGCCGCTTTTACAAGCTGCTGGATGCCATGTCGGAAGTGCCGCTGCCCCGCGATGCCGGCGATTTCCGCCTGATGGACCGGGCTGTCGTCGATGCGCTGAACCTGATGGGGGAACGCACGCGTTTCATGAAGGGGCTGTATAGCTGGGTCGGCTTCCGGCAGGTCGCGGTTCCGTTCGAAACAGCACCACGGTTTGCCGGCAACTCCACCTTCAGCACATGGAAACTGTTCCGTTTCGCGCTGGACGGCATTGTTTCCTTCTCGACCCTGCCCTTGCGCGTCTGGTCCTGGCTGGGCCTGGCGGTGGCGGCCATCGCCGTGATCTATGGAGCGCTGATTCTGCTGAAGACCATGATCTTCGGCATTGATGTGCCGGGCTATGCCTCGCTGATGGTGGCGACCCTGTTCCTGGGCGGGGTACAGTTGATCTGCCTGGGCGTGCTGGGCGATTATCTGGGCCGGGTATTCACTGAGGTTAAGGGACGGCCTCTGTATCTGGTCGCCGACAGTGTCGGGTTCACGTCGGCTGCCGCCACGGAGGAGACGCGCCCCGAACATCGCCTTGGGCCCGCCCCCCTGCCCGACCGGCGAAGCAGCGCAACGAACTGACCGGAGCTATGGGCCAGGCGTCAAAGGATATCGCAAACGCTGCTTTCTGGGATGGCGTGGCACAGGCGGCACTGGCGGTCGCCCTGTTGTTTGTGGCTGCGACCTTCAAGAATTACGGGATCACCTGGGACGAACCATTACATCTTGAGAATGGCTGGCGGGCACTGGACTGGTACCTGTCATTGGGTACGGACCAGCGGGTCCTGCATTTCCAGAATCTGTACCTTTACGGCGCCCTTTACGACACGCTGACGGCGGCGGCGGGGGCTTTGCTGCCCTTCGATGCCTATGAGTCGCGGCGGCTGGTCGGTGGCCTGATCGGTGTGGCGGGGCTGGCCGCCGTGCGGTCGCAGGCACGGCTGCTGGCCGGCCCCCGGGCGGGTGCGCTGGCTGTCATTCTGCTGCTGTTGACCCCGGAATGGATGGGGCAATCCTTTGCCAATCCCAAGGATGTGCCCTTCGCAACCGCCGCCGCCTGGATGGGCCTTTTGCAAGTCAGGCTGATTCGTGAGCTTCCCCATCAGAAATGGGCTGGTTTGGCTTTGTTCGGATTGGCCTTCGGGGCGGCGCTGGGCATACGCGTCGGGGGTGTCGTACTGATCGGCCCGTTGGGCATCGCCTGTCTTTACTGGCTGGCCCTGCATCTGCGCCGGACACCACCATCCACCGCCCTGCTTGACGGAGCCGGGGCGGCGGCGCGCCTGATCCCGGCTTTCCTGCTGGCCTGGCTGATCATGCTGGTCTGCTGGCCATGGGCACAGTTGGACCCGATTGCCCGCCCGCTGGAGGCGCTGGCCGGGTTCTCCCATTTTCCACTGTCGTTCAGTTTCCCGTTCGCCGGCCGCACCCTGGTCACAACCGACCTGCCCTGGTGGTATGTGCCGGTGGCGTTCGGCGTGAAGCTGCCGGAAGTGACGCTGCTGGGCCTGGGGATTGCGGTCGTCCTGGCCCTGCGTGCCCTGTTTCGGGCACCGCTGTCACTCTCGCCCGAAAGGGTGGGGCTGGCGGCGGCGATCCTGCTGCCGCCCCTGATCGTCATTATCACCGGGGCGGTGCTGTATGACGGTATCCGCCATCTGTTGTTCCTGCTCCCCCCCCTGACGGTCGCGGCCGGTATTGGTCTGGACCGGCTGGCAACATGGCTGAACAGTGCCGCTGTCCGGGAACGGATGCCACAGGCGACCCGTCTGGCCGCGGCGCTGCTGTGCCTGTGGACAGGGTGGCAGGCGCTGACCATGCTCCGTCTGCATCCATACGAGGCGATCTGGTATAACGCCCTGGCCGGTGGCGTGCGGGGTGCCGAAGGACGATTCGAGCTGGATTATTGGGGCAGCCCCCTGTCGGAAGCGGCCGACATGCTGCGCAATCGCATCGTCGCGCAGGAAGGGGGCGGTGCCATCGCCCGTCCCTATCGCGTGCGTATCTGCGGGCCGCATGCAAGCGCGCTGCATTTCCTTCCCCCAACCTGGAAGGCACCCGACAATGGACAGGGCGAAGCGGATTTCTACATCGCGTTCACACGCGGCAATTGCGGCCCGGTCCCGGCGGGGCGGGAAATTGTCAGGGTTGAACGGATGGGCGTCACACTGGCCTATGTGCTGGACCTGCGGGCATATACTGACACCAGCGGCTTGAAAGAGTGACCGTTGGTCACTCTTTCAAGCCCTTCAATCGCCAGCGCCCACATCGGAGGGCTTCGGCTGCGCCGCATGAGCGGCGCGGCGCCAGTCGGTGTCATTTGACGGCAAAGAAAACCCGCCCTGATCGGTGACAACCAGGGCGGATCGCAATGGAACGAACGGCCTGGGTCTGCCGCTCAGAACCCCGCTGCCTGCCGCTGCACAGGCATCGTCTCGTTCTGCAATTGATCAAGCTGCGCCACCACGCGTTCCGACGCGTCCTCGACCAGGACGATCTCCTTCATGGCACCGTCCAGATCGCCGGCGTTGAACAGCTCGACAGCACGGATGCCATGTTCATGCACCGACCGGTGGGGGGCCTCCAGGCCCGCAAAGGCGGGATGATCCCGGAAAGGCAGCGAACCGGCGCCATAATACCATTTGCCCAGGCGGCAACTATCATGCCGGGCCAGTTCCTCCGCCTTCAGCGTCTGCAAACCCACGACCATGTCGGCCAGCCGCTTCTTCCACATGATGTGATCGACCTTGGCGATCTTCACGATCTTGTTGGGAATGTCCTGTTTCATCAGGTCGGACAGTTGTTTGCCCAGCAGCGCCTCCACCCCCTTGGTGGCGTCGACGTTACGCATGATCGCCTGGCTGTTGCGCGCAGCGTGGCTGGCAATGTCGGTGACGCCGTGCGCCACCTCCTGTGCCGCCGCCGTCTGCTGGTGCAGGATCGAGGCGATTTCCGCCATGCGCTCCGTTGTCGTGTCCACACGCGTCGTGACATCGTCGATCCGGGCGGAAACCTCGCGCATCTGGTCCTGCCCGGCCGCTACGGCGCGGGTCCCGTCCTGCATCGACCCGACGATGGCGCCCATTTCGTTGCGCAGATGGGCCAGACGGGAGCGGATATCCTCCGTCGCCTTGGCTGTCTGGTTAGCCAGGCTCTTCACCTCGCTGGCGACCACGGCAAAGCCCTTGCCGGCCTCCCCCGCGCGGGCGGCCTCGATCGTTGCATTCAAGGCCAGAAGGTTGGTCTGCGCAGCGATGGCCTCGATGCTGGCCAGGATGTCCTGGATACGGTCGGATGCCTCCGAAAGCTCCGACACCCGCGACGCGCTTTGCGCGACGGCGTCGGCGATGGCTTCCATGCCCTTCACGGCATTGGCCACGGCCTGACGCCCGCCTTCCGCCACATCATGAGCCTCCGCCGCCAGCCGGGCCACATCCTGGCTGCGGGCGGAAATCTCGTTCACACCAGCCACCGTCTCCTCCGTCGCGGCGGCGATGGCCTGGGCCTGGCCATCCACCGCACGGAGCTGGCCCACCATCTCGGCATTGGCGATGGAGGCATCGTTGATGGCGGTTGCCACATCCACGGTGCGGTCCATCAGACCGGCCATGAAGGCGGCTATATCGATTGGACCCTGTGCCGCCGTGGCCGGAGCCGCCGGGGCCAACAGGACGGACAGCGCATCGGACAGCATCCGGCCCAGCAGTCGGATACCGTCAATGGCGGCAGCGTTCCGCCAGCGCGAAGCGGCAAGCAGCGACGCCGACAAATCCGCCTGGGCCGTGGCGAAGGCCGACGCAGCGACGCCCGCACCCTTGCCCGAATTGCGGAAGGCGGCGGCCAGTTCGGCCTTCCCATCGGCCGGCATGTCCCCCTCGATCAGCGATCGCAGCGCCCGGACGCTTATCCCCTCAACCTCCAGACGCCGATGCAAAGCAATCAGAGCCGCATCGAAGGATTCGCCTATGCGCGCCAACATGGCGCGGCCGTCATCATTCGCCATCCCAACCAATCCCCCAAGGAACCAATGTCTCTTTGTTGGAGACAGCTTGTATCAGGTTTGGAAAAGACTTGAAATGCCACCTCACTTTTTGCGCAATGCAGCATTTTTTGCTTCAGTGCAGCAAATCCAGGAACCGGACAGTGTGGCCCAGATCGGCGCGTTGTACGGCGCGGCGATCGGCAGCTTCCCAATCCTCGCCCCATTTCTCGATCTGGTAATTCTCGTCCAGTTGGGCCAGATCGAAGGCCTGCTCCGCCGTGAGATGGCCATCGACAAGGGCCAGCGACACCAGCAGCGATCCGGTGATGCCAATGGTATTCTGAAGTGCCGTCAGGCGCCATTCGTCCAACTGGTCCACCGCCGCGCGCAGGGCCTTCAGCGCCCCTTCCGGTTGCGGCTTGTGGATGATGCCACTGGTGATCAGCAGATGCGCGTCATACCGGCGGGCCGCCCAGTCCAGCAGCGGGTTCCATAATGTCGCCTGACGCTGGATCAGTTCTTCCGGCTCGTCCGCGCGGTAACAGACCAGTTCGCTTTCGCCATAGACGGCCGATGCCTCGGCCACCGCGTCCAGGCGGCCCCGCACCCCGTCGATGCTGGTGCTGGACAGTTGGGTCAGGGGCATGGTGGCGGGCTTCACCTCCTCCCCCTGCGCGGCCCATTCGGCGGCCATCGCCTCGGCCAACGCACGGGTGGGCACGACCAATGGCAGCTTGGCCGGGGTGCGCACCGGCTTTCCATCCAGTGTCAGGGTAAAGCCACCCTCGGCGGCCACGGTTCCAACCTGCTTGTAAAAACGCTTCATCATCTCAATCCCTGACCAACAGGCCCATCACGGCATCGGGCAAGGCCCGGTAATCCTGCACCAGAAGGTCGGCCCCGGCCGCCAGCAGTTCCGCCCCGTCATGATAGCCCCAGGCGACACCGATGGAGCGGACACCGGCATTGCGGGCCATCAGGATATCGAAGCTGGTATCACCGATGACAACGGTTCCCGCCGCGTCCGCCCCGCTTTCGGCAAGGGCCGCATAGACCATGTCGGGGCTGGGTTTGCCCGCCACCCGGTCGCTGGTCTGCAAACTGACGAACCGGTGTGCCAGCCCGTGATGGGCCAATGTCGCATCCAGGCCGCGGCGGCTTTTCCCCGTGGCGATCCCCAACAGGAAGCCGGCGGCCTCCAGCGCATCCAGCGCGGCCACGACACCATCGAACAGCGGTTCGGGATATGTGCCGGCCAGCCGGTTACGATAGAAGGCAGCCTTGTAGGCCTCCGATATCGCATCATGCGCATCCGGGGTCTGGGCGGGGGCCAAACGCGCCACCGCCTCCACCAGCGGCAATCCGACCACCCGTCGCACGTCGCGGGCAGCGGGCGGCACCAGACCATGGGCCGCAAAGCCCGCTTCCATGGCCGCGACGATGGCATACTGGCTATCGACCAGGGTGCCATCACAATCAAACAGGGCGAGTTTCAGCGACATCTATCCGTATGTACCAGCCAATTTCACAATAGCTGTGCTACTCCGTGTGGGGGACAGTGTCGAGAGGCGGCATGACATGCGGCACATGCCCGGCGGTAAGGCGCGGGGGCCGGTATTGGAAGGAAGCATAGTTGCGGATGCGTCTTTTTTCTCTCCTGGTCACGTTGTTTTGCTGTTTTCCCGCATATCCCGCCTTGGCCAGGGAAGATTACGGCGTCATTTACAGCGGACAGAAGGATGACCGCGTCTTCAATTCGATGGTGGTATCCGCCGTCAGCAGCTTCGAGGAACAGCACGAGGTCAATTTCCGCCATCGGGTGATCGTGGCGCAGGAAGATAGCGCCGACGCCATCCGCGCCTTTGTCGAACGCGGCATCACAACCTTGGTGCTGGTCGGTTTCATTCACGAAAAGGCGGTGCGCGAGCTGGCGCCCCGCTATCCGCATGCACGCTTCACCATCATCGATGGCGATGTGACCGGCCCGAATGTCCGGTCCATCCGGTTCCGTGAACAGGAAGCCGGCTTTCTGGCCGGTATGGCCGCCGCCTTTGCCAGCCGGTCAGGCCGGGTCGCCTTCATCGGCGCCGTTGCCACGCCGCCGGTCCGGCGCTTCGGCTGTGGATTCGTGCAGGGCGTTCGCGAGGCACGCCCCGTCACCGTGATGGCACGCTATATGACAACGGATCTGGACGGGTTTCGTGATCGCCGGCTGGCCCGATCCGTCGCGGAGGATATGCTTGCCGACGGCGCTGACGTGCTGTTTCCCGCCGCCGGGCTGGCCAGCCGCGACGCGCTTCTGGCCGCCGCCCAGGCGGGAAAGTTCGGTATCGGGGTGGATAGCGACCAGGAAGAGGTGGCGCCCGGCCATATTGTCACCACCGCCGTGAAGCGTATCGACGTGGCGGTTACCGCCGCCCTGCAGGATCTCTATGGCGGCACCTGGAAAGCCGGCAACTTTGAAATCGGCGTGACCGAGGGGGGCGTGGATTGGGTCCGCCCCGGTGCCGACCGCTTTATCACCCCCGCGCAGATCAGTGCGATCGAAACAGCGAAAAGCCGGATCAGTACCGGCCGGCTCACCATTCTGGCCCAGGAACCGGCCTGTAAACAGGTCGGCGTGACCCCATAGCAACGGGGCGCGGATCAACGGGGAACCGCGCCCCCAGGCACATAAAAAGAACCCCGGCGGATGTTATCCGCCGGGGTTTGGTCAAGGGGAACCCAGTTGAACGGGGGGCAGAGAAAAAAGAAGCTTTGACAGATACCACGCTGACGCCATGGCGATCAGCGCGGGTCCCGAAGATCAACATGGTTGACCTTGCGGACACTCAGCGCGGACATTCAGCGACGCTGTTCCTGGTCCGCCTCCAGATGGCGCCGGTTCTTCTCGGCCTGCGCCTTCTGCTCGTCAGTGGGCGTTGGCAGGATGCCCTTGTCGGTGCCCATCCCGTCGGTGCGCGGCGGCGGCTTGGCCGTCACGCGCTGTTCGGACGCGACGGGGTCGCTGGCCGGGAACGTATCGTCCAGGTCCCGATCCAGCTCAAATTCCGTGGGCTGGGTCGGTTTCTTTTCGACGGGTGAGTGCTGGGGATGGTTCGGCATGTGTTCCTCCCGGCGGCATGGCCGCCTGTCCATTGCGGATGCGGGATCACATCCAATAGGGCGGGACGTTGTAGTAGGTGGAAACCGGCTCCCGCCAGCGGGTGTCATCGGCGCCCAGTTCCTGCTCGGAATAAGAAGGCGCGCTTTCCAGCCGGGCCCGATCCAGCGGGACGACATAGCCGCCCTTGTCGGGATCATAGTTCAGCACCGACCAGGGAAGCGGATGGTAACGCTCGCCAATGCCCAGGAAGCCGCCGAACGCCATGATGGCGTATGCGACATTGCCCGTGCGCTTGTTCAGCATCACGTCCTCGACATAGCCGATCTTGTCACCGTCGGCGCCATAGACGTTGGTGCCGTTCACCTTGCCGGCGCTGATGCAGGTATTGGTCTCGCTACGCGCCACATCACTGATGGCCATGATGGTGGTCCTTCCCGTTGTGGTTTACGGAAAGGAAACACCACAGCCCCCTGAAAGGTTCCGGCCCAGTCACGAAAATGCGACAGGATTGACGACACAAAACCCCGATCCCGAAGAGGGACCGGGGGATGGTCAAGCGCCCTGCTGCGCCATCTGTTCGTCGCGCCGACGGGCCTTTTCCTGGCGTGCGTTGTAGATGCCGGCACAGATGATGCCGATAGCCACGATGGTCACCACAATGGTGGCCAGCGCATTGACCTTGGGCGACAGGCCCAGACGGACGGAGGAGAAAACGATCTGCGGCAGCGTGGTGGAACCGGGGCCCGACACAAAACTGGCCACCACCAGATCATCCAGCGACAGGGTGAAGGCCAGCAGCCAGCCCGACACGATGGCCGGCGCGATCAGCGGCAGGGTGATGACAAAGAACACCTTGGCTGGCCGTGCCCCCAGATCCATCGCCGCCTCTTCCAGGCTGGCATCCATGGACACCAGACGCGACTGCACCACCACGGTCACAAAGGACATGGTGAAGGTGATATGTGCCAGCACGATGGTCAGCACCCCGCGCCCTTCCGGCCAGCCGAAAAGCTGTTCCATGCTGACGAACAGCAGCAGCAGCGACAGGCCCAGGATCACCTCCGGCATCACCAGCGGTGCAGACACCATGCCGGAGAACAAGGCCCTGCCCTTGAACGCGCCGAACCGTGCCAGCATCAATCCGGCCATAGTGCCCAGCACGACTGCGCAGGTGGCGGAAATGAAGGCCACCCGGACCGACAGCCACGCGGCCGACAGCAACTGGTCATCCCGGAACAGTTCCCCATACCAGCGGAAGGAGAACTCGCTCCATACCGAGATGGACCGGTTGTCGTTGAAGGACAGCACGATCAGCAGGAAGATCGGCAGATAGAGGAACAGCAGGCCAATGACCAGACCGATCCGCAGGAACCAGGATTTCGGCATTATTGCTGCTCCCCCTGTCTGCTCTGCACGTTCTGGAAAATCATGATCGGCACCACCAGGAACAACAGCAGCGCCACGGCCACGGCGGATGCCAGCGGCCAGTCGCGGTTATTGAAGAATTCCGTCCACAGGGTGCGGCCGATCATCAGCGTATCGGGTCCCCCCAGCAGTTCCGGGATCACGAATTCGCCCATAGCCGGAATGAAAACCAGCATGGACCCCGCG
This sequence comes from Niveispirillum sp., assembly GCF_017996735.1. Taxonomy (GTDB): domain Bacteria; phylum Pseudomonadota; class Alphaproteobacteria; order Azospirillales; family Azospirillaceae; genus Niveispirillum. Next base: position 16,530 of record NZ_JAGOGJ010000016.1, read on the forward strand.
ATCATGCCCGGGATCGACAGGGGCAGCGTGATGGACAGGAAGGCTTTCCAGGGCGGGCAGCCCAGATCGGCCGCCGCCTCCAGCAACGTATTGTCCAGCTTCTCCAGCGTCGAATAGAGCGGCAGGATCATGAAGGGCAGATAGGAATAGGTGATGCCGATATAGGTGGCCACCGGCGTGTAGAGGATCTGCAAGGGCTGGTCGATGATGCCCAGCCATATCAGCACATTGTTCAGCACGCCGTTGTTGGACAGGATGCCGATCCAGGCATAGACCCGGATCAGGAAACTGGTCCAGAAGGGCAGGATGATCAGCATCAGCAGGGGCGCACGCCATTTCGGATCGGCCTTGGCGATGGCATAGGCCACCGGATACCCCACCAGCAGGCAGCAGATGGTGGAGATGAAGGCGATCTTCAGGCTGTTCAGATAGGCGACGACATACAGGTCGTCGGTCAGCATGTAGTGGAAATTATAGAAGGTGACGGTGATCTGGTACTTCAGTTCCTCCACCGTTTCGATCAGCGGCGTGAAGGGCGGAATCGCCATCTGGCTTTCGGCCAGGGCAATCTTCAGCACGATCAGGAACGGGATCAGGAAAAACAGCAGCAGCCACCCATAGGGCAGCAGCATGACCAGCGCCCGGCCGGACAGGCCGACCCGCTGCAACAGGCCCAGAAAGCCCGTGTGGCGCATCTCGCTTTGAACCGTCTCGGCCATGGCAGCCCCCTTCCCGTCTGGTCAGTTGGTCAGGACGCTGCCGGCGAACGGCCGCCAGGTGAGATAGACCCGGTCTTCCCAGGTGATGGGCATTTCAGTGCGGCGCGTCACCATGGGGGCCGTGACACGCACCCGCTTGCCGGTATCCAGCAGGATCTCATAGATCGAGACATCGCCCAGATAGGCGATTTCCTTCACCACACCCGTCGCCTGATTGCGGCCATCGCCGGTGGCCGGTGCATCCTTGGAGATGGAAACCTTCTCCGGTCGCACGGCGACCCAGCATTCCGTGCCTGGCGCCAGATGGCCGGGATGGGCCACATAGAGATCGCAGTTCGCCTCGTCGGAGCGGATCAGGGAATGGTCCGGCTCGCTTTCCACGATACGGCCATGGAACATGTTGACCGACCCGATGAATTCCGCCGTGAAGCGGCTGTTGGGATATTCATAGATTTCGGTTGGCGTGCCGATCTGTGCGATATAACCACGGTTCATCACGGCGATGCGTGACGACATGGTCATCGCCTCTTCCTGGTCATGGGTCACGACCACGAAGGTGATGCCCACCTTTTCCTGGATATTCACCAGCTCGAACTGGGTCTGTTCACGCAGCTTCTTGTCCAGCGCGCCCAGAGGTTCATCCAGCAGCAGCAGCTTCGGCCGCTTCACCAGGGCACGAGCCAGCGCCACACGCTGCCGCTGACCGCCGGAAAGCTGGTGCGGCTTGCGTTTTCCGAACTGCCCGAGTTGCACGAGGTTGAGAACGTCGGCCACACGCTCCTTGATCTCCGCCGCCGGCACCTTGTCCTGATGCAGGCCGAAGGCGATGTTTGCCTCCACACTCATATGCGGGAACAGGGCATAGGATTGGAACATCATGTTCACCGGCCGCTCATAGGGCGGCACGTTGGACATATCGACACCGTCGATGAAAATCTTGCCCTCGGTCGGCCGTTCGAATCCGGCCAGCATGCGCAGCAAGGTGGTCTTGCCCGATCCGGAACCACCCAGAAGGGAGAAGAATTCGCCGCGATAGATCGACAAGGAAACGTCGTCCACGGCGGTGAAATCGCCGAACTTCTTCGTCACCTTCTCGATACGGACATAGGGCTTCTCATTCGGGTCCCGCCAAGGTTCCAGCTTGGTCTGGGTCCGCGAGGGCTGCGCATTGGCCATGTCCGTATATGTCCCTGTCCGGTTGGCAATATCGGTTGGGTGGCGTGGCGTTTCACGCACCGCACAATTCTACACGCGTCGCGGGTCCGGCGGATAGGGGGAGCATGGTGCCGACCGCAATTTTCACGAAAGTCCATCGCGGCGCCGACACCGCATGGGCTGGGCACAGCATCCTGGTGCGATTACCCGAAAGTTTGGCTAGGATGGCGATGGCGGCTCCGCCGGACCGCCTTGCAGAAGGAATTGCAACTCCATGTCCGTCACCCATGACAACCCGGCCATCAGCATGGCCGATGGCCTCTCCCTTACGGATGCTGTGAAGCAAAGTTTCGATGAGGCGCTGAAGCTGCGTGGCAAGCTGAATGAGTTTGTGTTGTCGATTGAGGGAATGTCGGGACGCAAGTACCGTTACTTCATCAATAATCTGATCGCATCGATCGATAACGCCCGTTATCTGGAAGTCGGATCCTGGGCCGGATCCACATTGTGTTCCGCCCTGTACGGCAACAAGGTCAAGGCGACGGCCATCGATAACTGGTCACAATTCGGCGGCCCGGTTAATCACTTCTTCGCCAATGTCGCCAATTGCGTGTCTGCGGATGCGCGGTTGAGCGTCCTGTCGGAGGATTTCCGCAAGGTGAACTATGCCGGGCTCGGCAAGTTCAACATCTATCTTTTCGATGGCCCGCATGAATACAAGGACCAGTATGACGGGCTTTCGCTGGTCATGGATGCCTTGACGGACGAGTTTGTCTTCATTGTGGATGACTGGAACTGGCAGCCCGTGCGTGACGGCACCTTTGATGCCATCCGGGCCTGCGGCCTGGAGATCAAGACACGAATCGAAGTCCGCACGACTGACGACGAGTCCCATCCCGATATATTCGGCAAGGCCTCGGACTGGCACAACGGCTATTTCATTTCCGTTCTGCGCAAGCGGGCCTGACCCGATATATCCCGGCCTTTACTGCCGCCCGGATCAGGACCATGGTCCTGATCCGGGCGGACAGGATAATCAGCGGCCCGTCTTGATCTTGGTCCAGGCGCGGGTGCGTTCACGCTCCGCCTTCTGGCTGATCTGCTTGACGGTGAACATCTTCGCCATCGTCTCCTTGGTCGGGAAGATGGAGGGGTTCTTGGCCACTTCCTGGTCCATCAGCGGCCAGGAGGCCGGAACGGCGTTGGCATAGGCGACGAAGTCGCTGATGCCGGCCATCACCTTGGGTTCCAGCACATAATTGATGAAGGCGCTGGCATTGGCGACATTGGCGCCGGCCGGGATCGTGGCCATGTCGAACCAGACCTGGGCTCCTTCCTTGGGGATGGAATAGGCGATGGAGTACTTGGCCTTGGCCTCTTCGGCACGCGCGGCGGCCTGGAACACGTCGCCGGAGTAACCGACGGCGACACAGGCGTCACCCGTGGCCAGCGGATCGATGACCGACGGCACGAAGGTCTTGATGTAAGGACGGATGGCCAGCATCGCGGCCTCGGCCTTCTTGGTATCGTCCGGGCTTTCGGAGTTGGGGTCCAGGCCCTGCGACTTGAACACCGACGGCAGGATGTCGGTCTGGCTGTCCAGGAAGACGATGCCGCAGGCGGCCAGCTTCTTGGCGTTTTCCGGCTTGAAGACCACGTCCCAGCTATCGACATTCACGCCGGGCAGCAGTTCCTTCAGCTTCTCGACATTATAGCCGATGCCGATGGTGCCCCACTGATAGATGACGCCATATTCGTTGCCGGGATCGGTCGATTCGACCAGCTTCATCAGCGACGGGTCCAGATTCTTCAGATTGGGAATCTTGGACTTGTCCAGCTTCTGGATGGCCTTGGCCTGGATCAGCTTGCGCATCGTCGGCTCGGCGGTCGGCACGGCGACGTCATAGCCGGAATTGCCCACCAGCAGCTTCGATTCCAGGGTTTCCAGATCGGTGAAGACGTCATACTGCGTCTTGATCCCGGTCGCCTTGGTGAAATCGTCCAGCGTGGTCTCGCCGATATAATCGGCCCAATTATAGATATTGACCTTCTTTTCCTGGGCCATGGCCGTGTGGCCGACGGCGATGGCGGCAACCATGCCGATGGCGCCGATCACGTGCTTCAGCTTCATCAAGGACCCCCAATCAGATCGGACGCCCGCTTGGCACGGGATCGCCCAGGGATATGGGTGCCGCTGCCCGCGACACCCTGGACAGAGGGCATTGCACATAGGCGCCGGGCCCTTGTCAATGACGATGGATTTGCCTTGTGTCAGAAGGAGATGCGGCATCCTATCCCATATGGCATAAGCGTATCCGCCCTGCCCTTTCCAGGGGCAGTTTCCGCAGCCGGGAGATGATGTTTTGCGCAATGTCCAGGAGCCGCCCTTCGGCACGCATGCCCCCGGCACGGCCGCGCGTCTGCTGACCGATCTGTGCCAGGGGCTGCCCACTACGCCGGCCGGCCGCCGGCTGGCGCTGTGGCTGCGCAAGGTGGCCATGGTCATCCAGGGACCGGTGTTCGACGTGGCGGTGCGGGGTATCCATCTGCGTCTTCATCCCGGCGATAATGTCGGGGAACGCAAATTCCTGTTCATGCCGCAATTCTTCGATCCCGAAGAGATGGCGCTCCTGGCCGACCGGCTGCCGCGTGACGGCACCTTTGTCGATATCGGCGCCAATGTCGGGCTTTACACCCTGAACGCCGCCAAGCTGCTGGGACCCGGCGGCCGCATCCTGGCGGTGGAGCCGGGACCGGAGGCCGCACGCCGCCTGCGTTTCAATCTGTCACTGAACCGCACGGACGCCGCGATCACCCATGTTGACTGCGCCATCGGGGCCGAGGAAGGGGTGATGGGGCTTTATCTGGATGCCAGCAACCTGGGCGGCTCCTCCCTGGTCCGCGACCATGGCGGCAAATCCACGCCGGTTCGCGTGCGTCCGCTGGTCGATGTGCTGGAAGAGGCAGGGATCACCCGTATCGATGTTCTGAAGATCGATATCGAGGGGGCGGAGGACAAGGCGCTGCTGCCCTTCTTTGATCAGGCGCCTGAAGACCTGTGGCCGCGCGTGATTATCATCGAACGGTCAGAGGAAAGCTGGGCGGGCGACCTGCTGGGCCGGTTCAAGGCAGCGGGATACCGGGGTTTCGGCAACAGCAAGATGAACTGGCTGTTTGAACGGTGAGACCAATCCCGGCGGCGGCAAAGGCCACCGCCGGGACCGTCAGGATTTACCAGGTCACCTTGACCTTGGCATAGTAGAAGCCGCCGTTGAAACCGAACGGCGAGAAGTTGGAATACTGGGCAAAGCCGTTCGGGTTGGCGCCGGGAATGACCAGATCGGTGTAGTTATCGAACACATTGTTCGCACCGGCCGAAATGGACAGATTCTCCGTCAGGTCATACCCGACATCGATATCCGCCACCCATTCAGCCCCGAAGGTCTGATCCAGCGCGGCATTGGCGTTGCGTGAGGTGAACTTGCCATAGCGCGTGCCACGGACCGTCAGGCTGAAATCGTCATACTGCCAGGTGGCGGACAGGTTGATCTTGTTGTCCGGCTGCGCCTCCTCGAACCGCCCTTCCTCCACGCGGGAGAAGCGGGTCAGTTGCAGGCCGACCGTGCTGAGCGTGGACGGGTTGGGCTTCACATTCAGGGTCTTGGTGTCGTTGAAATTGACACCGGCCGTGAGGTTCAGGCTGCCAGCCGTATCCAGATCGGCGCGGTAGGTGCCGACGATATCGACGCCGCGCGTGCGGGTATCGATGGCGTTGGTGAAGAAGCGCCCGCCGGTCACGCCGGCAAAGCCGCGCGCCGTCAGGAAATTCTGCACCGCCGTGCCCGTCAGGTTCTCCGACAGCACGATACGGTCATTGATACGGATCTGATAGGCATCGACCGTCAGGCTGGCCCCCTCAAACGGGCTGGAGGTGAAGCCCAGGCTGTAATTGATCGACTTTTCCGGCTTCAGATCTTCGGCACCCAGGGCCTGGGCCGCCGGATCATTGACGCGGAAGGTGCGGATTTCGAAGGGCACACCGCCGATGAAGTTGGTGGCGGTGGAGGAGAAATAGCTCTGCTGCAAGGAGGGCGCGCGGAAGCCGTTGGACACCGCACCACGCAGGCCAAAGGCATCGGTCACGTCATATTTGAAGGCGAACTTGCCCGACCCGGTCCAGCCGAAATCGGAATAATGTTCGACGCGGCCGGCAACACTGACCAGCAGCGCGTCCGACAGCTTGGTTTCAAGATCGAGATAGGCGGCATAGCTGTGGCGGTCGACATCGACCTCGTCACTGGGCCGGAAGCCGGGGAAGCCCTGGGCACCGGGGGCCGGCTGGCTGCCGATGGCGCCGGTGGAACCGCCATCCAGCACCTTCACGCCGCCATCCTTCCAGCTATCCTCGTCCCCTGCCCCCAGTTCATAGCCTTCGGTGCGGTATTCCAAACCGGCAGAGACACTGAGGCTGGAGGGCAGGCCGATATCCACATCGCGCGAGGCGTCGGCATTGATCACGCCCTGGGTATAGAGCAGATCGCCGGCATAGAAGCTGCGGCGGCTGTTGGTGCCATAGGTGGCGTTCAGGGTGTTTTCCACGCTGAACGGGAAGTCGTTGCGGCCATAGGTGCCGGAAATGTCATAGCGCGTTTCGCCGGCATCGCCCTTCACGCCGACCGCCACCGACATGTCGTCAATGTCAGAGGTGATAAAAGGCAGGAAACCATCGGGATAGATGGCGCGGACATTGTTGGGGTCGCGCGGACGACGCCAGGTGGCGCCCGACTTGCCCTCGCGCTTGTTATAATTGCCGAAGGAATAGAGCTCGGCCCCCCCCAGCGGCAGGCCCAGATTGTAGACGACGTTGTAATCGGTGACGTCGCTGTCGCCGTACCAGAAATTGTCGGTCCGGTTGATCGTAGCCTCGCGCGGGTCGGCGGCACCGCCGGCCAAGTTGTTATATTGCTGGCGGATATCGGCGGCCTGCCGGTTGGTATGGCCACGGTCGCGATATTCGGCTGTCAGGTTCAGATAGCCGCCATTGCCGATGGTCGCCCCGCCATTGGCCGAAAAATGATAGACGTCGCCATCCCCTTCATAGGTCTGGCCATAGGAGGCGAAGGCCGACCCGCCCTCATTATTGTCGCGCAGGATGATGTTGATCACGCCGGCAATGGCATCGGACCCGTACTGTGCCGCCGCCCCATCGCGCAACACCTCGATCCGGCGGATGGCAGCGGCAGGAATGGAATTCAGATCGGCACCCGTCGAACCGCGCCCCACGGAACCGTTCAGGTTCAGCAACGCCGTATTGTGACGCCGCTTGCCATTGATCAGGACCAGCGTGTGGTCGGGCGACAGGCCGCGCAGGGTGGCCGGGCGGATATGGTCGGTGCCGTCGGTGATGGTCGGCTGCGGAAAGTTGAAGGAGGGCACAAGGGCGTTCAACACCTTGTTGACCTCGCCCTGTCCCGACCGCTCCAACTCGCCTGCCGAGATGACGTCAATGGGCACCGGTGATTCTGCCAGGGTACGGTCGGCGCGGCGCGTCCCGGTAACGACAATTTCCTCGACATCGCTGGCGGGCTGCTGCGCCTGGGCGGCGCCCGCCACGGTCAGGAACCCGGCCAATGCCGTACCAACCTTAAGCCACTGCTTCCCCATAAGTTCTTCTCCCGACTTTATTTTAGTCGTCATTCCGTATTCGGAATAACGACCCACGGGAAAACGATATCTTATCCGGAAGTCTTGGGAAGATAATGACGCTTAAGTGATCGTTAATGTTGCCACTGTGTGACGCAATTGGCGCAGATCTCCGGCACCCGATTTATTTAAGCATTGTCGCTGAAATAATTATACAGGGCTCAGGAAGGGTAATCGCAGGATGAGCCTGATCAGCCCCGCGCCCGCATCAGGCGGGCCTTGTCGCGCTGCCATGTACGCTCCTTGTCCGCCTCGCGCTTGTCGCCCTGCTTCTTGCCCTTGGCCACACCGATCTCAACCTTGGCCTTGCCCCGGTCGTTGAAGTAGACCGACATGGGCACCAGGGTCATGCCCTGGCGCGCAATGGCGTTGAGCATCTTCACCAGTTCACGCTTGCGGACCAGCAGCTTGCGGGGACGCTTGGGATCATGCTGCAGCCAGGCGCCGGCCTGGCCATATTCGGGGATGTAGGAATTCACCAGGAACAGTTCGCCCCCGATCTCGCCAGCATAGGCTTCCAGGATGGAGGCCTTGCCGCCACGGAGTGACTTCACCTCGGTCCCGGTCAGCATGATGCCGGCCTCCACCGTATCCTCGATGAAGTAATCAAAGCGGGCCCGGCGGTTCTGTGCCGCCAGTTTGCGCTCGGGCGCGTTGTTCGCCATCGCTGGAATAATCCGATCAGAAAAGAAAACGTCCCCCCTGTTATGGGGGGACGCTTCTGTAAGTTCAATGGAGTCAGCGGATCAGATCAGCCCGGCCTTATGCATCGCAGCCTCCACCACGGCCCGGCCTTCGGCGCTGCAGGGCACCAGCGGCAGACGGACATCCGGGGTGGACTTGCCCAGAAGGGTGGCCGCGTACTTCACCGGCGCGGGGCTGGTCTCCACAAACATGGCGTGATGCAGGGGCATCAGAATGTCGCGGATACGGGCCATCTCGACCAGATCGCCCCGCTGCCACGCCTCATGCAACTGCGAGCACAGCGCCGGGGCCACATTGGCCGTGACGGAGATGCAACCCACCCCACCCTGGGCCAGGAAGGCCGTAACGGTGGCATCCTCGCCCGAAAGCTGGCAGAAGTCGGGCCCGATCTCGACACGGGTGCGCAAGGGACGGGCCAGATCGGCCGTCGCGTCCTTCACACCCGCGATGTTCGGCAGCTTCGCCAGCCGCGCCATGGTTGCGACAGACATGTCGATGACGCTGCGGCCGGGGATGTTGTAGATGATGATGGGCAGATCGACGGCGTCATGGATGGCCTTGTAATGCTGATAAAGACCTTCCTGCGACGGCTTATTGTAATAAGGTGTGACCACCAGGGCGGCATCGGCGCCGGCTTCCTTGGCGTGGCGGGTAAGGGCGATGGCCTCTTCCGTCGAATTCGACCCGGTGCCGGCGATCACGGGCACCCGGCCCTTCGCCACCTCAACGGTCAGGGAGACGACCAGACGATGTTCCTCATGGCTGAGCGTCGGCGATTCGCCGGTCGTACCCACGGGAACCACGCCGTGGGTCCCCTGTTTGATCTGCCAGTCCACGAAGTCCTTGAACGCGACCTCATCCACCTTCCCGTCACGGAACGGCGTGATCAGTGCGACGATGGAACCCTTGAACATGGCAAGACACTCCGGTCAGAACGAATGAAGGCGCGAACCTTAAACAGCCGCAATCCCCGAAACAAGGCGGCAGGCCGTGCCCTGGCGGCGATGCTGATCTGTCTGGGAATGGGGCTTGGCATGCCCGGTCTGGCATGGGCGGCCAACCCGACAAGCGAGGTTGGCATCTACAAGCAGGCTCTGCGCGCCGCCGACATGGGCAAGATGGACGAGGCCCAGCGTCTGGTGCGCCGCGCGCCGGACGAACTGGCATCGCAGTTGCTGCTGTGGATGCAGTTGACCCAGCCCGGCACGGATGCCACCTGGGAAGCCATTACCGGCTTCATGAAGCGCCATCCCGACTGGCCCAACCAAGCCTCCTTGCGCCGCAATGCGGAGGGCAAGATGCCCCCCGACATGCCCTATCAGGCCGTGCGGGAATGGTTCGAGAAAAACCCGCCCCTGACCTGGGTCGGGGTGGGTCGCTATTCTGATGCGCTGATGGAGACAGGTGCATCGGACAAGGCGATCGAGATGGTCCGCAGCCGCTATGTCAATGGCAGCTTCGGCGTGCAGGAGGAACGGGATTTCCGCCAGCGCTATGCCGGCCTGCTGCGTCCCGCCGACCATGCGGCCCGCCTGGACCAGTTGCTGTGGTCGGAGAAGGTCGACGATGCGCGCCGCGTCATGCCGCTGGTCGATCCGGGGCTTCAGGCCGTGGCAGAGGCCCGCATCGCGCTGGCCGCCATGTCGCCGGGCGTTGATGGCGCCCTGCGCCGCGTGCCGGCCAATCTGCAGAACGATCCCGGCCTGCTGTACGACCGCACCCGCTGGCGCCGCCGCAAGGATATGAATGACGGCGCCGTGGAGGTGCTGGCCAAGCGGCAGCCGGAGGAACAGGCCCATCCCGCCGATTGGTGGGTGGAACGCCACATCCTGGCCCGCCGGTTGATGGAACGGGAACAGTTTGCCCAGGCCTATGACATCGTGTCCGCCCATGCGTCCAAGGACGGTCTGGCCTTCGCCCAGGCGGAATTCCTGGCGGGCTGGCTGGCGCTGCGCAAACTGAATCGCCCGGAAGAGGCACTGAAACATTTCGAGGCGCTGTTCCGGGGCACCAGTTCACCGGTCAGCCGCTCACGCGGCGCCTATTGGGCGGGCCGGGCCCTGGACGCAATGGGCGACAAGGAACTGGCCGCCACCTGGTACGACACGGCCACCACCTATGGCGGTACCTTCTATGGTCTGCTGGCCGCCGACCATCTGGAACGGCCACCCGGCAGCGCCATGCCGGTGGAACCCGACCCGACGGAGGAACAACGCCGCGCCTTCAACAAGCGGGAAATCGTGAAGGTCATTCGTCTCCTGGCCCGGATTGAGGGGGCCGACAGCGACCGCACGACCCTGTTCATACGCAAGATGGCTACCGACGCCAAGACGGGTGAGGAATATCAACTGGTCGGCGATCTGGCCCTGGCGCTGAAGCGCAAGGATCTGGCCGTCACCACCTCCCGCGCGGCGTGGCAGGACGGGTTCGTCCTGCGTCAGGCGGGCTTTCCCCTGCTGGACATGAAGGCCCCTCCCCGTCCGGAGACGGCCCTGATCCATGGCATCATCCGCCAGGAGAGCAATTTTGTGGCCACGGCCATCAGCTCCGCCGGCGCACGCGGCCTGATGCAGGTGATGCCGACCACGGCCGCCGGTGTGAACAAGCCACCGCCGGCCCCGAAGCCAGCGGCGAAACCGGCAGCAACCAAGAACGACAAGGCCAAGAAGCAGGACGCCAAGCAGAAAAAGCCGACGACCGCCAAACAGCAGCCCCCCAAGACCAACAGCGTGGCCAACCGTCTGACGGCGGACCCGCGCTATAATGTGGAGACGGGGTCCACCTATCTGGCCGATCTGGTCGACCGGTTCGGCGGCTCCTACGTCCTGGCCATCGCCGCCTACAATGCCGGGCCGGGCCGCGTGGCGGGGTGGGTGCGCGACTATGGCGATCCACGGGGCAATGGAGTCGATGTCATCGACTGGATCGAAACAATGCCGATCTACGAAACCCGAAACTATGTTCAGCGTGTTCTGGAGAATGTCCACCTGTACCGGGCACGACTGGGCCATCCGTCCCTGCGGATGACCCTGGATCTGGGACGCGGCGCCGCCACCAACGGCTGAGTACGAAGGGGCTACTCCCTATTTCCGCGCGCCAAACGGGCGGCGACAGGCGATGATGATCACAGCATCGTCACACCCTCGCCGCCCGGAGCGCCTTGAGAATGCCGGCCCAGCCCATTGCACAGCATATCCGAGAGGCCGCCATCGTTCATGCCCGCCTGCTCGACCGGTTGATCGCAGAAACCGAGATCGAGGCGGAACAGGCGGCGGGGCAGTTCGTGCGGGAAAGCCTGCGCGAATGGCTGGGCGTGCTTCGGGCCGAAAGGCAGGTTTATGGCCTCGCCGCGACCCTTCTTGTTACAAAAGTAGAAAATGCTGCTTGACGAATCGTCAGGATTCCGGAATTTCATCGTGAAAATCCGGAAACGGGCACTGACTGCGGCAAATCAGTCCAGTTCCGGATTCGCGATCTTGGTTTCTCGATGGCTCCTGCATGTGGTAGTGTAATTGCTGCGCAATACCCGCAAGCGCCGTAGCGGTCGCGTAAAAACGCATTGCCTTTAATTTTGTCGCCGCGGGTAGTTGATCGTTGGACAGTGGAAGACAACCGAAGGGAGGTCGCGCTGGCAAAATTAACCTTGTTTCGTCATTTTCTTGGGGTGGATCTTGCCCTTCTGCCGGCTATTGCGATCCAAAGACATACAAGTTATGGACAGGTGGATCGAAATCGCAGATATTGCCATACCATAGCATGACGGAGCGTTGAGCAGCATACTTGCCGAAAGCAGCTCAATGGTGATTATGACGGTGGAAGACAAGTTGCTTTCCCGGCACAACACCAAGCAAAGTTCATGAGAACAGCGGCGTGCCGGATGCGCGGAACTTTGCGTGCAGTCCGGGTGTTGCCACAGGAACGTGAAATAGGGGGCAATAGAGTTCGATGCCGAGACGGAGCAAAAACGCAGCGGTCGCTGCCCTTGAGACGGTAATCGAGAACCATGTGGCCGGCCGTATCAGGCTTCGTCGCGGCCTTCTTGGTATGAGCCAGTCCGATCTGGCAAAGGCCCTGGGCATTACATTCCAGCAGGTCCAGAAGTATGAACGCGGTTCAAACAGAGTTTCTGTTGGGAAACTCTATCGGCTGGCTGACATCCTGGACGTACCGCTGACCTTCTTCTTCGACGGGTTGGATGTACCGGACATGCGGCGGCCGCCCGAAAGCTTCGCCGCCACGGCCGAAGGGTCCTCCCCCATCCTGTCCCGTCGTGAACTGGACTTGCTGCGGGCCTGGAAATCGGCGCCGGAAGAAATCGCGGACGCTGTCGGATCGTTGCTGCGCGCGATTTCGCCCAATGCCGGTTATGATGAAGAAGCGGCCGCTGCTGCTGCTGCCAACCGGCAATACAGTGCCCCCGTCTCGGTGCAACCCGCTGACATCATCGAACCACCCCGCCGCCGTGGCCCGGTGCCCGGCAGCAAGCGACAGCCCAAGGCCGCGGCGCCTGATGTTGCAGTGGCCCCTGCGCCCGCCACTGCCGGTGGCCGCCGCCGTCGCGGCGCCGTCTGGGACCCGGCGGATATCAAGGACTACAATGACGGTGAGAGTGAGTAACCTTTAAGAGGTTGATCGCATTTCCGGATGCGTCGGCCATATATCTTGTTCTTAGAGTATGGCTATAGAAAGCGTCGGCGGGACTTCCTGCCGACGCTTTTTTATTGGCGGCGAGAAGGCCCCTGTCAGGGTCGGAAACTGAGCCAGACATTGTAACCGTCATGCAGCGCGTCAAAGGCCAGCACCTGGCCGCGCGTGACGGTCAGCGGGCGATCAGGCAGGTAGAATCCGGGCTGCCACCCGCTTGCGGGGCTGTCGATAAAGGGGCTGTTCTCGAACGTCACGCCGCCGCCGAAATCCAGCCAGACCCATTGTGCCAAAGCCACGCAGCGCCCATCGGTCCCAGCAGGCAAGGTGAAGCGCACATGTTCACTGCCCGGTATGGGCTCGCCGGTAAAATCGAAACTGAACGGATCGACAGGTGCCGACAAGGCCACGGGCTGTACCAGACGGGCATCGTAACGCACGGACCGTGGGTAGAGGTGGTTGAAGGCGGAAAGGTCGAAACCGCTGGTCGGACCGGTGAACAGGTGTTTTTCCAGCACATCACCGCCGGCCAGAGCACAGCGCACACCCCCGCGCGCCGGCAGGATACGAGCATCGGGCACCAGCAGGCGCGCGCGGGCATCGGCAACGGCGGGGATGATGCGCTCCGACAGGAAATCGCTGGCCACGATCTCCGAGAGCAGCACGTCGGCGCGCCGTGGCAGCACGTCGCCCACCTGCAGGGCGGTGGACAGGGTATTGACGACGGTGATGCGGTCGGACAGGCCATTGGCGGCAATCACGGCACGCGCCGTCTCCGCGATCCATGGTACCGCCTCGCAGGTCACCACCTGTGCCCCGGCCTGGGCCGCCATCATGGCCAGCAGGCCCGAACCCGTACCAATTTCCAGCACCAGATCGCCGGGCCGCACCTGGGCCTTGATCGCCGCTTCATACGCATCGTTGCGCGGCGCGTCATTCACCATGGGCACATGCCACAGCGGCAACATCTGCGTGCGCAGCTTTGATTGCAGTAATTGGGCTTCCACGAAATCCGGTTTCAGGGCCAGGGCGGAGGTCACCTGTTCCAGAGCGACTTCAACCTTGTTTTGATCACGATAGGCGGAAGCCAGGTTGAACCGGCCCACGGCATCGTCGGGTTCAACCTCCACGGATTTTTCAAAGGCGGTCGTCGCGTCGGCCATCCGCCCCAGTTTTTGCAGGCACAGACCAATATTGAAGTTCACCCCCCGGAAGGACGGATCGGCCTTGGCCGTGCGTTCAAAGGTGGCGAGCGCCGGTTCCCACTTCTCCTGCGCCTTCAGCACCACGCCCAGATTCCAGGTGACGGCCGCCATACCGGGCCGCGCCTTGTCGATCCGGCGGTAAAGCGCTTCCGCTTCGGCCCAGCGTCCTTCGTTTTGGTGGGTTACGGCCTGGGCGAAGGTGCGGTTGAGATCCATGGCAACGGCTTCAAAGGTGGATGTGCAGGCGGCATTGTGACGGGCGGGGGCCGGCCGATCAACAGTTTGCCGATGGAAACCATCTGGCGTCCGCGGCGTTGCACGCTATGCTGCGCACCTGTGATCACAAGCCGCAAAAGGCCCCTCCCCCATGCCCGTGTCCGACCAGCATCCCACCGTCAAACGGCGGCGCAGCCAGTTGCTGAACCATTTTCTGGTGTTTTTTATTTTCGCCGTGATCATTGTACCGGTGAATTTCTTCACCACACCCGATCATATCTGGTTCTTCTGGCCCCTGGTCGGCTGGATGGGACCGCTGGCCCTGCACACGGCCCATGCCATGGGCATGTTCGATCGGCGCTAGCATTTCCTAGGGTTCGAAATGGAAACCGACTCAGGTCTCACATCACCCTCTATACCCTTGTAAAAGCTGGGGTGCTGGGGAGAAACCGGGCGCAACTGATCATGCGCCCGGTTTCCTCAACCGATCACAAGCCGCGTTCCATGGCCCGCCAGGCGATATCGCGGCGGCAGAAGCCTTCCTTCCAGTCGATGCGGTCCACCGCTTCATAGGCGTTGGCGCGGGCATCGGCCACGCGTGGGGCAATGGCGGTGACGCCCAGCACGCGGCCGCCATTGGCCAGGATGGCGCCATCAGCCCCTTCCTTGGTGCCCGCGTGGAAGATCTCCACGCCATCCACCTGCCCGGCCTGGGGCAGGTTGCCGATGCGCGTCCCCTTTACATAATCGCCTGGATAGCCTTCGGCGGCCATGACGACGCAGAGGGCGGCCTCGTCATGCCATTCGGGTTCCTGGCCCGACACATCACCCTGGGCCGCCGACAGCAGCAGCGGCACCAGATCGGATTTCAGCCGGCGCATCAGCACCTGGCATTCCGGGTCGCCGAAGCGGACATTATATTCCAGCAGCTTGGGGATCGGCTGCCCGTCCGGCCCGTTCACCACCATGATGCCGGCGAACAGCACGCCGATGAAGGGCTTGCCCTCCGCCGCCATGCCGCGCACGGTGGGAAGGATCATCTCGTCCATGATCCGCGCCTCGATAGCGGGCGTCAGGACGGGGGCGGGGCTGTAGGTGCCCATGCCGCCGGTGTTCGGGCCCTGGTCGCCGTCATAGGCGCGCTTATGGTCCTGGGCGCCGGCCAGGGCCACGGCATTGGTCCCGTCGCAGATGGCGAAGAAGCTGGCCTCCTCCCCATCCAGAAACTCCTCGATCACCAGTTCGGCCCCGGCATCGCCGAAACGGCGGCCCACCATGGCCTCCTCGATGGCGGCATAGGCCTCGTCCACGCTCTGGCAGATGGTCACCCCCTTGCCGGCGGCCAGACCATCGGTCTTCACCACAATGGGGGCACCGTGACGGGCCACGAATTCCTTGGCGGCCCCGATATCGGTAAAACGACCATAGGCGGCGGTGGGCACGCCGAAGCGGGCCACGGCATCCTTCATGAAACCTTTGGACCCTTCCAGAGCGGCGGCCGCCTGCGACGGGCCAAAGGTGGGGATGCCGGCGGCGCGCAGCGCATCGGCCAGACCCAGCACTAGCGGTTCCTCCGGCCCGACCACAACAAAGTCGATACCTTCGGCGGTCGCAAAGGCGGTGATGCCCGCCACGTCATTGGCCGATAGCGGCACCAGTGTCGCCACATCCTTGATGCCGGCATTGCCGGGCGCGCAGTAAAGGGCGTCGCACAGGGGAGAGCGCTTGATGGCCCAGCACAGCGCATGTTCGCGACCACCCGAACCCACGACCAGAATCTTCATGGCTTTATCCCCCTGCTGCTGCTGCCGTTTGGCGGCGGTTGCTTAGCATGGGATGGGCGCCATGGTCACCCGGCGGTGTGGGATGGCGCCAATGCGTTCAGCCGCGTGCGGACGCCAGCAGGGCCGCGAACCGGTCGGCCAGTGTGTCCACGCCATGGGCCAGCGTCGCCTCCCCTACCACCATCTCGGTGAAGCAATGGTCGCGCACCGGCAGGGGGATGATGCGGCCAAAGCACCACACCCCCTGCTCCCGCGCTGTCCGTTCCAACGCCGCCGCCAGCGCCGAGGCGGACACGGGCCAGACCAGCCGGAAGGAATTGCACATCACCCGGTCGGCGGCCCACGGGGCATCGCGCGTTGACAGCGCCTCGGCCAGGGCCGTGGCATAGGTGTGATACCCGGCCATACGCGGCAGGAAATGGCGCAACCCGTACAGCCCGCCCAGCACATAGGGAAAGGCCGTGTAGAGATTGCCGCCCATGCGCGAGCGCCAGGGTTTCAGCATGTCCAGAAACGCCGTCTCGCCTGCGATCAGCGCCCCGCCCGGCGCGCCCAGGCCCTTGTAAAGGCTGACATAAAGACTGTCGGCCAGGGCGGCGATGTCCGCCAGCGATCTTCCATAGAAGGGCTGCGTCTCCCACAGCCGCGCCCCATCCAGGTGGAAGGCGATCCCCTGACCCCGGCACCAGGTCGAGATCGCGACAAGCTCTTCCCAGGCCGGCGCCCGGAACCCGGCATTGCGCAGCGGCAGTTCCACTACCACGGTGGCCAGCGGTTCCTTTACGCCCTGAAGATCGGCCAGGGTAAAGGGCGCGTCATCCGGCCCGATGCGGACCAGCCTTATATCCGACAGCCGCTCCACCGCGTCCGACTCGTCCACCGCGATGTGGCTTTTTGGATGAACCGCGACCAGCCGCCGGCCCGTACGCTCCCGATGCGCGAAAAGAACCGCCTGCTGCCCCACCACCGCCTTATGGAAGAACAAGGCGGACGGCTTGCCCAGCAGATCCGCCACCTGTCCCTGCAACAGGTCGATACCTGGGCCGGCATTATACTCATCGCCCGCCAGATCAATCTCCGGCATCGCCAGCATCCGCTCCATCCAAAGGCGCGGCGTGATCGGCCCATGCCCGTGCAGGAACGTATCGCAACAGGCGCGCAGGGCGCGGTCGAGGATGATGGCGGTCATGGTCTGGTATCCTGTGGGTCGGTCCGGCAGCAGGATGCGCAATCGGCCCGACGGTTTCAACATTGCCGCCTGCGGCCAGATACCCATATGATGGTGGCAAATGGCCAGGAGCGGATGATGCAGCCGGCAGGTCTGAAAAACATCTTGGGCGATCAGGTTCCAGGCGGGCTTGACCTTGTCCGCCTGATCCGCGACGGGCTGCCCATTGATGCCATCGATCATGTCATGGATGGCGGCTGGCTCAGCGCGGTGGAACTGGATCGCATCGTCCTGCCCCGACGGACGCTTTCAAACCGCCGCAAGACAGGCCGGTTGACGGCGGAACAGTCGGACAGGCTGGTACGCGTTGTCCGGCTGTTGGCCCTGACGGCAGAGACATTTGGGGATCGGGAGAAGGCGGCACGCTGGCTGCGCCGTCCGACATCGGCCCTGGGCGGGGAGCCACCCTTGCACCTGCTGGACACCGATGAAGGGGCGCGGGCGGTGGAAAACCTGCTGGGCCGCATCACCCATGGCATCGCCGCGTGACGCTGGGCTGGCGCATCTGCCGTGCGCCCTTTGCCGATCTGTCGGGTGAAGGCGCACGGCTTTACGGCGGGCGTTGGAACCAGTCGGGCTTGCCGTTGGTCTATCTGGCAGAGACCGCGGCGTTGGCCGTGCTGGAGGTCCGGGTGCATCTGGACCTGCCACCCGATCTGTTGCCCGATGATTATGTGTTGAGCACCGTAACATTGGCGGGACTGACGGTGGAGCATGTAGGCGACCTGCCGTCAGATACAGCCGCCTTTGGCACCCACTGGCTGCGGTCGGCCCGCACGCCGGTCCTGTCGGTCCCGTCACTGATCGTGCCGGAAAGCCGCAATCTGCTGCTGAACCCGGCCCATCCCGAGGCAAACGGCGCCCGCATCACCGGCAGCCGGGCTTTCAGCTTCGACCGCCGGCTCTGGGCACCGTCCACGTCCTGATCGTTCACGCTTTGATCAATGCACCGATCCGGCGGGCTTGTCCCCCTTGCCGCTGACCCCGGCCTCGGCAAAGGTCGCCATGTTCAGGTGGCAGGCGAGCGCGGAGCGCAGGACCGGAATGGTGAGCGCCGCCCCCGATGCCTCGCCCAGCCGCATGTCGAATTCGAACAGCGGGCGCTTGTTGATGGCGGTCAGCAGGCGGGCATGGCCCGGCTCGGCGCTGCGATGGGCCACGATGCAATGGTCCAGCGCCTTGGGATCGGCCTTATAGAGCACGGCGGCGGCGGCGGTGCAGGCAAAACCGTCCAGCACGACCGGCACGCGGGCCAGACGGCAGGCGATGATGGCGCCCATGATGGCGGCCAGTTCCTGTCCGCCCAGGCAGCGCAGCGCCTCGAACGGATCGGCCAGGGCCGTGGGATTGGCGGCCAGACCCGCCTCCACCGCCGCGATCTTGCGCTTGATGCCTTCGCTGTCCACACCGGTGCCGGGGCCAACCCAGTCAGATGCTGGCCCCCCGAACAGGGCGGCGCATATGGCGGCGGCCGACGTGGTGTTGCCAATGCCCATTTCGCCCAGGCACAGCAGGTGAAGGCCCGGTTCGATGGCCATCATGCCATAGGCGGCCGCGCGGGCGCAGACCTCCTCGCTCATCGCCGGACCTTGGGTGAAGTCGGCGGTCGGGTGGTCCAGGTCCATTTCATGCACGCGCAGATCGGCATCGTGCAGTTCGGCCAGTTGGTTGATGGCGGCTTGGCCATTGATGAAGGCCTGCACCATCTGCCCCGTCACGGCGGGCGGATAGGCGGACACGCCGCGCTGGGCCACGCCATGGGCGCCGGCGAAGATCACGATGCGCGGATGGGTTAGTTCCGGCGGCGCCTTGCCCTGCCAGGTGGCCAGCCATTGCACCAGATCCTCCAGCCGGCCCAGCGCGCCGGGCGGCTTCAGCAGGGTCTGTTCGCGCTGCATGGCCGCCGTCGCCGCCTCCAGGTCCGGGCCGGGCAGTTCCGTCAGAACGCGGCGGATTTCCTCCAGGCTGGGCAGGCCCTCTTCATCATGGTGGTGATGGGGATGGTCGTGATGGCCGGACATGGCTTTTCCTGACAGACACGTGGTTATGGTTACCGTCTGGCCCCCTGCATGGGTGCTGGAACGGTGCTGGCGGTGAAAGCCACACTGGCCTATACCGATGTCATGAGCGATGCAACAAAGCAGCACAGGCCCCGTCCGCTCGCGGAATTCATGGCGGCCACCATCTTCCTGACCCGCCTGCCCTTGCGCTGGAACGGCGACTGGCCGGACGACCTTAATCGCCGGGCCCTCTCCTGGTTCCCCATCGTGGGCTGCCTGATTGGGGCGGCGGGCGGTTTGCTGTACTGGGCACTGCATTTTGTGGGGCTGGCACCGCTGCTGGCCGCCATCGTGACCGTGGCGGCACTGACCTGGCTGACCGGTGCCTTGCACGAGGATGGGCTGGCCGATGTCGCCGACGGGTTCGGCGGCGGCCGCGACAAGGAGGCCAAGCTGTCCATAATGAAGGACAGCCGGGTCGGCACCTATGGGTCCATGGCGCTGATTCTGGTGGTGCTGGCGCGCGTCGGGGTGCTGGCCACCCTGGCCGATCCGCGTACCGTGGCACTGGCCCTGATCGGCGCGCATGCCTTTTCGCGCGGGCTGCTGCCGCTGGTGAAGCTGGCATTGCCCGATGCGCGGCTGAAGGGTGTGTCGGCGGATCAGGGACGGCCCGACAGCGCCCGGGCGCTGATCGCCCTGCTGATCGGTTTCACCCTGGCCGCCACGGCGCTGAATAAGCTGCATCTGGCGTCGGGCATGATCAGCCTGTCGGTCATGGCCATCTCCGCCGCCACCGTCTGGGCCCTGGCGCGCCTGTCGAAAAAGCAGATCGGCGGGGTCACGGGCGATGTCCTGGGCGCTGGGCAGCAGATGGCGGAAATCGGCTTCCTTCTAGCCCTGGCAGCAGTCATTCCGGCTTCGACATGAGCGGGGGCGGCGCTGTCACACGCTGGTGGTGGCTGCGGCATGCGCCCCTGGCCCTGCCCCCCGGCACCATCGCCGGGCGGATGGATGCGGATGTCGATCTTTCCGATAGCGGAATGATTGATGGCGCACGGGTCTGGTTGCCTGAACAGGCCATCTGGCTGACCACGCCCCTTTCGCGTAGCGTGCGGTCGGCGGCGGCATTGCGGCCCGGTCAACCCACCTTGTGCGTGCCCGACCTGACCGAACAGGATTTCGGGGACTGGCACGGCCGCACCCATGGGGAAATCTGGGAGAGCGAGCGCGCCCTGGCAGAGCATTTCTGGCAGGACCCGGCGGGACATGCCCCACCGGGGGGCGAGAGTTTCGCGGCCCTGTGCGACCGCGTGGCAGCGGCGGTGATGCGGGAAAGCGCCGCCCATAGGGGGCACGATATCGTCATGGTCGGTCATGCCGGCCCCATCCGGGCAGCGCTGGCCCTGGCGTTGGGACTGCCGCCCGCAGGTGTCCTGTCGGTTTCGGTCGATCATTGGCATCTGTTCCGGATGGACCATCTGGCCCTGGGCGACGGGAACGGACAATGGCGCCTTATCAGCGCCAATATTCCGCCATGTCAGGGCCGCTTGCTTTGATTAGGCATTGCGGGCATTGAGAAGATGTTCGCCAAAAAAGGGAGCGGAGAGATGAAGCGTTTCGTGATGGCCCTGTTCGGCCTGACCCTGGCGGTGTCCGCCCTGGTGCGCCCGGCCCAGGCCCTGACGGAACCCGAATTGATGGTGGAACGGGCGCGGGTGACGGCGCTGACCCTGCTGACCGATCCGCAATATAAGGATCTGAAGACCCTGGTCAGCCGCGCACGCGCCGTCCTGATCCTTCCCAACGTTATCCAGGCCGGATTCTTCGTGGGCGGCGGCGGCGGCACCGGCGTGATGGTGGCGCGCGGTGACGATGGGGCCTGGAGCGGTCCCGCCTTCTACACCCTGGCGGAAGCCAGCTTCGGCCTGCAGTTCGGCGGGCAGGCATCGGAGATGATGATGGTGATCATGACCCAGAAGGGTCTGGACGCCGTCATCGACCGCAAGGTGAAGCTGGGCGCCGACGCCAATGTGGCGCTGGGCGAACTGGGCACCGGTGTCGGCGCCTCCTATGGCGTGGGCCTGTCGGCGGACATCTATGTCTATGCCAAGACCAGCGGCCTGTTCGGCGGCATGGCGGTCGAAGGCTCCGTCATTGCCCCACGCAAGGAGTTCAACAACAAATTCTATGGCCAGGTGACAGAACCGCGCGCCATCCTGGTGGACCGCCATTTCTATCGGCCTGAGGCCCAGTCGCTTGCCAGTGCCCTGAACACGCAGTGACGTTTACACTATAACGCCGCGCTTCTTTTGCGGAGTCAGATCAACTTTCCTTGCCGCGCGTCGGGCGGCGGTGCCATCAGTTCGGGCACCGCCTCCTCCAGCAATTCGTTGACCGCCTCGTCCAGCAAGGCATCGATCGCGCTGCCCTGCACCTGCTCCCGCCCGATTTCCAGAATGACGGGAACGGCCAGGGGGGAGATCCGGTCCAGGCGGCGGTGGCGGATACGGCCCTGGACGCGGGCCAGCATGTCGGCCAGACGCCGCACATCGGTCAGGCTCGCCGCCGCATCGGCCCGCGTGGCGCGCAGCAGCACATGGCCCGGCTCGTGCCGGCGCAGCACGTCATAAATCAGGTCGGCGCTGAACATCACCTGCCGTCCCGTCTTTTCCAGGCCGGGATGGCGGCGTTCGATCAGGCCGGAAATGACGGCGACATAACGGAACAGGCGTTTCAGCATAGATGATTCCTCCATCCACGCCTCCAGATCGTCGCCCAGCATATCCTGATCGAACAGGGCCTCCAGATTGCTCGCCGGTTTCAGCGACCAGATGGCCAGCACATAATCGGTGGCGACAAAGCCCAGCGGGTGCAGGCCCGCGCGCTCCATCCGCCGCGTCAGCAACATGCCCAGCGTCTGATGCGCGTTGCGCCCTTCGAAGCAGTAGGCGACCAGATATTCCTTGTCGTTGCGGGGAAAGGTTTCCACCAGCAGGCCGGATATGTCGGGCAGGATGGACCGGTACTGTTGCAAGCGCAGCCATTCCTGCACCGCGTCGGGGAAAGCATCCCATTGACGCGGGTCGGACAGCAACGCCCGCACCCGGTCGGCCAGATGGGTGGACAGCGGCAGGCGACCACCGGCATAGGCGGGAACCTTGGGCGTGCCCTGCCCGCCCTTGGCCGCGATCACGTCATTGTCGCGGATGCCGACAAATTTCAGCAATTGCCCGGCGAAGATGAAAGTGTCACCCGGCACCAGACCATTGACGAAATATTCCTCCACCCGTCCCAGCACCTGCCCCCGGTTCAGCCGGACATTCAGCATCACCTCTTCCACGATGGTGCCGATATTCAGCCGGTACTGGCGCGACACCATGCCGTTGGCCGCCTGCCACAGGCCGGTGTCGGGGTCCTGGGTCAGGCGCTTGAACTTCTCATAGGCGCCAAGGGCGTAGCCCCCCGTGGCGACGAAGTCGAAGACATCGTCAAACTCATCGCGCGACAGGTCGGCGTAAGGGCTGGCCCGCACCACCTCGGCATACAGCGTATCTGGGCTGAACGGCCCGGAACAGGCGACGCCGGTAATATGCTGGGCCAGCACATCCAACGCACCGGGCCGCAGCCGGTCACCATCCAGCGTGCCGGCCTTGATGGCGGCCACTGCCGCCTCACATTCCAGCACCTCGAACCGGTTGCCGGGGACCAGCAGGGCCTTCGACGCCTCGTCCAGCCGGTGGTTGGCGCGGCCGATGCGCTGCAACAGGCGGGACACACCCTTGGGCGCGCCGACCTGTACCACCAGATCGATCTCCGCCCAGTCGATGCCCAGGTCCAGGGAAGAGGTGGCGACCACGGCCCGCAGCTTGCCGGCCGCCATCGCTGCCTCCACCTTGCGCCGCTGCTCCACGGCCAGGCTGCCATGGTGCAGGGCGATGGGCAGATTGTCGGTATTCAGTCGCCAGAGTTCCTGAAAGGCCAATTCCGCCTGGGCGCGGGTATTCACGAAGACCAGGGTGACACCATGATCGCGGATACGCTGATACACCTCCCCCATGGCATGCAGGGCCATGTGACCCGCCCAGGGCAGATGTTCCTTGGTGGCCAGGATCTCCACCTTGGGCGGGGCACCGGGCCGGCCGCGCACCACCCGTACCGGCGCCAACTCTCCCTCATCATCGTGAAGCCGGCCCGTGGGCGACAGAAAGGCGGTCAGGGCATCGGGGTCAGCGACCGTGGCCGACAGGCCAGCACGCAGGGCGTGGGGCGCCAGGCCGGACAGCCGGGCCAGGCAGAGCGCCAGTTGATCCCCGCGCTTGGTGCCGGCAAGCGCATGCAACTCATCAATCACGATCCGGCGCAGGGGGCGGAAAATGTCCCCGGCATCGGGGTAGGAAACCATCAGCGCCAGGCTTTCCACCGTGGTCATCAGGATATGCGGCGGTTTGGAGCGCTGACGCGCCCGCTTGGCCTCCGGCGTGTCGCCGGTGCGGGTTTCGGCCCGGATGGGCAGGCGCAAGGATGCGATGGGCGCTTCCAGATTGCGTTGAATATCGACAGCCAAGGCCTTCAGCGGCGAGATATAAAGCGTGTGCAACCCTTCGCGCGGACGTTCGGACAGGTCGATCAGGCTGGGCAGGAAACCGGCCAGCGTCTTGCCCGCCCCCGTGGGTGCGATCAGCAGCGCGTGCATCCCGTCCCGCGCGGCGGCCACCATGCCCAATTGATGCGGGCGCGGCGCCCAGCCCTGTGACCGGAACCAGCCGGCAATGCCGGGCGGGATCAGGTCCTGGTCGTCGGAAAGGGCGGGTACGGGCTGCATGGGCGCATGATGCCGGAACGGAGCGCGAACGGAAAGGGGCGTTGCGGGGGACACTGCCACGGGCATACAATGTATTTCGTATCGAACGCCGGAGAACCCGTGATGCGGACGGTCACTATCCAGGAAGCACGCACCAACCTGACCAAGCTGGTGGAGAAAGCCGCGAAGGGGGATGCGTTCATCATCGCCGAGGCCGGTAAGCCGCTGGTCAAGGTGATCGCACTGGAGCCGGCCAACAGCCTGCATGATAGCATCGTCAGCATCTGGGAAGTGGCTGTTAAGTTCGCCCTGGAGGACTTCCGGTTCGATCCTCAAATTCTGCATGAAGGTTTACAGGCCAACGGCTACCAGGAAACGCCAATGACAGCCCAGCATGCGATCACTGTAGGTGCCTTGCCCCAATCCACCGGGACCCGTTCGACCGGATGCTGGTAGCGCAGGCGTAGACGGAAAACCTGACCTTACTGACCGCTGACAAAACCCTCGCCCGCTATCCGGGGCCGATCCAGTTGATGTGACCCATGATCCGTGCCGCCACCCACGCCGATATCCCTGACCTGATGCGTATCCGCGCCGCCGTGCGGGAGAACCGGCTGAATGATCCGTCGCGCGTACCGGTATCCGCTTATCGGGAGTTCCTGGCCGTCAGCCACATCTGGCTGTTCGAGGATGAAGGCGGCATCCGGGGCTTTGCGGCCGCCGACCCGCGTGATGGCAGCATCTGGGCCTTGTTCACCGATCCGGCCGCCGAAGGCAGGGGCGTGGGCAAGGCGCTGCTGCCTTATGCGCTGGACGATCTGAAGGCGGCGGGATGGGACCGGGCGCACCTGTCCACGGCCCCCGGCACCCGGGCCGATGAATTCTATCGCCGCCAGGGCTGGGAGCCGGCCGGGCTGACCGAGGGTGGGGAACAGGGGTTTGTCCGCCGCCTGTGACTCCGGCCCCTGGTCATCGCATGGGGCCAATTCCCGTTGCGGGCAAGCCGCCCCCTGGCATCGGCCCGCGGCGTCCGATAAGGTCGCGGCCGGACCCGAACATGGATGCGGTTGCGATGACGGACAATACCACCCGCCTGCTGGAGATCATGGCGAAGCTGCGCGATCCGCAGGGCGGCTGCCCCTGGGATCTGGAGCAGGATTTTGCCACCATCGCCCCGCATACGATCGAGGAAGCCTATGAGGTGGCGGACGCCATCCTGTCGGGCGACATGATGGCCGTGAAGGACGAGCTGGGCGATCTGCTGTTCCAGACGGTGTTCTATGCCCAGATGGGCAAGGAACGCGGCCTGTTCGATTTCGACGCCATCGCCGGCCATATCGCCGACAAGATGATCCGCCGCCATCCGCATGTGTTCGGCGAGGTGTCGGTCAACACGGCCGATGATCAGGTCAAGCATTGGGAGGAGTTGAAGGCGCGGGAGCGGGCCGAGAAGGCCGCCGCCAGCGGCATACCGCCCTCTGCCCTGGACGGGATCACGCCCGGCCTGCCCGCCCTGACGCGCGCTGTGAAATTGCAGAAGCGCGCCGCCCGCGTCGGCTTCGACTGGACCCGCGCCGATGAGATTCTGGACAAGATCGAGGAGGAGATCGGCGAATTGCGGGCCGAGATCAAGGCCGCGACAATGGAAAAGGCCCGCGTGCAGGACGAGCTGGGCGATCTGCTGTTTGCGCTGGTCAATCTGGCGCGCCGGTTGGATATCGACCCGGAAACGGCCCTGCGCGGCACCAACCACAAGTTCGACCGCCGCTTCCGCTTTGTCGAACAAAACCTTGAAGCACAAGGAAAAAAGCCAGAGACCTCCACCCTGGAAGAGATGGAGTCCCTCTGGGTCGAGGCGAAGAAGACCGAACGCGGCATGTGATGAAGCACGGGAGAGAGTGAGATGACCAACGTTCCCTATGCCCCCAAGGTGGTGATGATCACCGGCGCCACCGGGGCCTTTGGCGCCGCCTTCGCCCGGCGTTTTGCCGCGCTGGGCTCGAAGCTGATCCTGACGGGCCGTGATCTGTCCAAGTTCGACGGTCTGCTGAGCGAGATCGAAACGCCCGTCCACCTGATGAAGTTCGATGTACGCGACCGCAAGGCGGTGGAGGCGGAACTGGCCGCCCTGCCCGCCGAATTCGGCGAGATCGACCTGCTGGTCAACAATGCCGGACTGGCGCTGGGCGCCGATCCCGCCTTCAAGTCCAACCTGGACGATTGGGAGGTGATGATCGACACCAATGACAAGGCGCTGGCCATCATCACCGGCCTGATCCTGCCGGGCATGGTGGAGCACGGGCGCGGCCATATCATCAATATCAGTTCCACCGCCGGCTCCTACCCCTATCCCGGCGGGCATGTCTATTGCGCGTCCAAGGCCTTTGTGACCCAGTTCAGCCTGTCGCTGCGCGCCGACCTGATCGGCACCGGGGTGCGCGTCACCTGTGTCGAGCCGGGCATGGTGCAGACCGATTTCAGCCTGGTGCGCTTCAAGGGCGACGCCGAAAAGGCGGCCAAGGTCTATGCCGACACGGTGCCCCTGACGGCCGAGGACGTAGCAGAGACGGTAACCTGGGCCGCGACCCTGCCGCCGCATTTTAATGTGAACAGGGTGGAGATCATGCCCACGACCCAGGGGCCGGGCGCGCTGGGCGTATACCGCGCGCCGAAGGCGTAAGCAGACGTCGTTTTGCGAACCCTGACAGCCGGGGAAGGTGAAGCCGCCACGTCACGGCATCTTCCCCGGCTGGCCGAAATCGGGCCTGGACAATGCCCGATCGGCCCCTGTGATCACCGTCACAGTCCGCTACAGTTGCCCCCTATGTCGGGCGTTACAAACATGCTATAGCGGCCCATCCTCAGCATCCAAACACAACAAGGCTGCAATGGCTTGGATATCAAACGACCCTGAACGGGGTTTTTTCGGGCATCCGCGTGGTCTGGCGCCGCTTTTCTTTGCCGAGATGTGGGAACGTTTCTCCTTCTATGGCATGCGCGCCCTTCTCACCCTCTATCTGGTCAAGCATTTCCTCTATAGCGACGGGACGGCCGGCTTCATCTATGCCAGTTACGCCTCCCTGAACTATGCAATGCCCGTCATCGGCGGCCTGATCGCCGACCGGTATCTGGGCAGCCGCAAGGCGGTAATGCTGGGCGCACTGCTGCTGGTCTGCGGCCATATCGGCATGGCCTTCGAAGGCGCGCCCGCGCAGGTGGTGAATGGCGTCGTCGAGCGTCAGTCGCCCTATGACCAGATCATGTTCCTGTCGCTGGCCTTCATCATCACCGGCGTGGGCTTCCTGAAGTCCAACATTTCGACCATGGTCGGCAAGCTGTATGGCAGCAAGGATGACCCCCGTCGCGACCCCGGCTACACGATCTTCTACATGGGCGTGAACCTGGGTTCCTTCTTCTCCACCATCGCTTGCGGTTACCTGGGCGAGACCTATGGCTGGAAATACGGCTTCGGTCTGGCCGGCCTGGGTATGGTGTTCGGCCTGATCGTCTTTGCGCGCGGCACCAAGTGGTACCGCAATTCCGAAGCGCCCGATCCGGTGAAACTGTCCAAGCCGCGGGCCTTTGGCCTGTCGCTGGAATGGATGATCTATATCGCCGCCATCATCGGCGTGCTGATCAACTGGCAGCTTGTGCAGAACCACCATGTCGTCGGCACGCTGCTGCTATCCGTCGTGGGGTTGGTCGTTGTCGGCCTGATCTGGTTCTCCATCACCCAGTGCACAAAGATCGAGCGCGACCGCCTGATCGCCATGATGATCATGATCTCGCTGTCGGTGGTGTTCTGGACCCTGTTTGAACAGGCCGGCACCTCGCTGACCCTGTTCGCCGACCGCAATTCCGACCGGTCGCTGTTCGGGCTGATCATTCCGGCCTCGGTCGTGCAGGTCTTCAACCCGATGTTCATCGTGCTGCTGGGCCCGCTGTTCAGTTGGCTGTGGGTGGCGCTGGCCCGCAAGGGCATGGAGCCGTCGACGCCGATGAAGTTCGGTCTGGCCATCATCCAGGTGGCGCTGGGCTTCGGCGCCCTGGTCATCGGCGGGGCCGTTGTGGGTGAGGACGCGCAGACCGGCGTGATCTGGCTGGTCCTGGCCTACCTGCTGCACACGACCGGCGAGCTGTGCCTGTCACCCGTCGGCCTGTCCATGATCAGCCGCCTGTCAGTGGCCCGCATCACGGCCATGATGATGGGTGTCTGGTTCCTGTCGTCGGCCGGCGCGCACTATCTGGCCGGCTTCATCGCCGATGCCGCAAGCGCCAGTGCCGAGGGTGGTGCCGTTCTGGCCCCGCAGGAAAGCCTGAAAGTCTATACGGGCGTGTTCTACGATCTGCTGATCTGGGCCGGTGGTATCGGCGTTGCTGTCTGCGTTGCCTCCCCGCTGATCCGCAAGCTGATGCACACGGACGCAGCCGACATGCACACGCAAGAAAAGGGCAGCAAGGCCGCCTGATCCTTCCGGTTCATGTTGCATGTAAAAGAGCCGTCCGGCGCGATCCGGACGGCCCTCTTTATCTTATCCGCGTAGGGCTTTCAGCATTGCGTGATCCGTCATGTCAAACCCGATGGGTGTGACGCTGATCTCCTTGCGGCGCAGGGCCCCGATATCGGTATCGTCCGCCCCCTGCCCCGGATGGCGGCGGATCGACAGCCAGTGATAGGGGAAGCCGCGCGTATCCTCCCGGCTTTCCACGCCCATCACCATGCTTCCCGGTTCCGCCTGCCGCGTGACGCTGACACCGGCGATCTCTGCCGGCTCCACATCGGGAAAATTCACATTCAGCACGCTGGCCGGGGCGGCGCCGAACCGGCGGACGATGGCGTCCAGTCCGGAAATGGCGGTATGCCAGCGCACATTGTTGCGGTCGCGCCAGGCCTGGCTGATGGCATAGGCCGGCACGCCGCACATACGCGCCATCAGGGCGGCGCTGACGGTGCCCGAATAGCCCACTTCCTCCCCCAGATTGGCCCCCCGGTTGATGCCGGAAAAGACGATGTCAGGCGGATTGTCTTTCAGGATGTGGCTGAGCCCGATAATAACGCAGTCGCTGGGCGTCCCCGTCACGGCAAAGCGGTGGGGACCGCGTTCCAGCACCCGCAGAGGACCGTGCAGGCTGAGGGCGCGCGACACGCCGGACTGGTCATGTTCAGGGGCCACCACCCAGACTTCCCGCGCCAGCGGTGTTACCGCTTCCAACAGGGCCGCCATGCCCGGCGCGTCCACGCCGTCATCATTGGTCAACAGCGCACGCTGGAACAGGGGGGCGGTCGGGGCTTGCATGGCGGGTCCGGACATGGTGGTTAGAGACAACCCCATTCAAATCGAACAAGCGTTTGAAGTCGAGCAAGAACAGGACCCAGAGACCATGGAAGAACGCCTACCCACCCATCTGTTCGTGCAAAGCCATCTCTGGCGCCTGTCGGCGGCGGGGATACCGGCCTATGTGCTGCGCAAGGGGGAGAGGGAAAGCGGCCTGATTCTGCTGAAGGTCACCGTGCCGTTCCAGGGAAGCCTGATGTTCAGCCAGGGCCGCGACATCAACGGCAAGCTGGGCTGGCAACCGGGTGCCAGCGGCGCCATGATTGACGAGTTGGCGGCGCGGGAGTTTGTCGAACGTCATGTTAAGCGCGACCCCGACCTTTGGGTGATCGAGGTGGAAACGCGCGACGGTAGCAATCCCTTTATCGTGTGATACCGAGGGTCGAACTGTTTGACCGCCGGTAGGGCGCCACTTGGTGCCGTACCACCCCTCACCAGCGCCGTTTTGCCGCCCCGAACGGGGGCCGTTTCACCAGCGGCTTGGGCGGCGGCGGGGGAGGAGGCGGTGGCGGCGGGGGAGGAAGGTCGGCCGTCACCTTCTGCCCGGCGGCCATCTGGGCCAGGGCCTGCATCAGGGTGCGGGCCCCCGCCATGCGGGTTTCCTCCGCCTCCCAGGGGCGCAGGAACACCAGCTTATGGTCGGGGCGCAACTTGGCGGTACCGGCCTGCTTCTGAATGAACTCCACCAGCTTGACCGGGTTCTTGAAGTTATTGTTGCGGAAGCCGATCACCGCACCCTTCGGGCCAGCATCCAGGTTGGACACGCCCGCCTCCCGGCACAGTCGCTTGATCTCCATCAGGCGCAACAGATTATCCACCTCCGGCGGCATCTTGCCAAAACGGTCGATCAGTTCCACGCCGAACGCCTCCACCTCCTCCTTGCTGTCCAGATCGGACAAGCGGCGATAGAGCGTCAGGCGCACACCCAGGTCGGGAACGTAATTGTCGGGGATCAGGACGGGCATGCCCAGCGCGATCTGCGGCGACCAGGCATCCTCCGCCACCTGCAGGTCGGACAGGCCACCACGTGCCGCCTCCACCGCTTCCTCCAGCATCTGCTGGTAAAGCTCCACCCCGACCTCACGGATCTGGCCGGACTGTTCCTCGCCCAGCAGATTGCCGGCACCACGGATATCCATGTCGTGGCTGGCAAGCTGGAAGCCTGCCCCCAAACTGTCCAGCGTTTCCAGGACATGCAGCCGCTGCTGTGCGGTCGCCGACAGAACCGTCTTGGGCTGATAGGTCAGATAGGCATAGCCGCGCACCTTCGACCGGCCCACGCGGCCACGGATCTGGTAAAGCTGGGCCAGACCGAACAGGTCGGCGCGGTGGACGATCATGGTGTTGGCGCGCGGGATGTCCAGACCGCTTTCGATGATGTTGGTGGCCAGCAGCACGTCGTACTTGCCATCGTCGAAGGCCGTCATGACGTCCTCCAACTCTGTCGCCGCCATCTGACCATGGGCCGTGATCAGCTTCACCTCCGGCACCAGTTCCTCCAGCCGGACGCGGACCTTGTCCAGATCCTCCACGCGCGGGCAGACATAGAAGCTCTGCCCGCCCCGGTGATGTTCACGCAGGATCGCCTCGCGGATCACCACGGGATCGAAGGGCAGGACGAAGGTACGCACGGCCAGCCGGTCCACGGGCGGCGTCGCGATCACCGACAATTCGCGCACGCCCGACAAAGCCAGTTGCAGTGTGCGGGGAATGGGTGTGGCCGACAGGGTCAGGACGTGAACGTCGGCGCGCAGTTCCTTCAGCCGTTCCTTCTGCTTCACGCCGAAATGCTGTTCCTCGTCGACGATGACCAGGCCCAGGCGCTTGAAATCCACACCCTTGCCCAGCAGGGCGTGGGTGCCGATGACGATATCGACGGTGCCATCGGACACGCCCTGCTTGGTCAGGTTGCTGTCCTTTGTCGTCACCATGCGCGACAATTGCCCGATCTGTACCGGCAGACCGGCGAACCGTGCCTCGAAGGTCCGGGCATGCTGGCGCGCCAGCAGGGTGGTCGGGACCACCACCGCCACCTGCCGGCCCGCCATGACGGCCAGGAAAGCGGCGCGCAGGGCCACTTCCGTCTTGCCGAAGCCGACATCGCCGCAGATCAGGCGGTCCATCGGCTTGCCCGAGCCCATATCTTCGATCACATCATCGATGGCACGAAGCTGGTCGTCCGTTTCGGCATAAGGGAAGCGGGCGCAGAATTCGTCCCAGGCGCCATCCGGAATGGGCACCGCATCGGCGCGGCGCAGCGCGCGTTCGGCGGCGATGCGCAACAGGGCGTCGGCCATGTCCTTCAGGCGGCGTTTGACGCGGGCCTTGCGCGACTGCCAGCCGGCCCCGCCCAGCTTGTCCAATGTGGCGCCCGCCTCCTCGCTGCCATAGCGGGACAGGACCTCGATATTCTCCACCGGCACATACAGCTTGTCGCCGCTATCATAGATGAGGCGCAGGCAATCATGCGGGGCACCGCCGACGGTCAGCGTCTCCAACCCGTCATATTTGCCGATGCCATGATCGATATGGACAACGAAATCGCCGGGGTTCAGCGAGGCGGCCTCGGCGATGAAATTGGCGTTGCGGCGCTTCTTCTTGGAGCCGGCGCGGACCAGACGGTCGCCCAATATGTCCTGTTCGGTGATGACAGCCAGACCGGGGGCCGTGAAGCCATGGTCCAGCGGCAGCACAATCAGCGCCGTCGTACCCTTGTCCAGAGTGCCCAAGTCGGCCCAGGCATCCACGGCCTTCAACCGCGACAGCCCATGTTCCTTAAACACCGACAGAAGCCGGTCACGCGACCCGGTCGTATAGCCGGCGATGACGGTGGTCCGCCCGTCACGGGTCAGCGCCTCGATATGCTCGCGCAGCACGTCATAGACATTGACGCCGGACTGTACGCGGGCATCGGCGAAATCGCGGCCCTTGCGCCCGCCGCCATCGACCATGTCCTTGTTGGACGTCTCCCCCTCGACAGATGCGAAGGGGGAAAGCTGGGCCACCGCGCGTACGGCCAGATGCCGGTCGAACGTATCGCCATCCAGGAACAGCAGGGAGGGCGGAATGGGCTTATAGGCCGGGTTGCCGGATTTCTTCTCCGCCTCCACCATGGTGCGGCGGGCAGTGTAGAAATCCTGGATCTGTTCCAGCCGCTCATCGCGGGCCTGTTCGACATTGGGGTCCAGCGTCACCGACGCGTCGGGCAGATAGTCGAACAGGGTTTCCATGGAGCTGTGGAACAACGGTAGCCAATGTTCCATGCCCGCATGTTTGCGGCCGGCGCTGACCGCCTCATACAGCGGGTCGTCATCCATGACGGCGCCAAAATGCTCGCGGTAGCCGGTGCGGAAGCGCTGGATCGACATCTCGTCCAGAAACACCTCCGACATGGGCGTCAGCAGGAAGCCGTCGCGCTTTTCCACCGTCAACTGCGTCATGGGATCAAAGCTGCGCACCCCGTCCAGATCATCGCCGAACAGGTCCAGGCGCAAGGCCTCCCCGCTGCCCGGTGGGAACAGGTCGATGATGCCGCCCCGGATGGCGAATTCCCCCGGCTCCCGCACCGTCTGCGCGCGGATGTAGCCATTCTGAGACAGGAAGCGCTGAAGCTCCGCCACATTGATGCGGCTGCCCACCTTCGCCGCGAAGCTGGCATTACGGAATGCCAGACGCGGAGGCAGCTTCTGCACCACCGCATTCACCGTCGTCAGCACCAGGAACGGCTTACCCGCACTGGGCCGCAGCAGCCTTGTCATGGTGGTGATGCGCTGGGCCACGATCTCCCCGTTGGGGGAGATGCGGTCATAGGGCAGCACATCCCAGGCCGGGAAATGCAGGACCTCCACCTCTGGTGCAAAGAAGGACACCACGTCGGCCAACCGCGCCGCGCGGGCATCATCGCTGGCGATATGCAGCAGCCCCGCCGATCCCCCCCGTCTGGCCAGCGCCGCCAGCAGGCGCGCATCCTGCCCGTCCGGCGCGCCGGACAACAGCAGGCGGCGCGGATGGCCCAGGTTCAGGGCGATATCGGGCGTGGGGATCATGCTCATGACGCGTGGCTTTGCGGCTGTCGGCGCGGGGGCGGCCTGTATAGCAGGGAACGCGGCGGATGGGAACAAAACAGGGACAAAGCCCCCTTACCGATAACGATGCGCCTTCAGCATGTCCATCAGCGGTTCGTCCCATTCGGGCGGCGTCGGTTCCTGTCCCGTGATCCAGTTGTAAAGATCGGGGTCTGACAGTTCCAACAAAACCTCGAACCGGTCAACCAGCGCCTCATCCATCGTGGCGATATGTTTGCGGGCAAAGGAACCCAGCAGCAGGTCCATCTCCTTGGTCCCGCGATGGTCGCTGCGGAAGATCAGGCGCTTGCGGCGGGGGGACAGGTCGGCGTCGGGAAGATCGATCATCATCTTGGTTCCGGTTTGAAGCTGGGCTTTGATATAGAACCTGTGGGGGCGGCTGTCAGCCGTCCCCTGCCCCGTTCGTGTCAGATAGGGTCAGCCCTTGCGTCCCGCCATCCTGTTTCCCCTGTTCGCCCCCGTGACCAGCCTGCCCGGTTTGGGGCCGCGCCTTGGCAAGCTGGCTGAAAAGCTGGCGGGCCCGCATGTGGTCGACCTGCTGTGGCACAAGCCATCGGGTGTGGTGGACCGTATCCAGGTGCCCAGCATCGCCGAGGCACCCGACGGGCGGCATGTGGTGCTGACGGTGCGGGTGGATGGGCATATGCCGTCGCTGGCCCATAACCGGCCCTATCGCATCCGCTGTACCGACCATACCGGGTCGATGGATCTGGTCTATTTCCATATCAAGGGCGACTGGCTGGAACAGAAGCTGCCGGTGGGCACAAAGATCACCGTCTCCGGCAAGGCCGAATATTACAATAACCATCTTCAGATCGCCCACCCGGACCACGCCGCCCCCGCCGATGAAGGCGCACCGCCATCCGCGACGGAGCCCACCTATCCCCTGACGGGCGGGTTGAACCCCAAGCCGCTGCGCACCGCCATCCAGGCGGCCCTGACACGCGCGCCGCAATTGCCGGAATGGCAGGATGCCGCCTGGCTGCGGGCGCGGGATTGGCCCGACTGGCACAGCGCGCTGACCCGCCTGCATAATCCGGTGGACGAGGCGGACATCAACCCGCTGGGTCCGGTGCGTCAGCGGCTGGCCTTCGATGAACTGCTGGCCAACCAGTTGGCGCTGGTGCTGGTGCGCGCGCAGCAACGCAAATTGTCGGGCCGGGTGACGGCGGGTGACGGGCGGCTGCGCGCCGCCGTCTCTGCCGCCCTGCCCTATCGCCTGACCGGCGCGCAGGAACGCTCCCTGGCGGAGATTTACGCCGACATGGAAGATCCGTCGCGCATGCTGCGCCTGTTACAGGGCGATGTGGGCAGCGGCAAGACCATCGTGGCCCTGATGAGCATGCTGAACGCCGTGGAAACGGGGGCGCAGGCGGCCCTGATGGCGCCGACCGAAATCCTCGCGCGTCAACACATGGAAACCCTGGCCCCCCTGTGCGAAGCTGCCGGCGTGCGGCTGGCCGTCCTGACTGGGCGTGACAAGGGCAAGGCACGGGCGGCCTTGCTGGAGCGGCTGGCAGCGGGGGAGATCGACATCTTGGTCGGCACCCACGCCCTGTTCCAGGAGGAGGTGACGTTCGCCGATCTGGCCATCGCCGTCATCGACGAACAGCATAAGTTCGGCGTGCATCAGCGCCTGCAACTGGCGGCCAAGGGGCGCGGCGTGGACACGCTGGTGATGACCGCCACGCCCATTCCCCGCACCCTGACCCTGACCGTCTATGGCGACATGGATGTGTCGCGCCTGGACGAGAAACCGCCGGGGCGACAGCCGGTGAAGACGGTAGTCATGCATGCCGACCGGCTGGAGGAGGTGGCGGGCGGCCTTGCCCGTGCCATCGCCTCGGGCCAGCGCATCTATTGGGTCTGTCCGTTGGTGGAGGAAAGCGAACAGGTCGATCTGGCCGCCGCCACCCACCGCCACGCCGCCCTGGTCGAACGGCTGGGTACCCGTGTCGGCCTGATCCATGGCAAGATGAAGGGGCCGGACAAGGACAAGGTCATGGCCGATTTCGCCGAGGGCCGGCTGGACGTCCTGGTAGCCACCACCGTGATCGAGGTGGGCGTGAACGTGCCCGAGGCCACGATCATGGTCATCGAACATGCCGAACGTTTCGGCCTGGCACAGCTTCACCAGCTTCGCGGTCGCGTGGGGCGCGGCACCGGGGCCAGTACCTGCCTGCTGCTCTATTACCAGCCGTTGGGCGAGGTGGCGCGGCAGCGTTTGCAGGTGATGAAGGATACAGAGGACGGCTTCATCATCGCAGAGAAGGACCTGGAACTGCGCGGGGCCGGCGAAATGCTGGGCACCAAGCAGTCGGGCATCCCGGAATTCCGGCTGGCCGATATCGCCGTGCATGGGGAATTGCTGGCCGTGGCGCGCGACGATGCCCGCCTGATCATCAACCGCGACCCCGAACTGGAGACCGAGCGGGGCCAGGCGCTGCGGACATTGCTGTATTTGTTCGAGCGGGATGCAGCCGTCAAATATCTGCGGTCGGGGTGAAACCCGCCATGGCTTGGATAGGCGGGTGCTTATCCGCTCTACAAATGACACCCGGCTGCGCTATAGAGCGCGTTCAACGGAATTCAGCGGGGTCGGTTCAGGATGCAGGTTGGCATCGACATGGGTTTGACGGCGGAGGGACGCCCCGCCACGATGGACCTGGAGGAACTGCTGGCCACCCGCCTGCTGGTGCAGGGCAATTCCGGGTCGGGAAAATCGCACCTGCTGCGCCGCCTTCTGGAACAGTCCGCCCCCTGGGTTCAGCAATGCGTCATCGATCCTGAAGGGGATTTTGTGACCCTGGCCGACAAGTTCGGCCATGTCGTGGTGGACGCGGCCCAGCATACCGAACAAAGCCTGCAACGCGTGGCGGCCCGCGTGCGCCAGCATCGCGTGTCGGTGGTGCTGAGCCTGGAAGGTGCTGATATCGAAGGGCAGATGCGTCTGGCAGCCGCCTTCCTGGGGGGGCTGTTCGATGCGGAACGGGACCATTGGTATCCGATGCTGGTTGTGGTCGACGAAGCCCAGCTATTCGCCCCCGCCGCCGCCGGCGAGGTATCGGACGAAGCGCGCAAGGCCAGCCTGGGCGCCATGACCAACCTGATGTGTCGGGGCCGCAAACGCGGGCTGGCCGGCATCATCGCCACGCAGCGTCTGGCCAAGCTGGCCAAGAATGTCGCGGCGGAGGCCAGCAATTTCCTGATGGGCCGCACCTTCCTGGATATCGACATGGCCCGCGCGTCGGACCTTTTGGGCATGGAACGGCGTCAGGCGGAGATGTTCCGCGACCTGCAACGCGGGCATTTTGTGGCGCTGGGGCCTGCCGTCTCGCGCCGGCCCCTGCCCATCCGCATCGGCGTGGTGGAAACCTCGGGGCGCGGGGGCAGCCCGAAGCTGATGCCCCTGCCCGACCAGCCGCCCATGGATGCGCGCGACCTGATCCTGACACCGTCGGCAGAGGAACTGGCGGCACCGCCCCCGCCCGTCCGCCGGACCCCGCCCGCCCCGCAGCCCGACATCAACGCCGCATTGCGTCTGGCTGGTCAGCGTCAGGCGGAAATGGCCGCCACGGCGGCCCTGAACCCGGAGCCCTCGCTGTTCGAAGCAGCGGAGAATGACGAGAAGCTGGACGAGGTACTGCGTCAGGTCCTGTCCGATCCGGATGCCGCCTTCCGCACCGATGCCGTGTTGTATCAGGATTTCCTGGTCCGCTGCCGTATCCACCGTTTGCGCGGTGAAACGCTGGACATGCCCAGTTTCCGTCGGCGCCTGTCGGTGATCCGGGCGGGCGTGGATGCCGAAGGGGCTGACGATCCCGCCTGGACGGAGGCCGAGAAGGCCGCCAAGACCCTGCCGGAGGATATGCAGGGCGTCTTCCTGCTGCTGGCCCGTGCGGCGCTGGCCCAGGCACCCTGCCCCTCCGACGCTGACGTGGCGCGGGCCTGCGGCAGCCGGTCGCCGGGCCGCGCCCGCCGTCTGCTCTCCTATATGGAACAGCGGGGCGTCATCGTTCAACGGACCCTGATCGGCGGCCTGCGCTCCATCGGACTGCCGCATCTGGGGCGTGAAACAGCCGCCGGTGACCCGAACGCGCCCGACCCGCTTGAAGCGGCAGAGGCGCGGACAGAAGGCGACCTGCTTGCAGGTATTGGTTGAGATTTACAAGGCTAGATAGAAACCCTGTTCAGCACCGCGCCGATGGCATAGGCTGTGCACCGCGCTACTTTTGGGAGCGGCGGAATCGTGGCGGCGACAACCTCACCCCTTGCACAGGAACAAAGGTTTGCCGGGTGCTGGCTGCTTCTGCTGGCGTTTCTCGCCGCGCTCAGCCTCGGGGGTGGCAACGGCGTGGCAAGGGCGGCCGATACGCCATCACCCGTCCTGCGTGTCGGGCTGGACGCCGTAGCCGCCTCCGCCGATCCGCATCTGTACAATTCGGCTGACAGCCGCAACCTGGCCTTCCACATCTTCGAACCCCTGGTCCTGCCTGATGAGGGGCTGGGCATCGTGCCCTGGCTGGCCACCGACTGGCATATGGAAGGGGACCGGACCTGGATCATCCATCTGCGGACCGGTGCGCGGTTTCAGGATGGCAAGCTTCTGTCGCCCCATGACGTGGCCTTCACCTTCTGCCGGGTAGAGAGCCTGGGCCACGCGGCGCTGGCGGGCCTGATCGCCGGGGTGGAACAGGTATCGGCGCGCGATCCGAATACCCTGATGATCACCACGCGGGGGCCGATGCCCCTGCTTCCGCATGTCCTTTCCCTGCTTGCCATCATCCCCGCGCCGGAGGGCTGGAAAGGCCTCTACCGGTCCCAGGGATGCGCCGATATGGCCGAGGGGCTGGCGGCGCTGACGGAGGAGCGGTTCGCGCGGGGGCTGGTGCCGGGGACAGGTCCCTATCGTCTGGCCGCGTTCAGCAGCGGCATGTCGGCCGATCTGGTCCGCGCCGGCACCTACTGGAACACGCCGCCCTATTGGGACAGGGTCCGGCAGATATTGTTGGAGACGGGCGCAACCCGGGCCCGCGCGCTGGTGGCGGGAGAGGTGGATATCATCAATCAGGTGGTCCCGGAGACGCTGGAATTCCTCAATGGCCGCACGGATATCAAGGTGGTGGACAGCAAGCCGTTGCGCACCTTGATGCTGACGGTCAACCTTGCCAGCCCTCTATCCGATGGGAATGTGCGACGCGCCCTGGCCATTGCCATCGACCGCACGGGATTGAGCCGGCGGATCGTGCAGGGCGGCGCCGTGCCTGCGGACCAGATGGCCCCGCCGGGTATTCCGGGTTTCACCGCCGGCGCCGCCCTTGCCTATGATCAGGCCGAGGCGCGGCGATTATTGACTCAGGCGGGCGTGCCCGATGGGCTGCGTCTGCGCCTTGTCACGGTTGAACCGTTCGCCCGCGTGGCCGAAGGGGTGGCACGCTACCTTCTGGCCGTGGGGATACAACTCGATATCCGTTATATCAGCGTCGGGCAGGCCCTGCCCGTGCTGCGCGGACGGGATTATGACCTGTTCCTTGGCAGTTGGGTGCCAGTCACCGGTGAGATGGGCTATTCGGACTGGGAATTGCTGCACAGCGTGCAGCCCGATATCAAGGCCGGCAATCAGAATCACAATGGTTACAGCAATCCGCAGGTGGACCGTTTGCTGTCTCAGACCATGGTGGAGGTGGATGGCGGACGGCGGCAGACGCTGTTGCAGCAGGTATCCGTGATCGCCAGCCGCGACCTGCCCGTCATTCCCCTGCTGCATACGAGCCGGCGCTGGGCCATGCGGGCGGATATCCGGTTCGATGGGCGGGTGGATGGCAACACCCTGGCCACCGTCATCGCACCCGCTTCGCCCCGGACGCAGTAGGCGGCCGCAACCCCGCCCCCTGTCCCGGCCCCTTGCAATGGCGGGCACTTGGCGCCATGGTGCCCGCCATCGTCACGACAGCGCCGGGGAGATCGGCCATGCCCACGGGCACCGTCAAATGGTTCAACAGCGCCAAGGGTTTCGGCTTCATCACGCCCGAGGATGGCGGCGAGGAC
The DNA here is from genome assembly GCF_017996735.1 of Niveispirillum sp. Lineage (GTDB taxonomy): Bacteria > Pseudomonadota > Alphaproteobacteria > Azospirillales > Azospirillaceae > Niveispirillum. The sequence goes on from NZ_JAGOGJ010000016.1 coordinate 56,162, forward strand.
GTGTTTGTCCATATCTCTGCCGTCCAGTATATCGGCCTGCCCACCCTGAAGGAGGGGCAGTGGCTGCAATATGAGGTCGAGATCAACCGTAAGACCCGCAAGCCACAGGCCATCAATTTGCGTAATTGATCAATGGCCGTGACCACGGTGCCAAGCAACAGGTTGCACGATCCTCATTCGATGGTATGAAGCGGCCCGTTGAGGGGGCATCGACCCCGACCCCACAGTCTTTTACAGGAACCGGACCCATGTCCACACTTCACAAGCAGGCGATGGAAGCCGTCCTGAAGGCCGCCGAGATGGATATCCTCGGCACGCTGGAAGACCAGGGCATCAAGGACCGGTACAGCGAGGAAGGCGACCAGGCCGCCATGGACGTCGCCATCCTGCACGGCTACCGCGTCTTCATGCGCATCTGCGAGGCGAACGGCATCACTGCGGACGCTGAACTGTTCGTCGAAATGGCCGGCGAACTGGCCGATGACATCGCCCAGGATGGCGGCGACGGGGAATAATCCCTGTCTGTAACGCAGGGCGGACCAGCACGCGGATCACCCTGCGCGGCGGCCCTTGCTTTCGCTGCCACTGGTTTCCGTAGCGCCGCCCCCCTGGCGCAGAGCGATGGAAAGGCTTTCCCAGGCAGCGTCCATGGCCTGTTGCGGGGTACCATCCTCCGCCGCCATCTCCCGGATCATCTTGACCAGATCTTCGGGCATGCAGGCCGTTTTTACGGTGCGGCCGCCAAAATCGGCATTGCGCGGAAACACACACATCACCCGCACGCGCACCAGCGGAAAACGGCTGCGGATTGCCGTTATCAGCGGATGAAGCTGCAATACGGGGTTGATGAAGGTGCCGACCGTGTGATCGGCCCGCACATATTTCCACTGCCCCGCATTCTGGATGCAGCGCACCTGGCCCGCCACATCGGCCGGGGCGGAAATGACCAGCAGGATGCTGGCCGGCAGGCGCATCACATGGTCGATGCGGATGGTGCCGGCCTTGCCGCCCCCCATCTTGATGTCGTTCAGCATCGGATAGGAGAGTTCCTCAAGCTCCATCCGGCGCTTGAACAGCTCCGCATTATATTGCTTGAGGGTCGGTGCCTTCAGCCGCTTGGGCTTAACGGACAGGGCAAAAGTCACCACCAGCGTGATCACCACCAGGGTGATCGCCGTGAAGGTGATAAGGTCGACGACCGCGACCCCGAACCATTGCGCGAGTTCCGTCAGCATTTGCCGGAAATAACCCAGAATGGTCGCGATGTCACGAACGGGAGGCCGGCTGGCCTATCCGATGGGTGGCCGCCACCCCTGCCCAAAACGCGGTTGTCCTATAACAATCCTGTGCTTGGCGACAATGATCGGGCGCTTTAAGGTCCCTGCCCGGTCACAATCTGTCCCAATCGGGGGCAGTCCCAACCAGGGGAAAATAAATGTCGTTGCTTGCCGACCGCCTGTCCCGCATCAAGCCGTCACCCACCATCGCGGTGACCAGCAAGGCCCGCGCACTGAAAGCCGCCGGCCGCGATGTGATCGGTCTGGGCGCTGGTGAACCCGATTTCGATACGCCGGAAAATATCCGCGCCGCCGGCATCCGCGCCATCGAGAACGGGCAGACCCGTTACACCGACGTGGACGGCACGCCGGAGCTGAAGAAGGCCATCTGCGCCAAGTTCGCGCGTGAAAACGGCCTGACCTATGCCCCGGATCAGGTGACGGTCGGCGTAGGCGGCAAGCAGGTGCTGTACAATGCCCTGATGGCCACGCTGAACCCGGGCGACGAGGTAATCATCCCCGCTCCCTACTGGGTCTCCTACCCCGACATGGTGCTGCTGGCCGAGGGCACGCCCGTTTCCGTGGCCTGCCCGGCGGAAAACGGCTTCAAGCTGCTGCCGGCCGATCTGGAAGCGGCCATCACGCCGAAGACCAAGTGGCTGATCCTGAACAGCCCGTCCAACCCGACGGGTGCGGCCTATACGGCGGACGAGTTGAAGGCGCTGGGCGAGGTGCTGCTGAAGCACGCCCATGTCTACATCATGACCGACGATATGTACGAACATCTCGTCTATGACGACTTCAAGTTCACCACCATCGCCCAGGTCGTGCCGGCGCTCTATGACCGCACGCTGACGGTCAATGGTGTGTCCAAGTCCTATTCCATGACCGGCTGGCGCATCGGCTACGCGGCCGGCCCGAAGGCCCTGATCAAGGCCATGGGCATCATCCAGAGCCAGTCGACCAGCAACCCGACCAGCATTTCCCAGGCTGCCGCCGTGGAGGCGCTGAACGGTCCGCAGGACTTCATTAAGGAACGCGCCGCTGTGTTCCAGAAGCGCCGCGATCTGGTCGTGTCCATGCTGAACCAGGCCGCCGGCCTCGCCTGCCCCAACCCGGAAGGCGCCTTCTACGTCTATCCGTCCTGCGCCGGCACCATCGGCAAGACGGCCCCGACCGGCAAGGTCATCGAGACGGATGAGGATTTCGCGTCCGAACTGCTGGAAGCCGAGGGCGTGGCGGTGGTGCATGGTGCGGCCTTCGGCCTGTCGCCGTTCTTCCGCATCTCCTACGCCACCAGCACGGACGTTCTGGAGGAAGCCTGCACGCGCATTCAGCGCTTCTGCGGCAGTTTGAAGTAAGGTTCGTTGTTCCCTCACGCTCCCAAGCCCTGACGGGCTTGGGTCCCTCCCTCTCCCGCAAGCGGGCGAGGGGCGTAATTTGCCCCCTCGCCCGCTTGCGGGAGAGGGAGGGGCCCCTTGGCGCCAGCCATTGGGAGGGTGAGGGGAACCCGCGATTACGCCAATATATCCAGCAACCGCTGAAAATTCTGCTGATCGGCCTTCATCACGGCGGCACTGACGCCCGCCGTTACTTCCGCCTGCTTCACATCCAGGATCACGGCCGGGTCGGCATTGCCATTGGCAACCGCATCGGCGGCAACCTGCAAAGAGGCCTGCGCACCCTGAAAACCTTCAAGGCCGGCGCGGGTCAGGTCGGGCGGGGTGATGGATGAGATCGACATGGACAACAGGATAGCATGGCCGGCATCGGCGCGGCAGGGGTGAAACCATCCTTGTGACGATGTAGGCTGCATGCCGCACACCGCAACGGGACTTGACCGCCATGGACAGCATCGACCGCCAGGATATCGCTTCCGTCATGGATGCCTTGGGCTGCCGCGCCCGCGCCGCGTCCGCGATTGTCGCGACGGCGCCAGCGGACGCGCGGGACAAGGCGCTGCGCGTGGCCGCAAGCACCCTGCGCGCCCGCACCGCCGATATCCTGGCCGCCAATGCCATGGACATGGATGCGGCCACGGAAAAGGGCCTGTCGGGCGCCATGCTGGACCGGCTGATGCTGAACCCCGCACGGGTGGAGGCGATGGCCAAGGGGCTGGAGGAAATCGCCGACCGGCCCGATCCGCTGGGCGCCGTGCTGGAACGCTGGGAACGGCCCAACGGGTTGCGGTTCGAGAAGGTGCGCGTGCCGCTGGGCGTCATCGCCATCATCTTTGAAAGCCGGCCCAACGTGACCGCCGATGCGGGCGGCCTGTGCCTGAAATCCGGCAATGCCGCCATTTTGCGCGGCGGGTCGGAGAGCTTTCATTCTGGCCGCGCCATCCTGGCCGCCCTGCACGCGGGCCTGGACGCCGCCGGCCTGCCGCGCGACGCCATCCAGGCCCCACCCACCACCGACCGCGCCGCCGTGGGCGAATTGCTGACCATGACGCGCTGGATCGACGTGGTGATCCCGCGCGGCGGCAAGTCGCTGACGGGCCGCGTGGCGGCGGAAAGCCGGGTGCCGGTGATCTATCACCTGGACGGCATCTGCCATGTCTATCTGGACAAGGATGCCGACGCCGACAAGGCACGCCGCGTCACCCTGAATGCCAAGATGCGCCGTACCGGCATCTGCGGCGCGGCAGAGACCCTGCTGGTCCACAAGGACGTCGCTGCGGCCCTGCTGCCTCCCATCCTGGAAGACCTGATCCAGGCGGGCTGTGAGATCCGGGGGGACGACGACGTGCAGGCGCTGGATGCGCGGGTGAAACCGGCCACGGATGAGGATTGGGACACCGAATATCTGGACGCCATCCTGTCGGTGAAGCTGGTGGAGGATGTGGATGCCGCCATCGACCATATCGGCCGCCATAGCAGCCACCATACCGACAGTATCGTGACCGAGAATGCGGCCACGGCCGAGCGGTTCCTGACCCGCGTGGATAGCGGCATCGTCCTGCATAATGCCTCCACCCAGTTCGCGGATGGGGGGGAGTTCGGATTCGGCGCGGAAATCGGCATTTCGACGGGCAAGCTGCATGCGCGCGGCCCCGTGGGCGCGGAACAGTTGACCAGCTACAAGTATGTGGTGCGCGGTGATGGGCATACCCGGCCCTGATCACGCCTGCCCTGCCCTGCCCATGACGCATGGCCACCGTGTCCCAACCCCGCCGAAACCGGGGGCGGGGGCGCTGTGGCGAGGGTTGCGCGTCGGCCTTCTGGGCGGGTCGTTCAACCCCGCGCATGAAGGCCACCGACATATGTCGTTGATGGCGTTGCGCAGCTTGAACCTGGATCAGGTCTGGTGGCTGGTCAGCCCGCAAAATCCTCTCAAGCCCTTGGACGGCATGGGGAAACTGGCCGACCGCATGGCCCGCGCCCGCAGGGTCGCCAACCATCCGCGCATCGTGGTCAGCGATATCGAAACGCGGCTGGGCACCCGTTACACCGTGGACACGCTGGCCGCCCTGAAGTCCCGTTTCACGGCCACGAAATTTGTCTGGCTGATGGGGGCGGACAATCTGTGTCAGGTGCCGCGCTGGCGCGACTGGACCCGGATTTTCGCGCAGGTGCCGGTTGCGATCTTCCCCCGACATCCCTATTCTACCATCGCGCTGGGCGGCAAGGCTTCCCGGCGTTTTGCCGTTGCGCGTGTGGATGCGTGGCGGGCGGGTGGCCTGGCCGACCTGCCGCCGCCGGTCTGGGTCTTCCTGGACGTGCCCCTTCACCCCGCATCGGCAACCGCGATCCGGCAGGGGCTGGATGGCAAGGCCTTTAAGGATTGATTTCGGTGAACCAGATCGTGAGCGCAGAGAATTCCCCCAACCCGGCCGCCGCCGCTATCGCCGCCACGGACATGCCGGAGCGCACCCTTGAACTGATCCTGGCCGTTCTGGACGAGGACAAGGCCGAGGACACGATCACCATCGATCTGCGCGGCAAGACCAGCATGGCCGATTATCTGGTCATCACCACGGGCCGGTCCGCCCGGCAGGTGGGCGCCATGTCCGACCATGTGGTGCGCCGCCTGCGCGACCTGGGCGTCCATGCCGGCAATCCCGAAGGTTATCCGCAGTGCGACTGGGTGCTGGTCGATACCGGTGACGTCATCGTCCACCTGTTCCGCCCGGAAGTGCGCGCCTTCTACTGCATCGAGAAGATGTGGGGGATGGAGCCGCCGGCCTCGCTGAAGTCGCTGACGGCTGATTTCGACGGCGGGCCTTTGCCGTAATGCGCATCTGGCTGGCCGCTGTCGGCAAGGCCAAACCCGGCCCTGCCCGCGACCTGTTCGAGGAATACAAGGCCCGCGTCACCTGGCCGTTTCAGTTGCGCGAGGTGGAAACCAAAAAGCGGCTGGACGGCGATGAGTTGAAGCGGGCGGAGGCGGAGCTGTTGCTGGCCTCCCTTCCTGCCGGCGCCACCATCGTGGCGCTGGATGAACGCGGCCGCATGATGGGGTCGGAGGATTTCGCCGCCCGCATGGGCCAGTGGCGCGACGCCGCCGTGGGCGATCTAGCCTTTGTCATCGGCGGGGCTGACGGTCTGGATGCCAGCATCCGGCAGAAGGCGGCCCTGGTCCTGGCTTTCAGCCCCATGACCTGGCCGCACATGATGGTGCGCGGCATGCTGGCCGAACAGGTTTACCGGGCACAGCAGATCCTGGCCGGGCACCCATACCACCGGGCGTGAAGGGCAGTTCGGCGCCCTTGCCCGCCCTCAAGTCCCGGCTATCCGCAAACCGTCTATGGCGTCGGGCCGCGTGGCCCTGCCTGGCGGATGATCGTCAGCGTGTCCGCCGGCCAGGCGCGATCGGCGACAAGGTGGTTATCCTCCACCCGCATCCCGATGGATGACAGCCAGCGGCCGCCGACGCGGTTGGAATTGTGCCAGTTGCCGCTGGCCCTATTATCGGCCGTGATGCCCCAGGCGAAGTTCTTGCCCACCGTATTGGCGTTCAGCCAATAGCCGTCGGTTTCCACGACATTGCCTTCCACCCGGATATGCTTGCTGCCCTCGTCCAGATAGATGGCGATGCGGTCGGCGATGTCGAAGATGTGGTTGTTGCGGATGACCGTGCCGGGATTGGCCGACAGGTTGTAAATGGCGCCGCCATCGAAGAACCATTTCTTCACGCCATGGATGCGGTTGCCTTCCACCGCCATGTTGCGCAATACGGTCGGCCCCTGGAACACCGGATTGTGCAGATAGCCCTTCTGGTTCTCCGCATAATTCCGGTTGCCGCCTGCATCATTGTAGCCCCAGCCCCAACCGATGGCGATGCCGTCATAATTGGCGTCGGCAATGTCATTATGCAGGATGGCGGCCCCGTCGATATAGGTGGCCAGCACGGCGGCATTGTCCTTGTAGTCCTTGGCCACATCGACCACGACATTGTCGGCGATGGTCAGATCGCGGTTGATCAGGCGGGGATCGGCCGGATGGTGGGCATCCTGGCGCACACCGCCCGCCATGATGGCGCCACCGGCAATCACGGCAAAGCGGTTGCCCAGCACCTGCACACCGTCGGTCGCCAGCCCGACACCCGTCAGATGGGCATTGGCGTCATTGCCGATGCCCAGGGCCACCTGCCCCAACTGGCTGAAGATATTGCCACGGAAAATGACCTGCGCGGCGGCGGAGACCTGCACCGCCCCCGGGATCTGGTCCCATTTCTGGCGCATGCTTTCGAATTCCGGGCATCCCCAGTCGCATGTCTCATAGGCGTTGGCGGGCCGCAGGGGTGACACCTCTTTCAGGAAGGCGCCGCTTTGCTGATTGGCATAGCCCGTGGGCCGCGACGGCCCCATCCAGCTTGTGTGGGAGAAGCGCAGACCCTGAAATGCAAGGTCGCGCACGGGACTTTCCACCGTGCCGCCGATGGCGACCAGCACCTCCAGCCGGGGCAGGATGACAGCCATACGGTTGATGTCACCATCCTGCCAGGGCTTGACATACAGCTTGCCGGCCGCCGGGTCGATATACCACTGGTTCTGGTTGCGGTGCCATTCGCTGCGCTTGCCGAAGAATTCCGGCGCATTCACCAGGAACAGGCGGGAATGCTCGGGCATGAACGGCTTGTTCAGCGTGTCATAGCCCCAACTGTTATTGTCCCAGGCCGGCTGCTGCAGGATCACCTCCCGCCCCTCGATCCGTGCCACGGGCGAATAGCGGTCGGTGAAGATGCCCGTCGCCTCGATCTCCAGCCGGGCCGGATCGCGTATATCCGCGACCCAGGCCAGTTCCGGCTTTTTCAGGATGAAGCCGCGCGGCGTGAACTGGATGTCGTGGTGATAGATTTCGATGGCCGGGCGGTCGGCCGCCACCCCGTCGATCCAGAGCTGGCGGCTGTCCAGCCCCTTGGGCACATCGGCGACATAGATGCCCTTGTCCGCGTCGAACAGGGTCCAGCCCGTGACCTGTATACCCCCGGAAATCAGGGGCGCCGCGCCCTTGCCGGCCTGCCAGACGACCTTGTGCCCCCCCTGCCCGCCATCGGCGGCGCGAAAGACCAGCGGTTTGTCCAGCCCATAGGTGCCGTGCGCCAGTTCCACCGTCACGTCGCCCTGCCGGTTGGCATCACGCACGGCGGCCTGTGCCCGTTCCAGGGTACGGAAGGGACGCGCCGCCGTACCCGGCCCCGCATCGTCGCCGGTCGGTGCCACATGGATGGTCACCCTCTCGGCCGCCCCCGCTCCCATGGGGGAAAGCAGAAGGGCGGCAACCAGGATCAGGCGCGACAAAGGGGACCGCGTCGTCATCGACACTCTCTTTCGTGGCTGTTCGCTCAAATCACCTGCCGCCGGGCGTCCAGCCGAACCGTCAGGTCGGCCCGGCCCGGCATTTCGGCCAGGATGTGGCGGGTCAGCCGTTCATAGAACTGGATGAATCCCGTCACCTGCTCGTCGGTCATGGTCCCGTCCGCAGGTTTGCCCGCCGCCCGCAATGTACGGCGCAGGTTTTCCTCCTGTTCGATACGCCAGTCGCGGACGATGGCGAAGTCGGGTGCGGCCAGCAGGACCAGCGCATCGATACGGTCGAAAAGACGCTGATAGCTGCCCGCCAGCTCTGCATTGACATGGCGGCGCCAGCGTCCGTCCGGATCACGCCGCCGTTCCAGATCGTTGACGGGCGCGGTCAGCGCGTCCGCCGGCTGTGGCCGGGCGCCGACGCACCAGCCTTCGAACAGCACGACATCCACCGGCCCCTCCACCCACGTCCCCTCAGGCGCGCGCGTGTCGGTCGCCTTGTCGAAACGGGGCAGCAGGGTGCGGCCGGGCTCGGCCAGCCGGTCCAGCACGAACAGGCCCAGCGGTACGTCATGCGTTCCCGGTACGCCGCGCGTTTCCAGCAGCGGATGGATGTCACGGGCCAGATCCTGCCGTTCGCCCTTCGTCAGGTACAGATCGTCCAGCGACAGCACGGCGACGCGCAATCCCGTGCCGCGCAGCCGCGCGGCCAACCCCTCGACCAGGGTTGATTTGCCGCTTCCCTGCGCCCCGCAGAGGCCCAGAACGAAGGGACGCCGCGACGTACCGGCCAGCCGTTCACGCAGCAGCGCCTCAACCCGGTCAAGCGACGCGGTCATGCGGGACCTCCCCGGCGAAGAACCGATCCAGATTGGCCGCGACGCGCATGCCCATGGCCGTGCGCGTCTCCAGCGTGGCGCTGCCCAGATGCGGCAGCAGCACGGCATTGGACAGGGCCGTCAGCGCCGGGTTCACCGCCGGCTCGCCTTCGAACACGTCCAGGCCGGCGGCCGCGATGGTGCCGGCGGTCAGGGCGGCCGCCAGATCGGCCTCGTTCACCACCGATCCGCGCGCCGTATTGACCAGGATGGCCGTGGGCTTCATCCGCGACAGCAGGGCGGCGTTGACCAGGTGCCGGGTGGCCGGCCCGCCGGGGCAATGCAACGACAGCACGTCGGACGCGGCCGCCAGTTCCTCCAGGCTTTCCACATGCACGGCATCCAGTTCGCGTTCGATGGCGGCATCGGCACGGCGGCGGCTGTGATAGGCGATGGACAGGCCGAAGGCGCGGGCGCGCGCCGCCGTGGCCTGGGCAATCCGGCCGAACCCGACCAGCCCCAGCCGCTTACCCGCCAGCCCCTGGCCCAGCATGTGGGTGGGCCGCCAACCGGTCCAGCCACCGGCGCGCAGTTCCCGTTCGCCCTCGCCCGCACGGCGTCCGGCCATCAGCATCAACAGGATGGCAAGATCGGCCGTGGCGTCGGTCAACACGTCGGGCGTGTTCGTCACCATGATCCCGGCGGCCTTTGCGGCATCCAGATCGATATGCTCGAACCCGGCGCCGTAATTGCCCAGCAGGCGCACGCGCGGGTTCGGCACCGACAGGATGGCTGCCCCGATCCGGTCGGTCACGGTCGGGCAGATGGCGTCATAAAGCCCCATGGCCTCGGTCAGTTCCGCCACGCCCAGCGGCCGGTCGGCCGGATCCACGGTGACATCGTAGCGCTGGCGCAGATGGGCCTCGACGGCGTCGGGCCAGCGGCGGGTCAGCAGGATCTTGGGCAGCATGGGCGGGGTCCTGTGGGGTGGGTGTTGCGGGTGAAGGATATAACGGTTTGAAGCGGTGACCGCGAAACTCGAGAGGGTCTCCTCACTGTTACCCTTCCACCGTCATCCCGGCGGAAGCCGGGACCCAGCATAGAGCGGTGTCAGCCGCGACATGACTCATATCGGCGCTGATCGCGCCTCATGCTGGGCCCCGGCTTTCGCCGGGGTGACGGTAGTGTTGTGAGAGAGCCGGGTGGCCCTACACCAACCCGCGCCCGGCCAGATTGCGCATCAGCCCGCCCGCCCCCATGGTCCATTTCTCGACCTTGTCGGTGGGCGCCACCCGGTTGCTCAAGGTCCCCAGTTCGTCGCAGGCGATGGTCACCACATCCCCCGTCTTGTGCGTGAAGCCACGGCCGGGTTCATCACGATCCTGAACGGGGGCGAACAGGGTGCCGAGATAGAGGACAAGCCCGTCGGGATAGGCATGGTGGCTGTTGATGGCCTGGGCCGCCAGATCCACGGGGTCGCGGCTGATCCGGGACAGTGACGAGCGTCCTTCCAGGACATAGCCATCCGTGCCTTCCACCCGCAGGGTGATTTCCGCCCGGCGCACATCGGCCAGACCATAGCCGTCATCGAACAGGCGCACGAACGGGCCGACGGCGGCCGCGGCGTTATTGTCCTTGGCCTTGCCCAGCAGCAGGGCCGACCGCCCCTCCACATCACGCAGGTTCACATCATTACCAAGGGTCGCACCGACGATCCGGCCCGACGCGGCGATGACCAGCACCAGTTCCGGCTCCGGGTTGTTCCAGGTGGAGGCGGGATGCACCCCGATCTCCATGCCGGCGCCCACGGTCGACAGGGGCTGACCCTTGGTGAAGATCTCCGCGTCCGGGCCGATCCCGACCTCCAGATACTGGCTCCAGGCGCCGGCCTGGATCAACGCGGCTTTCAGTGCCATGGCCTCCGGCGATCCGGGGCGCAGGGCGCGCAGGTCGTTGCCGACCAGGCTTTCCACCTGCACGCGGATGGCTGCCGCCGCCCCGGCATCGCCGCGCGCCTTCTCCTCGATCACCCGCTCCAGCAGCGATGTGGCGAAGGTGACGCCGGCGGCCTTCACGGCCTGCAGGTCGATGGGCGACAACAGCCATGGCCGGGACGGGTCGCGGCTGGCCGGGTCGGTATTGGCATGGATATCGGCCAGATCGCCGATATCCTCGCCCGCCGCCGCCCGCAGGGATGCGGCCGGATCGACCTGTTCGCACAGGTCGCGCGCCGTGGGGAAGGTGCGGCTGATATCGATCAGCCGCCCGTTTCGCACGGCCACCACGGACGGGCCACCCAGTGTCGGCCGGAAGACACGACCAAACAGCAGGGCACGCGGGTCGGCGGGAAGCAGGCTGTTCATCGCATCCACTCCTCACCGCCGCCGGAAGACGGGCGCGCGCTTTTCCTTGAATGCCGCGCGCCCTTCGGCGGCATCGGCCGTGGCGAAGCAGATGGTCTGCAGGTCGCGTTCATAGGCCATGGCCTGATCCAGCGGCATGGAGAAGGCGGCGCGCAGGTTCAGCTTTGCGGTCTCCGCCGCGATGGGCGCGCGGGCCGCGATGGTGGCGGCCAGTTGGCGCGCGCGGTCCAGCACGGCACCCGGCTCCACCACTTCGCTGACCAGCCCCCAGGACAGGGCGCGGGCCGCGTCGACGGGATCGCCGGTCATGATCATCAGGGCCGCGTTCGACGCGCCGATGGAATGGGCCAGGAAGGCCGCCATGCCACCGCCGCCGATCCAGCCCAGTTTGATTTCCGGCGCCGCGAACATCGCATTGGTTGATGCGATGCGGATATCGCAGGACAGCGCCGTTTCCAGCCCGCCGCCGAAGGCATAGCCGTTGACGGCGGCGATGGTCGGTTTCAGGCAATGATGGATGGCATCGCAGTAATCCGCACGGTTACGGAAATCCCAGGGCGTGGCATAGCTGTCCAGTTCCTTGATATCGGAACCGCAGCAGAAGGATTTTTCGCCCGCCCCGGTGATGATCACGGCCCGGATCGTGTCGCTGTCATTGCATTCCTTGATGGCCGCCGTCAGGGCCTTGGCCATGTCCGGCGTCACGGAATTCAGCTTCTGCGGGCGGTTCAGTGTCAGGGTGGCGACGGGGCCATCCACGCTGAACAACAATTCGTCGGTCATTTACCTCTCCATGCCCGGCCGGCGGGATGCGGTGTACAGGCTTTGCAGGTCGTCGATGATGTCGGCATGCGGCCGGCGGTCGGACAGTGCCATGCGGATCACGGCCGACGCCGCCGTCTGGAAGGCGATGGCACCGGGATGACGCGGCCGCACAAAGGCGTTTTCCAGCGTATCTGCGGTGGCGCAGTAGAAATCGCCCCAACGGCCGTTCACGCCGGGATCGGCCCAGGCGCCGCGCAGGCTGGGCTGCCCGTCATGATCGGGGATGAACCCGGCCTGCGTACCGGGCGCCATCAGCCAGCGCAGATGGTCCAGAAGGGCCGGGGTGACACGGGCGTTGCGGGAGATGCCGATCCCCGTCCCGCCCAGTGTCGACCCCGGTCGCCCACCCGGCTCCTGCCGGGGGGCGTTGGCGAAACGCAGGGGCGCCTGACCCGGCCGGGCCCGCGTGTAGTTCACATAGCCATAGATCAGCGGGCAAAGCGCCACCTCGGTACCCGCCGCCATGGCGCCCAAGATGCCGATCGGATTGAGGTTGGCCACGGCCAGCGGGCTGGTCGCCGCCAGCCGCGCCATCAGGTCCAGCGCCTCCATGCCCGTCCGGCGCCCGACAAACAGTTCCGGATCGGCTTGTGCGGGCGGCTCCCCCAGTGCGGTGCAGATCGACTGGAAGCTCAGCACCGCATGCGGACCGGCCAGCGACAGGGCAACGGGCCGGCGCGCCGCCAAATCCAGCACCTGCGCCCAGGTTTCCGGCACCGGCCCGTCCATCAGGTCGGGCCGCACAGCCATGACCTGGGTCGCGGCGTCCAGCGGCAAGGCCCAATGCCAGCCCGCATAATGGTAGCTGCGCAGGCAGGGACCGATCACGTCGCGACCCCAGGCGGCAATCTCCCCGGCGTCGAACAGATCCTCCAGCGGCAGCAGCCCCTCACCCGCCACCGCCTCCCCGACATGCGGATGGTCCAGCACGATCAGGTCGTAGCGGCGGCAAAGGTCGGCGATGGGATGCTGTTCGAACCCTTCCAGCGAATGCCGGTCCCAGGACAGCGTCAGCCCGTCTTGCACCGGGTCCAGGGCCGCCGCAGCCGCGGCCAGCGCGTTGTAGCCGCGCGGGTGGTCCCAGGTCAGGCCCCGATAATGCACCGTCGCGCTCACGGCGCCCCCACCACGCCGGCGGCCAGCAACCGGTCGATATCGGCCTGATCGAGCGCCAGATCCGCCAGCACCTCACGCGTATGTTCACCGACCAGCGGTGCCCCGCGTTCCAGCATGGCCGGCGATTTGGAGAAACGGATGGGAAAGCCCGGCGTCTTCACCCTTCCTTCCGTCGGGTGGTCATAGCTGATGAAGGTGCCGTTATGGGCGATCTGCGGATCAGCGACCAGATCGGCATAGCCATAGACGGGCCCGCACCAGATATCCTGCGCCCGGAACAGGTCCAGCCATTCGGAGCTGCTGCGCGACAGCAGCTTGATGCGGATACAGGCGAAGATCTCGTCCCGGTAGGTCCAACTGTCCGCCTCGTCGTTCAGACCCTGCAGGAACGGCTCATCGATCAGGCGGCCCAGCTTGTCCAGGCTGGCCATGGCGACGACGATATGGCCGTCCGTCGTTTTGAACACGCCATAGGGTGCCCGGATATAACAATGGGCGTGCGGTTCGGCCGACCTTGTCTGCGGCTTGCCGCCCACGGTAAAGACCGACAGTTCCTGCATCTGGATGGTGGTGATGGCGTCCAGCATGTTGACCTGGACCAATTGCCCCTCGCCCGTGCGTTCCCGGTGCAGCAAGGCCGCCAGCGCCCCCTCGAAGGCCGTATAGGCGGTGATGGCATCCACCAGATACTGGCCGGCCGGCTGCGGCGGCTGGTCGGCGCTGCCCGCCGACAGCATGGCGCCCGACATCGCCTGCAAAAGCAGGTCCTGGCCGGGATAGTTCACATAGGGGCCATCCTCCCCATAGCCGGACATGGAGACATAGATCAGGCGCGGATTGATGGCCGACAGGGTCTCGTAATCCACGCCCAGGCGCTTGGCCACGCCGGGACGGTAATTCTGCAGGAACACGTCGGCGGTCTTCACCAGATCCAGCAGAATCTGCCGGCCCTCGGCCACCTTCAGATCCACCGCCAGCGACCGCTTGTTCCGGTTCAGCGACAGGAAGGAGACATTGATCTTGTTCCCGCGCGCACCGCCGGCCGACGCGTGGCGTTGCCATTCGCCGCTGGTCGGCTCCACCTTGATGACGTCGGCGCCAAGGTCGCCCAGCCTTTGCGCCGCGAACGGCCCGGCCATAGCGATGGAACAGTCAAGAACGCGGTATCCGGAAAGGATGCCCATGATGGTTTGTCCTGGGGGCGGGAGTGGAATGGGAAGTGGGAAATGGCTGGCTCTGCTTTTCCCGTCATCCCGGCGAAAGCCGGGACCCAGCGCTGAGCGGCGTCTGCCGCAATATGAGTCATATCGGCGCTGACCGCGCCTCACGCTGGGCCCCGGCTTGCGCCGGGGTGACGGTAGAGAGAGCTTGCTATCTTGGCGCCTGTGGGTTTGCGCCGATGTTGGAAGGTTGGGTGCAGTTCAGTGTCCCCCTCAATGCATCACCCAGCCGCCATCGACGTTCAGCACCTGCCCGCTGATGAAGCCGGCGGCGTCGGATGCCAGGAAGGCCAACGCCTCGGCAATGTCGCCGGGGTGGCCGCGCCGCTTCACCGCCTGATGGTCCAGCACGAAGCGTGTGTAGCCTTCCGGGTCGGGATGGATCTTTTCCGCATCGGTGGGAAAGGCACCGGGGGAGATGGCGTTGACGGTGATCCCATGGGGACCGAATTCCCGCGCCCAGGCCCGCGTCAGACCGACCAGCGCCCCTTTGGAGGCGACATAGGGCGACAGGTTGGCCCAGCCGCCATAGAAGGTGATGCTGGCGATGTTGATGATACGGCCCCAGCCGCGCCCGCGCATGCCCGGCAGCGCCACCTGCACGGCCACGATCCCGGCATCGACATTCACGCGCTGGACGGCCTGATGTTCCTCGATGCTGTAATCATCGAAGGGTTTGGCCGGATAGATGGCGGCATTGTTGATGACCACGTCCAGCCCGCCCAATGCCGCCGCCTGCCCCGACAGCAGCGAGCGGAATCCGTCCAGATCGGACAGATCG
This sequence comes from Niveispirillum sp., assembly GCF_017996735.1. GTDB lineage: Bacteria > Pseudomonadota > Alphaproteobacteria > Azospirillales > Azospirillaceae > Niveispirillum. The sequence continues at coordinate 71,310 of NZ_JAGOGJ010000016.1, forward strand.
GCGGCAAGGGTCACCAGCCGCCCGGCATCGATGCCGGCCGCCGCATCGGTCAGGGCCGACAGCTTGGCCGCATCGTGATCGACGGCCAGCACCGTCGCCCCGGCGCGCAGGAAATGCAGCGTGGCCGGCAGGCCCAGGCCGCCGGCGGCCCCGGTGTAAAGGATGGTCTTGCCCTGAATCGACATGGGCGTTCACTCCCGGATGATGGGGCGGAATGTGCCGGAGGGTTCGGGATAGTCGGCCTGCGGCTGGCGCCGGATCGCTTCGATCCGTGCCACGGATGCCGCGACGGACGCCGCGTCGGGCAGCACACGGAAAATGCTGTCGTACCGGCGCTCCTGCCCATGCTCCAGCCAGATCAGCTCGTCACGCTGTTTGGCAAAGGGTTTGCCGAAGACGTGGTTGGTGGACGGCTCGATGCCCAGGGCGTAATGGCCCTGCTGCAGGTTCTGCCATTCATAAATGGCGGGGAACTGGCTCTTGTCCGTCTCCACCTCGAAACCGAAGCCGATGGCCTCGTTCACCAGGGCCACGGGCACGCGGCCCTGGGTATCGGCCGCCATTTCATGCTGCCAGACCTGTTCATGGAAGTCGCGCTGCGGCGCCGGCAGGGTACGATACCCCACCCCCTGGCGGCGGTAATCGGCACCTGCATGCGAGGCCCAGACCACATCAGCGATGGGGGCGATATAGCGCGACCCCTCGGCCAGAACAGGATGGCCGACATTGATATGGTAACAATACATGTGCGGCGTGCGGTAGAAGCCGTGATTGACCACCCGGTCATGCAGGTGGATTTCATCGCCGCCGACCTTGGCCTCGATCCGGCGGATCAGGTGCAGGTCTTCGCCGAACACGGTGGATTGCTGCACGACCCCTTCCGCCCACAGCCAGCATTCGTCACCCTCCCACCGCTCGCCATAGCCGGTCAGCCGGGCGGGAATGGTGCCGATGCGGCCATGCAGGGAAGATTTCACCGACTGGCGCGGGCCATAGACATAATGGCCGGCCGCATCCTCATCCATGAACAGGATATGGTCGAGGCCGCAGGTGACCAGCAGGCCGGAAAAGGAGCGAAACCAGCCCAGCCCCCCTTCCCCTTCATAGTCATGCAGGCCGGGATGGCGGAAACCCGACGGCGAATGCCAGCCGACGGCCCGGCCATTATGCTCGCAATCGGCGATGTCCATGGCGCGGTCGACCAGGACCGTGAAGCGCAGTCCGGAACCGGTGCGGAATTCCAGCAGGCGCACGCCGCGTTCCACGCCATCGCCCAAGGTCATCAGCCGCACACCGGCGAATTGCGACAGCGATCCCGTATGGGCCGCGATGTCGCGGCGGGACCGCACCTGTCCATAAAGGCCGACCATCGATACCCTCCCGATTGCTTGGTTTTGCCAGGGATTAAGGCGCTCAAATCGGGCCTTGTCAATTCAGAAACGCAATGTGATATCTCAGATGCAAAAACAGAAACCTCAGGAAGCGATTGAAATGGAACAGACGCGCCGCATGTGCTTCACGGTGGATCTGCATGACGACCCGTCAATGATCGCCCGTTATCGGGCCTGGCATGGGCCGGGGGCGGTGCCAAAGCCGGTCGTGGCGGCGATGCGGGCCGACGATATCCGCGCGCTGGAAATCTGGCTGCATGGCACGCGCATGGTGCTGATCATGGATGTCGGCCCCGGCTTCGATCCGGCGGCAAAGGCCCGCCGCGACGCCGCCAATGACGATGTCCAGGCCTGGGACAGGCTGATGCGGACCTTCCAGCGCCCCCTGCCCGGCACACCGGACGGTCAGACCTGGGTGGCCATGGAGCGTATCCATAGCCTGGCCGAACAGATGTGAACCCGGCCCACCCCCGGCCTGTCCGGGGGTGGGCGTCCCCCTCAGCGTTGCGGGGTGTCTTCGGGCTGGATACCCGCCCGTTCCATCACGGCACGCGCGGCGGCGGGCCATTTGTCGCCCTTGACCTCTATATTGTCGACCAGACGGTTGTTCAGATAGTCGGTCAGCGTGCCCCGCGCCCGACCATCCTGGAACCAGTTGCCCAGGGCCAGATTGTCCATGGCCGTGCGCCGGGGCAGGTTGAAGTTCAGGGTGTTGACGTTCAGCCAGACATCGACCTTGTCGACGACATTATTGCGCACCGTCAGGTGCCGCGAGCCTTCATCCAGATAGATGCCGATGCCGCCCGGAACGTCATAGATGTAATTCTCGGCGATCAGGCCGCCGGGATCGGCGGAAAGATGATAAATCGCGCCGCCATCCCCATACCATTGCTTCACGGAATGCACGCGGTTACCGAAGATGACGGCATCGCGCAGGATGGTGGGCGTGTCATAGACCAGATTGCCCGGCTGGTCGTAATAACCGCGTTCCCGCGTGCGATAGGCCGAACTGCCGCCCGGATCATTGACGCCCCAGCCCCACCCCACATCGATCCCGTCATAGGGCGTGTCCGACACGTCATTATGCATGATCACCGGTGCGGTGGCATAGGTGACCAGGATGGCCGATTGTTCCCGGTAATCCTGCGATACCGTGCGGATCAGGTTGTTGCGGATCAGGATGTCGCGCACGCCCATTTCCGGACGCGGCGGATGATGGGCATCCGGCGTGATGCCCCCGACCATGATGGCCCCGCCCGACAGGTCGGTGAACCGGTTCCGCGACACTTCGATGGCGGTGGCGCCCAGGCCGATGCCGCTGTCATTGGCGTCGGCATTGTTGCCGATGCCAAGCGCCACCTGTCCCAGATGCGCGAACTCGCCCTTTTCGAACAGGATACGGGTGGCGGCGGCGACCTGGATGGCGGCCGGCTGCTGGCGCCAGCGGTTGCGGGTCGTCTCGAACGCCCAGCAGCCCCAGGAACAGTCGCGTATCGGCTCGTCGGGATAATCGGCAAGATGCCCGGCCAGGAAGGCGCCGCTCTGCTGGCTGGCATAGCCCTGCGGGCCGGATGGTTCCAGCCAGCTCGTATGCTGGAAACTCAACCCCTTGAATTGCAGATCCTTGACCGGGTTGTCATGGCTCCCGGCAATGGAGACCAGCAGGGACAGGTGGGGCAACACCACCGCCGCTTTCGCCATGTCCTCGCCGGCGCGGGGCTTGTAGTACAGGCGGCCGGCGGACGGATCGGCGTACCATTGGCCGGGTTCGCGCAGGAAGGCCAGGGCATTGACCAGGAACAGCCGCGAGGACGGTTCCGACACCGGCCGGGCAATGGTGTCATAGCCGATGATGTTGTTGCGCCAGCCCGGCTGCTGCATGACGATGCGGTTGCCGTCGATCCGGTCCACCGTCGCATGCCGGTCGGTGAACCAGCCGGTACCCTCCACCTGAATGCGCTTCTGGTCGGGCAGTGCGGCCAGTCCCTGCCAGGCGGGGTCGGCGATCTCCATCCCCCATTCATGAAAGCGGAAGGCCTGGCGCGGCACTTCCAGTGTCGCCCGGCGGGCCAGCCGGTCATTCACCCAGATCTGACGCGGATCGATGCCGCGCGGGATGTCGGCCGCCCAGATGCCCTTGGCCGCATCGGCCAGTTGCCATCCGGTGACCATGCTGCCGCCAGATATCACCGGCTTGGCCCCGTCGGCCGCCTCCCACCGCACCAGATGCCCCGCCTGCCCGCCATCGGCCACGGTGAAGCGCAGCGGTTCCGTCAGGCGATAGACCCCGTCGGCCAGTTGCACGACGACATCCCGATCATGGTTCAGGGCACGCACGGCGGCCTGCGCACGGGCCAGCGTGGCGAAGGGACGGGCCGCCGACCCATCGCCCGCGTCCGACCCGTTGGGCGACACCGACAGGATGAGCGGTTGTATCACAGGCCGCTGCGGGACCTTGATGGTCGCCAGCAGCCGTTCGCCATACAGCCGTTCCGGCTGATGGCCGGGCGGCAGGTCGGGACCGGGCACGGTCTGCGACCAGGCGGGTACCGATGTCAGAAGCATGGCCAGCAGGCCAAGACGCACGGCATGCGATCCCATTGATCGACCTCCATGATTGGGGCGCTACCTGCCCGATGCGCGCGGGCCGATCGCGGTCTCAGCGGACCGACCGGATGGGCAGCACAAAGAACGAGGACAGGAAAACGAAGATGATGGCGGCGATGAACAGCACGCCGTAATCGCCACCGGAAAGGCCCAGCAGCCAGGCCGACATCACGGGGCTGATGGCCTGCGGGATGTTGATGGCCGTGGTCAGGATGCCCAGGTCCTTGCCGGTCGAACCGGTATCCTTCGGCAGGACCTGCGTCATCAACGCCATGTCCACCGCCGTGAAGGCGCCATAACCCAGGCCGATGATGGCGGCATAGAGATACATGCCGTTCACGGTGGGCAGCAGCAACGGCACCGCGCAGGCCACGGCCATGACCACACTGGAGAAAAAGACGAAGGGCTTGCGCCGCCCCACCCGGTCGGACAGGAAGCCCGAACACAGACCGGACAGCATCAGCGTCACGAAGGTGATCATCGAGATGTTGCCGATGACGATATTCGCCTGATCCACCGGCAGCCGGATATAATCCTGCAGGATATAGAGCTGATAGGTCACCACCCCCTGATACCCCAGATAGATGGTGAACCGCCCCAGGAAGGCCCAGCCGAAATCGGGATAGCGGCGGGGATTGATCCAGAAGCTGCGCAGGAAGCTGCCCAGATGGAAGGGTGCAGGCCGGATATGGATGGAGGGTCGTTCGCGGTTCAGCAGGACAAAGGCCACGCAGCAGGCGGCGATGGCCAGCGCGAAGACCAGATAGCCAAGAACCAGGGTCGAGGCCAGATGGCCGGCGACGATGATGCCCACCGTCCCGCCCGCCGTCATGCCGGCCCCGATGAAGCCCGAGGCCGTACCCCGGCTTTCGGGGCCCACCCGGTCGGCAACCACGGTGGATAGCGGTCCCTGCATGGAATTCAGCGCGATGGCCGCCATGACCCAGAGCACCGTGATCGACCAGAGCGTGGTCATCAGGGAGGTGCCGAACAGGCACGCCGCACCGATCAGCGACCCCAGCGCGATCCAGGGGGAACGCCGTCCCCAGCGCGACCTTGTGCGATCGGACAATGCCCCCGAAATGGGCGTGGCCAGGGTGGAGAAGATCGAGGTGACAAACATCACCAGCGCCAGATTCTCCGCCTTCGACGCCGGGTCCAGTGCCGCCACCTGATTGGGCAGCAGCACGGAGATGACACCATTATAAAGGGCCAGCAGCACAAAAAAATTGGTCAGCAGCGACCAGAGCAGCGCCCAGCGCGGCCGGCCGGCGACATGTTCACTTGTATCGCCGCCATCAACCAACCGGGCGGAACCGGGCATGGGCACATCCGTCATCTTGGTACCGGTCCTTCGTTTCCTCAATCATCACCGGCCTCTTGCCCGGGCCGCTTCATTCGGTTCGGGGCAGCGCCTTATCCCGCCCCCAGGCCATAGACACGCCGCGCCGTGCTGTGGCGGATAGCCGCCCTTTCGGCATCGGGCAGGCTTGCGGTCACCTGCTCGAACGCCCGCAACCAGCGCGGATAGCCCCCGGCCAGATCGATGACGGGCCAGTCGCCGCCGAACAGGCAACGGTCGGGCCCGAAACAGGCCAACGCATGGTCCAGATAGGGGCGCAGATCATCCACCTGCCAGCCATCCCAGGATGCCTGCGTCGCCAGCCCCGACAATTTGCAGTTCAGGTTGGGAAACCGGGCCAGCCGCGCCAGGGACGCCGCCCAGCCATCCCCATGGATATCGCCGCCATGGCTGGCGATATCCGGCTTGCCCAGATGGTCCAGAATGACGGTCGCTTCGGGTACGGCCGCAAACAGATGCTCCAGCGCCTGGGCCAGGGCCGGAAGCTGCGGCGCCCGCGCGCACAGGTCCAGGCTCAACCCCGCCCGCGCCGCGTGGACCATGCCGTCCAGGTGGTCGCGATCGGTGACGAAGGCCAGGGGTTCGTTCTGCACCGACCGGCGAACGCCGCGCACCAGCGGCCGCGTCGTCAGCGCCTCCAGCACGGGCCGGACGCCGGCCCCCTTCTCCAACGGCGCATAGGCGACGATGGCGCCGACCGGTACCTGACCGGCGAGCCCCGCGACCCAATCCACCTCAGCCATTGCCTGGGCGGGGTCGCAGTCGCACTGCACAAACACGGCCTGCGCCAGCGGAATGTCCAGCGCCTTCAGATGGGCGGGCAGAAAGGGGCGGTTGATAACCGGCACATGGGACAGCCAGTCATACCGAAGCTGCGCCGGGTCCCACAGATGCAGGTGTGCGTCGATCAGCATGGGCTCACCCGGCGGTGGACAGGCGAACCTGCGCCGGGGCCGGCCCCAGGTCGGCGCGGGGCAGAAGCCGGGGACGGTGCCAGTCGCGCCGCGCCTCCCCGCTCAGCACCAGACCATGTCCGGATGCTTCGCTGCCATGGATGAAGCCGTCCTCAATCCGGTAGCTCTCCTCCACCAGATGGTCGAAATTCTGATAGCTGTATTCCAGCCATTCGACCTCTGGCAAGGCCAGCGCCATGTTGACGCCGATCTCCAGGAAGGAGTTGCCGAGCGTTATCGGCACCGCCTTCTCCGCCGCCAGCCAGCCGATGCGCATGACGTCGGTGACATGGCCATGGACATTCAGCATGTCGGCACCGCCCGCCTCGATCAGCGCGCGCTTGCCCGACACGTCCAGATATTCACCACTGTTGATCAACGTGGGGCCGACGGTGTGGCGCAGCAGGCGCAACCCCTCGAAATCATGGCGCTGGATGGGGTCTTCCGCCCAGAAAATCTCATGCCCGGCCTTGCGCATCAGGTCCAGGTTGGCCACGGTCTGCTTGGGCGACCAGGCCTCGTTGGCATCGATCATCACCGTGGCCTTGGGGCCGACGGCCTGTTTCAGCAGGTCCAGGCGGTGGATATCGCGATCGATCTCCGGATGCCCGACCTTGATCTTGAAGGCCGTGAACCCTTCACCGGCGGCATGCGCGAACAGGTTCTGATAGTCGCTGTCGGACAGGTGGAAATCCAGGCCCGAGGCATAGGCGCGGACCTTGGATTTACGCGCACCCAGCAATTGCCAGAGCGGCACGCCCAGCGATTTGGCGAACAGGTCCCAGACGGCCTGCTGCAGCGCCTCCTCGAACGGCAGGGTCAGGCGGCGGGCGGTGCCGCCGCGCGGCCGGGTGACGCGATGCGCCAGGCTTCCCGCCTGCTGTCCCTCCAGTCCCGGCCACACTTCCGCCTGGAAGGTGCGTACAATCTCAGCCTCGTCGGGCAGTGGAAAGAACAGCGATTGCACGAAACCCAGCCCGGCCGTGCCATCGGGACCCAGCAATTCCAGGGCCGCGACATGCACATCATCCGCCCGTACCTGGCTGTCGCCGATGACACGGTCGCGGGCAAACTGGAAACGCGTGATGCGGAAGTCGACGATCTGCATTTTCACCGCTACAATCTATTCAGATGCCGATATCTGAAATATCAGGATAGAGATTAGATATGACAGCAGGGCGGAGAAGGCAAGCCTCAAACGCGGCGGTTGATGAAACAATCCCCGCGCCGGAAGGCAAAAGGCTGAGCGAGATCGCCTACAGCGCCATCCTTGAAGGGCTTTTCGCCCGCAAGGTTCCGGCGGGCGCGTTCGTTTCGCAGAATGATCTGGTGCAGTTGCTGGGCATCCCCGTGCAGCCGCTGCGTGATGCGTTGCGCGTGCTGGAGGCGGAGGGGGTGCTGACCATCCATCCGCGTTCCGGTATCCAGTTCCTGAAACCGGACTTCGAGTTCGCGCGCTCCACCTATCAGTTCCGCTCCATCATCGAACGCGCGGCCGCCCGCGCCTATGCGGAGACAGGCGATGCCGGGGAGACGACCGAACTGCTGGCGGCACACCGTGCCCTGATTGCAGATATAGAGAAGCAGGGCCTGACGCCCGCGATGGCGGAACGGCTGGAAGGGATCGAACAGCGGTTCCACGGGGCCATGATCGCCTGCCTGCGCAACCCGCTGATCGAAACGACGGCGCGGCGGCTGAAGAACTATGTCACCCTGATCCGCCTGGAACGGCTGATCACCCAGCCGCTGGCCCTGCGCACGCTGAACGAACATATAGAAGTGTTGAACGCCTGCGTGGACCGTGATGGTGACCGGGCAGAGGCCGCCCTGGCCGCCCATTTCCAGGCGGCCTTGCAGCGGATTCTGGGGATGTTCTGACCTGACGGGAGGGGCCGGCGCGATGCCCGGCCTCCCGAATCTCGATATTGACATATGAGATCGCAAATCTAATATATCAGTTGAGCGATCGCCCAACCAACTGAATGGATTTGTGATGAGACTGGCCCGTTACGGCGCCCCCGGCCATGAACGCCCCGCCATCCTGGATGCGGATGGCGTTCCCCATGACCTGTCCGGCATCGTCGGCGACATTGCCGGCAACGTGCTGACCCGTGGCGGTCTGGCAAAGCTTGCGGCGATTGATCCCGCCACCCTGCCCGTGATCGCCGACGGCACGCGCATCGGGCCGGCCGTCGGGGCCGTGGGCAAATTCATCTGCGTTGGCCTGAACTTCAAGGACCATGCGGCGGAGAGCAACCTGCCCCTGCCCAGCCAGCCGATCCTGTTCATGAAGGCCACGACGGCCATCTGCGGCCCCGACGATGACATCATCATCCCGCGCGGGTCGGTCAAGACCGACTGGGAGGTGGAACTGGGCGTCGTCATCGGCGATGTGGCCCGGCATGTGCCGCTGGAAAAGGCGCTGGACCATGTCGCCGGCTATGTCCTGATCAACGACGTGTCGGAACGGGAATTCCAGATCGAACATGGCGGCCAGTGGGTGAAGGGCAAAAGCTGCGATACGTTCGGCCCCATTGGTCCCTTCCTGGCCACCAAAGAAGAGATTGCCGATCCGCAGGCCCTGAAGATGTGGCTGACGGTCAATGGCCACCGCTATCAGAACGGCACCTCGGCGGAAATGGTGTTCGGTGTCGCCGAACTGGTTTCCTATATCAGCCGCTATATGACGCTGATGCCGGGTGACATCATTTCCACAGGCACCCCGGCCGGGGTTGGCCTGGGCCAGACCCCGCCGACCTACCTGAAGCCCGGTGACGTCATCGAACTGGGTATCGACAAGCTGGGCGCGCAGCGCCAGCGGACTGTTGCCTGGCGCCCGGTGGAGTGAGCATTCATGCCGTTTGATCCCCAGACCCTGGGCGCCCTTGGTTTCGGGGCGGCACCCATCGGCAATCTGTACCAGGCCATGCCGGATGACAGTGCCGGGGCCACCATCCGCGCCGCCCTGGATGCCGGTATCCGTTATCTGGACACGGCCCCGCATTACGGCTTCGGCCTGTCGGAGAAGCGGCTGGGTCTGGCCCTGCGGACGCTGGACCCGGACGAAAGGCTGATCGTTTCCACCAAGGTGGGGCGGCGGCTTGATCCGGTGCCGGGGGCGGACCTGACACAGGTCCGCCAGGGCTTCGTTACGCCCGAACCGTTTGAAAGCCGCTTCGACTATTCCTACGACGCCGTCATGCGCTCCTATGAGGAGAGCCGGCAGCGTCTGGGCCGTGAGCGCATCGACATCCTTTATGTCCATGATCTCGGCCGTTTCGCCCAGGGGGACCGCCATCCGGAAATGTTCCGGCAGTTCCTGGAGGGCGGTTACCGGGCGATGCGGGAATTGCGCGACACCGGTGCCGTCGGCGCCATCGGGCTGGGCGTGAACGAGTGGGAGATCTGTGTCGAGGCGCTGGCCCATGGCGACTATGACGTCATGCTGCTGGCCGGCCGCTATACGCTGCTGGACCACTCGTCGCTGGACACGTTCCTGCCGCTGTGCGCCCGGCGCGGTGTCTCC
>NZ_JAGOGJ010000122.1 GCF_017996735.1 Niveispirillum sp.
GGTCTGGACCGAAGCGAAGCAGCAGGTCGGGCGCGCGGACGGTCCAGCGCTGGTCTATGCGCAACCCACTGCTGCTTTCGACCACGCAGGGACGCCCCGCAGCCTTAACGCGGTTCTTCAAGCCGGCGCCGACATTCACATCCATGCGGCCGTAATTGCGGGAAGGCACCGATTGCGCCACCGGCCAGCCATTCACCAGCTCATATCGCAGGCCATCGCCCGAGTCCCAGGCCAGGAACTCCTCGATGCTCATGCGTTTCAGCGTGGACTTTTTGACGGCGACGGCCATGGCGGCATCCCGGACACGGTGATCAGGCGCCATCATAGCCCGAATCGTGCCGTCACGCCATCCGCGCCGCTTATCGCCACCCCGCCATGCTTGCGCCCCCCCTGGCCTGAAACCTTGTCCCGGCTTATACAGGCGGCTTGTTTTCAAGGACCCTTCCCCATGAGCAAGCAGACCCATTCCCCCGCCGCCGCGCCCAAGGTCGGCATCGTCTCCCTCGGCTGCCCCAAGGCGCTGGTCGACAGTGAACGCATCCTGACCAAGCTGCGGTCGGAAGGGTATGAGATTTCCGGCTCCTATGACGGGGCCGATGTCGTGCTGGTCAATACCTGCGGCTTCCTGGACAGTGCCAAGGCCGAAAGCCTGGAAGCCATCGGGGAGGCCATCAAGGAAAATGGCAAAGTCATCGTCACCGGTTGCCTGGGCAAGGAAGAAAGCCTGATCCGGCAGAACCACCCCAACGTCCTGGCCGTCACCGGCCCGCACCAGTATGAGCAGGTGGTGAACGCGGTGCATGATGTGGTGCCGCCGCGCCATGATCCGTATCTGGACGTAGTGCCGCCGCAGGGCCTGCGCCTGACGCCCCGTCATTATGCCTATCTGAAGATTTCCGAGGGCTGCAACAATCGCTGCACCTTCTGCATCATCCCGTCCATCCGCGGCGATCTGGTCTCCCGCCCCGCCAACATGGTGCTGGCTGAGGCCGAGGCGCTGGTGAAGGCCGGGGTGAAAGAGATCCTGGTGGTCAGCCAGGACACCTCCGCCTATGGCATGGACACACGCTATGCCGAGAGCAAGTGGAAGGGCCGCCAGGTCCGCGCCAAATTCATCGACCTGGCGCGCGAACTGGGTGACCTGGGCGCCTGGATTCGCCTGCACTATGTCTACCCCTATCCGCATGTGGACGAGGTCATCGGCCTGATGGCGGAAGGCAAGGTCCTGCCCTACCTGGATATCCCGTTCCAGCATGCCGCCCCCAACGTGCTGAAGGCCATGAAGCGCCCGGCAAATACCGACAAGGTGCTGGACCGGATCAAGATGTGGCGCCAGGGCTGCCCCGACCTGACCCTGCGGTCCACCTTCATCGTGGGATTCCCCGGGGAAACGGAACAGGATTTCCAGTATCTGCTGGACTGGCTGACCGAAGCGCAGATCGACCGTCTGGGCTGCTTCAAGTACGAGCCGGTGGAGGGCGCGCCCGCCAATGAACTGGCCGGTGCGGTGCCGAAAGAGGTTCAGGAGGAACGCTGGAATCGCCTGATGGCCCACCAGCAGGAAATCAGCGCCAAGCGCTTTGCCACCAAGATCGGCCGCGAGATGGATGTGCTGATTGACGAGGTCGACGAGGACGGCGCCATCGGCCGTTCCTGGGCCGACGCACCGGAGATCGACGGCGCCGTCTACCTGAATGATGAATTCAAGGTGAAGCCCGGCGACATGGTCCGCGTAAAAATCGAGGAAGCGGACGAATATGACCTGTGGGGCAGCGTCATCCGCTGACCTCCCCCCATCCGATAACCAGACCGTTGATTTTATGGTCGGTTCTGTCCGATAGGTTTGAAAAACCTATCGGACAGGGGATTTCAATTGCAGGGTTTCGATCTGTTTCTCAACGCCCCGGCGTTAATCCAGCTTCATGCCGTGCTGGCCACAACCGCCATCATCCTGGGCGGTGTTCAGTTTGCCATGCCCAAGGGCACACCAACACACCGGTTGCTGGGCCGTATCTGGGTGGCCTGTATGGCCATCGTGGCGCTGTCTTCCTTCTTCATTCATGAAATCCGGATGTTCGGAATGTTCAGCGCCATCCACCTTCTGTCGGTGCTGGTGCTGGTCGCCTTGTGGCAAGCCATCCGCCTGGCGCGCCGGGGCGACATCGCGCGGCACAAGCGCAGCATGATCCGACTTTACGTGCTGGCCCTGATCATCACGGGTGCCTTCACCCTGTTGCCGGGACGACTGATGTACAAGGTGTTCTTCGGGGCGTGAGACAATCGGCGGTTATTCGTCGCCGATCCATATTTTGGCGGCCAACAGACGCTGGGCACCTTCCCGCAATTCGTCGTGAAGCTGCCGCACCTCCGCGATAACCCGCTCCTCCAACTGGTCCAGCTTGCGACCGCGATGGGCGTGGAGAACACTGCCCAGCTTTTTCGCGCTCCGGGCCAGCGGCGTGAAGGACCGTCCCACCCCCAGCACCTCATCCCGGTAGTCGGGCTGAAGCACGTTGGGATAAAGCCGGTCCATCCGGTCCAGGGCCAAGGTCAGTTGCGTGCGGTTCATGGCACGGCTCAATTGCGGATGACGGGGCGCCAGCGGGGGGGCTTGCCCCCGCCCTCGCCATCGTCCGGAGGGGGCACCAGGGTCCGCACGGGCGCCGCCGGCTGCTCCCGCTTTGCCAGCAACTTTGCCTGGACCGACCGCAACCAGAATATATGGGCGATGGCGACCACGGCCCCGATGGGCATGGGGGCGGCCACCAGAATCATGGGGTTTTCCGCCGCGATGGCCGATGCCTGCGGCAGGGCGCGCAGCAACTCACCCACGATGGAGGCGGTCCCCACACCGGAAAGGGCCGCGAACAGCAGGCCCAACCTGCCTGTCAACCGACCAGCCGCCATCTTGCACACTCCCGCCTTAGACCTGAATGCGGGCTATTTAGGCGGTGTCAGGGGGGCTTGCCAAGGGGCTCGTCTCTGCGCGCCACCGTTCCCGCGTCGGCACCGGCGCTAACAGGCCTTCATGCGGCGAGCCGGCATGGTCGCATGACGCGGGATCAGGCCTGTTCTTAACAGCCGCTACGATATCTTAAGCTGGCTGCGCCACTGGCTGGGATACTTCAGTTTGGAGAGATCAAAGTGCTGAACCTCGATCCGGGGTCCGGCCTCACCAAACAGCCAGCCCTGCGCGAAGTTGCACTTCAGCCCGCGCAGCCGGATGGCCTGTTCCACCGTTTCCACATGCTCCGCGATGGTTTGAACCTTGAGCTGCTGGCACAGACGCATCATGCTGCCCAGAATCGCGTCGTCCCGCTCACTACGGCCCAGATTGCGGACATAGCTGCCATCAAGCTTCACATAATCGAAGCGCAGGTCGCGCAGATAGGGGAAGGAAGCCGCTCCCGCGCCGAAATCATCCAGACAGATCATATGCCCGGCGGCACGCAATTCATTGATCACCCGGGCCGCCCGGGGGATGTCGCGCAGGCCCACCGTTTCCGTCAACTCAAACAGGACACGGGGACTGGTCCTGGGATGGGCGCGCAGCAGTTCCAACAGGGTCGCGACGAAGACGTCGCTCTCGATCGAATGACCGGAAAGATTGACCGCCACCTTGCAATCCGCTGACACCTTTTCAAGGTCGCGCAGCACGGTCCGGCAAATGAACAGGTCCAGTTCGGTGGCAATGCCGATCTGCTCGGCGAAGGCCACACCGGAGGCATAGGAACGGCCATCATCGCCACGGGCCAGCGCCTCAAGATGATGGGACCGGCCGGTGCGCAGATCGATAATGGGCTGATAGGCCATGTGGATGCGCCGTCCGCCCAGATCGCCGCGCAGGCTTATCATCCGGCGCACCGTATCCTTGACGATGGCACCGACCAGCGCCCGCCCACCGGCAGGGTCCAGGGGGATGGTCTCCCGCTCGGCGAAGCTGCGCACCACATGCAACAGGACACGCACGCGGTCAGACAGCGACAACCCCAGGCTTTCCGTGTCCAGCGTCTGCACATCGATGATGGGATCGGCAGCCTCCGGCACCAGGCTGCGGACGACGGCGTCGATCTCCCCCTTGACGACATCGACCAGATCACCACCGTGCAGCATGCCGAACCGGTCAACGCCCAGTCGCGCGACCGCAGCGTCCGACGGGGCGTACTGGCGCAGGACCGCCCCGATTTCCGCCAACAATTCGCTGGCCGCGGACGGCACCAGCCCAGCGCACATGTCCCGCAACTGCCCCAGCCGGAACAAGGTCAGGTGGCGGGTCTGCTCCCCCCGCCCTTCCATCGAGGCCAGATAATTCTGAAAGGCCTCACGACTGCTCAGGCCGGTTTCGGCATCGCAGCTCGATGAAGGCGCCTGCGCAACCTCCCGGGCGGTGAGGCGGGCGAAGGTCACATTGACACTTTTCCGCCCGGCCACATGATAGGCCCCCATGACGCAGGCAATGTCGCCCGCCGTGGCATGGCGCAATTGCATGACGCGCGGTTCCAGACGCTCATTCTCGCCCATGCCGGCCAGCAAACGCATGACAAGACGGCCGTCAGCCTCTGACAGCAACGTACGCAGGGGCTGGCCAACGACGTCAGCGGGCGTCCGCCCCGTCAGTCCCTGGACCGCGCCCGTGATGAAGCGAACGACACCCTCCGGCTCCACTTCCAGCAACAGGTCGGAGTTAGCAAAGGCGAAGCCAAGATAGCGCTCGATCTTAGGCATAATTTTCCGATGTTTTCTGGCGTGGTGGCATCAACCGAAGCCGCCAACCCTTCGGGCTGCAGCACCGTACCCACAATCCGCAGGCGAACCGTTGCTTTTTGGTAAACTCATAATTTACGGGTTAACGCCTTAATGTCAATCGCCGCTCCACACCGGTCATAGCCCGGGGACCATGCGATGATAGAGGCCGGATAGGCGCCGGCTCTGGACAAGGTCTTCCCGCCGGCGGCCCAAAAAACAAGGGCCACCCCGTCGCCGGGATGGCCCTTTACTCTCACACCTGAAACAGCGTGCCGTTACTCGGCAGCCGCCTCCGGCAGTGCCGGCGTCTCACCATCCTCACCAAGCTGCATGGCGCGATCACGCTCCGCAGCGATGGCCTTCAGACGGTTGACGACGGAACCGGTACCGGCCGGGATCAGACGACCGACGATCACGTTCTCCTTCAGGCCTTCCAGATTGTCGACCTTGCCCTGAACGGCAGCTTCCGTCAGGACGCGGGTCGTTTCCTGGAACGACGCGGCGGAGATGAACGAACGGGTCTGCAGCGACGCCTTGGTGATGCCCTGCAGAACCGGCTTGCCGACTGCAAAGCGCAGATCGACTTCGCCTTCCTTGATCCGCTGCTGAACGGCGCGGTTTTCCTGCTCGAACTCCACGCGATCAACCTGATCGCCGATCAGCAGGGTGGTGTCACCCGGATCGGAAACCTCGATCTTCTGCAGCATCTGGCGGACGATCACTTCAATGTGCTTGTCGTTGATCTTCACGCCCTGCAGACGATAGACGTCCTGGATCTCATTGATCAGGTAGTTGGCCAGCGCTTCCACGCCCATGACCGACAGGATGTCGTGCGGCACCGGGCTGCCATCCATCAGGCTGTCGCCCTTCTGGACATAGTCGCCCTCCTGAACGGCAATGTGCTTGCCCTTCGGGATCAGGTACTCGCGCTCGTCCCCCGTCTCGTCATTCTTCACGACGATGCGGCGCTTGGTCTTGTAGTCCTTGCCGAACTCGACCCGGCCTTCAAGCTCCGCGATGATCGCGAAATCCTTGGGGCGGCGGGCTTCGAACAGCTCGGCCACGCGCGGCAGACCGCCGGTGATGTCACGCGTCTTGGAGCTTTCGCGCGGGATACGGGCCAGCACGTCGCCGGCCTGGACCTTCGCACCATTTTCCACCGACAGGATGGCATCCACGCTCATGAAGTAGCGGGCTTCCGCACCGTTCGGCAGCTTCAGGACCTCGCCGTTGGCATCCAGCAGGGCGATACGCGGACGCAGGTCGGCACCGCGCGGCTGCTGGCGCCAATCGACCACGACCTTGGCGGAGATGCCGGTGGCCTCGTCCATCACTTCGCGGACGGACAAGCCCTCCACCAGATCGACATAGGCAACCGTACCTTCCTTTTCGGTCAGGATCGGCAGGGTGTACGGGTCCCATTCGGCCAGGCGGTCACCGCGCTTGATGGGGGCCCCGTCAACCGCCAGCGCCTTGTTCAGCTTGGCGCCGTAGGGGACACGGTGCTTGGCGCGCTCGCGGCCCTGTTCGTCCAGCAGTGCCAGTTCGCAGTTGCGCCCCATCACCACCGGCACACCCTCGCTGTTCATGACGAGGTTGCGGTTACGCACGATGACCTTGGCATCCAGCGTCGCCTCGATGAAGCTCTGCTCCGCACCACGCTGCGCCGCACCACCGATGTGGAACGTACGCATCGTAAGCTGCGTGCCCGGCTCACCGATCGACTGGGCGGCGATGACGCCCACGGCCTCGCCCATGTTCACCCGCGTGCCACGGGCCAGATCGCGGCCGTAGCAATGGGCGCACACGCCGTCCTGCGTTTCGCAGGTCAGCACGGAGCGGATATGCACCGTGTCGATGCCGGCGCGGTCGACCAGCTCGATCTCCCGCTCGGTGATCAGCTCACCGGCCGGCAGGATCATCTCGCCGGTCAGCGGGTTGACCAGATCGACAGTCGAGGTACGGCCCAGGATACGCTCGGACAGCGGAACAATGACGTCGCCGCCATCGATCACCGCCTTCACGGTCAGGCCATTCTTCGTGCCGCAATCCGTCTCGGTGATGATGGCGTCCTGCGCCACGTCCACCAGACGGCGGGTCAGGTAACCGGAGTTCGCGGTCTTCAACGCGGTGTCGGCCAGACCCTTACGGGCACCGTGCGTGGAGTTGAAGTATTCGAGAACCGACAGACCTTCCTTGAAGTTCGAGATGATCGGCGTCTCGATGATTTCGCCCGAGGGCTTGGCCATCAGGCCGCGCATACCGGCCAACTGCTTGATCTGGGCCGGCGAACCACGGGCACCGGAATGGGCCATCATGTAGACCGAGTTCACGCCGAAGCCCGGACGCGGCTGCTCGATCACTTTCATCATGGCGCCGGCGACCTTTTCGGTCGTTTCCGACCAGACGTCGACCACCTTGTTGTACTTTTCGCCCTGGGTGATCAGACCGTCCAGATACTGCTGCTCGAACTCCTTCACGCGGTCCTGGGCTTCCTTGATCAGCGTCTCCTTCTCGGCCGGGATGACCATGTCATCCTTGCCGAAGGAGATGCCGGCCTTGAACGCGTTGGTGAAGCCCAGACGCATCATCCGGTCGGCAAAAATCACCGTCTCCTTCTGACCGCAATGGCGGTAGACGACGTCGATGATGTTGCCGATTTCCTTCTTGGTCAGAAGGCGGTTGATCAGGTCGAACTTGATGGCCGGATGGCGCGGCAGGATCTCCGACAGCAGCATGCGGCCGGGGGTGGCCGTCACGCGGGTCGTGATCGGGTTGCCGTCCTGGTCCACCGTGTGATAGCGGGCCTGGATCTTCGAATGCAGCGTGACGACCTTGGCCGCCAGCGCGTGCTCGATCTCGCCGATGGAGCCGAAGGCCATGCCTTCACCCACCGCACCCGGCAGTTCCATCGTGATGTAGTACAGACCCAGGATGATATCCTGCGACGGCACAATGATGGGACGGCCCGAGGCGGGCGACAGGATGTTGTTGGTCGACATCATCAGGACGCGCGCTTCCAACTGAGCCTCAAGGCTCAGGGGCACGTGCACGGCCATCTGGTCGCCGTCGAAGTCGGCGTTGAACGCGGTGCAGACCAGCGGGTGAAGCTGGATGGCCTTACCTTCGATCAGGGTCGGCTCGAACGCCTGAATGCCAAGACGGTGCAGGGTCGGCGCGCGGTTCAGCATCACGGGATGCTCGCGGATGACCTCTTCCAGGATGTCCCAGACCTCGGGACGTTCCTTTTCCACCATACGCTTGGCGGCCTTGATGGTGCTGGCCAGACCGTACAGTTCCAGCTTGGCGTAGATGAAGGGCTTGAACAGCTCCAGCGCCATCTTCTTGGGCAGGCCGCACTGGTGCAGCTTCAGCTCCGGACCCACCACGATGACCGAACGGCCCGAGTAGTCGACGCGCTTGCCCAGCAGGTTCTGGCGGAAGCGGCCCTGCTTGCCCTTCAGCATATCGCTGATGGACTTCAGCGGACGCTTGTTGGCACCGGTGATCACGCGGCCACGGCGGCCATTGTCGAACAGAGCGTCGACGGCCTCCTGCAGCATGCGCTTTTCGTTGCGGACGATGATGTCCGGGGCCTTCAGCTCGATCAGACGCTTCAGACGGTTGTTGCGGTTGATCACGCGGCGATACAGATCGTTCAGATCCGACGTCGCGAAACGGCCACCATCCAGCGGCACCAGCGGACGCAGTTCGGGCGGAATGACCGGAACGACTTCCAGGATCATCCATTCCGGACGGGTCGCTTCCGGGTAGGTCTTGTAGATGGTCGGGCCATCGGGGCGCTCGATACGCTCCTTATAGCCCTCGAACCGCTCATAATCGGCGACCGTCTCAACCTCGACCGGATTGCCCAGGAAGGCTTCCAGCATCTTCAGGCGCTTGACAAGCTTCTTGCGCTTGGCTTCGGACGCGGTCTCGCGCAGGTCGTCGCGGCAATTCGCCTTCTCGGTCACGAGGTCCAGGGAGGACAGCATGTCCTTCAGGGCCTCGGCGCCGATCTTGGCGGTGAAAGTGTCTTCGCCGTACTTGTCCTGGAAGTCGATCAGCTCGTCTTCCGACAGCAACTGACCCTGCTTCAGCTCGGTCAGGCCGGGTTCGATGACGACATAGTTTTCGAAATAAAGGATGCGCTCCAGATCCTTCAGCGTGTTGTCCAGCAACAGGCCGATGCGGGACGGCAGCGACTTCAGGAACCAGATATGGGCAACGGGCGAGGCCAGTTCGATATGGCCCATGCGCTCGCGGCGGACCTTGGACAAGGTCACTTCCACGCCGCACTTTTCGCAGATGATGCCGCGATACTTCATGCGCTTGTACTTGCCGCACAAGCACTCGTAATCCTTGATCGGACCGAAGATGCGGGCGCAGAACAGGCCGTCGCGCTCCGGCTTGAAGGTCCGGTAGTTGATCGTCTCGGGCTTCTTGATCTCGCCGAACGACCAGGAACGGATACGCTCCGGGCTGGCGATCGAGATGCGGATCTGGTCGAAACTCTGCGGACCCTGCGGGGCGCCGAAGATGTTCATCAACTCGGTATTCATATGCCGTCTCCAGCGTGGCGTGAGCCTGAACCTGCCCGACGCAATTTAAGTCGTAACTCTGTTGAGCGATCAGTTACCAGAAACTTCAAGGAGCAGCGGGCGCCTCGATAAGCGAAAGAATGGAGTGGGTGGCAAACTTTTCGTCAGCCGACAAAGTGCCATCCCGCTTCTGGTTCATGATGACAACGGCAAACACTCCAATCCTGCGTATCACAACTGCGATATCCTCCGCGATTGCGCCCTCACCAACAGTCAACTCACCGTAAAAGCCTTCGTCGCCGGTAGGCAACTTCTGGCGCTGTACGTTTTTGACGTTCGTGCCCCATTCAGCAACGTAAAGGTCCATGACCTTTCCAATGCCTTGTCGGGCCATTTCCTCATCGTTACCAATCAGGAACGTGTTGACACTCACCATGCGCCGCCAAGAATTCAGCGAGGCACCCGGTTGTAGATACTCAAACAGGAAAAGTCTGCCAGTCGGCTCTTGAACCGCTACATAAGCCAACTCTGGGACACCAAGATCTTTAATCAAGTAGTCCAGCTTCGGCTTCATCCAGCCCGCAAAGCGTTGGAATTCCGGATTCTGCTGCACCGGGGGAGAAAACTCGACCTCCCTGGCAAAACTACCCGGAACTGCCCCGAACAAAAGGGCGATTGCCAGAATGCAAACTCTTGCAATGCGCTTGCTTAAGGTGCCTCTGGCAATCATCCCAATGTCCTTCCGCCGATCAGTAGTCGCGCTCGTTAAGCTCGACATTCAGGCCCAGCGAACGCAGTTCCTTGACCAGAACGTTGAAGCTTTCGGGAATGCCGGCTTCGAAGTTGTCGTCGCCACGGACGATGGCTTCGTAAACCTTGGTACGGCCGGACACGTCGTCCGACTTCACCGTCAGCATTTCCTGCAGCGTATAGGCAGCGCCGTAAGCTTCCAGTGCCCACACTTCCATTTCACCGAAGCGCTGGCCACCGAACTGGGCCTTACCACCCAGCGGCTGCTGGGTCACAAGGCTGTAGGGGCCGATGGAGCGGGCGTGGATCTTGTCGTCGACCAGGTGGTGCAGCTTCAGCATGTAGATGTAGCCGACCGTGACGCGGCGGTCGAACGGCTCACCCGTGCGGCCGTCGATCAACTGCATCTGGCCCGAACGGTCGATGCCGGCATCTTCCAGCATGCGGCAGATATCCTCTTCGCGCGCACCGTCGAAGACGGGGGTAGCGAAGGGGATGCCGCGACGCAGGTTGTTGGCCAGCTCGATCAGCTCAGGATCGCCCATGTCGGCAATGTCGGCGCCCCACACATCCTCACCATAGATGTGACGCAGGCGGGCCCGCAGCTCATCCAGGGTCTTGGACTTCATGGCGGCGTCGGTCGCCTTGGCCCGCATCTTGTCCAGCATCTCGCCGATCTGACGGCCCAACCCTGCGGCGGCCCACCCAAGGTGGGTCTCCAGGATCTGACCGACATTCATGCGCGACGGCACGCCCAGCGGGTTCAGCACGATGTCGACATTCCGCCCATCTTCCAGATACGGCATGTCTTCGATCGGGGTGATGCGCGAGATGACGCCCTTGTTGCCGTGACGACCGGCCATCTTGTCACCGGGCTGCAGCTTGCGCTTCACAGCCACGAAGACCTTGACCATCTTCATCACGCCGGGCGGCAGCTCGTCACCGCGCTGCAGCTTCTCGACCTTGTTCTCGAACTTTTCCTGCAGGCGCTGGACGCTGTCGTCGAACACCTTGCCGGTCTGCTCGATGAACTCCATGACCCCGTCATCGGCGACGGAGATATGGCGCCACTGGCCCCGGGTCAGACCCGACAGCAGCTCGGCATTGATCACCTCACCACCGCGCAGGCCCTTGGGACCCGAAACAACGGTCTGGCCGATCAGCAGTTCCTTCAGACGGGTGTAGAAGGAGCGTTCCAGAATGCCCTTCTCGTCGTCGCGGTCCTTGGCCAGCTTCTCGATCTCGGCCCGTTCGATGGCCAGGGCGCGCTCGTCCTTGTCCACGCCGCGGCGGGAGAAGACGCGCACTTCCACGACGGTACCGACAACACCCGGCGGCAGGCGCAGCGACGTGTCGCGTACGTCAGAGGCCTTTTCACCGAAGATGGCGCGCAGCAGCTTCTCTTCCGGCGTCATCGGGCTTTCGCCCTTCGGCGTGACCTTGCCGACCAGGATGTCACCCGGACGGACTTCGGCGCCGATATAGACGATGCCGGCTTCGTCGAGGTTCTTCAGAGCCTCTTCGCCGACATTCGGAATGTCGCGGGTGATTTCTTCCTGGCCCAGCTTGGTATCGCGGGCCATGACCTCGAACTCCTCGATATGGATCGAGGTGAAGACGTCATCGCGCACGATCCGTTCGGAGATCAGGATCGAATCTTCGAAGTTGTAACCATTCCAGGGCATGAACGCGACGAGCACGTTGCGGCCCAGGGCCAGTTCACCCAGGTCGGTCGAGGGACCATCGGCGATGATATCGCCCTTGATCACCCGGTCGCCCACCTTCACCAGCGGCTTCTGGTTGATACAGGTGTTCTGGTTGGAACGCTGGAACTTCAGCAGGTTGTAGATATCGACGCCGGGGGCCGCCGGGTCCGTATCCTCGGTCGCGCGGACCACGATACGGGTGGCGTCCACCTGATCGACAATACCGGCGCGCCGGGCCACGATGGTCACGCCCGAGTCACGGGCCACCGTCGCTTCCATGCCGGTGCCGACCAGCGGTGAGTCCGCCTTGATCAGCGGCACGGCCTGACGCTGCATGTTGGAGCCCATCAGCGCGCGGTTCGCGTCGTCGTTCTCCAGGAACGGGATCAGCGCAGCGGCGACGGACACGACCTGCTTGGGCGACACGTCGATCAGGTCGATCATGTCCGGACGGGCCAGCAGGTATTCACCGCCCTTACGGCAGGACACCAGCAGCTCGGCGAACTTGCCATCAGCCTGCAACGGCGCGTTGGCCTGCGCCACCATGTAACGGCCTTCTTCCATGGCCGACAGGTAGACCACTTCCGACGTCACCTTCTGGTCCACCACCTTGCGGTAGGGGCTTTCGATGAAGCCGTACTGGTTGACGCGGGCATAGGTCGCGAGGCTGTTGATCAGACCGATATTCGGGCCTTCCGGCGTCTCAATCGGGCAGATACGGCCATAATGGGTCGGATGCACGTCGCGGACTTCAAAGCCCGCACGCTCGCGGGTCAGACCGCCCGGCCCCAGGGCCGAGAGACGACGCTTGTGCGTGATTTCCGACAGCGGGTTGGTCTGGTCCATGAACTGCGACAGCTGCGAGGAGCCGAAGAATTCACGGACGGCAGCGGCCGCCGGCTTGGCATTGATCAGGTCATGCGGCATGACCGTGTCGATCTCCACCGAGCTCATACGCTCGCGGATCGCACGTTCCATGCGCAGCAGGCCGACGCGGTACTGGTTTTCCATCAGTTCGCCGACGGAGCGGACACGACGGTTGCCCAGATGGTCGATATCGTCGATCTCGCCCCGGCCATCCTTCAGTTCCACCAGGATCTTCAGGATCTTCAGGATGTCTTCCTTGCGGAGCACGCGCACCTGATCGTCCGTCTGGAAATTCAGACGGGCGTTCATCTTCACGCGGCCCACGGCCGACAGATCATAGCGTTCCTGGTCGAAGAACAGACCCTGGAACAGCGCTTCGGCGCTTTCCAGCGTCGGCGGCTCACCCGGACGCATGACGCGATAGATATCGACCAGCGCGTCCTCACGGCTCGCATTGCGGTCGGCGGCCATCGTGTTGCGGATATAGGGACCGACATTCAGATGGTCGATGGCGAGCACGGGCAGGGACTGGACACCCTGCTTTTCGAGCTTATCCAGCGAGGCGCTGCTGATCTCGTCACCGGCCTCGTACAGGACCTCGCCGGTGCGCTCATCGATGATATCGACGGCCAGATAACGGCCGATGATCTCTTCGATGGGGGCGGCGACTTCCGTCAGGCCCTGCTCGACCAGGCGCTTCAGGACGCGCGGGGTCATCTTGGTTTCGCGCTGGACCAGGATCTCACCCGTGCGGGCGTCGATCAGATCATTGGCGAGCTTCTGACCCTTCAGGCGCTCCGGCTCGAAGGCGGTCTTCCAGCCGGCACCGGCGCGGGTGTAGTTCACGGTCTCATAGAAGGCACCAAGGATTTCCTCCTTGGTCATGCCCTGCGCCTCGTAGGGCAGCAGGTCCTTGCCCTGCGCCTTGCGGGCGGCGCGCGACGCCTCCGTATCCAGCCCGTCCAGCGCGTAGAGCAGCGTGGTGGCCGGCAGCTTGCGGCGGCGATCGATGCGGACATAGACAATGTCCTTGGCATCGAACTCGAAATCCAGCCACGAGCCGCGATAAGGGATGACACGGGCGGCGAACAGGTACTTGCCCGAGCTGTGGGTCTTGCCCTTGTCGTGGTCGAAGAACACACCGGGGCTGCGGTGCATCTGGCTGACGATCACGCGCTCGGTGCCATTGATGATGAAGGTGCCGTTGGCCGTCATCAGGGGCATGTCGCCCATGTAGACGTCCTGCTCCTTGATGTCGCGGATGGACCGCAGACCGGTATCTTCATCAATGTCGAACACGGTGAGGCGCAGCGTCACCTTCAGCGGCGCGGCGAAGGTCATACCGCGCTGCTGGCATTCCTCGACATCATATTTCGGCTGCTCAAGCTCGTACCGGACGAAGTCCAGCACGGCGCGCTCGGAGAAGTCCTTGATCGGAAATACCGACTTGAAGACCTCCTGGAGACCGAGGACCGCCCGCTTCTCCGGCGCCACATCCATTTGCAGGAAGTGGTCGTAGGAGCTGCGCTGAACCTCGATCAGGTTCGGCATGCGGGTCACCTCGGGAATACGCCCGAAGCTCTTGCGGATACGCTTACGTCCCGTGAACGACTTGGCCATAGAGTGCCTCTCGTGAACTCGCCCGGTGCAATGCGCGCTCTAGATCAATGCCCAAATTGAGGCTTCAGGCGCTAACCCGCCGCCCCAAAACACGAATCGACGCGGGCGCAAATCCCTCAGGATCGGCGCCGGATCGCGTCGTTATCATCAGCTCGTCCCTCTTCCGCTGCCGGTGGAAGCCAGGATTTGCCTTGGTTTTTCCCGTTCGACACAGGGTTTTCCCCACACCGCCCGGAACCGCCATGGTCCCGTCCCGGAAAAGCCCGCCATGATAGCGGATCGTTCCGGTCCAGAAAAGACAGACGACGCCGGGCGGCGGCCCCATTTCCGGGGACCACCGTCCAGCGCCCTCTTATGCAGCAACGAGTGCCACTTATTACTTGACGTTGACCTTGGCGCCAGCGTCTTCCAGCTGCTTCTTCAGCTTGGCGGCTTCGTCCTTGGACACGCCCTCCTTCACGACCTTCGGAGCGCCTTCGACCAGGTCCTTGGCTTCCTTCAGGCCCAGGCCGGTGATGGCGCGGACTTCCTTGATCACGTTGATCTTGTTGGCGCCGGCATCGGCCAGCTCAACCGTGAACTCGGTCTGCTCTTCGACCGGGGCGGCGGCAGCGCCGGCGACCGGAGCAGCAGCAACGGCCACCGGAGCGGCGGCGGAAACGCCCCACTTCTCTTCCAGCAGCTTCGACAGTTCGGCCGCCTCGATAACGGTCAGGGCGGACAGTTCTTCAACCAGCTTTTCCAGCTTGGACATGATGGTCTCCTAAGGGAACTAGATAAATGGTGAGTGAGATGCGGCTCAGGCCGCCTCGTCCTTCTTGGCGTAGGCCGCGAGAACGCGGGCCACTTGGCCACCCGGTGCCTGCAGCACACCGGCGATACGGGTCGCCGGGGTCTGGATCATGCCGAGCAGGCCAGCACGCAGTTCCGTCAGCGACGGCAGCTTGGACAGGGCATCAACACCCGAAGCGTCCAGCGTGACAGCGCCGATGGAGCCGCCAATGACCTTGAACTTGTCGTTGGTCTTGGCGTAGTCGATGGCAACCTTGGCCGCCGCAACCGGGTCCTTGGACCAGGCCATGGCGGTCGGGCCCTTAAACAGGCCCTCGGTCTTTTCGAACTGCGTGCCCTTGAGGGCGATGACGGCGAGCGAGTTCTTGGTCACTTTGTAGCTAGCGCCCGCAGCCCGCATCTTGCGGCGCAGGTCGGTCACTTCAGCCACCGTCATGCCGGACTGCTTAGTCACGACGACGAGGGCTGCCGACTGCAGCTCAAGATTAAGGGCCGCGATCGTAGCTTCCTTCTGTGAACGATCCACGGTTCGCCTCCATTTGGAACAGGACAGCCAAAAGGCCGTTCCGCCCGGTTACAACACATCCAGGCCGGTTCGAACGAACCAGCCCAGACGGGGTTACCTGTCCCAGAAGCTTCAAGCCATCATGTCCAGGGCGGCACAGACCGACCCGGCGTATCAATGCTTTGGCTCCTGTCTGCGCCGGCTGGTCTATTAAGCGTCAGGGACGGATCCCATCGGCGCGCGGCGGTCTCGGACAGGGTGGGCCTTGCCCGAAGGCGAGACCCAATCCCGTTCCGGCCGAGACCGGAACGGGAAACTCGTTTTGGACCTTAGGCGTTCAGCGCGGCGACCAGCGCCTGCACATCCAGCTTCAGACCCGGGCCCATCGAGGAGGACAGCGAGACCTTCTCGACATAGGTGCCCTTGGCACCCGAGGGCTTGGCGCGGTTGATCGCGGAAACGAACGCCTTGACGTTCTCTTCCAGGGCTTCAGCAGTGAAGCTGGCCTTGCCGACGCCGGCATGGACGATACCGGTCTTCTCGGCGCGGAACTCGACCGAACCACCCTTGGCGGCCTTGACCGCGTCGGCGACGTTCGGGGTCACGGTGCCCAGCTTCGGGTTCGGCATCAGGCCGCGCGGGCCGAGCACCTTACCCAGCTTGCCGACCACGCCCATCATGTCCGGGGTGGCGATGCAGCGGTCGAAATTCATGTTGCCGGCCAGGATCTGCTCGGCCAGATCGTCGGCACCGACCAGATCGGCACCAGCGGCCCGGGCTTCCTCGGCCTTGGCGGCGCGGGCGAACACGGCGACGCGGACGGTCTTGCCGGTGCCATTCGGCAGCACGACCATGCCACGGACCTGCTGATCGGCGTGACGCGGATCGATGCCCAGGTTCAGGGCGATCTCGACCGTCTCGTCGAACTTGGCGGTGGCGTTGGTCTTCACCGTGGCGATGGCGTCGCCCAGGGCGTAGAACTTGGCGCGGTCAACGTTGCCGTTGGCCTTCTTCAGACGCTTACCGATGGCCATGATCAGCCCTCCACCACTTCGAGACCCATGGAACGGGCGGAACCGACGATCATGGTCATCGCGGCTTCGACGTCGTTCGCGTTCAGATCGACCATCTTCTGTTCGGCGATGGCGCGGATCTGGCTGGTGGTCACCTTACCGACGGTGGCGGACTTGCCAACGGTGGCGGAACCCTTGGTGATGCCCGAGGCCTTCTTCAGGAAGTAGGTCACCGGCGGGGTCTTGGTCACGAACGTGAAGGTACGGTCACCATAGGCGGTGATCACGACCGGAATGGGCATGCCCTGTTCCAACTGGGCCGTCTTCGCATTGAACTGCTTGACGAACTCCATGATGTTCAGGCCGCGCTGACCCAGCGCCGGACCGATGGGCGGGCTGGGGTTGGCCTTGCCGGCCGGAACCTGCAGCTTGATATAGCCGACGATTTTCTTCGCCATGATGATCCTCATAGTCCGACGGAGGGCCGGGCCCGTCCGTCATGGGATTTGCGTGGTGCGGCCGCCCTTGGACTTGCGGGCTTGGCCTCCCACGCGGGAACCGGCCGATGGAGACCACCGGCCGGAAATTCGTCAGATCTTTTCGACCTGGGTATATTCCAGTTCCACCGGCGTGGCGCGGCCGAAGATCGAGACCGCGACCTTGAGGCGGGACTTGTCCTCGTCCACTTCTTCCACCAGACCGGTGAAGGAGGTGAAGGGACCATCCGTAACCCGGACATTCTCGCCAACCTCGAAGGTGATGGAGGGCTTGGGCCTCTCCACACCCTCCTGCACCTGGTTCATGATGCGCAGCGCCTCGGTCTCCGAAATGGCCTGCGGCTTGCCGCCACCGCCCAGGAAACCGGTCACCTTCGGCGCATTCTTCACCAGATGCCAGGTCTCATCCTCAAGCTCCATCTTCACCAGCACATAGCCGGGGAAGAACTTGCGCTCTGAATTGATCTTGGCGCCACGGCGCACTTCCACGACCTCTTCGGTCGGGACCAGGATATCGCCAAACTTCTCTTCCAGGCCCTTCTGGGCGGCCTTCTCGCGGATCGCCTGGGCGACCTTCTTTTCGAAGCCGGAATAGACGTGGACGACGTACCAACGCATGGCCATGGTCAGCCCCCAATGCCGAGAATCAGGCGGATGCCGAATCCGAGGATCTGGTCCACCGTCAGGAAAAAGACGGAAGCCAGGATCACCATCACGAAGACCATGGCGGTGGAAACAAGAGTCTCCTTCCGCGTCGGCCAGGTGACCTTGGCGACCTCACGGCGCACCTCGCGCAAGAATTCTGCGGGATTGGTTTTAGCCATGTCGGCGTTGGCCATCATTCCTGAATGCACATACCGTTATGTCACCCTTGCACAGGCACCGGCGGGGCCGGACTTCGGCAGGGGGCCATCCTTTTTGAGGGGATGGCAGGAGTGGAGGGGCTCGAACCCCCAACCCCCGGTTTTGGAGACCGGTGCTCTACCAGTTGAGCTACACTCCTACACCATCGGTTCCGTTCCAGGCGCCAGCGACAAAACATCGCCGTCGCCCCGAGCGGTCCCGGGGAGTGCGGGTTGATAGCGCAGTTGCGCCCGCAACGCAACAACCAGTTTGCACCGATTGCTGATACACGTTGCAGGGGATCATTGCGCCCACCGCATCCCGGATCGACCAGGCCGTTGCCGGCCAAGTCCTTCCATAAAAAGGAAAAGGGCCGCTGTTTCCAGCGGCCCTGTCCCTTTACTTGTCCCCTCAGGCGCCGGGCGGCGGTATCCGCTGCCCTGGCTTACGGCACCACGCGGTACCGGACCGGCGGTCGCCGGTCTTCAGCAGTGCGGGGATAACACCGCACTGCTGACCTTGAAAGTGACTTACTTGACGATCTTCGACACAACGCCGGCGCCGACGGTACGACCGCCTTCACGGATGGCGAAGCGCAGACCTTCGTCCATGGCGATCGGCGCGATCAGCTTCACGGCGAAGCGGATGTTGTCGCCCGGCATCACCATTTCCGTGCCTTCCGGCAAGGTCACCGAACCGGTCACGTCCGTGGTGCGGAAGTAGAACTGCGGACGGTAGTTGGCGAAGAACGGGGTGTGACGGCCGCCTTCTTCCTTGGTCAGGATGTAGGTCTCGGCCTCGAACTCCGTGTGCGGGGTGATCGAGCCGGGCTTGGCCAGAACCTGACCACGCTCCACGTCCTCACGCTTCGTGCCACGCAGCAGCGCGCCGATATTGT
>NZ_JAGOGJ010000244.1 GCF_017996735.1 Niveispirillum sp.
TTCTTCTGCAAACTCAAGGAGTTCAAGCGCATCGCCATGAGAGCTTGCAAAACAGACAAAAGCTTTGAAGCCATGATCTATCTCGCCGCTGCTGTCATCAATTCGCGCTGAATCCCCACAGACCCTAATCCGATCCAACGTGAATTAGATGCAATCCCTGCCGCCATTGTGTCAGAGGGGATGTCAGGGGAAAGTGGCTTCGGCCAGCGTCAACAGGCCGGCCACCGCCTGATCCTCGGCGTCCATCACGTGGCTGGCGACACCCAGATGGGAGAGTGCCTGCGTGAAGCAGCCGCCAAGGAAGGCCGGGGCGATCACTGTGACTGGCTGACCCGGTGCCGGGCGATAGCGTGACAGGGTGCCCGCGCAATCCTGTCCGATGAGAAGGCCCGAAAGGAACGACAGCGCCCAGACCGGACCAAGCCCCTCGCGTAACTGCCGGCTGCGCGCCTCGAACAGGAGATGGGGCAGGGTGGCTCCCTGTTCGCCCAAACCACGTATCAGGCCGTCGGTGAAGGCGGGACCATCGTCGGGTTCAAGCCCGTCGGTACCCTGGCCCAGAATGCTGTGTCTGCGCAGTGTTTCGAAAAGTTCCCCGGTCATGGCCGTCTGGAAATGGTCGATGCGGCCATCCTTGAGCAGGACCCATTTGCTGTGAGCGCCGGGAAGGCAGATGACCTGCCGGCCCAGGGACAGGCCGGGAATGCTGGTCATGGCGCCCAGGATCCGCGTTTCCTCACCCCGCATGACGTCAGGGACACCCAACGGGTTGGTGCAGGCCAGGCCCGGCGCAATGGCGACATCATGCTTGCCCGCCCTGAAACGCAGAAGATGGTCGCTGATCGCTGCGGGTGTCGCGGGGCAGGGCAGGTAGGGCGCCTCCCGCCAGCCCAGGGTAGAACCAGCCATGCCACACAGTAGCAGGGGCAGGGGCCCATGGGCCATTGTCCATCCGGCCGTCATCGACCGGATCGTTGCCTCCACCCGTCCCCGGACGGCGGCGATGCCAGGACCGGACAGTCTGGCGGTCACCTCGCCATCAATGCACAGGAACAGGCGCAGCCGGTCCGCGCCCCAATCGCCCGTGATGAAGGTGTTCTGCATGATTATTCTCATCCCGGCAGGGCATTCAGCGCCGCGTGTGCGGCCCGCCGGCCGTCATTGAGCGTGGTGCATGCGGGAACGGCGGCGCCCTGTTGTAGCAGCACCTCCCGGTTCGAACAATAATTATCATATAAATAATATTAGAGAGATGGCCCTGCCAGAGCAGCGATGAACCCGGTGGCCCGGGCGGCCACCTCGTCAGGCGTGAAGCCGGGCCGAAAGAGTGTGGAGCCGATGCCGAAACCGTCTGCCCCCGCGGCCCGCCAGGCGGCCATGTTGTCGGGGGTGACGCCACCGACCGGCAGGACGCGCAGGCTTCGGGGCAGGACGGCCCGCATGGCTTTCAGCACGGTCGGCGACGATCCTTCAGCCGGAAACAGCTTCAGCGCCGTGGCGCCGGAGGCCAGGGCCGCGAAGGCCTCCGTCGGGGTCATGATGCCGGGCAGGGACACCAGCCCGCGCACGGCCGAGGCCGTGATCACCTGCGGGTTGGCGTTGGGGGAGATGATCATGGTGCCGCCTGCCGTGGCCACGGCCTCGACATCCTGTTCCGTCAGAACGGTTCCAGCCCCGATCACCGCGCGGTCACCGACGGCGCGGGCCAGGCGGGAAATGCTTTCCAGCGGATCGGGGGAATTCAGCGGCACCTCGATCAGGGTGAAGCCGGCCCCGATCAGGGCTTCGCCGACGGGAACGGCTTCGTCCGGGGTCAGGCCGCGCAGGATGGCGATCAGGGGGCAGCGGGCGAAGGCGGCGTCGAAGGCGGAAATGTTGCTCATCTTGACTGTCTTTCGATGGCGATGATGCCAGCCAGGAAGGCGGCGTGGCTGTCGATCAGAGAGGCGGCATGTCCGTTGGCCCGGATCGCCGCACTGTAAAGCTCGCCCAGTTCCGGCCCGGACAGAATATGGACGGTGTCCGGGGGCGTGCCGGCCAGCCGGGCGACGACGTCGCTGCCGATCAGCAGCCCGCTGGCATAGGCGGCGGCATCGGCATCGTCACGGGTGCCCAGCATCCTGGCCGCGCGGATGGCAAAAAGTGAGGCGGTCAGGTCGCGGCGCTTGGCCTCCTCCACCCCGGCCAGGAAGGCGTCGTTGGCGCTGACGGCACCGGTCAATTGCGGGGCCAGCAGGCTGTGCCCCCGCAACAGGGCAAAAAGTTCGCCCGTCATGGCGGTGGTGAAGCCGATGATCCGTCCACCCGCCAGCCGGGCCCATTTGCAATGGGTCCCCGGCTGCACCAGCAGGGCGTCGGCCGGAACAAGCCCGGCAGCGGCGGCCCCCAGCAATTGCACCTCCTCCCCCCGCATCACATCGGGGCGGCCGTTGGCCAGGGTGGAGACGCCGGGCACGATGGCCGTGCGATCGTCGATCCGCAGCAGATGGCGGGCCAGATCGCCGATCCCCGCCGGGGCGGCCACATAGGGCGCCAGCCGCCAACCAATATTGGCCCCCACCATGCCGGCCAGAAGCATGGGCAGATCACCGACCATGGCGCGGATGCCACGGATTTCGGCCTCGAAATCCGTGACGGCGGTGACGCCCTTGCCATCGCGTTCCGTGTGGACGACGCGGCCCTGCTCGATCCGGTAGACCCGGCGGTTGGTGGTGCCCCAGTCCACAGCCAGAAAGGCGTCGCTCATGATCACCACCAGGTCGCGTAGAGGGCGATGAGGACCAGGATGACGCCGATCCCCCCGATATTGAAGATGGAAGGCGTGGCAAAGGACACGCCCTGCATGGTGATGCGGTTGGCATCGCCCCGGCTTTTCAGGGCCAGGCTGATCACCACGGCCAGCAGCAGGCTGGCGATGAACACGATGCTCATGCGGTTCATGAAGGGGATCTCCGGCGCCCCGATCTTCAAGCCATAGGAGAGGACGACCGAGGCGATGGCGGCGGCGATGGCGCCGGCCTCGTTGGCCTTTTTCCAGAACAGGCCCAGCATGAAGATGACGGTGATGCCCGGCGTGAAGAAGCCGGAGAATTCCTGGATGAACTGGAACGCCTGATCGGAATTGCCCAGCAGCGGGCGGGCGGCCAGCAGCGCGATGATGACGGCAACGGCGGCCACCACACGGCCGACCAGCACCAGATGCTTTTGGGTGCTGGCATCGGTGCCGCGGGCCTTGGCATAGAGGTCGAGCGTGAAGATGGTGGCGATGGAATTGATCTTGGAGGCCGTGGAGGCGATGATGGCGGCGATGAGGGCCGCGAAGACCAGGCCCAGCAGTCCCGGCGGCAACAGGCGCATCATGGTGGGATAGGCCTCGTCCGGCTTGGCCAGGTCGGGCGCCAGCACCACGGCGGCGATGCCGGGCAGCACGATGATGACGGGCATGAGCAGCTTCAGATAGGCGGCGAAGACGACGCCCTTCTGCGCCTCGCCAAGGCTCTTGGCGGCCAGCGCGCGCTGGATGATATATTGGTTGAAGCCCCAATAGCTGAGATTGGCGATCCACATGCCGCCAACCAGGACGGCGATGCCGGGCAGGTCCTTGTAGAAAGGATGGTCGGGCGCCAGGATCATGTCGAAATGGCCGGGCACACGGTCGGTCAGGACCTGGAAGCCGGCCAGCACGCCCTGGCCGCCACCGATCTCCTGCAAGGTGAGGTAGGAGATGACCAGGCCGCCCAGGACCAGCAGGGTGACCTGGACGATATCGGTCAGGGCCACGGCCTTCAGCCCGCCATAGAGCTGATACAGCAGGGCAAAGGCGCCGAGCGCCACCAGGGCCACATTCTGGTCGACGCCCGCCACCTTGTTGACGGCGATGGAACCCAGCCAGATGATGGAGGTGAGGTTGACAAAGATATAAAGCGCCAGCCAGAAGACGGCCATCAGTACCGGCAGGACCCGTCCATACCGCTGTTCCAGGAACTGCGGCATGGTGTAGATTTCGTTCTTCAGGAAGATCGGCAGGAAATACTTGCCAACGATCAGCAGGGTCAGCGCCGCCATCCATTCATAGGAGGCGATGGCCAGACCCAGGGCATAACCGGACCCCGACATGCCGACAATCTGTTCGGCGGAGATGTTGGCGGCGATCAGCGAGGCACCGATGGCCCACCAGGGCAGCGACTTGGACGCCAGGAAATAATCCGACGTATCCTTGGCATGACCCGCCTTCTCCCGGCTGACCCATTGCGCCAGCCCGAATATGCCGATGGCGTAGATCACCACGACGATCAGATCAATCTGTGAAAGACTGGTCACTGCGTTTCCCCCCTTATTATGCCCAGTACCGCAGAAGCATTTTTCATATATATCTGATTAATTGATCTTGTCCAGCAACCGCAATGGAATTAAGTGGATTCCGAGAGCGGGCAGCGATTAACTATCAAGGTGATTGGAAGGGGAAGGTCTGAGTTGGCAAGCGAACTGACGACGCTGACGGGGGAGGACCAGGCTGGTCTTGGCCGGAACCTGACCTATGGCTTGCTGGACAATCTGGGCCGGGCGATCGTGACGGGCCGCTATCACCACGAAGCGTTTCCGACGGAGGCGGAGCTTGCCAAGCAGCATGGTGTGAGCCGTTCTGTGACGC
>NZ_JAGOGJ010000245.1 GCF_017996735.1 Niveispirillum sp.
CCTGGGTGATGCTGCCCTACTTGCCCGACTGGCGCTGGCTGCTGAACCGCCACGACACACCCTGGTACCCATCGGTACGCCTGTTTCGGCAGCCATCCTGGGGCGACTGGACGGGGCTGGTACAGACCATGGCCAAAGCCCTGGCCGACCTCCGCAAAGCCGCACCAACAGGCAAACGCTCATGAACAAACGCGGGCACAGGATGGCCAGGTTGGGGATGGGCCTGTGTCTGCTGCTGGCGGCCTGTGCCATCCAGGGCCGGCAACAGCATGGGCCGGATCTGGCCGCCGCCGGCGGCTGGCAATGGCGCACCATCCCCGCCGGTCCCTTTGAGTTGGCCGCCGCCACCCGCCCGGCGCGGGTTTCCGTTGCCGACACAGCCCCCCTGGTCATCTATATCGAAGGCGACGGTTTCGCCTATCGCAGCGCCACCCAGCCGGCACAGGACCCCACGCCCGTCGATCCCGTGGCCCTGCGTCTGGCCTTGGCGCATCCGGGCGATGGACCTGCCGCCTGGCTGGCCCGGCCCTGCCAATATACCGCCGTGCGCCGCCCCTGCGATCCCGCCTATTGGACCGATGCGCGATGGGCGCCGGAAGTGGTGGACAGTACAGGCATGGCGCTGGATCAACTGAAACGGGACGCGGGCGCGGGCCGGCTGGTGCTGGTCGGCTATTCCGGGGGCGGTGCCCTTGCCGCCCTGCTGGCCGAACGCCGCGACGACGTTGTCGCCCTGGTTACCGTGGCCGCCAATCTGGACCTGGACAGTTGGGTGCGCGCCCATGATCTGGCCCCGTTGACCCGGTCGTTGAATCCAGCCGCAGCGGCGGCGGCATTGGCGGCCTTGCCGCAGATCCATATCAGTGGCGGTCGTGATACCACCGTCGGCCGCGACATCCTGCGCGCCTTTACGGACCGGCTGCCGCCGAGCGCCCCCGTCCGCGTGCTGGATATTCCCGATCAGGATCATGGCGGCGGGTGGGCCACTATCTGGCCGGAACTAAGCCGCCGGGCGGAGTTCAAGTCCCTTCCCGGATGGCTGCCGCCGTCCGGCGGCTGACCCGGCTCAGGCCGGCTGTTACGCCTTCACCAGGGCAGCGAAGCCCATGGTCATGAGGGGAACCAGATCGAACAATATCCGGGTTTCCGACGGCCGCCGGCACCACATTTCATCTCTTGACTCAGGTGTCACATGTGTCACATTGTGCATATGACACCCTTTCGAATAGAATTCCAACCGGGCCAGCCCATCGTCGATCAGGTCGTGTTTGCCGCGACCCGGGCGTTCGTCAGCGGGCAGATGTTGCCAGGGGACGCCTTTCCATCGGTGCGCGCCCTGGCGGCAGACCTGCGCATCCACCCCAATACGGCGCACAAGGCGGTACAGGCCCTTATCCGGGAGGGATGGCTTGAGGTGCATCCAGGTATCGGGACCATTGTTGCGCACCGCGTTGCCCCGGCCGGGGGCGACCGGTGGGGGCTGTTGAACGACAAGGTCGATGCCCTGGTCGTCGATGCCCGGAGTGCCGGGATTTCTCTGGAGGATCTGCAGCGCGTGATCGTGGAGCGATGGGCGGCACTGGACAAGACGGAGGTCCGCTGATGATCGTGGAGACAACAGCCCTGTCGCATATGTTCGCCGGACGCGAGGTGGTTCGCGACGTCGGCCTGCAGGTGCCCATGGGCGCCGCCATGGTCCTCCTGGGGGCCAATGGCGCCGGCAAGACCAGCTTGCTGCGGCTGCTGCTGAATATACTGCGCCCATCGAAGGGCGGGGCCCGATTGTTCGGCCGTGACAGCCGATGCCTGGGGCCGGAGGATTTCCAGAGGATCGGCTATGCTGCGGAAAGCCAGATATTGCCGGGCCGGCTGAGTGTCTCGGCCTATTTCGACTATCTCCGCCCGCTTTATGAGCGATGGGACGGGGCGTTGGAGCAGCACCTTCGCCGGCATTTCGGTTTGCCGGGGGGACAGCGCATCGACCTTCTGTCCCATGGCGCCAGCATGACGCTGAGACTTGCCACGGCGCTGGCTTTCCGTCCGACCCTGCTCATTCTCGACGAGCCGCTGGGCGGGCTTGACCAGGATGTCCGGGAACAGGTGCTGGACATCCTGATCGACCGGGCGGGCGACACCACGATCCTGATGGCAACGCAGGAGATCACGGACATCGACCGTTTCGCCACCCATGTCGCCTTCATGGCCGATGGCCGCCTGTTGTTTCAGGAGGAAACCGGCACGCTTGCCGCCCGAATGCGCGATGTGCGCGTCCAGGTGGGCGAGATGTGGGACCTGCCGGCCACTCTGCCGGAAAGCTGGCTGACAGCGACCCGTACCGGCCGCACGCTGGGTTTCATCGATAGCGGCTTCGTGTCGGAGGCGGTCCTTCGGCAGCAACTGGCGGACTGCGGCATCGAAATCGGTGGGCTGGACATTCGCCCCCTGGCATTGCGGGACATCGCCGTGCCCTTGATACGGGCGCAACGGGGGGAGACCGGGCAATGACCAGACCGTTCATCGCCATGCGGGCGATTTTTATCAAGGATATGCGGTTGCTCTGGCCGCTCATGCTGGTTTGCGCCGCCCTGTTCCTCCTGCGGGCAGGACTGCCGGGACCGGCAGGCCGATTGGTGGAAACGCTTTCCATCGGGGCGAATATCTTCCTGATCGTCGCGGCCATTCAACTGGATGCGCCGTCGGGTCTCCGGCTCGACTGGCGGACACGGCCCATCACGCCCGTCACGCTGCTGGTCGGGAAGCTGGGCTTCCTGACCGCCTCTCTGCTGCTGCCGTCGATGGTCGCCGACCTTCTGCATGATGTGATCGCGGGTGTCGGGCCCGGCGCCCTTTTGCCGCGGCTCCTTGATGACCATGGCAGGGCGGTCATCATGGCATTGCCGATCATCGCCATGGCCGCCCTGACAACACGGTTGCTTGACGCTGGTGTCCTGGGATTGGCGGTGGCGGTGTTGAACGCGATTGTGCTGTCGGTGATGTTGACGCTGGCCGGCCAGTCGCCTGATCAGTTAGATGAACAGGTCCTGTGGCCGATGGTCCCTGTTCTGGCAGCCATTGTCGCGGTGGGCAGCATCCTGGTCTTGTGGCTGCACTATGTGCCGCGCAGAGAAGGCGCGGCGCGGCTTGCCTTTGGGATCACCGCGCTGCTTGCGGCGGCAACCCAGGCGGGCTTCATCCTGACGCTCTAAACGGGAGCCATCCCCATGTTGACCATCACGGGTCTGTTCAAGACCTATGCCGGAGGCGTGCGCGCGCTTGATGGCATCGACATCGACATTCCCCGGGGCCTGTTCGGGCTGCTCGGCCCCAATGGCGCCGGAAAATCGACGCTGATGCGCACGATCGCCACCCTGCAGGATGCCGATACCGGCACGATCCGGTTCGATGGCATCGACGCGTTCAAGGACCGCATGGCCCTGCAGCGGCGCCTTGGATATCTGCCGCAGGAATTCGGCACCTATCCAAGGATATCGGCCCAGGCAATGCTGCGCCATTTCGCGGCCCTGAAGGGTATCCATGGTGCGGCGAACCGCGCCATCGTCGATGAATTGCTGGTGCGCACAAACCTGTGGGAGGCGCGGACGCGCAGCGTCGACACTTTCTCCGGCGGCATGCGGCAACGTTTTGGCATCGCCCAGGCCTTGTTGGGCAATCCGGACCTGCTGATCGTGGATGAACCCACGGCGGGACTTGACCCGGTGGAGCGCCGCCGGTTCCAGAACCTGCTGTCGGAAGTGGGGGAGGATGTGGTCGTGATCCTGTCCACGCATATCGTGGAGGATGTCGCAGCCCTGTGCCCCCGCGTCGCCATCATGGCCGACGGCCGTATCCTGAAGTCGGGCGACCCGCGCGAGCTGACGGCGGAACTTCAAGGAAACCTGTGGAGCGGTATCGTCGACAAGGGTGGGGCCGGCCATCCGGGCGCGGGCCATCAGGTCATCACGACCCGCCGCTTCGCGGGCCGCACGGAGGTGCGGGTCCTGGCGGCGCAGGCACCGGCCGGTTTCACGGCGGCAGCACCCACGCTGGAGGATGTCTATTTCAAGACCCTGATCGACCATGGCATCCCTATCCAGGCGGAGTAAACCCATGCGCGCCTTCCTCGACATCTTCGTATTCGAGATTCGGTTCCAGGCGCGCTCAGCCCTGTTCGCGGGTCTGACCGTGATCACAGCCTTTATCCATTTCTGTGCCACGCGCAAATGGGGCATCGATATCGGGCTGGGTGCCGCCAAGGATGCAGCCGGTCTGGAATATAATTCCGCCCTGGCCATCATCCAGAACGCGCTGACATTGAGCCTGTTCTCTGTCTTTCCGGCCATGGCACTGGTCGCCGGGGCGGTAATGCGCGACCGGGAACGCAGGATGGTGCCTCTTTTCCATACGCAGCCCATCCCACCCGCCGCCTATGCCGGCGGACGCTTCGCGGGGGGCATGGTGCTGGCCCTGGTCACCATCCTGGCGGGTCTGGCCGGTGCCCTGGCCGGTCTGGTCCTGCCCGGTGTCGATGACGCGCACCTCCTGCCATTTTCCGCGGCACCCTGGCTCTATGCGTTATTTGCCATTGCCATGGCGAACATGCTGATCGTCGGCGCGCTCATCGGGGCGGCGGCCCTGGCTACACGGT
>NZ_JAGOGJ010000246.1 GCF_017996735.1 Niveispirillum sp.
TCCGGGGGCGGCGGGCGCGGGCCGGCATCGACGCGCAGGCCGTGCTGGACCGCCATGGCAGCCGCGACGCCGTGCTGGCGCCCTGTTCGCGGGAAAAGCTGCTGCGGGCGGCCGTGGCCCGCTGGTCCGTGGCCCGGACCGCCCCCCATGAACGCTGGACCGACAGCCTGTCGGGCTGGACCACCGCCAGCCCGCCACGCCACATGCCGCCGGAAATCCGCCGGGCGGTGGAAACCGCCTATTCGCTGCCGATCAGTGTGGCCGGCGCCATGGCCGAACTGGACTATTGGGAAAAGCGCGGGGCAGAGATCGCCGCCATGCGCGGCCTGGATGGACAGGTGGTGGCCGAGGATGCGGACCCGACCCTGCATCTGGACCTGCCAGCCTATGCCCGCGCCATCGTCATACGCCGGCTGGTGGAACATTCCCTGCGCGCCGCCACGATCCAGGATGCCCTGGCCAGGGCCGAATATTGGCGGGCGCATAGCGGGCGCGGAAGCTGGGTGGAAGCGGCGATCCTGGCCGATCTGCGCCACCTGGCCGGCATGGAACGCGCGGCGCGCGGCCAGGATGGTACAGATGCGGATACCGGGCAGCCCACCCATTTCCGCACCGCCTCCGAACGGCGCGAAGAAGTGATCCGTATGCTGGCGGATGCCGATCTGGCCGCCCTTCCCGACCGGGAAATCGCCCGCCGCGTGGGTGTTTCGCCCCAGACGGTGGGCAATCTGCGTCGCCGTGTGGGCGATGGCGGACACCGGGGAGATGGGTGATGCGTTGTCCGGCCCTGCCGCTTCTGTTGGCCCTCGGCCTTATGACACCGGTGGCTATGGCGCAGAAGGCGCCCTTCACGGTGGCGCCGGACCTGTTCGACGCCGACCGTCCCGGCGATCTGGGCCTGCAAATGGCGCCGGGTACACAGACCTTCACCATCCATGCCCCGACCACCGGCAGTGACACATTCCATAACGGCGTTGTCCTGATCGCGTTCCAGGGCGTGCTGCATGCGCA
This sequence comes from Niveispirillum sp., assembly GCF_017996735.1. GTDB lineage: Bacteria > Pseudomonadota > Alphaproteobacteria > Azospirillales > Azospirillaceae > Niveispirillum. Next base: position 1,012 of record NZ_JAGOGJ010000246.1, read on the forward strand.
ATGGCAGGTATCGCAGCGGGACGAGGACACGCTGGACACCTGGATCGCCCATAGCCGCAGCGAAGATGGCGGCCGCACCTGGACCCCGCCCGTTGCCTTGTCGCCCAGCGCCACCAAACCGGGGGAAATGCGGTCCAACGGCGGCTGGTGGACTGATGGCAGGCGGCTGGTCGCCTTCACCAATGTCTGGCCCACGGGGTTCCAGTCAGGCGATGGCGGCTATGCCGAGTACCGGATCAGCGAGGATGGCCGGACCTGGTCATCCCCCCGCCGCGTCATGGGCAAGGATGGCAAACCTGTCGAAGGCATCATCGAGCAGGACCCCCATGCCCTGCCGGGCGGGCGCATCGTCACCGCCTTTCATCAGCGGCCGGGCATGATCGTGGCCCCATTCTATACGGACGACCCGCTGGGCGTGACCGGCTGGGTCAGGGGACGGTTCGAAAATCTGCCGCATGACGGGCTGGTAAGCCGCGAGCTGGAACCCAGCCTGTTCCTGCGCGGCTCCTGTGCCACCATGGTTTTCCGCGATCAGGATGAAAGTTTCCGCACCCTGGCGTCTGAAAGCTGTGATGGTGGCGAGAACTGGACCCGCCCCGCGCTGACCGATATGCCCGATGCCCGCGCCAAGCAGAGCGCCGGCAACCTGCCCGACGGTACGGCGTTCCTGGCCACCGCCGTCAGCCATGACAAGATGCGCATTCCCCTGGCACTGACCCTGTCGTCCGATGGCAGCCGATTCGACCGGTCATTCCTGCTGCGGGGCGCCGGTGACCTGCAGCCCCTGCGCTTTGCGGGCCGCTACAAGCGGCCGGGATTCCACTACCCGAAAAGCCTTGTCTGGAACAACCATCTCTATGTCGCCTACAGCACCAACAAGGAGGATGTGCAGGTCACCCGCGTGCCGCTGGCAGCATTGATGGCGGCGCGCCGCTGAACAGGCCGTCAACCGTCCTGCTCCTCCTCATCCCGGTACAGCGGCGATGACAATTCCGCCCGCACCTGCTCGATCAGTGATATCGGGGTGAAGGGCTTGCCGATGAAACCATCCATGCCCGCCGCCGCCAGCGCCGGCCAGGCCCGCTTTTTTTCCTCTGCCGTCATGGCGATAATGCGTGTGTCGCGGCGGGGCCCGGAAAGGGCGCGGATGCGCCGCGTCGCCTCCACCCCGTCCATGCCCGGCATCTGCACATCCATCAGCACAGCATCGAAATCCGTCGCGGCGACGGCATCGACAGCCTGCTGTCCGGATGTGGCCTGGCTGATACGATAGCCCGCACGGCTCAACAGGCTGCCGACCAGGGTCAGGTTCAAGTCGCTGTCATCGACCACCAGCAGATGCGCCCCCTCCTCCGTCACCGCCGTCGGCGCCGGTGGTTCGGGATCGGGCGCCGGCGGCGGGGTGGGGGACCGCTGCGCCAGCCGGGCCAGGATGATGGAAAGCCGGTCCAGAACCGGTTCCGCCGCCGCTTCCCAGCCGGGCTTGTCGCCCCTGATCATGTCCTCCACCGAGCGGGCCGCCAGCCCCAGATCGGCCGCGCCAATACTGGCCGCCGTTCCCGCCAGCGCATGCAGGATGGGTAAGACACGGGCCGCCTCACGCGATTGGATCGCGGTGCGCAGATGGGCGAAATCGCCGCCCTGCTGCCGGGCGAACCCCTCCAGCAGGCGCGCGAGCAGATCGGGATTGCCCCCCGCCCGCTTCAGCGCATCGTCGATATCCAGCAGGGGCGACAGATCATCCAGGGCCGCCATGCCAGGCCGGGGAAGGATGGTGGCCGGCGCCACGACCTGCGGCCCGTCATGACGCGGCAACCAGGTCAGCAGCGCCTCCACCAGTTCGTCGACCACCACCGGCTTGGTCACGTGACCATCCATGCCGGCTTCACGGCATTTCTGCCGATCGCTTTGCAGGGCGTGCGCCGTCATGGCCAGGATCGGCACGCGCGGCTGGCCAGGCACGGCCAACGCCTCCTCGCGGATCACCCGTGTGGCCTGATAGCCATCCATCACCGGCATCTGGATATCCATCAGCACCAGATCGAAACGGCCGGCCTTGGCCCTGTCGGCCGCCTGACGCCCGTCTTCGGCCAGCGTGACATTCATGCCCCAGCGGGTCAGCAGGTCGAATGCCACCTGCTGGTTCAGCGGATTATCCTCCACCAGCAGGATGTCGGCACCGGCCACGGGGGCCAGCCTTTCCTCCGGCGTGGCGGTGAACAGCGCCTTGGACCCGGTGTGGGCGAAGGCCTGACGCAGCGCCTCGCGCAGGGCCACGGGCGTCACCGGCTTGGCCAGGATCTGCCGTACCGGGGTGCCGGCCGTCGCCGCCGCCAATTCGTCCACGTCATAGGCCGTCACCATCAGCATGGGCGGCGGCGGGGCCGCAGCCGCCATGATGGCGCGGCAGAGATCCAGCCCATCGGCATCCGGCATGCGCCAGTCGGTGATGACCAGATCGAAGGGACGGTCCGCCGTATCCCGCAGGCGGTCAAGGGCCGCCTCCACACTGCGCACCCCTTCCACATCGACGCCGTACTGGTTCAACATGCTGGTCAGCACATCGATGGCCAGCATGCTGTCATCGACCAGCAGGGCCCGGCGGCCGGCAAGATCGACATCATTATGCAGAAGATCGCCGGACGCAGCGGGACGCCAGCGCAGAGGCAGGCTGAAATGGAAGCGGCTGCCCTGTCCGACGGTGCTGTCGACACCGATCGTGCCGCCCATCATCTCCACCAGTTGCCGGCAGATGGCCAGCCCCAGGCCGGTGCCGCCATAACGGCGCGTGGTGGAGCTGTCCGCCTGCGAAAAACTGACAAACAGGCGCTCCAACTGCTCCCGGCTCATGCCGATGCCCGTATCCTCCACCTGCACCGACAGGCGCAGGGTTTCATTCTCCACCGCCTCGAAGGACGCGGTGACGGTGACGCCGCCCACATGGGTGAATTTGACGGCGTTGGCGATCAGGTTGCTGATCACCTGCGTCAGGCGCAGCGGATCGCCCAGAAGCACACGCGGCACGCCCGCGGGCCGCCGCAGGACAAATTGCAGCCCGTTGCGCCGCGCCTCATCCGCATGCAGGGAGGCGACGCTGTCCAGCAACTCATCCAGCAGGAAATCCACACACTCGATGGTGACGCGCCCGGCCTCGATCTTGGACAGGTCCAGCACGCTGTTGATGATGCCCAGCAGCGACTTGCCCGCCTCCTCGATCTTGGTCAGATATTCGCGGGCCTTGGGCGGCAGGTCGGTGCGCAGGGCCAGATAGCTCATGCCGATCACGGCATTCATGGGGGTGCGGATTTCGTGGCTCATATTGGCCAGGAATTCCGACTTGGCACGGCTCGCCGCCTCGGCCGCCAGCTTCGCCTCGCCCAGCGCTTCAGCCAGCCGTTGCAGTTCCGCCTCGCGCCGCCGCGCCTCCGTGACATCGGTGTAGGAAGTGACGAAGCCACCGCCCGGCATGGGATTGCCATGCGCATCCAGCACCGTGCCGTCCGGCCGCGTCAGTTCGAAATGGTGCGGCTCATCCCTTCCGGTCGCCGCCAGCCTTTCGCTGATCACGGCATCGACACCATTGGGCGGGACTGGACCATATTCCTCCCGCAACGCCTTCCACCGGATAA
>NZ_JAGOGJ010000247.1 GCF_017996735.1 Niveispirillum sp.
CGTCAGCCCGTCCCACCACTGGGTCAGCAGCGTGGTCTTGCCATAGCCGGCGGGTGTGCGGACCAGGGTCAGGGCGCGCGCCGCCAGACCGGCCGCCACAGGCGCCAGTTCCGGCCTTTCCACCAGGGCCACCATCTGGCGCGGCGGCGTCAGCTTGGCGGCGAGATGGATATCGTGGATCGGGTCCATGGGCCTCGACGGTTCCGGCGCTGTCGATCTCCGCACATAGCATCATTGCCGCGCCCCGTCGCCCCCGCCATGCCCGCCTGGGGTAGGGTGCGGCAAACAGGCGGGTAGGAAAGGGCCGTTACCCCCCGCGACCGGTTGCATGCGCCCCCTGCCCGCCCGATCATCGGGCCTTCCGCCAATGACAGGGGGCCGCCATGGCACGCAAGCTCGACATCCGCCTGATCACGCCGGTCACCACGCGCGGTCTGCGCGATCTGGCCGAAATCGCGCATCTGGAAAGCGCCGATCTGGGTTTCAGCCATAGCCTGATCGATATCGGTCCGCCCTCGATCGAGAGTGAGTTCGACGAGGCGCTTTCCGTGCCCGGCACGCTGGCCAAGGCGCTGGCGGCTGAACGGGACGGTGTGGACGCCATCATCATCGATTGCATGGGCGATCCCGGCCTGAAACCCGCCCGAGAACTGGTGAAGGTTCCCGTCTTCGGTCCGTCAGAGACCAGCATGCATGTGGCCGCCATGCTGGGACACCGGTTCAGCGTGGTGACGGTGCTGGAAAGTGTGCGGCCCCTGCTGGGCAATCTGGCCAAGGTCTATGGCGTGGCGGAAAAGCTGGCCTCGGTGGAGGTGGTGGACATTCCCGTGCTGGAACTGGCCGCCCGGCTGGAGGAGGTGCAGGAAGCGCTGGCCGACAGGGCACTGCATGCCGTAAGGCACCAGCATGCCGACGCCATCATTCTGGGCTGCACGGGCTTCTTAGGCTGCGCCGGCCGCATCACCGACCGCCTGCTGGCGGCCGGCTATGACATCCCCGTCATCGACCCGATCCCGACGACCGTGATGGTCGCCGCCGGTCTGGCCCGCGTGGGCCTGCGCCACAGCAAAAAAACCTACGCCACGCCGGCGGTGAAGCCGCTGGTCGGTTTCGATCTGGGGCGGTACTGACGCCCCGATCACACCCCGCCGAAGCGCAGCGTCGCCGTCAGCCCCGACCGGCCGCCCAGCGCGAAACCGTGATCCAGACGGTGGGCGATGTGCTGGCACAAGGTCAGGCCCAGGCCCAGCCCGCGCCGGCCCGTGCCGCCCTTTTCCACCCGTCCGCCGGCCTCCATCACCCCGTCGCGATGGGCGGGATCAATGCCCGGCCCGTCATCGGCGACAATCAGCGCCGGCCCCCCCGCGCGCCGGACCCCCACCAGGATGCGGCGGCCGGGCGCGGCATGGGCGATGGCATTCTCGATCAGGGCCCGCAGCACACGATCCAGCATGACCGGGTCGCTGTCCACCACCAGGGTGGAGGGAACCAGTCTGATCTCCATGCCGGCATCGGCGGCCTTGTCCGACAGTTCACCCGTCACGCGGGACAGCAGCGGCGCCAGCGGCACCTGTTCCAGTCTCACCCGCGCCGATCCGGCGGCAAGGGCCGCCAGGGTCAGCACCTGATCCATCTGCGCCGCCCCGATCTCCAGCGCTTGTTCCAGCCGGTCGGCCAGTTCAACCTGCTTGGGATCGGCCAGTTTCATCTGCAGCAGGTTCAGGAACAGGCGCATGGCCTGGAATGGCTGGCGCAGGTCGTGCCCGACGGAGGAGAGCAGCCGGACGGGGTCAAGGGGGGCGGGCGCGGTCATGGGGCCTGTCAGTGCGGGAAAAACGACACCCGACTGTGGCGGGCTTTTTCCTGAACGTCCAGGCTGGACCGCCCCCACCCCCGGAAGGGTCACACGAACGCGGCCGGCACGGCGGCGGCAGCGCGGTATTCCTCCTTCATGCGGGCCACCAGTTCGGCCACGGGCGGGGCGTCATGGATGGTGCCGATGCCCTGGCCGGCGGACCAGATATCCTTCCAGGCCTTCTTCTTCGACCAATCCTCGATCGACAGGTTGGGATCGGCCTTGCCGCCGGAAATGGCGTTCACGTCGATACCGTTGGCGGCGACGCTGGGCCCCAGGTAATTGCCGGGGATGCCGCTGAACATCGGCGTATAGACAATGTCAGCACCCGTATGGTCGATGATCATCTGCTTATAGGCGTCGGGCGCATTGCCTTCCGCCGTCGCGATGAAGCGGGTGCCGATATAGGCGAAGTCGGCACCCAGCACCTCTGCGGCCCGCACCTGCGCGCCCGACGACATGGCGCCGGCCAGCACCACCGGGCCATCGAAGAATTCCCGCACTTCCGACAGCAGGGCAAAGGGCGACATGGTGCCGGCATGACCACCGGCCCCGGCCGCCACCAGGATCAGCCCATCCACGCCCACCTCGATCGCCTTTTTGGCGTGGCGGATATTGGTGACGTCGTGGAAGACCAGTCCGCCATAGGAATGCACCGCCTCGACGATGCCCACGGGCGCGCCGACCGACGTGATGATCAGCGGCACCTTATGCTTCACCATCAATTCCACATCGCCGTGCAGGCGGGTGTTGGACCGGTGCACGATCAGGTTCACGCCGAACGGCGCCACCGGCTTGTCCGGATTGGCGGCGGCATAATCGGCCAGTTCGCCCGTGATCTTAGTCAGCCATTCATCCAGCGTTTCTGCCTGGCGCGCATTCAGACTGGGAAAGGTGCCGACGATGCCGGCCTTGCATTCGGCCAGCACCAGTTCGGGATAGGAGACGATGAACATGGGGGAGGCGATGACGGGCAGCGACAGCTTTCCCTTGAACTGGCTGGGCATGGGCATCTTCGATCATTCCTCCAGGTGGCGCATTGGACGCGGTGGCACGCGCGGTTATTTGTGATGGGTTGGTTTTAGCACGCTCGTTCGCATGCCGCCAGAACCTCGGTGGTGGGCGCATGGCGGCCCCACCAGCGGGCGGCGTTGCATGCGACGGGGCCGGCGTTGCATTCTCCGCCGCGACTTGAAATCCAAGGGCCGGACCCATGCAGGACTTCCTCTCCATCCATCCCGAAGTATCGGCAGCGCTGAAGGCCGGTAAGGCCGTCGTGGCCCTGGAATCGACCGTGATCAGCCATGGTCTGCCCTATCCGGCGAATGTGGAGACGGCGAACGCCCTGGAAGCCGCCATCCGCGCCGAAGGGGCCGTGCCCGCCACCATCGCCGTTCTGGATGGCCGCATTCGTGTCGGCCTGGATGCCGATGATATCGAGCGCCTGGCCCAGCCGGGTGTGCGCAAGGTCAGCCGCCGCGATCTGCCCGTTGCCCTGGCCCAGGCGGCCGATGGCGCCACGACGGTCGCCGCCACCATGATCGGCGCCGCCCTGGCCGGCATTTCGGTTTTCGCCACGGGCGGCATCGGCGGCGTGCATCGCGGGGTGGAAACCACGCTGGACATTTCCGCCGATCTGGAGGAACTGGCCGCCACCGATGTTGCCGTCGTCTGCGCCGGGGCCAAGGCCATCCTGGACCTGCCGCGCACCCTGGAATATCTGGAAACCAAGGGCGTGCCGGTCATCGGTTATGGCACCGACCGGTTCCCCGCCTTCTATACCGCCACGTTGCCGCTGCCTGTCGACGGCCGCTGCGATACGGCGGACGAGGTGGCGCGGGTGCTGCGCGCCAAATGGCAACTGGGTCTGGGTGGCGGCGTGGTCATCGGCGTGCCGATCCCCGACGATGCCGCCCTGGACGCCGAAGCCGTGGAAGCCGCCATCGCCCAGGCGGTGGGCGAGGCCGAAGCGCAGGGCGTGCGCGGCAAGGCCCTGACGCCCTTCCTCCTGCAACGCATGCAGGAACTGACCGGTGGCGCCAGCCTGGCCGCCAACCGTGCCCTGCTGCTGAACAATGCCACCATCGGCGCCCGCATCGCCGTCGCCTATGCCCGCCAGAAGGGCGAATTCACCCTGCCCAAGAAGGTGGTCACCGCCAAGCGGCCGCCGGGATATTGAGGGGCGGACAGGCCCTCACCCTCCCACTATCGTGGGCGAGGGGCAGAACATAAGGCAAAAAATCCACCCCTCGCCCATGATAGTGGGAGAGGGAGGGGCCCGTTGGCGTCAGCCAACGGGAGGGTGAGGGAACGCCCTGCTCCCCCGCCCCTATCCCAGCCGCCCCGCCGCCGCCGTCAGGTCGCGCAGCCGGTCGCTATGTTCCTCGCGCCACTGACCATCCTTCAGGCGCCAGCCCCAGTTGCCGTCGGGCAGGCCGGGGACGTTCATCCGGCCCTCGGTGCCCAGGCCCAGCACATCCTGCACCGGCGTGATGACCAGTTCGGAATTCACGCCCAGGGCAAAGCGGATGAAGTCCCAGTGCAGTTCCCGCCCGTCCGTATTCAGATAGGAACGGATGCAGTGCCCCAGCTCCCCGTCCAGCCCGCCGCGCGACGCGACCCAGCCCAGGATTGTGTCATTGTCGTGCGTACCCGTATAGAACACGGAATGCGCGGCATAGCGGTTGGGATCGTAATGCCAGGGTTCAAAATGGTCGCCCCATTCGAAGGGCAGCACCCGCATGCCGGGGAAGCCGAAATGATCGCGCAGCCGCTCC
>NZ_JAGOGJ010000123.1 GCF_017996735.1 Niveispirillum sp.
CCACGAAATCAGGGCGGACCAGATCGGTCGCGGTCACGCGGCCAGGGAAATATTTTTCCTGGTGATGGCGGATCGACCCATAGGACGAATTGTCGATGACGATCACGATGATGGGAAGTTCATGCATGACGGCTGTCGCCAGTTCCTGCGACGCCATCATGAAGCAGCCGTCCCCGGCGAAGCAGACGGCCGGCCGGTACGGGAACACGACCTTGGCCGCGATCGCCGCCGGAAGCCCGTAGCCCATGGCGCCGCTCGTGGGGGCCAATTGGCTGCCATAGTCGCGGAACTGGTAGAACCGGTGCACGAAGGCGGTATAGAGGCCGGCGCCGTTGCTGATGACGGCATTGGCGGGCAGCCGTTCGCTGAGCGCGCTGATGATCGATGCGACATCGATCTTCGGATGGCTTTTGGGCGGAATGGAGAAAAGCTCGTAACTGCGGCGTCCTGTGGCCACCCATTCCGACCGCCCTGCCGGAGCCGGGATGGCTTCGCCGGCGACCGCCTGGGCGAAATCGCGCATCGTCGCATTGATCAGCAGGTCGCCCTCATAGAGCGATCCGAGTGTTTCCGCACCGGCATTGACCTGGACAAGCTTCTGGCAGGTGCGCGGCAGATTGAGCAGCGTATAGCCGAGCGAGGTGATGTCGCCCAGCCGCTCGCCCACCGCCAGCAGCAGGTCCGCGTTACGGACCATCTCGATCAGGGCCGGATTAGTGGCGATGCCAAGATCGCCGACATAGTGGGGATGGGTATTGTCGAACAGGTCCTGGCGGCGGAAACCGGTGGCGACCGGCAATGAGGCAGCTTCGGCGAAAGCCTTGATCCCGGCCACGGCCTGGCTCGACCAGCCGCCGCCGCCCAGGATCAGCAGCGGCCGCTCGGCCACGGCGAGCATCTTGCGCAAGGCATCGAGAGCCTGGGCCGTCGGCGCGGCGCCGGCGAGCTGATAATGCGCCGGGGTCGGCACCGCGCAGAACTCGTTCTGCATGTCTTCCGGCAGCGAGACGACAACCGGGCCTGGGCGTCCGTTGACGGCGGTATGGAAGGCCCGCCCGATCAACTCGGGCAGCCGGCCGGGATCGACGACCTCGGTCACCCACTTTGCCGTTCCGGTGAAGAGCTTGTGGTAATCCATCTCCTGGAACGCTTCCCGGCCGATCTGGTCGCGTCCCACCTGGCCGACGAAGAGGATCACTGGCGTTGAATCCTGTTGCGCCGTATGGAGCGCAATCGATGCGTGAGTGGCGCCACCTGACCAACACCGTCACCGTTTGGGACAATGACCCGCAGGCCGCGGACGATAAACTGGCCGCTGTCGAACGGGTGCTGACGGGGCTGGGTTTTACTGTCATCCCCGAGCGGATCAATGCCGTAGAGGCCTGGTTGGGCAGTCTGCCCGGCCATGTCTATGCCAATGTCCGCCAACCGCTGGTTCACAGTCTGAACCTTGTCCATCTGATGCCGCTGTCGGCAACCTGGGCAGGGCCCGCTCGCAATGGGCATCTGAATGGTCCGCCGCTGTTCCAGGCGGAGACCAGCGGGGCCACCCCGTTCCGCTTTTCCACCCATGTCGGCGATGTCGGGCATATGCTGGTTGTGGGACCGACCGGGGCGGGCAAATCGGTGCTGCTGGCTCTGATGGCCTTGCAGTTCCGCCGCTATCCCGGTGCCCAGGTCTATATCTTCGACAAGGGCAATTCCGCCCGAGCCGTCACCCTGGCCATGGGCGGCCGCCACCACACGCTGGGGCAGATGGCAGCGTACCTATCCCGGTACTTACCGCGATGCCGATGCCGCCAGCCTGGACCAGCAGGCCGACATTCAGTGGCGCAGCGCCAGGGCCGCCTATCAGCAGACCATGCGGGTTCAGTCGGGCATCGTCACGGCGATCCAGGCCGATGCGCCCTTGCTGGCCGATCTGGTCAATCGCAGCCAGGGGGCCGACGGCAGCTTGCAGGCCCAGCAGGCGGGCAACCAGCTTTTGGCCCTGTCCATCAAGCAGCAGATGCAGCTGCAAAGCCTGATGGCCGCTCAGTACCGCGCCGATGCCGAAACCCAGGCCGCCATTGCCGAGGCCAATGCTATGGCGCGGGAACGCACCCGGCAGTTCCTGGGCGATGGTCGCGCTTACACCCGCTGAGGGGAACCATCATGGGCGACCTCGGTATCATCGACCGTTTTACGGAAACCTTCATCCGCTACATCGACAGCGGCTTCGGGCTGCTGTCGGGCGATGTCGCCTATCTGACAGCGACCCTGATCACCATCGACATGGTGCTGGCGGGATTGTTCTGGGCCATGGACGGCCATCACGACGTGATGCCGCGCCTGATCCGCAAGGTGCTCTATGTCGGCTTCTTTGCGCTGGTTCTGGGCAATTTCCAGGCCCTGTCGGAGGCTGTTTACAGCTCCTTTGCGCAGCTTGGGTTGCGGGCGGGGAACTCCGGGCTGTCGGCTAGCGACCTGCTGCATCCGGGGCAACTAGCCGCCGTAGGGTTTGAGGCGGCCCATCCGCTGCTCAAGCAGGCGGAGACCATGATCGGGTTTCCGAAGATTTTTGGAAACGCGCTGCATCTCACCATTCTGGTGTTGGCCTGGTTCTTTGTAGTGATCGCGTTTTTTATCCTGGCGGTTCAGCTCTTTATCACCCTGGTGGAATTCAAGCTCACCTCGCTGGCCGGGTTTGTGCTGGTTCCCTTTGCTCTATGGAGCAAGACGGCCTTCCTGGCCGAGCGGGTGCTGGGCCATGTCATTTCCTCCGGCATCAAGATAATGGTCCTTGCCGTGATTGTTGGTATCGGCTCCAGCTTTTTCCGGGAATTCACCGAGGCGCTATCGGGCAGGACGCCGTCGATTGAGGATGCCATGACGATGGTGCTGGCATCCCTGGCGCTGCTGGGGCTTGGCATCTTCGGTCCCGGCATCGCCGCTGGGCTGGTGTCCGGCGCACCACAGCTGGGGGCGGGTGCTGCACTTGGGACCGCTGGGGCAGCCGCCGGAACGGTTTTGCTGGCGGGTGGTGCCGCTGTCGCCGGTGCCCGACTGGCCGGTGGTGCCGGTCTCTCCGCCATGCGTGCGGGGGCCAGCTTGGGCGGTGCTGCCACAGGAGCCTATCAATCCGCCCAGGCCGCTGGACAGTCGGGCATGGGCGGTGTGGTCCGTACCGCCGGAGAGGCCACCGTGCGCAAGGCCAAGGATGCCGGCCACCGCATGACCGAACCGCTGCGCGACGCCTATCAGTCCGGTCGCCAGTCCACGAACCCCACGCCTGAGACGGACGGGGAGGGAGCAGGTGCCGCATCGCCAGCCTCCTCCGACAACGCCCCCGCATGGGCTCGCAAGCTGCGGGCGGAACAGGCCGCACGCGCCCGTCGCCATAGCACCGAACAAGCCATCAAGGATGGGGACCGGTCGGGCGGCAGTGCTGCTCCGTCCCTCGATCAGAAGGATGATTGACCATGTTCAAACGCACCCTGCAACGTTACGGCACCACGCCGGACCCCGTGACGCCCTACCAGAAGGCTGCCCAGCTCTGGGATGAACGGATTGGCAGCGCCCGTGTTCAGGCCCGGAACTGGCGGCTGATGGCTTTCGGCAGTCTGGGGCTGGGCATCGGGCTGGCGGGCATCGTCGCCTGGCAATCGGGCCAAAGCCGCATCATCCCCTATGTGGTGGAGATCGATCGGCTGGGCGAGGCCCGTGCCGTGGCACCGGCAACCAGCGCTTATCAGCCCACCGATGTCCAGGTCGCCTATTACCTGGGGCTTTTCATCAGCAATGTGCGGTCGCTCTCCACCGATCCCGTGCTGGTGCGGCAGAACTGGCTGTCGGCCTATAATTTCGTGGCCGACCGTGCCGCCCTCTTCCTCAACGAACATGCCAAGCTCAACGATCCCTTCAGCCGGATTGGCACCAACAGCGTCACGGTGCAAGTGACCAGCATCGTTCGCGCCTCCGACCAATCTTTCCAGGTCAAATGGACCGAGCAGCATTTTGAGCGCGGCAGCCTGGTCCGCACTGACCGCTGGACTTCGATCCTGACTGTCAACCTGCGGCCCCCCAGCACGCCGGAAGCCCTGGCCCGCAATCCCTTGGGCGTCACCATCACCGCCATCGACTGGTCGCGGGAGTTCGATGCCCAACCATCCCCGAGGAACACGCCATGACCAAGCTGATCCTGCCGGTCCTGATGGCCGGGATACTCTCCGCCTGCGCGGGCCAACCCAAGAAACCGCCCGTCATTGCCTATGACAGCAGCGATTTCCAGGCTGCGGCGGTTGAACCCGAGGCTTCCATGCCTGTCCAAATCGTTGAGAAGCCCGTTCCTTTGCCGTTGCCCGGTCAGTTGCAGCCATTGCCATCCGCGCCGACTGTTGTGACACCCGACAATCGCCCCCCGACCCAGCGTGTCACCGAGGCGAATAAGGCGGCCACCTTGGAGCCCAGCCAAGGCGACTGCTCGTCGTGAAGACGATGGCCCCAGATAGCCTCGTCGACCCACATCGTCGGCCCGTTCCGGTCTTCAAATTGGGCGGGACGGTCGAGAATCTCCATTGTCACGCCCTCACCATTACGCGCCGCGGAGTCGCGCGGCCGTCATTGTTCAATTCGATAAAGCGCAAAACCAACTCGCCTGCGGCGCCCTGTTCATCGCCGTCCATCCGACGACGATTTTCAGTCTCTCGCAATAGGCGCGCTTTGAACGCCAGCAGATCTTCGTGGCACTCAAGGGAGAAGCTGCTAGGCAGGGCACCTTCCGCGACGCGGCCCAAAAACTCGAACCTAGTGGGTGACAGCTCGAGGCTGACCGGCACAGTCGTCGTCGAGCGATACAGACGCACCGCGATATCAAAACCGCCCTTCGGATTTAGGACGAGAGTGACATCCTCCCCGCCATGGCGCGGCACCGATATCAACTCATCAAGTAGTGGGCTGCGCTTGGACTGCGAATAGCTTCCCGAGGTGGCGAGGACGAGTTCGTCTTGGTTCTGAACCAGCATGCCGGTGAAGACCCGGTTGAGACCCCTGACGATCATCGCGAGAGCACCACGCGGGAGCGGCTGTGCCGCCCGAAGCTTGGCTGCCACGTCGAGGTAAAGGCCAGCATAGCGAAAAACGGTCAGGTCCCAAAGGTCGTAGGCGCCGACCTGATCTTCCGGCATCGTGAAGAACAACCGCTGCCTTTGGGACTTCAGCGCGGTCAGGAACTGCACGCGGTCGGCGCCCTCGCCGCCTTCTAGATAGGCGCGCTGAACTTGGGTGTAGAAAGGTGTCGCGCCGTACATCGGGTCGCACAGCACTAGTTGCTCGTAGGCCTCCTTGTAGGCCGGATCATCCGCACCATAGACGAGCAGGTTGTCGACCCGATTGCTTGTTTCTGAGCCGATACCGAACATATTGAGTTTCTTGAACAACTCAGTCTTTTCGGCCCTACTGGGCTTCAGATTTTCCCCGAATATGTTTCGATAGACGCTTGCTTGGTCGCTGCGGCCGCTCTTTTGGATGGCCGGCACCTCATTGCAAGACATGAGCCCGTCCCGCGCCTCTGGATGACCGAGGAGGCTATTGGAAATCAGCGCGAGCAGTTGGCGCACCGGAAAATGCCCGCCATTGCGCTCACTGAGCTCGATTAGCGCCGTAAGGCGGCGGCGAAACGGGTCCTCTGCGCCGTCACCGATCAGGCGCCGCCGATTCTCGAGTATGGGACAGACGCCGCCCTCACTTGCCGCAGGACAACCGTCACATCCCGCCCATCCCTCATGCCTAGTGATCGCGTCGATGATCTCAACGGTCATGTGAGCCGCGGGTGCGCGACTCAGGTCGCTTAGGCTGAGGAAGACGCCCTCATCATCACTGGTGCCCGTCACAAGCAGGTCCTCGACTACGCGTGCGAGGCGTCTGACATTACTTGTGTCTGGCGCGGTCTTAAGCTTTTCGAGCAACTGCCCGTGGTTGGCGGCCAGCAAATAAACCCTGGAAGCGTCGGGATCGACGACGTCACGGGCGACCGCCTCGATCAACTCGGCGCTTTCGTCATCCTTTAGTTCGCTAAGGTCTTTGACGATGACGAGCGTGCGGGTGCCCACCATTATGTTTTGGATCTTGGCCCCCCGATTCCAGGTTGCTTCGTCTCCACCGAGCCCTTTCCACACTTCCCTGCAATGATAGGTTTTTCCATCGCCTGCAGTCCCTGTGATTATCTGGGAAATGGGTCGCTCACTGCGGAAGGAGGATAGCAACGTGTCCAGGAACTGCGCGGATAAGACGATCGGTTTGATCTTGTGCCGTTTCAGTGCGCGTTGAATCGACTCGTCATACATGTTGTCGTTTGTTGGAATCGGTCCGTAGTTCCGCAGAAACTTTACCCAAGCCGCTGTATATGCCGGTTCTGACAAGCCGCTTCCCCCCGACCATTATGCTCAAAAAGCATAGGTTCTTGACCACCGAACGCAACGCAGTGGACCATACCTCGGTCATGCGTCAGAAACGACTATATACTTCAACTCGAAGGATGGAATTTCGGATCGTAGGTAGCGTAGGCAATCTATCCATGCAATCGACGTGCGGCCTTGGATGGATCAAGCCGCGTCACCCCATGGCAGCGTTGTGAGTTTACGATAGATGAAAATCACTAAGTGGCGCTCTGTAAATTGAGAAAATTTCAAACCTTGTGACCTGGTTCGAAAACATGCTATTTTACCAAGTATGACTGAGCAAAATGTTGGAAAGCTAAACTTCTTGGAACGGACGCTTCCTGACGGGCTGCTGGTGGATGCAGCCTGGATGGAGCGGCATAGCTATTCGACCAGCCTCCGCAGCCAGTATGTCGCAGCCGGCTGGCTGGTGCAGCCGGTTCGTGGGACCTACAAGCGACCACTTGGCGAGCTGACCTGGGAAAGAGCCGTCATCTCGTTGCAAGCACTGATGAAATATCCATTGATCGTGGGCGGCCGGACCGCGCTTGAACTGCAAGGGTTTGGTCACTACGTCTCCGCCAGCGGGCCGGCGAGCATCCACCTCTATGGTGACGAACCCCCTCCAGGCTGGCTTGCGAAACTGCCTTTCAAGGAGCGCTTCATCTTCCACAAGGCCCAGACCCTGTTCAGTGCAGCGACTGCTGCGGAGTGTCCGCTCTGCTTGGCAGGTGGCGATGACGATGAGCGAACCGGGGATCATGTGCGCCCGCTATCCATGAACGCGCAATGGCCTCTGCTGGTTTCCACACCTGAACGGGCCTTTCTAGAAATGCTGGATGAACTGCCGAAACGCGAGACATTCCACAATGTCGATGTGATCGCGGAGGGGCTGCGCACGCTCAGCCCAACCCGTCTCCAGAAGCTGCTGGAAGATTGCCGCAGCGTGAAGGCCAAGCGGCTGTTCTTCTGGTTTGCCGAACGACATGGCCATCGCTGGCTCAGCCGGATCGACCGCGACCGTATATCACTCGGCAGCGGCAAGCGCATGCTGGTCAAGGGTGGCCGGCTTGATCCGAAATATCTGATAACCGTGCCGGAGGATCTTGGTGCCCCTGTCTGATCGCTACCGGGCGCAGGTCGCACTCCTGATCGCCGTGATGCCGTTCGTCGCGGCGGAAGAGGATTTCGCGCTGAAGGGCGGCACGGCGATCAACCTGTTCGTCCGCGACATGCCCCGCTTGTCAGTCGACATCGACCTGACCTACCTGCCGGTGGCCGGGCGTCCTGAATCCCTGTCTGCGATCGATGCCGGCATGAGGCGGATCGCCGCTGCCATCCGCAAGGGACTGCGCGGTGCGCACGTCACCGAAGTCCTGAACGCGCGCGAGCTGGTTGTCACGAAGCTGACCGTGCAGCGAGGGGACGCCCAGATCAAGATCGAGGTGACGCCCGTCCTGCGCGGCTGCGTCTTCGCCCCGGAATTGCGCTCCGTGTCGGCTGCGGCGGAGGAGGCGTTCGGCTTTGCCGAAATGCAGGTCGTCTCGTTCGCCGATCTCTATGCCGGAAAGATCGTGGCGGCACTCGATCGGCAACATCCGCGGGATTTGTTCGACATCAAGGACCTGCTGGCCAACGAGGGCATCCATGATGAACTGCGCCGCGCCTTTATCGTCTATCTGGTCAGCCATGACCGGCTGATATTTGAACTGGTGGCACCCCGTCGCAAGGACCTGGCCCAGGAGTTCGCGCAGGGTTTCGAGGGCATGACGACGGAGCCCGTCGCTCTTGAGGACTTGGCGGCGGCGCGGG
Source organism: Niveispirillum sp. (assembly GCF_017996735.1). GTDB lineage: Bacteria > Pseudomonadota > Alphaproteobacteria > Azospirillales > Azospirillaceae > Niveispirillum. The sequence goes on from NZ_JAGOGJ010000123.1 coordinate 8,229, forward strand.
AGGCGCTGATTGCTACGATCATCGGCGGGATGCCGGCCGCGCATCGAGATTTCCTGTTACGGTTCAAGCGCGGTGCGCCGGATTGGAGCCTCGTCGGGCTTCCCGAAGCTGCGAACCTGCCAGCCGTGCGATGGAAGCAGTTGAACCTGGACAAACTTGCCAAGACTGTCCGGGCACGTCTTGTCGATCAGCTGGGTGTAGCGCTGTCATCCTGACCATAATACCCCCATAGCCCCCGCCTGAGATGCAGAAGCAGTTATGAAGGACGAAAGGGGAGGGGGCGCCCTACCTCTACGGTGCTGATTTCGCGCTTGCCCAGGATCCCAAGGGCTGGACCGTGTATTTGTGATTGCGCCGCCGCTTTGTACTGATCGTCGCCTGCTTGGCAATAAAATCCGAGACCTTCTCCATGGCATTCTTGACGGGATCGGCGGCCAGATGGGCGTAGCGAGCCGTGGTCTGTACCTGGGTATGTCCGAGAAGCTTCCCGATCATCGGCAGCCCTTCTCCCAGGAACAGGGCGCCGCTGGCGAACGAGTGCCGCAGGTCATGGATGCGGACATCATCCAGCCCGGCCTTCTTGCGGATGCGGCGCCAGGGCGGCTGCAAGTCGGTCAGCCGGGAACCTTCCTTCGTGCCGGTGATGACCCAGGGATTGTCCGTCAGCCGGGGGATTGACCGCAGGACGGCGGCCACGGCTTCCCCGAAATGCACAACCTTCGCACCCGTTTTGGAATCCGGTAAACGCAATGCCCGCGCCTGCCAATCCACATAGGACCATTTCAAGGTCATGACTTCGCCCAGGCGGCAATCCGTCAGCATCAGCAATCGGACGGCGGCGGTTACGGCTGGGGGTTCCGATCCATCCGTCTCGACCTCGGCCAATGTCCGGCCCAGGGAGGCATATTCATCGGCACCCAGGAACCGTTCGCGCTTCTCCTCACGATACTTCTTTACATGCAGGCACGGATTGCTGCCATCCGGCCGCAGCCCCCAGACCTCGGCCAGATTGAACATTTTCGATAATACCCCCAGGGTCCGGTTGCCATCGGGATCAATCGCAGCCTGAATGGGCCAGGGGAAATCCGGCACCCCGAACCTGATGGCAGGATAAAAGGCGGCGAGGTGCCGCGCGGTCGGGTGGTTGTTTTTCAAGGGGTTAAGTCTGGTTTCTGCACGGTGCGCGTCGATCCGGCACCGTGCCGGCCCCGGACAACGGGCGGATTTCCGCCCTTTCTTACACCTCGCGGGAGGTCCCATGGCGCACGACGAGGATTTCCAGCTCCGGCCCGGCCGCATCCGCTCGCGGGGCGAGCAGCGGGCCCGGCCCTTCGTGGCCCAGGCTCTGGCGGCGGCGCAGAGGGCCGGCGGCCAGGTCACGCGCGGCCGCGTCACGGCACCGCGCGCCAGCCGCTTCGGGCGGGGCCGCAGCGCCAGCATCCGCGCCAACCATCTGCTCTCCACCCGCTCGCGCGAGGTCGTGGTCAAGGCGCGGGTGGTGCGCATGGCGGCCAGGGGCGCCAGCCTTGCCACCCATCTCTCCTATCTGCGCCGGGAGGGCGTCACCCGCGACGGGGAGAAGGCCAGGATGTTCGGGGCCGATACCGACGCGGCCGACCATGCCGCCTTCGCCCGGCGCTGCGAGGAGGACCGGCACCATTTCCGCTTCATCGTCTCGCCCGACGATGCCGCCGACCTGGCGGACCTGCGCCGCTTCGGGCGTGAGTTGATGGAGCAGATGCAGGCCGACCTGGGCACGCGGCTGGACTGGGTAGCCGTCGACCATTGGAATACGGCCCATCCGCATCTGCACATCCTGGTCCGGGGCAAAGGCGATGATGGCCGCGACCTGATCATCGCCCGCGACTATATTGCCACCGGCCTGCGCGCCCGCGCCCAGGACCTGGTGACGCAGGAACTGGGGCCGTGCACCGACCTGGATATCCGCCAGACCCTGGAACGGCAGGTCGAGGCCGAGCGCTGGACCCGGCTGGACCGGGCGCTGGCCCGGCAGATGGACAGCCAGGGCGTCATCGACACGGCACCCGTGCCGGGCGAGAGGCCCGATGACTTCCTGCCCCTGAAGATCGGCCGGCTGCGCAAGCTGGAAGGGCTGGGGCTGGCCCGGCAATTAGCACAGGGGCAATGGACTCTGTCGCCCACGGCCGAGGCGACCCTGCGCGAACTGGGCGAGCGCGGCGACATCATCAAGCGCATCCATCAGGGACTGGCTGCTGGCGGCATCGAGCGGGCGGCAGCCAGCTATGTGCTGGCGGGCGAGGCCCTGGCCGATCCCGTCATCGGCCGGCTGGTGGCGCGCGGGTTGGACGACGAACTGCGCGGGTCGGCCTTCGCCGTCATCGACGGTGTCGACGGTCGCACCCACCATGTCCGCCTGGCCGACCTGGACGCCGCCGGTGACAGCCCGGCCGGCTCCATCGTCGAGCTGCGCCGCTATGAGGATGGCCAGGGCCGGCGGCGCGTGACTCTGTCCGTGCGGTCTGACCTGGACATTGCCGGGCAGGTGACGGCCGACGGCGCCACCTGGCTTGACCGGCAGCTGCTGGCTCGCGATCCGCCGGCCCTGGGCAGTGGCGGCTTCGGGGCGGAGGTTAAGAACGCACTGGCGGCCCGTACCGACCATCTGCTGGCTGCGGGACTGGCGCGACGGGAGGGCGACCGGGTCCTCTATGCGCGCGGCCTGCTGGACAGGTTGCGCCGGCAGGACCTGGAACGCACTGGCGCCCGCCTCGCCGCCGGGACCGGCCTGTCCCGGTCCGAACCCATTGTCGGTGACGGTTTGGCCGGCATCTACCGCCAGCGGCTGGACCTCGCCTCCGGCCGCTTTGCCATGATCGATGACGGGCTGGGCTTCAGCCTGGTGCCGTGGGTGCCGTCGCTGGAGAAGCAGCTCAGCCGCCATGTTACCGGCATCGTCCGCACCGACGGCGGGGTGGACTGGGCCCTCGGACGCAAGCGGGGCCTGGGGATATGATCCAGGCGTATCCACCTATTTATTCAGCGTACGCAGAATAAATAGGTGCGCTCCCACGAAAGAGTGGACATATTCTGCGTACGCAGAATTATTGCTTGTGTTCCGCCGAAGCCGGTCCAATATTCTGTGTACGCAGAATATTGGAGTCATGGCCATGCTCAAGCGCAACCAGACAGACGTGCTGTTGCACAATACCGCTGCGGTCGGCGCGCTCATCCGCAGCCGGCGCAAGGAGTTGGCCCTGACCCAGAAGCAGCTTTCGGAGCTGACCGGTCTCAGCCTGGCCTTCGTCAACGGCATCGAGAACGGCAAGGAAACCGCCGAGATCGGCAAGGCGCTGCAACTGTTGGCGGCGCTGGGCATCGACCTCCAGGGCAGGGTGCGGTGATGGCGGATACAGCCGAAATCCTCCACGTCTATCTCGGAGCCCTGCCGGTTGGCACCCTGTCCGCCGACCCGCAAGGCAGGCTCGCCTTCCATTACCGGCCGGATGCCCCACCCTTGTCCTACCGGCTGCCGGTGCGCCCGGAGCCCTATGATGACGCCGCCTGCCGGCCGTTCTTTGCGGGCCTGCTACCGGAAGGGCCGGCACTGACCAAGGCCGCCGCGCGCAAGGGATTGCAGGTCTATGAGACATTCCGGCTGCTGGCGGCCTATGGCGGTGAATGCGCCGGCGCCGTTCGCCTGCTGCCGCCCGGATCGCCGCCGGCCATCCCCAGCGACTATGAGCCGTTCAGCGATGAACAACTGGCCAATCTGGGCGAGGAGCTGCAAGGCTCGCCCAACTTCTCGGCCGACCGGCGCGTGCGGCTGTCGCTGGCCGGCGCCCAGGTGAAGTCGGCTGTCGCCCTCTTCGGGGGCCGGTTCCATCGGCCCCTGGGCGGCTCGCCCTCCACCCATATCGTCAAGTCGTCGGATCGGCCGGAATATCATGACCTCGTCCGCAACGAGGCCTTCTGCATGGCACTGGCCGCCCGCGCCGGCCTGGACGTGGCGGCGGCCCGCATCGTGGCCTTCGGTGGCCGGGAATGCCTGCTGGTCGAACGCTATGACCGGATCGTGGAAGGGACCCTGGTCACGGAGTTGCACCAGGAGGATGTCTGCCAGGCCCTGGGTTATCCGCCGGAACGCAAATACGAGTTCGACGATGACAGCGGCGCCCGGATCGGGCCGGGCTTCGCCGACTGCCTGGCGCTGTTGCAGACGGTGCGGGCGCCCATCCTTGCCCTTCGGGAATTCCGGCGGCGGGCCCTGTTCAATTTCCTGGTCGGCAATGCCGATGCCCATGGCAAGAACACCAGCCTGCTCTATGACCAGCCTGGGAGCGCCCCCATCCTGGCCCCGGCCTATGACATCGTCTGCACCCGGCTCTATCCGGACCTGAAGGAGGATTTCGCCATGGCCTATGGCGACGCCCGCCGGGCGGCCGAGCTGACGGCGGACAATCTGGCCCGTCTGGCGCCGCCGGGGCGCGCCGCCCGCAAGGCCTTCCTGGATGACGCGCACGCCATGGCCAGCCGCATCCTGGCCCAGGCCCGGGCCCTGTGCGACGAGGCGCCTTTCAACCACGCCCCACCCTACAGCACGATCCTCAGCTGTATCGGCGACCGCGTGCAACTGCTGGGCGACATCCTGGGCCGGCCCATCGCCGTCGATACGCGGCCCTTCATCCTCAAGGGCGGGGGCTGGCTGCTGCCCAGCTGAGGCGGTAATCCTTCGCCGGCATTCGCCAGGGTGCGATGCTCGGCCGACACCCCTTGGCATGGCCACGCTCCAGGCCTTTCCCTTGTCCGGCACAGTCGGAGCAAGGAGCCATGTCGGGAACCCGCATCCTCTGGGGCCAGATTCTGCTCGTCCTTGCCGAGGTGCTGGCCTGCATCTGGGGCGCCACGCAATGGACCGCATGGCGCCTGGGCTTCCAGCCGCAGCTCGGCTTGCCCTGGACCGATCTGGCCGGCATGCCGCTCTATCTGCCGCCGGCCTTCTTCTGGTGGTGGTACTGGTACGACGCTTATGCACCGCGGATCTTCATGGAAGGGGCGCTGATCGCTCTCTCGGGTGGGTTCCTTGCCATCGGCACGGCCATCGCCCTGTCGGTCTGGCGGGCGCGGGAGGCCCGGAACGTCGCGACCTACGGCTCCGCCCGCTGGGCCACCCGGCCGGAGATCGCGGCGGCCGGACTGCTGGGTGCTGATGGCGTCATGCTGGGGCGGTTCGAGGCCGACTATCTGCGCCATGATGGGCCAGAGCATGTGCTGTGCTTCGCGCCGACCCGCTCCGGCAAGGGTGTGGGGCTGGTGGTGCCGACGCTGCTGGCTTGGCCCGGAAGCGCCATTGTCCATGACATTAAGGGCGAGAACTGGGAACGCACCGCCGGCTGGCGCGCCCGCTTCGGCCGGGTGCTGCGCTTCGATCCCACCGACCCGGACGGTGCCGCCTACAACCCGCTGCTGGAGATCCGCCGCGGCGTACAGGAGGTGCGTGACGTGCAGAATGTCGCCGACGTGCTGGTCGATCCGGAAGGTTCGCTGGAGCGCCGGAACCATTGGGAGAAGACCAGCCACAGCCTGCTGGTCGGCGCGATCCTGCATGTGCTCTATACCGGCCCTGACCGCACCCTTTCCGGCGTCGCCAACCTGCTGTCCGACCCGGGGCGCCCCATCGAGGCCACCCTGCGGGCGATGATGACCACGCTGCATCTGGACGGGCGGCCCCACCCGGTGGTGGCCTCGGCGGCACGGGAACTGCTGAACAAGTCGGACAATGAGCGCTCGGGCGTGCTGTCGACCGCCATGTCCTTCCTGGGCCTCTATCGCGATCCCGTTGTGGCCCGGGTCACCAGCCGCTGCGACTGGCGTATCGCCGACCTGGTGGCCAACGAACGGCCGACCACGCTCTATCTCGTCGTGCCGCCATCGGATATCAGCCGGACCAAGCCGCTGGTCCGGCTGATGCTGAACCAGATCGGCCGCCGCCTGACCGAGGACCTGCATGACCGTGACCGCCGGCACCGGCTGCTGCTGATGCTGGATGAGTTCCCGGCCCTGGGACGGCTGGATTTCTTCGAGAGCGCGCTGGCCTTCATGGCCGGCTACGGGCTGAAATCCTTCCTGATCGCCCAGAGCCTGAACCAGATCGAGAAGGCCTACGGCGCCAACAACTCGATCCTGGACAATTGCCATGTCCGGGTCAGCTTCGCGACCAATGACGAGCGCACGGCCAAGCGGGTGTCGGACGCGCTGGGCACCGCCACCGAGATGCGGGCCATGAAGAACTATGCCGGGCACCGGCTGTCGCCATGGCTGGGCCATCTGATGGTTTCGCGGTCGGAGACGGCGCGGCCGCTGCTGACGCCGGGCGAGGTGATGCAACTGCCTTCCGGCGAGGAGATCGTCATGGTGTCCGGCGCGCCGCCCATCCGGGCCGCCAAGGTCCGGTACTACGAGGACCGGCGCCTGGCGGCGCGCGTCCTACCGCCGCCAGCAACGGGGGCGGATGAGGGGCCGGCGCGACCTGACGATTGGAGCGGTTTGCCGCCGATCCAGCGACCGGGGGCGGGAAGCGCCGTCGGCCATACCGGTGACTTGCACGACGAGGACCCGGCAACCGGTGGCCTGCGCCGGGAGGCAGGGCTTGAGCCGCACGAGGACATTGTTCCGGCAACCGCCCCGCCGGTGAACGAGTTCGACGATGGTGACGAGGAAGCGGACGCAGACAGCAGCCGTTCCCGTGCCCTGGCCCGGACCATGCGGCGAACCGCGCGGCAGGCGGCGCTGGACCCGAATGACGGCATCGATCTGTGAGGCCCGGATGAAAGCCCGCCTGTCCGTCTATCTCGACCCCGCCATCATGCGCACGCTGTCGGACTATGCGGCCCGCCGCAACCAGTCCCTGTCCCTGGTCGCCGAGGCAGCCATCGCCTCCTTCCTGTCGCCCGACGCCGCCGAACGGCAGGAAGCGGCTGTCATCCGGCGGCTGGACCAATTGGATCGCCGGCATCAACGGGTCGAGCGCGATGTCGGTATCGGCATCGAGACGCTGGCCCTGTTCGTGCGCTTCTGGCTCAACAGCACGCCAGCCCTGCCGGAACCGGCGCAGACCGCGGCACGGGCGAAGGGTGCCGAGCGGTATGATGCGTTCCTTGATGCGCTGGGCCGCCGGTTGGCGAAGGGGCCGGCGCTGAGGCAGGAGATTGTCGAGGAAGTCGATGGCTCGACAGGCAAAGGCCTGACGTCGGGCGACTGGAATGCGAACTGACTGGTTTGCCTATTGAGCTAACGCGTCCATACCGCCAATGGCTTCAATCTCTGCAACAGTCTGAAACTCCGACAGATATTCCTGCCGGTTCTGTGCCAGCCAGCGGACAATTCGGGCATTTCCCAGGAGCTTGGCGACATACCCTTTGGCGACGGTCAGGTGGAGATTGTCTATTCCGTAACTTTCTTCCACCGACTTCACCTGGTTCTGCAGACTGGCGAGTTCCCGCTCCATGCGGGCAATCTGCTCGGCGGTAATGCCGACAGCTTCCGGCTTTTTCCTCCTTCTGGGATCAACGATCTGCTTTTCCGGTGTTGCGACCAGAAGCGCCCGCGCGAACATCAGGGAAAAGTTATTCTGTCCGATCATCAGTTCAGCTGCTTCTACCTGCCGGATCGGTGCCATCCGCCTCAGAATGTCGAAAACGGCCTGGGGGCAGGTCGTGTCCTTCAACAGATTGATCACGTCGGGGCAGATGCCATTGAGCAGCCTGAACCGACGGCGGATTGTCGCGACATCAAGTCCCAGGGCTTCAGCGATCAGATTTTCAGGAACCCCCTTCTCAACGGCGTGCGTGATCATCCTGTGTTCCTGCACGGCCGCGAGCCTGTTGATGCGCTTGTTGTAGGTATAGGCCTCGTCATCGGTGGAAATCAGACACTCCACTTCGGCGATGCCAAGATCCTTCAATGCTTCGATCCGCAAATGCCCGTCGAGCAGGAAGTATGATCCCGGATGCTTGGGATCCGGTGTTATTACCGGTGCTTCCACCAGACCGATTGCACGGATCGATCCAAGGATCTGGGCGTATTTCCGACTTTCCTTCATGCCTGCGCGCAAGATCTTCAACGGGATGATCTGCGTGAGGAGGACGACAACTCCCTCCTGCTCGAAGGACAGTTTCACGCCGCCCGGCTTGCGGTCCGGCCGGCTCATCGTGTCGCCTCACCCGATATCCGCGTCGCCAGGGCACGGGGCATCGTGGACAGGCCCTCGGCCCGGAGCAGGGTTGTGAAAGCCTCATCCCCACGCAAATCCTTCAGCGCTTCCACGATGAAAAGCAGCTTTGCCTGCGCATAATCCGATTTCTTGACCAAGAGCCGCTGCCTCTCGGCTTCCCGCTGATACACCCGCATCAGGTCGGCAGCTGTCAGCCTCCGGGATCCGTTTTTCCGGCCCAAACCGCTGTCGGGCATCTCCTTGCTGCGCTTCATCCGCTGGTCCAGCATCCGCCGGATCGCTGCGAGTTTCTTACCTTTGATCTTTCCCGCCGCGTAGGCGTCCATCAGGACATTCTGAACCTCGCTGGAATCGGCCCGGGCGATGTCTACCGCCAAAGCGATGGGGATCAGTCCGCTTTCGACGGCGGCGATGAGCCGCTCCTCGCCGCGCTCGAACAGCTTTACCACCATATTGGCCCAGCTCGCGGTCACCCCGATCTTCTTGCCGATTTCTACATCTGAATAGCCCCGCTTGTGGAGGCTCCCGATCTCCTGCATCAGGTCGATCGGACGGTGCTGGCGGCGCGCGATATTTTCGACGAGGCTCATCACCAGGCATTCTGTCTCCGGCGCCTCGATAACGATGGCGGGGATCATGGCTTCGCCCAGCATGCGAAGAGCTTCAAGTCGCCCTTCGCCACAGACAAGCTCATAGCGGGCTGGATTGCTTCCCGGTTTGAGCCGGACAGTAATCGGCCGTTTCAGCCCCACATTGTCGATGCTGTCGACGATTTCCCGATGCTGCCGCTTGTTCCGGGCACGGGGGTTCAGGATATGGATGTCACCGATGGGGATCATCTCCATACGCTGCCGGCGTGACGCTGACATCAGGCTGCCTCCATGAGATGAACGGGAGCCGCCAGATCGTAGAGCACCTTAAGGGTGTCGAACCGATAGGCGTCCAGGGCCAGCCCGTTATCTTCCGCCAGTTTCAGCTTCATCCTGGCGATATCGATGCCGGGCAGCAGATAGAAATCCATGGGAACCTGGTTCGCCGCATCCATCCGGACGGCCACGGTAATATCCGGCTGGAGGCCAGTATCGAAGCGCAGCCACCAGCGCAGACTTCCGGATGGCATCCGGCGGCAGCGCGAGATCACCACGGACAGTGAGAATTCGCCATTGACCATGATCAGGTCGTCATCATGTCGTAGCACGCAGCCGCATCTCTCAAGCCCGTCAACGACGTTCTGCACGATACCGGGGTGAAGTTGCCGGAGAGCCCGGTTGATTTCGATGTAACGATAGTCACGGCGCGGCCTGTAACCGATCAACTCATAGACCCGCAGCAGGCTGCCGAAACGGGACCGGTAGGCGCTGCTGGATGGCAGGCCTTCGGCTTCGTCGATGATGAGGCCGGACAAAGTCCCCTCGCGGCTGAACAGGTCCTCCAACGCGCCGAGCATTTCCTTGTCCGTCAGGCGCACTGACCGCATCTGGATAATCGCCTGGGCAGCGTCGAATAGCGGGCGATCCACGATGGCCGGGAAGACATTTTCGGCCCGGATCCACATATCTGGTCCATTACGAACCCGCTTTTTCTTCAGTTTAAAGGAAATCCGGTTCCAGACATTGTTCCCCACATATTTCTCATTGATCAGCACCTGATGAACGGTACCGCGCGTCCAGGCCCGCTCCAGGTCGGTCAGGATGCCCTCGGCATTGAGATCGTCCGCAATCTGCCGCTCGGATTGCTGTCTCTCAACAAAGGCACCATAGATGCGCCGAACGATGTCCACCTCCGCATCCGGTCCCCGCGTCAGCAGGACACGATCGGTCTGAATGCTTTTCTGCTGGCCGCGGAGAAGCTCGCCCTTCGACTCGCCAGCCTGGTCAACCAGCATGCGGCGCAATCCCAAGCCGGGAGCACCACCCTGCCGGAAGCCAAGCTCGATCAGACGGCACTGCCCGGTGAAGACCTTCACCGAGAGTTCCCGGCTGTATTCTCCGGCCATGGCCCGTTTGACACCTTTAACGATGGTGGAGACCGGGCTGCCATCATTCTCAAACGGTTCGGCGCAATACTGGACGTAAGCGTCAGCTGTTCCCCGCGTCTTTTTTGTTTTTGAGGCGTTTAGCGGCAGCGTTTCTGCGGTTTGCGATGCGGCTGAGGGCGTATTGCATCGGGATTTCATCGATGGTGTCGGGATCGTACTC
>NZ_JAGOGJ010000017.1 GCF_017996735.1 Niveispirillum sp.
GCCCACCGTCGGCCCCGATGATCTCTGCTATCTGCAATTCTCCTCGGGCAGCACGCGCTTCCCGCTGGGCGTGGCGGTGACGCAGAAGGCGTTGATGGCCAACGCCCACGCCATCACCCATCACGGCCTGCATATCACCGCCGCCGACCGCTGCGTCTCCTGGCTGCCGCTGTATCACGATATGGGGCTGGTCGGGTTCCTGCTGACCCCGCTGGTCTGTCAGGTTTCCATCGACTATCTGCCCACGCGTGAATTTGCCCGCCGGCCGCTGCTGTGGCTGAACATCATCACCCGCAATGGCGGCACCCTGTCCTACAGCCCCAGCTTTGGCTACGAACTGGCCGCACGGCGCGCGGAGACGGCATCGACGGAGGGGATCGACCTGTCCACCTGGCGCGGGGCGGGAATCGGCGGCGACATGGTCCGCCCGCGCGTGCTGCGCAAATTCATCGACGCCTTTGCCCCGCGCGGGTTCAACGCCGGCGCCCTCGTTCCGTCCTATGGCATGGCAGAGGCAGCCCTGGCCCTCTCCTTCGCGCCGCTGGGTGACGGTCTGGTCACCGACCGGATCGATCTGGACAAGCTGGAGGGAGAGGCGGTGGCCGTTCCGCCCGGCCCGCAGACGGAGCGTCAGCGCGAATTTGTCCTGAACGGCCCCATCCTGCCCGGCCATGCCATCGAGGTGCGGGACGCCGATGGCATGCTGCTGGGTGAAAAGCAGGTGGGACGCCTGTTTGTGCGCGGGCCGTCGCTGATGCGCGAATATTTCAACCGGCCGGACGAAACTGCCGCCGTGCTGTCGGCCGATGGCTGGCTGGACACGGGCGATCTGGGCTATCTGTGCCGGGGCCAGATCGTGATCACGGGCCGGGCCAAGGATCTGATCCTGGTCAATGGCCGCAATATCTGGCCGCAGGATCTGGAATGGTCGGCCGAACATTCCATCGAGTCCTTGCGCAGCGGTGACGTCGTCGCCTTCTCCGTCGATGGCGATGGCGGGGAGCAGGTGGTGGTGCTGGTCCAGTGCCGCCCGACGCAGGAAGAGGCGCGCGCCGCGCTCGCGGCTCAGGTGCAGGGTGTGCTGCGCGCGGCCCACGGGCTGGAGGTGAAGGTGGTGCTGGTGCCCACCCATTCGCTGCCCCAGACCTCGTCCGGCAAGCTGTCGCGCACCAAGGCGCGGCAGATGCTGCTGGCGGGTGAATTCGGCGCCAACGCCACCCTGTCCGCCTGATCATGAAGGTCGCCGCCATCACGGGGGGCACGGGTTTCCTGGGCCGCTTCGTCGTGGCGGCCCTGCATCGGGCCGGCTTTTCGGTTCGTATGCTGGTGCGCCAGGACCCCGTGCATCCTGTGCTGGCCGATGTCCGGCCGGAACTGGTGCCGGGTGATCTGCGGGATGCGGCGGCGCTGGCCCGGCTGGTCACGGGCGCGGATGTCGTCATCCACGCGGCCGGCCTGATCAAGGCCAGGGACCGCGCCGGCTTCTTCGCCGTCAATGAGGGCGGGTCGGCTGCGGTCGGCCGTGCCGTTGCCACCCACGCCCCCGGTGCCCGTCTTCTGGTCATCTCCAGCCAGGCCGCGACGCAGCCGCACCTGTCGCATTACGCGGCCAGCAAGCGCGCGGGGGAGGCGGCTTCCATCGGCGCCTATGGCGGGGGGGATTGGTGCATCGTGCGCCCGCCCGCCATCTATGGCCCCTGGGACCGGGAGACCCTGTCCCTGTTCCAGGCGGCGGCGGGGCCGGTGGTGCCGGTGCTGGGTGGCCCCGACGCAAGGCTGGCCATGGTGCAGGTGGAAGACGCGGCCGACGCCATCGCCGCCCTGGCCGCCCCCGGCGGGCCACGCGGGCAGGTCTTCGGCCTGTGCGACGGGAATGTCGGCGGTTATGACTGGCCCACGCTGCTGGATTGCGCCGCCGCCGCCGTGGGGCGGCGGGCCCTGCGGGTCCGCGTCCCCGTGCCGGTGCTGCGCGCGGTCGGCATGGCGGGCAGCCTCACGGCGGCCCTGACGGGAAGGGCGGTGATGCTGACCCTGCCCAAGACGCGCGAAATCACGCATCCGGACTGGTCGCTCGCGTCGCAGTCAATGCCGCCTGAATCGCTATGGAAACCGCGTGTCGGTCTGCGCGCCGGCTTCGCGGGTGCGGCAAAATGGTACCGTGATCATCGCTGGATATAGCGATGTGAACAAAGTTCGCTGCAAACTGTTGCGGAATTGCCCTGTGCTGTGTCATCTGTCACAGGTGCTGCATGCGTTTTGTGGTTTGTTCTTGCATCCTTTGGCGTTGCAATTACCTTACCGGAAAGTGACGCTTTTTAGGACGGGAATGCCGGGGGGCACCGGCGTCTTCGCCACTGCAACAACTTTTTACGACTGGTTACCGGGGCGCTTTAATGACTACCGACGTCAACGACATCGTGGAAACCATCATCGCCGCCCTTGTGAAGACCTTGCCAACGCCGGTCACCGTTACGACGGAGACCAGCATCACGCGTGATCTTGGCCTGGATAGTCTGGCTGTCATGGATTTCGTGATGGTGCTCGAGGATAAGTTCGATGTCTCGATCCCGATGGAGCGGATCGCAGAGGTCGAAACCATCGGCGACCTGGCCAGGACCATATCGGAACTCCGGGGGCACGCCTGAGACATGACGATCCTTGCCAAGTACACCAAGCTCCGCGAGCATTATCACCGTATCGCCGGCGCCGGCCGTGACCCGTTCACGGTAAAGTTCGACGCCATGCTCTCCCCGACGGAGGGTATGCTGAACGGCCGCCGCACGATCCTGCTCGGCACCAACAATTATCTGGGCCTGACCTTCGACCAGAGCTGCATCGACAAGGGTGTCGACGCGCTGAAATCGTTTGGCACGGGCACGACCGGTTCGCGCATCGCCAATGGCAGCTATGATGGCCATGCGGCGCTGGAGCGGGAACTGGCGACATTCTATGGCCGCGAAAGCTGCATGGTCTTCACGACCGGCTATCAGGCTAACCTCGGCATCATCTCCACGCTGGTGGGCAAGGATGATCTGCTGTTCCTGGACAGCGACAGCCATGCCAGCATCTATGACGCGGCCAAGATGACCCCGGCCCAGGTCATCCGCTTCCGTCACAACGACCCCGAGGACCTGAACAAGCGTCTGCGCCGCGTGGCCGATCATCCCGGCAACAAGCTGGTGGTGGTCGAAGGCATCTATTCGATGCTGGGTGACGTGGCCCCGCTGAAGGAATTCGCCCAGGTCAAGCGTGAGAATGGCGTCTACCTGCTGGTGGACGAGGCCCATTCCATGGGTGTGCTGGGCGAGACCGGCCGTGGTCTGGCGCAGGAAGTGGGTGTTGAGGATGATGTCGACTTCATCGTCGGCACCTTCTCCAAGAGCCTGGGCGCCGTCGGCGGTTTCTGCGTCTCCGACCTGCCGGATTTCGACGTGATGCGGGTGGCGTGCCGCCCCTACATGTTCACGGCCTCGCTGCCGCCCTCGGTCATCGCCACCTGCCTGCGCTCGCTGGAGCGGTTGCAGGAAGAGCCGGGCCTGCGCACCAAGCTGATGGCCAATTCCAAGCGTCTGTATGACGGCCTGCGCAATCTGGGCTTCCAGGTGGGTCCGGACGTCAACCCGATCGTGGCGGTTTCCCTGCCGTCGATCGAACTGGCCATCACCTTCTGGAACCGTCTGCTGGAAGAGGGGCTGTACCTGAACCTCGCCCTGCCGCCGGCCACGCCGAACAGCCAGTCGCTGCTGCGCACCAGCGTCAGCGCCGCCCACACGACAAAGCAGATCGATACCGCCATTGACCTGTTCGCCAAGGTGGCCCGGCAGTTGGGCGTGCAGCCGGCCCTGGTCCAGACCGCCGCCGAGTAAACAGCGTCGCTGTTTTCTAAACCCCGTGGGGACCGAAAGGTTCCCACGGGGTTTTTATTTTTTCAGGGTTCCGCCCGCCACAGCGTGGCCAGCCAGTCCTGCTGGCGGCGCGGAAGTCCTTCCGGCCGGCGCCATTCCGCTTCAAGCCGGAAACCGGCTGCCCTGACCGCCGCCTTCCAGCTTTGCGGCCGGCGGAAAACCAGATGGCGCCCATCCTGCGCCATGCCTTCCATGCCGTCGCCCATGGGATCACAGGCGTAAAATACCCCACCGGGACGCAGCCAGCCGTGAAGCCGGGCCAGGATGGGGGGCAGGGCTGGGCTGGGTAGATGGAAAAACAGATGATGGGCCCATATGCCGTCGAAGGCAGCGTCCATCCACGGGGCCGGCGCGGGGGACAGAAGGTCCAGCACATGCACCTTGCTTTGCGCACGCTCCACCGCGATGGCGGCCAGTGCGGCGCTGCCGTCGGCGCCCGTCACACGCGCCCCGGCGTCGCGGAAACCGGCAAGGTCGCGACCCGCGCCACAGCCCAGGTCCAGGATGGCGGGTGCGGTCCGGCCCAGGGCCTCAAGGAACCGTTGCCGGGCGAAGGCGCTGTCATGATCGGCCAGAAGATCGGCGTAAAGCGCCGCATGGGCGCTGTAATGGGCCAGCGTAGGGTTCGCTGCCACCCGCCCCTTCACCGGATCGCCCCCATGCGTTTCAGCTTCCACAGGATGCCGGGTGCCGACAGGATCGGGTGCCGCCGTTGCCATGGCGTCAGTTCCAGGCGCACGCCGGAATGGCGGTGCAGCTTCCACAGCAGGTAATCGACCCCGCCGGTGAAGGTGAAGGCGGCCTTCACCAGCCGCGCGATGTTCAGTCCCTTGCCGAATCGCCCGCGCCAGGCCCAGGCGCTGGCGCCGCGTTCGCGTTCCGCGGGGGTCAGCAGCGGCCGCAACCGGCCATCGGGCTGTTCCTCGAACGGGACCCGCGCCGCAGCCCAGGCCGGCGGCAGCAGGGCGGCATAGCGGTCGGCGGCATGATCCACGATGCTGACCCCGCGCGACGCCTTCTCCACGCGCAGTTCGGCGCTGTAGGTGGCCTTGAACAGCGCCTCCCAGTAATCGCGCGGCGTTCCCTCGGCTGGCCCCAGTAAGGCGGCCCAGCTTGTGGCGGTCGTCACGGCCTGCACCACGGCGGCGCGCACCTGCGCGCGGGCGGCCTGATCACGGGCATGGGCCAGCATTACGGGCTGTGTGAAGCGGGCCCAGATGGTGGTGTCCATGCCATCGAAACGGGTGGCTTGGGTGAACTGGTCGATGCCCATCACCGCCACCTTGGCGCGCAGGGTGTGGCCCTGCCACGGCACTTCCCAATATTCCACGGTCGGGGGCAGCAGGCGGGTGGCCAGTGCCAGCGGGCGGCTGTCGCGCCAGCCGGTCAGGCTGTCCACCAGCACATAGAAGTCCAGCACCCCCTCCATATCGCCCGACCGCAGGTTGGAACCGTAGAACAGCACGGCCGCGACGCTGTCCCCCCCATGTGCCACCAGCGCCGCCACCAGGGCGGTGGCGGGGGCGGGCAGGGACATGTCCCATTCCTGATCGATCAGGGCGGAAAGCGGATCGGTCACGGCTGAACGAAGCTGATGCTGTCTTGGGCCGACAGGATGACACGGCCAGCGGGATACGTCTCGCCATCCATGATCAGCGGCCGGGTCAGGCGCAACGCGATCCGCTCCGCCCCGCCGGACCGATAGGCACCGGCATTCAGCATGCCGGCGCTGGGCCGCCCCGTCATCAACCGGGGCAGGGCACCCAGCAGGCCCGGCGGATTGGCCGCCACATCCAGATAGCGCAGGGGCCGCGTGCCATGGTCCCAGAAGGGCCACAGCCCCATGATCAGCCGGTCCAGCGTGGTGGCCAGGAACAGGAAACGGTTGCCGTCCAGTACCGGACCGTTATCGACCACCGCGCCGAAATCCTCACCGGCCAGCCAGCCATGCTGGTCATTGCCGATCAGCGCCCGGCCCAGCACCCCGGCCATGGTCAGGGCGACGGCGATTTCCTGGGTGAAACCGGCCTTGTGGATGGCGGCGTTGGCCAGGTCGGTGCCCCGCGTGAAGGCCCCGGCTCCCATGAACATGCCGCGCACATCGCCATGCTCCCCGTCCGGCCAATGCAGCGACAGGACGGGCCGGCGCGTGGTGCGTGTGCCCAGCGTCCCCTCATGCGCGGCCCGCACCAGGCCTGCCAGCCCGCGCCGGCCATAGCCGGTGGTGCCCACATCGGCGGCGATCAGGTTGGTCTTGCCGGCCGCCAGGATGGCCAGTGCCGGCGGGGCATCGCCATAGGCATGGGGAAGGGCGGTCAGCACCTCCCGCACGGTCCCGTCGCCGCCATCGACCGCGACGATATCCACGCCGCCATCGGCAAAGCCGCGCAGGGCCTGCACCAGCTTTTCCGGCGTGTCGGGGGAGGCCACATGGTCCCTGAACAGACGCGCGGCATCGGCGGGCAGGCTGGCAGCGCCCGCCTTGTTCCGATGGCTGAACGGATTACGGATCAGACCCAAACGCGCCATGATGGATCAGGCGGACAGGTAGGAGGTGATGGGCCCCTTCTTGGACGCCTGTTCCGCCTGGATGATCTGCGCCATATGCACGCCGAAGCAGGCCACGATCCAGAAGACCACCAGCGCCATGCCGATATCCGGGCGGCCCAGCAGCGTGGCCAGCGTCAGGATCACCAGATTGGGGTTGCGCCGCGCCGTGATCAGCCGGAAGAAGCTGTCGAACGGCCGCCAGGTGTGCATGTCGATCTTGAAGCGCTTGATGAAATAGCCTTCCTGCAGGCGCTGCGACACATAGCCGGCCCAGATCACGATCAGGGCAAAAAGCTCCCCGCCCGGCATGGTGAAGCCCGCCGCCGACAGGCCCGCGACCCAGGCCCACCACCAGAAGGGCGGATGCACCAGATCGATGCCATGGTCGAAGATATTGCCCCATTTGCTGCTGGTCAGCGTCACGCGCGCCAGCTTGCCATCGACCGTATCCAGAAAGGTCATGACCCAGCCGGCGGCAAGGCCGGGCAGGTAATGCCCCTCCGCGAACAGCCACAGGGCCAGCAGCATCAGGACGGCGCCAATGCCCGTCACCATGTTGGGCGTCATGCCCAGCACGGCGCACAGCTTGGTCACATGGCGGGCCGGCAGCGGCCAGACATATTTGGTGATGACGTCGGTGACGCCCTTATAGCTGCCGGCGAACATGCGCTGTTCGATCTTGGGCAGCGCCTCGGGCGTCAGGCGCAGCAGGAACGGCGTCTCCCGCTTGCGCAGCGCATGATTATACGAAGAAGAAAGGTCGTCCGGCACCAGCACACGCAGCCGGGCCGACAGAGCGGCCGGCACGATTCGGCTGCTGCTCAGCATCTCCGCCACCTCTGCCGCATCCTCGGCCGGGACATGGGCCGCTACCGGCTCCTGATTGCGGCTGTCGACCAGGATGGTGCCCGGCCGCCGGGCCAGATCGCGCACCAGCACCTCGTCGAACACCCAGTCGGTGCGCAGCAGCAACTGTGCCTGGCCCTGATCCAGCCCGTCCCAGGCCCGGACCTCCTTCACGCCATTGCGCACGCATTGGCGGCGCAGGCGTTCGGCGGATGTCATGCCCCACAGGCGAACGGGATTGTCGCCGATGGTGGCGGCCATGGGCGGGGTGGCTTCAGCGGCGTTATTGTCGGCGGACAAGGCGTGAACCGTGATCAGGTGGGTTTATTGATGGTCTACATACTCCCTGACGCGGGCTTTGCCTATCGCCCGTAAGGCATTGTAGCTTGGCGTTCATGCAGCCCTTCCGCTTCGCCCACCTGTCCGATCCGCATCTGCCGCTGGAACCCGACCGTCCGAAAGGGCTGGAATGGCTGTCCAAGCGGACCCTGTCCTATCAGTCCTGGCAGCGAAAGCGCCGCCATGCCCACACGCCCGCCATGCTGGCCGCCATCCTGGCGGATATCCGGACCCAGCGGGTGGACCATTGGGCGGTGACCGGCGACATCGCCAATATCTCCCTGCCCGGCGAGTTCCGGCGGGGGGCCGAATGGCTGCGGAACCTGGGGGCCGCGCGGGATGTGTCCTATGTGCCCGGCAACCATGATGCCATGGTGCCTGTGCCCTTTGCCGACGGTCTGGGCCTCTGGGCCGATTACATGACGGGCGACGGGCAGGGGGCGGTGGCATTCCCCTATCTGCGGCAACGTGGACCCGTGGCCTTCATCGGCGCCAATTCGGGCGTGCCGACGGCGCCGCTGCTGGCCCAGGGGCATCTGGGCCGTGAACAGATGCAGCGGCTGGGCGATATGCTGGCCGATGCGGGGCGGCGCGGGCTGTTCCGTGTGCTGATGGTGCATCATCCCGTGGCCGATGGCGTGGTGTCCAGTCGCAAGGGCCTGACCGACCGGCGGGACCTGCGTGATCTGCTGTCCCGGACGGGGGCGGAACTGCTGCTGCATGGCCATGCCCATGTCGCCAACCTGTCGATGGTGAAGGGTCCGCTGGGCCCGATCCCCAGCCTGACGGCACCATCCGCCTCGGCCATCGGTTATCGCCATGACATGCCGGCGCGCTGGCATCTTGTGACGGTGGACACAGACGGCCCGGACTGGCGGGTGCAGGTGGAGGTTCGCGGGGTGGAGCGCCGGGATGCCCCGGTGACGGCGCTGGGCGGCTGGAGCCTGCGGCTGCCGGCAATGCCATAGGTTGGGCCGACGCGCTTCGCGGTCCCGGATAATGGTGGTTCCGGTCCCTTGCATTCCGCACTAAAGTGCCCGTCCTTCTTGTTCCCATTCGAGTGCTGTTCCTCATGACCCAGCCCAATGCCACCATGCTGAAATTCGGCCATCCGGCCAGCGTCGTGGCGGAGACGGACTTATGGTCGGTCCAGGTGCGGCCGCAGCAGCCGGCGCTGGGGTCGCTGGTGCTGGTCTGCAGGGAGCCGGCGACGGCCTTCGGGCAACTGTCCCCGGCCGCCTTTGCCGAGCTGCAGACCGTGGTGGCACGGGTGGAAAAGCTGCTGGCGCGGTTCACCGCCTATCAGAAGATCAATTACCTGATGCTGATGATGGTGGACCCTGACGTGCATTTTCACGTTATCCCCCGGTATGAGGGGGCGCGGGATTATGCGGGCATCGGTTTTCCGGATGCCGGCTGGCCCGGTCCGCCGGCATTGGCACAGGCCGTGGCGCTGGATGCCACGACGCTGGCCGCCCTCACCGCCGACCTGAAGGCCATTTGGGTGGATGTGACGTGAACGGTTCCGCGCCGCCGGTCGAACGGCACTATAAGCTGAATTCCACGCGGCTGATCGACCGCTATATCATGGTGGAGACGCTGAAGCCGCTCTTCGCGTCGCTGCTGGTCGTGCTGGTGGCGCTGCTGATGGAACGGCTGCTGCGGCTGTTCGATCTGCTGGCCAACCATGGCGGCCCATTCGACATGGTCATCCGGCTGGTGGCCAATCTGGTGCCGCATTATCTGGGGCTGGCCCTGCCGGCGGCCTTCTTCATCTCCATGTTCATCATCGTGGCCCGCATGGGCGAGGATAATGAACTGGATGCGCTGCAATCGGCGGGCCTGTCGGTGCCGCGCATCGCGCGGTCCTTCCTGGTGCTGGGCGTGGCGCTGATGGCCTTTTCCATCATCCTGTTCGGCTATCTTCAGCCCTATGGCCGCTATGGCTACAGCGCCATCTACCACATGGTGGTCAATGCCGCCTGGGATGCGACCGTGCCGCAGGCCACCTTTGTCGATGCGGGTGAAGGGGTGACCATTTCCGCCGACTTGGTGGATGTGACGGGCCGCCGCCTGGAAAAGGTGTTTGTGCAGCAGGACCGCGACGATGGTGAAAAATGGGTGACCACCGCCGTCACCGGCGCCCTGGCCGCCACGCCGGACCGGCAGCGTGTGCTGCTGACCCTGCATGACGGGGTGCAGGTGCGCATGCTGCCCGATGGACGGCGTCAGGTGATGGAGTTCGGGGAACTGACCCTGGACAAGCCGTTCAAGCTGGTGACCGAGCCGTTTCGTGACCGTGGCGGCAGCGAACGTGAACTGACCCTGCATGAGTTGTGGTCGGAACTGCACGATCCGCAATCGATCCTGCCGCGAAACAAGGTCGAATCCGAACTGCATGCGCGGCTGGCGCGGTCGCTGTCGCTGCCGCTGCTGCCGCTGCTGGCCGTGCCGATGGGCATGGCGGCCAAGCGGGCGCGGC
The DNA here is from genome assembly GCF_017996735.1 of Niveispirillum sp. Lineage (GTDB taxonomy): Bacteria > Pseudomonadota > Alphaproteobacteria > Azospirillales > Azospirillaceae > Niveispirillum. The sequence goes on from NZ_JAGOGJ010000017.1 coordinate 10,123, forward strand.
GCGGGCAGGGTATCGCGCTGGCCACCCTGATCCTGATCATCTATCACCACCTGATCCAGTTGGGCGAAAGCCTGGGCGATGTCGGGCGATTGCCGCCTGTGATCGGCATCTGGGTGCCGTTCGCCCTGTTCTGCCTGCTCTGTGGCTGGCTGTTCCATCGGGCCGATGTGCGGCCGGGTGAGAATCCGTTCGCCGCCATGTTCGATGCCATCGACACCGCGACGGGCTTCGTCGGCCGTCTGTTCAAACGCCTGACGAAGAAGGCGGGGGGACGCAGGCCATGAATCGCAGCACCATCACCCGTTACCTGACCCGCACCTTCCTGGTCCGCGTCCTGTCGGTGCTGATCGCACTGTCCTCGCTGTTGCAGCTTTTGGACCTGCTGGACGCCGCCTCCACCGTGCTGGAGCGGGGGCTGGGCGGCGGCGGTCTGGTCTATTACACGCTGATCCGCTTGCCCATGGTGGTGGAACGGGTCGTGCCGCTGGCCGTGCTGATCGGGTCGCTCTCCACGCTCTGGACCTTCGCGTCAACCAACGAGATCGTGGCGATGCGGTCGGTGGGCATGACCCCGTACCAGATTATGGGAGCCCTGCTGCCGGCGGCGCTGGTGGTGGCCATCGGCCATTTCATCCTGGCCGATCAGGTGGCGCCCCGCGCCGAACGCAGCTTCGTCACCTGGTGGGCCGCAACGGAACTGCCGTCGGAGGCGAAGGACGATGACCCGGTGAAACCGGTCTGGTTCCGCCTGGGCGACGATGTCGTGCGCATCGCCACCATTTCCGACGATGGCCGCACCATCGAGGGGCTGGAAATGATCAGCCGCGACAGGCAGGGCAAGGCCACCGGCCTGATGTCGGCGGCACGCGGTGAACGCCGGCCCGATGGCTGGCACCTGACCGATGTCGTGCGCACACGTATCGGCGATCCGGTCCGCGTGACGCAGGAGGCCAGCACCCTGTGGGACGTGGACCTGTCGCCCAACAATATGGTCGACCTGCGCAAGCCGACGGAGAATATCTCCTTCCACCGGTTGCTGCGCATCGTACGCGGAAGCTGGGCCGGCGGCGAAAGCCCGTCCTTCTATGCCACGCGTCTGCATTCCACCTATGCAGCACCCCTGGCCTCGCTGGTCATGCTGCTGCTGGCGGCCCCGGTTGCGCATGGCATGCGCCGGCGCGGGGGCGCCATGGGCAGTCTGGCGCTGGGCACCGTGATCGGCCTGGTCTTCCTGCTGTCGTCGGGCATCCTCAGTTCCATGGGGCAGGCGGGCGCCTTGCCGGCCGTGGTTGCCGTCTGGGCCCCCCTGATCTTCTTCGCCGCCATCGGCGGGGCCATCATGGTTTATGTGGAAGGATAGGCGCCACGGTGTCGCAACGCCGCATCGCTCTTGAAGCCGGTCCCGGCGGGGCCTAATTTGACCGCTTGGTGATAACGGCCCTCCGGCCGTGCGGATGATTTCGGAAAGGGTAGGGGCATGTGGGGCGATGCCTGGAGCGGCCGCAGCTATGACCTCGGCAAGATGAACCTGCGGGAACTGGCCTTCGCCTATTCCACATATCCGGCGATCCAGGCCTATGCGGCTTTGGCGCTGGTATCGGCGATCCTGGCGGTGATCTGGACGGAGAATTGGGGCCTGATGGCGCTGACCGTGCTGGTCGCCACGCTGATCTATCCGATGGCCTGGTACCTGATCCACCGCTACATCCTGCATGGCCGCTGGCTGTACCGCATGAAATGGTCGGCCGGTTTATGGAAACGCATCCATTTCGACCATCACCAGGACCCGCACAAGCTGGAAGTGCTGTTCGGCAGCCTGGCCAACACTCTGCCCACCATCGCGCTGGTGACGGTGCCGGTCGGGTACCTGATCGATGGCAAGGCGGCGGCGGCCACGGCCCTGGCCACCGGTCTGGTCACCACCTGCATCTATGAATTCTTCCACTGCATCCAGCATCTGAACTACAAGCCGACCTGGAACTGGGTGGCGCGGATCAAGCAGTTGCACCTCTACCATCACTTCCATAATGAGGATGGGAACTACGGCATCATCTCCTATGGTCCCGACATGCTGCTGGGCACCTTCTACCGCGAGGCGAAGCAGAAGCCGCGCAGCCCGACCGTGTTCAACCTGGGTTATGATGTGGAAGAGGCGAAGCGTTATCCCTGGGTGATGGATCTGACGGGGGCGCCGCCGCGCGACCGGCCGCCGCGCCCGCCGGCATCGGGCAGCAGCGACGGCGTGAAGGCTGCATCTTGACCGCGGTCAAGGGCGGGGACGCCGGCATCCGCATCGAGCAGGTGGAACCCGGTTCCAAGGGCGTTGACCGGTTCATCGCCCTGCCATACCGCCTGCATGAAGGTGACCCGAACTGGGTCCCGCCGCTTTATATGGAGCGGCAGGAGACGCTGTCGCCCAAGCTGAACCCCTATTTCCAGCATGCCGAGGTGATGTATTTCCTGGCCCTGCGTGGGGACCGGGTGGTTGGCCGCATCTCTGCCCAGATCGATCGGGCCGGGCTGGAAATCCGCAAGGATGCCACCGGCCATTTCGGCCTGCTGGCGGCGGAGGATGACCAGGCGGTGGTGGATGCGCTGTTCGCGGCGGCCGCCGACTGGCTGCGCGCGCGCGGCATGGTCCGCATGGTCGGCCCCTTCAACCTGTCGATCAACGAGGAGACGGGGCTGCTGGTCGATGGCTGGGACCGCCCGCCCATGCTGCTGATGGGCCATGACCGGGCCTATCTGGGGGCACGGATCGAGGGGGCGGGGCTGGTCAAGGCCAAGGATGTCTACGCCTATCTGTACGACATCGAAAAGGCCCTGCCCAAGTCCGTGCGGCAGATGATCGAACGGCCGCTGCCGTCGGGCCTGCGGTTGCGCATGCTGGACATGAAGCGGTACGAGCAGGATCTGGCCAACATCACCTCCATCTTCAACAATGCCTGGGCCGGCAACTGGGGTTTTGTGCCGCTGTCGGAGGCCGAAACCAAGCAGATGGCCAAGTCGCTGAAGTTGCTGATCAATCCGAAACTGGCCTGGATTGCCGAGTTGGATGGCAAGCCTGTGGCCTTCGGCGTCTGTCTGCCCAACCTGAACGAGGCCATCGCCGATCTGGGTGGCAAGCTGTTTCCCTTCGGCATCGTCAAGCTGCTGTGGCGGTTGAAGGTGCGCGGCGTGAAGACGGCGCGCGTGCCCCTGATGGGCGTGCGGCGCGATGTCGGCGGCTGGCTGCAGGCGGTGCTGCCCTTCCTGATCATCGAGTCGATGCGGCGGGAGGCGAAGCAACTGGGCTATGATTGGATCGAACTGTCCTGGATCCTGGAAGATAACATGCCCATGCGCCGCATCATCGAAGCGGTCGGCACCTCCCGCTATAAAACCTATCGCCTGTACGAGAAGCCGCTGTGACCGGGATGGCGACGTTGGTCCTGGCCGGCTCACGCGGACCGGACGATCCGGTGGCGCGGTTGAAGGGGGTCAGCCATAAGGCCATGGCCCCCATCGCCGGTGTGCCCATGCTGGTCCGGGTCGTGCGTGCCCTGACGGCCGCACCCAGCGTCGGCACCATCCATATCGCCATCGAACGGCCGGAGCTGGTGGAACAGCATCCCGAACTGGGCCTGCTGCTGGCCGGCGGGCGGCTTGCCCTGCTGCCGGCGGAGGGCAGCCCCAGCCGCACCGTGTCGGCGGCGCTGGAGACGCTGGGCACGCCGATGTTTGTGACGACGGCCGACCATGCGCTGCTGCGCCCCGAATGGGTGGAGCATTTCCTGGCCCATCTGCCCCGCGACGCCGATGTCTGCGTCGCGCTGGCCCGCGACAATGTGGTTCAGTCGGCGGTGCCGGACACCAAGCGCACCTGGCTGCGCTTTGCCGACGGGGCCTTTTCCGGCTGCAACATGTTCGCCTTCCGCACCCCGGCATCGCTGGCGGTGGCACAGACCTGGCGGCAGGTGGAGGCGCAGCGCAAGCATCCGCTGCGCATGATCCGCCTGCTTGGCCCCGTTTCCATCCTGCGCTTCCTTCTGGGTCGCCTGACCGTGACGGCGGCCCTGGCGCGGCTGGGCCGGATCACCGGGGCCAGGGCCGCGATGGTGGAAATGCCGTTCGGGTTGGCGGCTGTCGATGTCGATAAGGCGGCCGACATTGAACTGGCCGAGCGCCTGCTGTCGGCGTGAGGATGGATGGGCGTGCCCGAGAGGACGTCGTGACCGGTGGGATCACACCCATGCGGCGCTGGTGGCGACGGGATTGCTGATCAGACCCTCCAGCACGGACAGGCCCTTTTCAAGCTGACTGGCATGATCGACGCCCATCAGGCAGATGCGGACGGCATTGGGGGCTTCGCCCTTGCCGACACTGAATCCGTCGGCGGAGGTCACCTTCACCCCGCGTTCCAGCGCGCCGCGCACCAGATCGTCCCGCCGCACCGTCTCCGGCAGCGGCAGCCACAGATGGGTGACGTCGGCGTCTGAGCCGGACAGGTCCAGGCCCGACAGGCAGGCGCGGGCCAGCGTCTGGCGTTCCGCCACAAGCGCGCGGCGGCGCTGGGCGATCCGCCCCGCCTCGCCACTGTCGATCAGTTCGGCCGCCACCACCGTTCCCATATGGGCGGGCGCCAGGACGGTGGCGCGCAGGATGGTGGCCAGACGGTCGAACAGGGGGCGCGGGCCGACCACATAGCCGGTGCGCAGGCCCGGGAACAGCGACTTTGACAGGCTGCTGACATAGAGCGTGACGTCGGGACCCAGGCTGTAGAGCGTCGGCGGGGCCGGCTGCTTCAGGAAACCATAGACATCATCTTCGATGATCATCAGGCCGATGCGCCGGGCAATATCGACCAGCGCCCGGCGCCGGTCGGTCGACAGGGTCGCCGTGGTCGGGTTCTGCAAGGTCGGCATGCAATAGAGCGCATGCGCCCCATGGGCGCGGGCCGCCTGTTCCACCGCCTCGGGCAACAGCCCCTCGGCATCCATGGCCACCGGCACCAGCCGCAGACCCAGATGCAGCGCCACGGCCCGCAAACCCGTATAGGTCAGTTGTTCCACCAGAAGCGTGTCGCCTGGCCGCGTCACGGCCGACAGCGCCGTCAGCATCGCCCCCTGGCCGCCGACGGCCAGCAGCACCTGTTCCGGCGCCACATGCATGTTGGCGCTGTCGGCCAGCCAGTCGGCAATGGCGGCGCGCAGGCGCGGATGGCCCAGCGGCGTCTGATAGGACATCAGCGCCACCAGATCCGGCCGTTGCGCCACGGCCTGGGTCGCGGCCGTCAGGGCCTGCGCGTCCGGCCACAGCGCCGTGGCGTTCACCGACAGGTCGATCAGCCCGAGATTGACCTCCATCAGGCTGCCGCCGCCTTCGGCCACGGGTTCGACCAGCCGGCGCGGATCACGCACGAAGGTGCCACGCCCGACCTCGCCGCCGATCAGCCCCTGGCGCTCCGCTTCCTGATAGGCGCGGGTGATGGTGCCGACGGTGACCTTCAGGTCCCAGGCCAGGTCGCGGTGGGTGGGCAGGCGGGCGCCCGGCGGCAGGGTGCCGTTGGCGATATCTTCCGCCAGCGCCGCCGCGATGGCGCGGTAGAGCGGCCCCTGACGATGGGCGATGGAGGGTTGCCAGCGGACGGTGGCGGGCTGGTTCATGCTGCGTATCCCTGCATGGCGAAATTGTCCCCCTTTGTCGCATGGGTGCCAGGAACAATCCGCGCATTGACGCCTGATTGTCCCCACAATATCCAGGATGAGGGTTTGCTTCAACCCGACAAAAACACAGCGCAGAGTGACAATATCCGCAGATTGATGGTGACAATATGGATTGTCACCCATACATGGAGGGTGCGTGATGGATGGCAGCCTGACGGGAACCCTGCTGGCGCTTGCCGCCTATTGCGTTGCGACCTCCGTGACGCCGGGTCCCAACAACATGATCCTGGCGGCCAGCGGCGCGACCTTCGGCGTCCGCCGCACCGTCCCCAACATTCTGGGCATTCTGGTGGGGTTCGGGTCCCTGTTGATGTTGGCCGGGATCGGGGGCGAGGCCTTGATGCGCGCCGTTCCTTTGCTTGAAAAGCTGCTGAAATTTGCCGGCGTGGCCTACATGCTCTACCTGTCCTGGAAGATCGGCACCGCCGGCCGGCCAGAGGCGGGGTCGCGCGCCCAGCCCCTGACCTTCCTTCAGGCCGCCGCCTTCCAGTTCATCAATCCCAAGGGCTTGGCCATGGCCCTGTCGGTCCATGCCATCTATCGCATGCCGGAACTGGGCGAATGGGGCAGCATCCTGACTGTCACCGGCATGTTCCTGGTTGTGGGCATGCCCTGGACAATGGTCTGGGTGCTGTTCGGGCAGGCCATGGGCCGCTGGCTGCGCGATGACCGACGTCTGCGCCTGTTCAATGGCGCCCTGGGACTGGCCACGGCGGCCAGCGCGCTGTTGTTGCTGCTCTAACGAAACTTGTTTTAGATACAATTTTCAGATTGAACCCAAATTGTCTTGATTGTAGCTGGTGATTGTCTCGCTTCGCCCCGGTCAGGAGAGTTGATGATGCGGTTGCCGATCTATCAGGTTGATGCCTTCACCGACACATTGTTTGCGGGCAATCCCGCCGCCGTCGTGCCACTGGAAAGCTGGCTGCCCGACCACCTGATGCAATCCATCGCGGCGGAAAACAATCTGGCCGAAACCGCCTTTTTTGTGCGGGAGGGGGAGGGGTGGTTCATCCGCTGGTTCACGCCGGTCAATGAAATCGACCTGTGCGGCCATGCCACGCTGGCCTCGGCCTTCATCATCCGCACAATCATCGACCCCACCGCCGTGACATTCCGCTTCCGGACCAAGGTGGCGGGCGATCTGGCCGTGTCCTATGCGGACGGGCTGTACACGCTGGATTTTCCCAGCCGGCCGCCGGTGCCGCAGGAGGTGCATCCCGACCTGATCCGCGCCCTTGGCGGCCCCGTGCCGGAGCAGGTGCTGGCGGCCCGCGACTGGTTCGTGGTGTACAAGGACGCAGCCACGGTGCGGGCCCTGTCGCCGGATATGGCCTTGCTGTCTGGTGTGGGGCGCATGGTGATCGTCACCGCACCCGGAGACGGCGGCGTGGATTTTGTCTCACGCTTCTTCGCGCCGATGGACGGCATTCCCGAGGATCCCGTCACCGGCTCCGCCCATTGTACCCTGATCCCCTATTGGGCCGACCGTCTTGGTAAAGCCGCGCTGACGGCGCGGCAGGTTTCGGCGCGTGGCGGCAGCCTGTCCTGTCATATGCTGGGTGAGCGGGTGCATATCGCCGGGCATGCCGTGCTTTATCTGGAGGGTGCCATCCATGTCTGATCCCCTGTTGCCGGTACCGCTGCCGGTCCTGGGTGGGTTTGCGGCGTTGAGCCTGGGCATGGTGCTGACGCCCGGCCCCAACATGGCCTATCTCGTCTCCCGGTCCATCTGTCAGGGGCGGGCGGCGGGACTGGTTTCCCTGGCCGGCGTGGGCACGGGCTTTGTCATCTTCCTGACGGCCACGGTCCTGGGGCTGACCGCCATGTTGGCCGCCCTTCCGCTGGCCTTTGATATCGTGCGCTGGGCCGGCGCCGCCTATCTGGCCTGGCTGGCCTGGAACGCGCTGCGGCCGGGTGGCCATTCGCCCTTCCAGGTGCGGGACCTGCCGCCCGACAGTCCGCGCCGTCTCTATATGATGGGGCTGGTTACCAACCTGCTCAATCCCAAGGCCGCGATGCTGTACCTGTCGCTGCTGCCGCAATTCATCGATCCCGCGCGTGGGTCAGTGCTGGCGCAGGGGTTGGAACTGGGGGCCGTGCAGATCGTCATCAGCCTGTCGGTGAATGCCATCTTCATCGTGGTCGGCGGCGGCATCGCGCATTTCCTGGCCAGCCGTCCGGCCTGGGCGCGGGCGCAGCGCGTGGCGATGGGCACGGTTCTGGCGGGGCTTGCCGCGCATATGGCCGTTAACCGGTAGGGGGCGACATGGATATCTGGGAAGTCCGCCGGGCCGACGGGCATGTCGTCAGCAACGATCCCGCCCGTCTGGATTTTGACGTCATCCATCCGGCCCTGGCATCCAGTTACTGGTCGCCAGGAATCAGTCGCGAGAAAGTGGAGCGCGCCGCCCGTCATTCGGTGGCCATCGGCCTCTATGGTTTCAATTGTTTCCAGATCGGCTATTGCCGGGTCATCACCGACCACACCAGTTTTGCGTATCTGGCGGATGTCTGGGTTGACCCGGACCGCCGGGGCGGCGGGCTGGGGACCTTCCTTGTGGATGCTGTTGTGAACCGGCCGGAATGGGCGGAACTGCGCCGATTCCTGCTGTTTACCGCCGACGCGCACGGGTTGTACGCCAAGTTCGGTTTCCGGGCGCTGGACAAACCCGAAAGAGCGATGGCCCGGTCCGCGAAAAGCTGACAATTTCCCGTAAAGGTAGTGTAAACTCCCTATGCCTTTCGGCCTATCCAACCCATCTGTTATTACCTTGTTTACCCCGGATGGAGAATTGAGCAAGATAGCCCGGCTTTCAGACGTGCCGGCTGTTGGCATCGACCGCATCCCCCTTGCGGCCGGTGTTGCGGACGGTTTTATCGAGCCGTGACCTGTGGACAAACAGAAACTCATTGGTGCCGTCCAGACGGTCTATGAACTGCACAGTTTCCACACGGACCTGTGGCTGGTGGTGCGGGAGTCGCCTGACCTGCGCCAGTTGGAACCCTCCGCTGCCATGCTGGTGCAGCGGAACGAGGTGGACGGCATCCGTCTTGTTCGTCGTTCCGACTACAAGGACCATGATTTCGTCACCACCGTGACCATGGTCAAGCGGCTGCGCAATGGTGTGCAGGAGGTGGACCCGCTGGCGCGGGCCAATCCGGGCCGCGACGCGTCCTGGTGCGACAGGGCGGAAGACCTGATGGGCGATGTTCAGCGCCAGATGTTCCGCACCTTCTTCGCCCGGTTCCTGGATGAAAAGCGCCTGACGCCGTTGGAAATCCTGAATTACGAGGTGCATGCCCGCGTGCTGGATCAGGCGGGCACGACGGTGCAGGGGGCGTTGCAGCGCCTGGCCTCCGTCCAGGTGCGCGGCACCAAGCAGACGGCCGTGTCGCGCATGAAGGAGCTGATGAACATCGCCGATGCCGGCCTTGCCGCGCTGTTGAAGGAAGCCAAGGGCAACCCGCCGCTGAAGATCGGGCCGGGCGGCCTGCCGGAACTGGTTTCCCTTTACAAGGGACCGGCAGAGGGGCTGGACCGGGCGCTTTATCGCGCCGTCGCCGCCTATCTTGCGGATGCCAAAAGCTGGGTGGAAAAGCTTGACCGGCTATTCTTGCTGTTCACGCCCGAACTGTCCTTGCGCGAAATGCGCATCCTGGACAGCATGGCCGCCGAAATCCTGGTCTCTCCCTTCGCGCTGAAGGAACTGGCGGGGCAGGAGAAGTCGCGGCTGGAACTGGTGCTGAACGCCGTCGATCTTTATGTCGGCAATCTGGGGGCAGGGGAGGGAGAGCAGCCGACGGGTGTGAAGGCCTTGTCGATGCTGCTGTCGGAGGGGCTGTTGCCCCGCACCATGGCCGAATTGCGCCTGGGCTTGCTGCGTCATCTCCATTCCCGGCTGCCGCTGCGCAGCGACCGCGGCATCCGGGATGAGATGGAGGCGACGGTTGAGGTCATCACCTATCTGCGCCGCCACGCCCCGCCCTTGGCCCGCGACGAGGAGGTGCTGGAAGCCCTGGCCCAGCGTGCCGACCGCTTGATCCAGCCCGAAGCCATGTCCGAACTGATTGGTCCCATCCGGGGGACCATGTCCAAGGCTGAAACCGTGCTGTCGCTGGCGGAAATCGCACCCGGCGAGGCGCCCAAGGCCAAGATCGCGACATATCTGCGCAGCCTGATCGTGCCGGAGGATTTTATCCGCGAGGTTGGCAACCGGATGGAGGCGATCAAGACATTGGGCACGATGGCCCGGCGCATCGTGATGTCGGGCATGCCGGCGGCGCCGAAACGCGAAATGGCTGAAATTCTCGACAGCGCTATCTTCGACGGCATCCGCACGGAAATCCTGGCCAATCAGGGCATGCCCTTTGCCGACCGCATCCTGACCATCGTTCGCCTGTGCGGCGGCCTGCCGGAGGGGCGGGCGCGGCAACTGGCGGCGGATCAGTTGACCCAGGCCTTGAAGCGGCCGGAATTCATCCTGAACTATCTGGAACGGTTCCCCGGCGCGACGGAACGCCGGGATGCCTATTTCAAGCTTTGCAATGCAATGCTGGAGTCGGGCCTGGTGGACAAGTCGCTGCTGCCGATGGGGTAGTAATCATCGCCTGACCTTCTCAGGCCGGCGACCGCCGGCCCGGCGCCCATGCGCCGTAAGCCAAGCCGCCGGATGGCGGCGCCCGGCGTTTGAGGGAACAAAGAAAAACAGGCCGGCGACCGCCGGCCCGGCGCCCATGCGCCGTAAGCCAAGCCGCCGGATGGCGGCGCCCGGCGTTTGAGGGAACAAAGAAAAACAGGCCGGCGCCCGCCGGCCCGGCGCCCATGCGCCGTAAGCCAAGCCGCCGGATGGCGGCGCCCGGCGTTGAGGGAACAAACTAAAACCAACCAAAACTAATATTCTTTCCCCTGCGTGGGTCGCAGGGCAGAAATCTTATCCACGCGCAGCGATGCCCCATTGACGGGCAGTTGCCCAATCAATAGCTTCGGCGGCGGGTCACACCCCCCCAACGGGGTGCTACTATTCTGGAAGGAATAGCCATAATGGCTGCGCCGAAGCCGGGCAATCGCCCCGCCAATCCGCAATTCTCGTCCGGTCCCTGCGCCAAGCGCCCCGGATGGACGATCGAAGCCCTGAAGGGCGCCCTGACGGGCCGCTCGCACCGCTCCAAGCCCGGCAAGGCCAAGCTGGAGCAGGTGATTACCCTCTCCAAGGACATTCTGGGCATCCCCGCTGATTACCGGCTGGGCATTGTTCCCGCCTCTGACACGGGCGCCGTTGAAATGGCGCTGTGGTCGCTGCTGGGTGCCCGTGGCGTCGACATGCTGGCCTGGGAATCCTTCGGCAAGGATTGGGTCACCGACGTCGTCAAGCAGCTCAAGCTGACCGATGTCCGTCAGATGGTCGCCGGCTACGGCGCGCTGCCCGACCTCGCCGCCGTGGATTTCTCCCGCGATGTCGTCTTCACCTGGAACGGCACGACGTCCGGCGTCCGCGTCGCCAATGGCGACTGGATCGCCGCTGACCGCGAAGGCCTGACCATCTGCGACGCGACGTCGGCCGCGTTCGCCATGGACCTGCCCTGGGACAAGCTGGATGTCGTCACCTGGTCCTGGCAGAAGGTGCTGGGCGGTGAAGCGGCGCACGGCATGATCGCGCTCAGCCCCCGCGCCGTCGACCGGCTGCTGAATTACAAGCCGGCCTGGCCGTTGCCGAAGATTTTCCGCATGGCCAGCAATGGCAAGCTGTCGGAAGGCATCTTCAAGGGCGAGACGATCAACACCCCGTCGATGATCGCCGTGGAAGACGCGCTGGACGGCCTCAACTGGGCCAAGTCCGTAGGCGGTCTGGAAGGGCTGATCGGCCGGTCGGAAGGTAACCTGAAGGCCGTGGCCGACTGGGTCGCCAAGACCGACTGGGTCGATTTCCTGGCCGACACGGTGGAGAGCCGCTCCTGCACCTCCATCTGCCTGAAGATCGTCGACCCCTGGGCGACGGAACAGCCGGCGGAAGCCCAGGCGGAAATCGCCAAGAAGCTGACCAGCCTGCTGGAAAAGGAAGGCGTGGCGCTGGACGCCGGGTCCTACCGCGATGCCCCGCCGGGCATCCGCATCTGGGGCGGCGCCACCGTGGAAAATGCCGACATCGTGGCCCTGCTGCCCTGGCTCGACTGGGCCTATGCGACGGTCAAGGCCGGCTGATTTCCTGATTTGTGACGGGTGACCCTTACCCTCCCATCGCCTTGCGGCGATGGGCCCTCCTTCTCCCGCCAGGCGGTAGAGGGGCATATTCCGCCCCTCGCCCACGACAGTGGGAGAGGGAGGGGCCCGCCCGCGATGCGGGTGGGAGGGTGAACCCCGCTTCCCCATGACATCCCGCATCTTCATGCGAAGGACACTTCCATGCCCAAGGTTCTGATTTCCGACAGCCTGAGCCCGCGCGCCGTTGAGATTTTCAAGGAGCGCGGTGTCGAGGTCGACGTCAAGGTCGGCCTGAAGCCCGACGAGCTGAAGGCCATCATCGGCGAGTATGATGGTCTGGCCATCCGTTCCAACACCAAGGTGACCAAGGATATCCTGGCCGCCGCCACCAACCTGAAGGTTGTCGGCCGCGCCGGTATCGGTGTCGACAATGTCGATATCCCGGCCGCCACGGCCCGTGGCGTCGTCGTGATGAACACGCCGTTCGGCAATTCCATCACGACGGCCGAGCACGCCATCGCCATGATGTTTGCACTGGCCCGTGAAATCCCGGCTGCCAACGCGTCGACCCATGCCGGCAAGTGGGAAAAGAACCGCTTCATGGGCGTGGAGCTGTTCGGCAAGGTGCTGGGCGTCATCGGCTGCGGCAATATCGGCGGCATCGTCGCGGATCGCGCCATCGGCCTGAAGATGAAGGTCATCGCCTTCGACCCGTTCCTGTCGCCCGAGCGCGCCACCGAAATCGGCGTGGAGAAGGTGGAACTGGAAGACCTGCTGAAGCGCGCCGACTTCATCACCCTGCACACGCCGCTGACCGAGGCCACCAAGGGCGTGCTGGACGCCAAGGCCCTGGCCAAGACCAAGAAGGGCGTGCGCATCATCAACTGCGCCCGCGGCGGCCTGATCGTGGAAGAGGCTCTGCAGGCCGCCATCGAGGCGGGCCATGTGGCCGGCGCCGCGCTGGACGTGTTCGCGGAGGAGCCGGCCAAGGCCCACCCGCTGTTCGGCAATGAAAAGGTCGTGGCCACCCCGCATCTGGGTGCGTCGACCACCGAAGCGCAGGAAAATGTTGCCCTGCAGGTGGCCGAGCAGTTGGCCGACTATCTGGTCAATGGTGCCGTGGTCAACGCGCTGAACATGCCGTCGGTCACCGCCGAGGAAGCCCCGCGCCTGCGTCCCTATATGAAGCTGGCCGAGCAGTTGGGCGGTTTCGTGGGCCAGTTGATCGACGGCAATCTGAAGGGTGTCGCCATCGAGTATGAAGGCCAGGCCGCGACGCTGAACACCCGTCCGCTGACCGCCATCGTGCTGAAGGGCCTGCTGGGTCCGCTGATGGAATCGGTGAACATGGTCAACGCCCCCGTCATCGCCAAGGAGCGTGACATCAAGGTGGCCGAAACCAAGCGCACCAATGACGGCGATTATCAGACCCTGGTCCGTATCATCGTCACCACGGACAAGGGCACCAACAGCGTCACCGGCACCCTGTTCGGCGGCGACAAGCCCCGTCTGGTCGAAATCGACGAGGTTCCGATCGAGGCCGAAGTCACCAACCACATGCTGTTCATCCGCAACGAGGACAAGCCGGGCTTCATCGGCAAGCTGGGCACCACCCTTGGCAATGCCGGCGTGAACATCGCCACCTTCCACCTGGGCCGTACCGCCCCCGGCGCCAATGCCATCTGCCTGGTCTCCGTCGACCAGGAAGTGGGTGAGGAACTGCTGGCCACCATCCGGGCCCTGCCCAGTGTGGTCCGCGTCGCTGGTCTGGCCTTTGCCTGATCACCATCAGGATTAAGTGTCGTGATGAAGGGAGGGCGTCAGCCCTCCCTTTTTTCTTGGCTGATCGCGATCAGGTCGGCGTTGCCCCGGCGGGCCGGAGATAGGCCAGCATGTGGGCCACATAGTCGGCCTTGCCCAGTGCCACACCCTGCTGACGCAGGATGGCGTAAGCTGTGGTCAGGTGAAAATAGAACTGCGGCAGGCACCAGTCCCGGGCGTACTGCTCGGCCGACATGTCAAAGATCATGCCGTTGGGCAGGGTCAGGGAGATCGTCCGCCCCCCATGCTGATCCAGCGCGCCGGCTTCCAGGCCCGTCAGGAACCCGATCGCATCCGACAAGCATTCACGCGCCTGTGTCCAGGTGCCGGGATCGGTATTGGCGGCCCAGCCCTGCTGGCGGACGGACAGTAGCGGATCGGGCAGAGCCAGCCCCTGAAGCCGGTAGAACGGCTCCTGCGCCTGAAAGCAGGCGAAGCGGATTTGTGCCGACAGGGGATACATGTCGGGCGCCAGACGAGTCGAGAGCGAGGCCGCCCTGTCGGTTCCCTGATGGGCCTCCACCTTGTCCAGCCAGCCGTCCATGGCGCGCAGCATCTGTGTGAAGGTGGGAACCAGAAGCTCATGCAATGACATTTCGTCCCTCGTCAGGTTGATCGTACCCGGACTGTAGCGCGTGCGGTGGGGAACAGGGTGACCCCGTCGCCACGGGCGCCGCTCCTGCTATCCGAAAGTGATGCCTCCGGTGGAAAATCGTAACCATTCCGCTCGACAGTTTGTGCTATGTAATCAACCGGACCCGCCATAACGGGGCCATGATCGGACAACCCCTGAGACGCAAGGCCTTTGCAGATGAAGTACGGCAGCGAATCGAGCAATCTCTCCGGCGCTGGCAAGAGCGAGGTTTCCTCCGCCTTGCAGGAAATCAGCCGTGAACTGGAAGGCCTGCGGACCGAGATTGAGAAGGTCGGCACGGTGGCGCAGCAGATCGACGCCATCGCCAAGCAGACCAACCTGCTGGCCCTGAACGCCACCATCGAAGCCGCCCGCGCGGGCGAGGCCGGCAAGGGCTTCGCGGTCGTGGCCGGTGAGGTGAAGAACCTGTCGGGTCAGACTGCCGCCGCCACGGCCGAAATCTCTGCCGTGCTGCAGAGCCTGACCAAGCGCACCCAGCATCTGGGCCAGTTGGTCGAGCGGGCCATCACCCACGCCTGATCGCGTGTTGTGAGAGTGGAAAGGGCGGTGCCGGCGACGGCGCCGCCTTTTGCGTTTTTGATTGTCGATAAACCTCCCCCCTCACCCTCCCGTTGCCTGACGCCAACGGGCCCCTCCCTCTCCCGCAAGCGGTAGAGGGGCGAAATCAAGATACGCCCCTCGCCCACGAGAGTGGGAGAGGGAGGGGCCCAAGCCTGCCAAGGCTTGGGAGGGTGAGGGGCAGCACCAGCCCTGCCAAGGAACCATATCATGACCCGCCCCATCCTGATCATCGGTGCCGGCCCGGCGGGCCTGATGGCGGCTGAAATCCTGGCGAGCGCCGGCCATGCGGTGGAAATCCACGACGCCATGCCCAGCCCCGCGCGCAAATTCCTGATGGCGGGACGCGGCGGGCTGAACCTCACCCATTCCGAACCGCTGGACCGGTTCATCACCCGTTATGGTGCCGCCCGTCCCTTCATGGACCCGCTGGTGCGGGCCTTTACACCGGCACATTTGCGCGACTGGTGCCATGGGCTGGGGGTGGAGACCTTTGTCGGCAGTTCCGGCCGGGTTTTCCCGAAAAGCTTCAAGGCCTCCATCCTGCTGCGCGCCTGGCTGCACCGGCTGAGCGGGTTGGGCGTCACGCTCTATACGCGCCACCGCTGGACGGGCTGGGCCGATGACGGGGCGCTATGCTTCGACACGCCGGCCGGCCCGTTGCGTGTCACCCCTGCCGCCACCATCCTGGCGCTGGGTGGGGCCAGTTGGCCCCGGCTGGGATCCGACGGTGGCTGGGCGTCGCTTCTGGCGGCACGCGGTGTGCCGCTGGCCCCTTTCCGCCCGTCGAACAGCGGTTTCGATGTGGCCTGGAGTGGCGGGTTCCTGGAACGGGCCGAGGGGGAGCCGCTGAAACGAATCGCCATCGCCTTCAAGGAGCGCATCGTCCCCGGCGAACTGGTGGTGACCAGGACCGGGCTGGAGGGCGGGGCGCTCTATGCCCTGTCCGCCCCGCTGCGCGACATGATTGATCGGGAAGGCCGGGCCGTGGTGCATCTGGACCTGAAGCCCGACCTGACCCTGCCGCAGGTACAGAACAAGCTGGCCCGGGTGCCGCCCGCCGACAGTCTGGCCAACAAGCTGCGCAAGGGTCTGACCCTGGGGCCGCCCATGGGGGCTTTGATTCGGGAATTCGCCGGCGATGCCGATCTGGGCCGGGCGTCAACCCTGGCCGCGCTGGTCAAGGCGCTGCCCGTGCCGCTGACGGGACAGCGTGGCCTGGACCGGGCGATTTCGACCGCAGGCGGTATCAAGCTGTCGGCCCTGGATGCCAACCTGATGATCACCGCCTTGCCGGGCACCTTCGCCTGCGGGGAGATGCTGGATTGGGAAGCGCCGACGGGCGGCTACCTGCTCCAGGGCTGCTACGCCACCGCCATGGCGGCGGCCAGGGGTGCGGAGCGGTTTCTGGCGGAATCCCGGTGACCGTCTCCGGTCACCGGACTCCAGTGTGATCCCGTCCCCACCGCCGATCAGGCGGCACGGATACGGTTGATGAAGCCATCGACCTCGCGGCGCAGGCTTTCAGCCTCGCGCGACAGAGAGCCGGCGGCGGACAGTACATTCTCGGCGGAACTTGCCGCACCCTGCGCCGTGGTCTGCACCCCGGCGATATTGTTGGCGATCTCCTGCGTGCCGACGGCGGCCTGCTGCACATTGCGGGCGATTTCCCGGGTGGCGGCGTCCTGTTCCTCCACGGCGGCGGCGATCGCGGTGGCGATATGGTTGATCTCCGCGATGGTCCGGGTGACCTCCAGCGTCGCCGACACGGCATTGTTGGTCGCCGTCTGGATGCTGGCGATGCGGGTGGAGATATCCTCGGTGGCCTTGGCCGTCTGGCTGGCCAGGCTTTTCACCTCGCTCGCCACCACAGCGAAACCCTTGCCGGCATCGCCGGCCCGCGCCGCCTCGATCGTTGCGTTCAAGGCCAGAAGGTTGGTCTGACCGGCGATCTCGGCGATCAGCTTGACCACGGCGCCGATGGCATCCGCCTCACGCGCCAGATCCTGGATGGTCTTGTTGGTGCCTTCGGCACGCTCGGCGGCGGCGCGGGCGATGCTGGCGGAGGAACCGACCTGACGGGTGATCTCACCGATTGAACTGGTCATCTCTTCCGCTGAGGCGGCGACCGTCTGCACATTGGCGGAGGTCTGTTCGGTGGCGGCCGACACGATGCTGGTCTGGCTGCGGGCCTGATCCGCACCCGCGGCCAGCGACTGGGCATTGGCATTCAGTTCGGTGGCGGCAGAGGCCACCAGGGACACGACGCCCATGACGCTGGACTCGAAATTGTCGGCCATTTTCAGCATCAGCGCGCGGCGTTCCGCTTGCGCCCGCTTCTCCGCCTCCTTGGCTTCCTCTTCCAGTTCACGCGCCCGGATGGCATTGGCCTTGAAGGTTTCAAGCGCATCGGCCAGCTTACCGATCTCATCCTGGCGGCCCAGGCCCGGAACGGCCACGCTCAGATTGCCACCCGCCACGCTGGTCATGGCATCGGTCAGACGGCCGACGGGCACGGCAATGGTGAAGCGCGCGATGTAGAAGGCCAGACCGCCAAACAGCAGCAGGCCGATGCCGGCGACAGTGTAGACAAGATTGCGGGAGGAGATGGAACCCTCGGTCAGCCCGCTTGATTGCTCATCCACGCTTTTCCGGACCTCTTCGGTCAGCTTGATATTCTCATCACGCAGGGAATCGAGCTTCGGGTCGAAACGTTCATTCAGGATGGCCAGGGCCTCCTCGTTGCGGTTTGCCAGGGCCAGCGGCCTGATCTGCTCAAAATCGCGCATGATATCGTCCAAGCGGCTGCGCAGGCCGGAAATGGCCGCGACTTGACCGGGCAGCAGCTTGGCCGAGATGTCATAGGCGGCGTACACGGCATCCCGGTTCTTGCCGACGGCTTCCACCGCATCCTGCATGCGCTTTTGGTCTGTCTGGGCGATCAGCTTATATGTCTGACGGCCCACGGCCGTGATGGCGCGGTTCGCACGCGCCAGTTCGGTCATGCCCTTGGCGTCATGGTCCAACAGGTTGCTGTAGACATCGTCGACCTTGATCAGTTGCGTGCTGGCGAATACCGACACGAACAGAACAAGGATGCTCAGCATGGTGATCACGCTGAGAATACGTGTGGCTATGCTGAAGCGGGAAAGATCCATAACGACACCAGGGGTTTGGGGAAGACACCCAACCCTACAATTTTCTGTGGTTAACCGAATGACGAAATTGAATATATATTCCTCTGTATAGGGTATCCGAAAAGAAATATCTGGAAAATAGAGAGAATTTTTATTTAGATTCCTCTAAAGAAGAAAAGATATTTATTATTGAAATGCAATTGTTCGCACCTTGTAATTTTATTGCTTTTTGCCGATTAAAGAGTTGCGTGCTGATGCCGTCCCCGCTCTTGGAGCAAACGGGGCCTGGACACCGGATCGGTGCATCACCCGGGAGGCTGATGATCGGTTCCGACCCCTGGGCAGTGTATATGCAGGCGCGCATGAAAAAGGCCCGGGACGGCATGCCGCCCCGGGCCTTCATGAAATCCTGCCGACGCGTTCAGCTAAACAAGCGCGCAAAAAACCCCTTGGGCTTGGCGGGCGCCTTTGTGACGGCCGCCTTCTGCGGGCTGGGGGTCTTTCCCAGCACATATTCGGTGCGGAACCGTTCGAAATCCTCCTTGCGGCCGAACTTGAACAGAACCTTCAGCACGTTGCTGCGCAGGCCGGTATCCACGCTCATCTCTTCCTGCATGCCCAGGAATTCCAGGGCCCACAGGCCCTTGATATTGGCGTTGATCCAGTCTTCGGCCTTTTCCATGTCGCCACGATTCTTGAATTTCATCGTGGTTTCAAAGCTGTAACTGCTCATGCCCGATCCTCAGTCAAACAGGTGCGACAGCACAACCAGCACGATGATGACGCCGATCAGCGTCAGCACCGGATTGTTGCGCACGAAATCATTCAGCGGGCCCAGGAAGGCCGGGCCATTGCCGGGCAGGGGGGGCGCCGTCGGGGCCGGGTCGGTATCGCGGGGCGGCGGCAGGGCGGCCCCACCACCGGCCAACCGGTCCTCCAGTGCGGCCAGCCGCGCCTCGATCCGGTCCAGCCGGGAGGTCTCGGCAGCGGGGCCGGAAAGGGCGGGGGCAACGGGATCGGGTTGCGGGATCAATTCATTGTCACTCATCGTGCCAACCGCCTGTCTTTCTGCCTGCTATCGTCAGGTCACCTGACAAGATAAACGTTTCGCATCCGCGATAGGAAGGGGGCACCGTGCCCACCCATCCGATGGAGATAATACCGGACCCGCCCCGACACCCTGAACGGAGTAGCTGAATGTCGCGTGTCTTCCCTCGTCTGATGGCCGCTCTTGCTCTGGTCCTGGCGCTTTCCGGATGTGCCATCGGTCAGGATGGACCGCCCAGCGCGCCCGTTATGCTTCTGGAGGATGCACCGGCGCCGGTGCGGGCGGGGGAACTGGTCTGGCGCGGTACCCTGCATCTGCGGGATGCCAATCCGGATTTCGGCGGTCTGTCCAGCCTGCGCGTCAGTCCCGACGGAACCCAGTTCGTGGCGATCAGCGACCGGGGCAAGCGTATTGCCGGCCGTCTTTCCTATGACCGGGAGGGTCAGTTGACCGGGGCAGGGGATTACAGCGTCAATCTGCTGCTGGGCACGGATGGCCAGCCCTTGCCCCCCTTCTTCAACGATACGGAGGGGCTGGCCCTGATCGGGCAATGGCCGGGCGATGGTTGGGCCGTGTCCTTGGAACGCCGCCATTCCATCCTGCGCTATCCGCCGGCGCTGGCCGGGTCCGCGGCCGTCCTGCTGGAAGTGCCCGCCGGTTTTGCCGACCTGCCCTTCAATTCGGGGATCGAGACCTTGCTGTCCTTGGCCGACGGGCGGCTGCTGGCTATCGCGGAAGGTGATGCGGGGCAGGGGCGGCACCGCGCCTGGGTCGGTGGTCCCGGCACCTGGGCGGAGTTCGCCTATCAGGCCCTGCCGCCCTTCCTGCCCGTCGACGCCGCCCGCCTGCCCGGTGGGGGCATTCTGGTGCTGGAACGCCGTGTCGGGCTGCTGGGCGGCTGGGGCAGCCGCATCGTGCATGTCGATGCCGCCACCTTGTCGGCGTCGCTGGTGCCCGGCGGGGTGATGCAGGGGCGGGAGATCGCCCGCCTGAACCCGCCCATGGCGACGGAGAATTATGAAGGCATCGACACACGACCCCTACCGGGCGGCGGGGTCGCGGTCTATCTGATCTCCGACAACAATTTCAAACCGATCATCCAGCGCACATTGCTGACGATGTTTGAATGGGGGCGGTGACGGACTGTCGCCCGCCCCCCATCTGCATCACTCCACCACCCGCACCTTCACATAGGAACCGGGTGCCGGCTCGATCGGTTTCAGCGTGCCGTCGCCGGGCGTGCGGGCCGGGACCTTGGGGCCGGCATATTTCTGCACCCACTTGGCATATTCGGGCCACCAGCTTCCTTCCACCTGTTTGGCGCCGGCCAGCCACTGCTCCGGGTCCTTGGGCAGCTTAGTGTTCAGGAAGTGGCTGTATTTATTGGCCGAAGGCGGGTTCACGACGCCCGCGATATGGCCCGACGCCGCCAGTACGAATTTCACCGGGCCGCCGTAAAGCTGGGTGGCGGCATAGGTGGATTTCCAGGGCGTGATATGGTCCTCACGCGTGGACAGCATGAAGGTCGGGATCTTGATCTTGCTCAGATCGATCTCCACGCCCTTCAGGGTCAGGGCGCAGGGCTTCACCAGCAGGTTGCGCTGATACATGTTGCGCAGATAGAAGCTGTGCATGGCCGCCGGCATGCGCGTAGCGTCGGAGTTCCAGTAGAGCAGGTCGAACGGGAACGGGTCCTTGCCCAGCAGGTAGTTGTTCACGACGAACGACCAGATCAGGTCGTTGGCGCGCAGCATGTTGAAGGTGGTGGCCATGGACTGCCCGTTCAGGTAGCCCTGGCTGTTCATCTTCTCTTCCAGTGCGGCAAGCTGTTCTTCGTCGATGAAGACGGACAGCTCCCCCGGCTCAGTAAAGTCGGTCAGTGTCACCAGATACATGACGCTCTTGACCCGGTCATCGCCCTTTTCCGCCATATAGGCCAGCGTGGAGGCCGTCAGCGTACCGCCGATGCAGTAGCCGATCATGTTGATCTCTGTCTCCCCCGTCGCCTGTTCGATGGCGTCGATAGCGGACAGCGGCCCCAGCGTCATGTAATCTTCCCAGGTCTTGGTCGCCAGATGTTCATCCGGATTGACCCAGGAGACGATGAAGACCGTATGCCCCTGGTCGCACAGCCATTTCACCAGCGAATTGGCGGGGCGCAGGTCCAGGATATAGAACTTGTTGATCCAGGGCGGCACGATCAGCAGCGGGCGCTTGTACTGCTGCTCTGTCGTCGGGTTGTACTGGATCAACTGCATCAGTTCGTTCTGATAGATGACCTGGCCCGGCGTGGCGGCGATGTTCTTGCCCACCTCGAACTTCTTGTAATCGGTCATGGAGATGGCGAGCTGGCCCTTGCCACGCTCCAGATCGCCCAGCAGGTTTTCCAGACCCTTCACCAGATTCTCGCCCCCGGATTCGATGGTGGCGCGCAGAACCTCCGGGTTGGTCATCACAAAATTGCTGGGCGCCATCGCGTCCACGAACTGGCGGGTGTAGAAATCGACCTTCTTGGCCGTCTTATCGTCCATTCCCTCCACCTCATGCACGGTGGATTGCAGCCAGCGGGCCGTCAGCAGGTAGGACTGCTTGATATAATCGAACAGCGCATTCTCGTCCCAGGCGCTGTCCTTGAAGCGCTTGTCCTCCTTGGCGGGCGCCACCACGGGGGCGGCCTCCTGTCCCATCAGCCGCTGGGTCGTGCGCTGCCACAAGGACAGGTAGTCCTGCCACAGAGACATCTGCGCCTGCATCAGCTTGGCCGGATCGGCCATCATGCGGGCCGTCATCTCCATGAAGGCGGCGCCGATATGCATCATGCTTTGCGGTGCGGATGTATCGCCGCCATTCTGCCGCTGTAGGAAATCCGCCACCAGCCGCTGACTCTGTTCGGCGATACGCGCCATGTTGCGCGACATTTCGACCGGATCGGGGATCTTGATCTCGGGGCTTTGCGGCTCGGCCATGCTGGATTCCTTGCAGACACGTTTCCAAGGTGCGGGGACGCGCCGATTCTCTCTTGTCACGGGGAGGAACTGTCGGCTCTGTCCAGGATCGGCGCCGCATGCCAGCCTGTCCGATGGCGGTATGGCGTGCGGGTTGCCGTCCCGCTTTTTTTCATACACGATCCGCCTATGATTTTCACCGTTGCATACGTATCGCCCCGACATCTCCGCCTGATGGCTGTCATGGCCATGCTGGGCCTGTCGGGTTGCGCCCAACTGCCGGTACCCGACATCGTGTTCGATGACGGGCCGGCGCCGGCAAAACCGTCGGAAATCACCGATGCCGATCCCGTAAACGTGCTGACCGGCACCCGGCCCATCCGCCGCGCCGATCCGTCGATGAAGGGCCGCGCAAATCTGGGCACAGTGCCGCCCCGGCCGGAGGAATTCTCCAACCCGATCGAACGGCAGGCCCTGATGGACCGGTTGCAGGCGGACCGGGAGGAAGGGCAGGCCACCGGCGACGCCCTGCGCGCCCGTTCCACCGATCCGCGCGGCCGGCCCGAAGATCTGCCCGACGTGCCTGATGCGCCGCCGCCGGCACCCCAGGCGCTGCCCCGGCCGCCGGAAGGAAATTGAGGGCAGGCGTCGTTCCCTCACCCTCCCAAGCCTACCGGCTTGGGCCCCTCCCTCTCCCGCAAGGCGGGCGAGGGACAGAACTTCACCCCTCGCCCACGAACGTGGGAGAGGGAGGGGCCCGAACGCGTCAGCGTTCGGGAGGGTGAGGGAACGACAGATGTAATCCATCCCCGCCATCCCGCCCCGTCATGGCAGAATGGCGCGCATCCCGCGCAAAATACTGTCGCGGGGGGCTGTTGCGGTGCGCTACATATTTCGCCCCTTTCATTTCCAACCCGGTGCCCAGGTCCATGAGCGACACTGAATTCCACCGCATCAAGCGGCTTCCGCCCTACGTCTTCGCTGAAGTGAATGCGATGAAGGCGCGAGCTAGGGCCGCCGCGGAGGACATCATCGATCTCGGCATGGGCAACCCGGACCAGCCGACGCCGCCGCACATCGTGGCGAAGATGATCGAAGCGGTCCAGAACCCCAAGACCCACCGCTATAGCCAGAGCCGCGGCATCCCCGGCCTGCGCAAGGCGATCAGCGCCTATTACAAGCGCCGCTTCGACGTCGATATCGATCCGGAAAGCGAAGCGATCGTCACCATCGGTTCCAAGGAAGGCCTGGCCAATCTGGCGCAGGCCATCACCAGCCCCGGCGACGTGATCCTGGTGCCCAACCCCAGCTACCCGATCCATCCGTTCGGCTTCATGCTGGCCGGTGCGGCGCTGCGCCACATCCCCGTGAATAACGGCCTGGATGATTTCGTGCCGGCGCTGGAACGCGCCATCAAGCATTCGGTGCCCAAGCCGACGGCCCTGATCGTCAGCTTCCCGTCAAACCCGACGGGACAGACGGTGACGCTGGACTGGTACCGGCCCATCGTGGACCTGTGCCTGAAGCACGGCATCTACATCCTGTCCGACATCGCCTATGCCGAGATCTATTTCGACGGCAATCCGCCGCCGTCGGTGTTGCAGATCCCGGAAGCGCGCGACATCACCGTGGAATTCAACAGCCTTTCCAAGACCTACAACATGCCGGGCTGGCGGGTGGGCTTTGGCGTCGGCTCGAAGAAGCTGGTGGGTGCGCTGGCCAAGTTCAAATCCTATGTGGATTACGGCGCCTTCACCCCCATCCAGGTGGCGGCCACCGCCGCCCTGAACGGGCCACAGGATTGCGTGCTGGAAATCCGCGAGATGTACAGGCAGCGCCGCGACGTGCTGGTCAAGGGCCTGCATCAGGCCGGCTGGATGGTGCCCAGCCCCAATGCGTCGATGTTTGTCTGGGCCGAGATCCCCGAGCAGTTCCGTCATCTGGGCAGCCTGGAATTCGCCAAGCTGCTGATGCAGGAAGCCAAGGTTGCGGTCAGCCCCGGCATCGGCTTTGGCGAATATGGCGACAGCCATGTGCGTTTCGGTCTGGTGGAGAATACCCAGCGCATCCGGCAGGCGACCACCAATATCAAGCTGTTCCTGGACAAGGCGCGCAAGGTCAACGCGCCCATCACGTCCGAACCCGCCGCTGTCGAGTGAGGATCAAATCTTATGGTTGATGGCAAACCTTTGCGCATCGGTGTCGCCGGCTTGGGCACGGTCGGCGGTGGGGTTCTGAAGCTGGTATCGGCGAATGCCGCCTTGCTGTCCAAACGGTCCGGCCGCCCCATTCAGGTGGTGGCCGTGTCCGCCCGTGACCGCAGCCGCGACCGTGGCGTCGATCTGTCCGCTGTCCGCTGGTACGAAAATGCGGCCGATCTGGCTGTCGATCCCGATGTGGACGTGTTCGTCGAACTGATCGGCGGCTCCGACGGCATCGCACGTCAGGCGGTGGAGGCGGCCCTGGCCGCCGGCAAGCATGTGGTCACCGCCAACAAGGCGCTGCTGGCCCATCACGGCGCCGCCCTGGCCAAGACCGCAGAAGCGGCCGGCCTGACCCTGGCGTTCGAGGCGGCGGTGGCCGGCGGCATTCCGGCCATCAAGGGCCTGCGCGAAGGGCTGGCCGCCAACAATATCCGTGAAGTCCACGGCATCCTGAATGGCACCTGCAATTACATCCTGACCGAAATGCGGACCACGGGCCGCGATTTCGCCGATGTGCTGGCCGATGCGCAGAGCCTGGGCTATGCCGAGGCCGACCCGTCCTTCGACGTGGATGGCGTGGATGCCGCGCACAAGCTGGCGGTGCTGACCGCCGTTGCCTTCGGCGCGCATGTCGATTTCAAGTCGGTGCATATCGAAGGCATCCGCCACGTCTCGGCGCTGGACATCAACTATGCCCAGGAACTGGGCTACCGCATCCGTCTGCTGGGCATCGCGCGCCGGACGGAGGATGGGATCGAACAGCGGGTGCATCCCTGCATGGTGCCGATCACCAGCCCCTGCGGCGCCACCGACGGCGTGTTCAATGCCGTCGTCGCCGATGGCGATTTTGTGGACAAGGTGGTGCTGGTGGGCCGGGGTGCCGGCGCCGGCCCCACCGCGTCGGCCGTTGTCGCCGATCTGGTGGATATTGCCCGTGGCCGTTCCACGCCGACCTTCGGCGTGCCGGCAGCGGAACTGGAACCGGCCAACGCCGCCCCGCTCAGCCGCCGTCGTGGCCGCTACTATGTCCGTCTGATGGTGGTGGACCGTCCCGGCGTGATCGCGGAGATCGCGGCCACGCTGCGCGACCAGAATGTCTCGATGGAGGCGTTCCTGCAGCGCGGCCGGGCACCCGGTGAGGCTGTGCCGGTTGTCTGGACCACCCATGACACGGATGAAGCCGCCATGCAGCAGGCGCTCGCCACCATCGCGTCGTTGGACAGCGTTCTGGAACCACCGCGCATGATCCGTATCGAGGATTTCTGATACACACTCAACCCAGGAACGGCGCAGGCCACAAGACGCCGATCTCAGCAAAAGGGGAACAAGACATGAGTGAGCAAAGCAATCCGAAGGGCGATTTCTCCCTGGTCATGGATCGCAATCTGGCGCTGGAAGTCGTCCGCGTCACGGAAGCGGCCGCCCTGTCCGCCTCTCTGCTGATGGGCCGTGGCGACGAGAAGGCCGCCGACCAGGCCGCCGTGGACGCCATGCGCAAGGCGCTGAACGCGCTGTCCATCGAGGGCACCGTGGTCATCGGCGAGGGTGAGCGCGACGAAGCCCCGATGCTCTATATCGGGGAAAAGGTCGGCACCGGTAACGGTCCCAAGATCGACATCGCGCTGGACCCGCTGGAAGGCACGACCATCTGCGCCAAGGGCGGCCCCAACGCGCTGGCCGTCATTGCCATGGCGGAGGCCGGCGGCTTCCTGAACGCCCCCGACGTCTATATGGACAAGATCGCCGTTGGCGGTGGCCTGCCCGATGGCGTGGTTGACCTGGACGAGAAGGTCGAGACCAACCTGAGGAATCTGGCCAAGGCCAAGGGTGCGGACGTGGCCGAACTGGTGGTCTGCATCCTGGACCGCCCGCGCCATTCCGAACTGATCGCCCGCGTGCGTGAGGCTGGTGCCCGCATCATGCTGATCGGCGACGGTGACGTGTCGGGCGTGATCGCGACGGCTCAGCCCAATGCCGGCATCGACCTGTATATGGGTTCCGGTGGTGCGCCGGAAGGCGTGCTGGCCGCGGCCGCCCTGCGCTGCATCGGCGGGCAGTTCCAGGGCCGTCTGCTGTTCCGCAACGATGCGGAGCGCGAGCGGGCCAAGCGCTGGGGCGTCACCGACCTGGACAAGAAGTACGGCCTGCATGACCTGGCCAAGGGCGACGTCATGTTCTGCGCCACCGGCGTGACCACCGGCCCCATGCTGGACGGTGTGCGCCGCTTTGCGGGCGGCGCCATCACCCATTCCGTGGTGATGCGGTCCAAGTCGGGCACGGTGCGTTATGTCGAGGCGCATCACAATTTCCGCACCAAGCCGAGCATCATTCCGGAAGCCAAGCGCTGATGGTGACAGAGGTGCCCCGGGACCGGGGCACCTCCGGCAAGCTTCGCAGGAGGGAGACGGCATGGCACCGCGCATTGCACCGCTGGGCATCGACAATGTCTTCTTCCGCGTCGCTGATCTGGACCTTGCCGTCGCCTTCTATGAAGGCTGCGGCCTGCGGCTGAAATTCCGCGTCGACGCCAAGAACATGGCCTTGTTCAGCATAGGGGACGAGGCGCCGGGACTGGTGTTGAGCTGTGATCAGGGACCGCAGGGCGGCCGCCTCTGGGTGGAGGTGGCCGACGCCAAGGCGGTGGCGGACGGGCTGTCCTTGTCCGATGTGGCCGTGCGCCTGTTCGACACGGCTACGGGCCTGACCTGCGAAGTGACCGACCCGGACGGGAATGTCCTGGGTTTCGCCGATTACCGCCATCGGCCTGAACTGGCGCGCGGCGCGCACTGACGCGCTGCCAGGAACCGCCCGATATCGGTGACATTTTCGCTCAGCCCTGAGAATTCGGTTAACCCATGACCATCCCCGCCTTCCTCGGCGTTGAAAGCTCCCTCACCGGCCGCCGCTGGAAGGCCCGCAACAGCGATGACCGGCTGGCGCTGGCCCTGGCCCAGGCGCACGCTTTGCCGGAACTGGTGGGCCGCCTGCTGGCCGGGCGGGGTGTGGGGGTGGAGGAGGTGGAGCGCTTCCTGTCGCCCACATTGCGCGCCTTCATGCCCGATCCGTCGGTCCTGCGGGACATGGATGTGGCGGCTGACCGGCTGGCCCGCGCCATCCGCGATGGGGAGAAAGTGGCCGTCTTCGGTGACTATGATGTGGATGGCGCCACCTCCACGGCTCTGCTGAACCGGTTTTTCCGCGCCGTGGGCCGGCAATTGCGTGTCTATATCCCCGACCGGATCGAGGAAGGGTACGGGCCCAACCTGCCGGCCCTGTTGAAACTGAAGGAAGAAGGCATCGGCCTGGTGGTGACGGTCGATTGCGGCGTCACCAGCTTCGATCCGTTGCATGGGGCCGTGGCGGCGGGGTTGGAGGTGGTGGTGGTGGACCATCACAAGGCCGAACCGCGCCTGCCGTCCGTGACCGCCGTGGTCAATCCCAACCGTCTGGATGAACCCGCCGGTGGGCCGTTATCCACGCTGGCTGCCGTCGGTGTGACCTTCCTGCTGATCGTGGCCGTCAATCGCGCCCTTCGCAAGGGCGGCTTCTACAGCAATGGCCGGACAGAACCGGACCTGATGTCCTGGCTGGATATCGTGGCGTTGGGCACCGTCTGTGATGTGGTGCCGCTGGTCGGGCTGAACCGGGCGTTTGTGGCGCAGGGGCTGCGCATCATGGGCAAGCGCGCCAATATCGGTATTTCCGCCCTGGCCGATGTTGCCGGCGTGAACGAGGCGATGGACGCCTACCATGCGGGTTACATCATCGGTCCGCGCGTGAATGCCGGCGGGCGGGTCGGTCGGGCGGACCTGGGCACGCGGCTTCTGTCGACGGAGTCGGCGGCGGAAGCGGCGGACCTTGCCAAGGAACTGCACGCCTTCAACGCCGAACGCCGCGCCATCGAGGCGGCGGTGCTGGAGGAGGCGATCGCCGCCACGGAAACGGTGGTGGATGAAAGCCCCGAACTGGTGCTGGCGGTGGGAGAGGGGTGGCATCCCGGCGTCATCGGTATCGTCGCTTCCCGCCTGAAGGACCGCTACAATCGTCCGGCCTGCGTCGTGGCGCTGGACGGTATGGTGGGTAAGGCCTCGGGCCGGTCGGTGCGCGGTGTCGATCTGGGCTCCGCCATCATCGCGGCGCGTCAGGCGGGGCTGCTGGTGGCCGGCGGCGGCCATGCCATGGCGGCAGGCTTCACGGTGGAACGTGAAAAGATCGATGACCTTCGCGCCTTCCTGCGCGACCGCATCGCGCGACAATTGGATGATGCCGGCCCGCTGGTGCCCTCCCTGTCCCTGGATGGCGCCTTGTCCGTGCGCGCGGCCAATCCCGACCTGTTGCGGCACCTGGAAAAGCTGGCGCCCTATGGCACCGGCAATTCCGAACCCCGCTTCGCCGTTACCGACGCCCGCATCGTCAAGGCCGATGTGGTGGGGGCGGAGGGAAAGCATGTGCGCTGCATCCTGACCGGCAGCGATGGCAGCCGCCTGAAATCCATCGCCTTTCGTGCCATGGATGGCGACCTGGGTCCGGCGCTGCTGCAAAGCGGCGGGCGTCCCATGCATCTGGCGGGGACTTTGCGGCCCGATCGCTGGAACGGCAATGACGGTGTACAGTTATTGATTGATGATGGGGCGGTTTCCGGCGGCGCCGGATAAGGAAACATGAGTGTCTATTCATTCATTTGACGCCGGTCTTTAATAAATTATTGCCAAATCGTTAAAGACAGCTACCCCCGCATGTCCTATAATCGACCATCGCCCATTCACCGCTTGCATGGTCACTGCCGGGGCAAGGCGGTTTATGGGTCATTTGGGCGGGGTAATCGTTGTCATGAATTTGCGTGCGGCGGGCGCGCCGGCTGAGAGGCCGGATGCAGGCAAGGTGAAGGAAACGGCGGCGACGCCGACTGAGCCGACTTCCGCCGTCGCCAAGCTCCAGGCCCATTTCGAACAATTGGACGAGGGGTCGCTGCTGCGGGTGGCGCGGGCCGTGGAACTGGCCAGGGCCGCCGAGCGCCGGGACCCGACGGATGAGCAGATTCTGGAAACCCTGCGGCCGCGTCTGCGCGCCCTGCGTCCGCACCGGGTGCCCACCTTCCAGCGCTCCGTCTGCGTGGCGGTGGAGATTTATCTCTATGACGGCGAGTTGCATGAGGAAAAGCGCAAGGGGGCGTTGGGCCGGCAGGTGCTGATGCCCTGGTGGCGTGTGCTGCTGGCGTCGCCTTATCGTGGCACCCTAGTCGGGCTGGAAGCCGAATATGGAAAGGCGGTGCGGGAGCAGCGCTGGACCGACCTGCCTGGCATTGCCGAGCGGGGCGTGATGGCCGCCGCCGACGCGACCGAGGCGCTGTTGGCGGAGGCGGCGAAATCCTATGGCCGGCGCGGTGAACTGTCCTCCATGATGGGGGGCGACCGTGCGCTGGAGGATATGCGCGAAATCGGCGTGCTGCTGGGCCTGCACCCGCAATTGACGCCGGCCCTGGAACGGGTGCGGCGGATGGCCGGTGTGGAGGGGGGTGGCCGCATCCTTGATTTCACGCCCGCCGCCGTTGTGGCGGCCCGCACGGCCTATCTGAATGTCCATGATCGCGGTGCCGATCTTGTGGAATATTTCTTCTTCGGGTTGATGACCCTGCTGGCACAGCCATTCCAGGCGCTGCGTCTGGTGCGCATGCTGTCCCAGGACATGAGCCATGTTTCCGGCAATCACCCCGCCCGGCTGATCCCGGCCCGCCTGTTCTCCGACCTGACACGCACCCTGTCGGAAATCGGGCGTGCGTCCGGCGGCCCGGTGATGGCGCGTCGCGTCTGGCTGCTGACCTGTGCGCGTCTTGTTTCCGATGCGCAGATGATGATCAAGGGCCTGGCGGAGGAAGTGCAGGTCGAACCGAATCCGGAATGGCAGAAGCTGCTGTCCGAGGCCCGGACGCGGGTGATGCAGGCGGTGGATACGTTCCTGCTGGCGGCATTGCAGGACAGCGCCATCGTCCTGCCCGTCAAACAGTCGAAGGATCAGAAGCGGTCGGAGCTCCGGCTTGAACCCGATATGGCCCATGTCCCGACGGAGGAGGAGGTGGGCATCGCCCAGGCCGCCACCGTGCTGTTCACGGCCGTCAAGAAACTGATGGAGCAGGAGGGCCAGGAGCGGTTCATGCGGTCCAAGGAGGCGGACCTGGAACAGCGCCTGGAAATCGGCATCAATTTCCGGGTGGAGTATCTGCGCGCCCGGCCAAGGCATTCGGTCGCCCTGGAACAACTGCGCGGTGTGCAGAAGGTACTGAAGGGGTTGCCGTCGCTGAACATTATCCGCGACCTGGAATATCGTGTCGAACGGACCCTGGACCGTTATAAGAATTGATCGAAGTTCACCGTGGCATGGGCGATATGCACGAAACTGAAAAAAAGTGCTTGAACAGCCCGGCCGACCCGGCTAATTAACCGCCCACCGACGACGTCCCCATCGTCTAGAGGCCTAGGACACCAGCCTTTCACGTTGGTAACACGGGTTCGAATCCCGTTGGGGACGCCACCTCCCAAGAAATGAATTCTTGGTTTCCGGTGGCGGTGCCGGATGGATGACTTGAGCATCATTTGGCGGAATCGGAAAAAGCCCCGCGCCGAAAGGCCGGGGCTTTTTCGTTGCCAACCTGCATTTGCATTCTCAACAAGGGATTGATCATGCGTTCGATGGAAGGACAGCGCAGCGACAACCGGCCTCTGAAGCGCAGTGATGAAGAAAAGCGCCGTGCCCTGTTGCAGCTGGAAGCGGCCTATGCCGCCCTGGGTCCGAAGCCGACGCCGGGCCTGAAGGAAACCATGGCGGAGCGCATCCGCGCCCTGAAGGCCGAACTGGCCGAGGGTGCGAACAAGCCGCCGCGCCGCGAGCGGGATCGTGGCTGACGGCCACTGTCGCTGAAAAAGGGCGGGCATCGTTCCATGACGATGCCCGCCCTTTTCATTTCCGGCACCGGCAGGCCCGTGCCGTCCGGCGCGGCGGGCGTTGGCATCACCGTAACATTTCCGATGTCGGATGTTTTCCTCTTGACGACGCCGTCTGGCGGCGCCATCTTTGCCTCGTTGCGTCAACTTGCAGAAAGGAGGTGATCCGATGTCTCGTTCCACTTTGCGGACCCGCGCGGATCTCTCCGGCATCCGGGGCATCTCCGGCTGATCGGAAAGCGTCCGCAGGCGGGGTCCACCGCCAAAGCGGATCGTCCATGCGTCATCATGGAAGGCAGGGCCGGTTCCCCGGGGGACCGGCCCTGTTTTATGTGGAAAACCGGTTGCGCCGGCCTGTTCCTTGGTTCCGTTTTGCCGGCGGGCTTGCTATCAAGGCGCTGTATAAGAGTTCCACCAAAAATCCGGGTCGTTTTGATGAATCGCCAAGATCGCCGCCGTCAGCTTTCCGATTTGGCCAAGTCGGATGCGATGTATTCCAGCTTCCCGTCCGATATGCGGGCCGCGACGGAACTGCATCGCCAGGGCCGGATGAAGGAAGCGGCGGACACGCTGCGCAAGATCACCAAGGTCTATGCCGATCACCCGGATGTACGCGTGGCCTGGTCCAACCTGGGCGCCACGCTGCAGGGGCTGGGCAAGCTGGATGCCGCCGTGACGGCGTTGAAGAAGGCCCGCGCCCTGAAGCCGGACCATCCGCCGCCGCACCATAATCTGGGCATGGCACTGGCGCAGCAGGGCAAGCTGGACGAGGCCATCGAAAGCCTGCAGCGCGCCGTGGAACTGGACCCCAATTTCCGCGATGCCTGGGCCGGCCTGGCCCTGGTCCGTGAACAGACGGGTGAAATCCCGCTGGCGGCCGAAGCCTGGCAGCGCGCCGTTCAGGCCGATCCGAACGCGGTGGAGCCGCTGTTCAATTTCGGCAACTGCCTGTTCCGCCTGGGCCATCTGCAGGAAGCCGCTGCCGCCTTCCAGGGCTGTCTGGCCCGTCGGCCCAACATGCCGGAAGCCGTCTATGCCCTGGGCCGCGTGCATGAGGAGGCGGGCAGCTTTGACACCGCTGCTGAGGCCTACCTGGCTGCCACGCGGATCGCACCGCAGGTGGCGCAGGGCCATGCCCAATTGGCCGGTCTGATCGTCACGATCGCCGGCAGCGATCTGGCCAAGGCGCAGGGTCTGGCCGACACCTATCGCCAGACCCACCCGGACAGCCCCATCGTGGCGCAATTGTTCGCCCGCCTGGAAGAAATTGCCAGTCAGGCCGGGAGTGTGCCGGCCGACGGTGCGCCGCAGAACGACACCCCCGCCGACGCCTGATAGGCTGGCGATTGAAGGGCTGAAAGGGTGACCATTGGTCACTCTTTCAAGCCACTGGTACAGGGCCGTCATCCCGTGATGGATGGCGGCCTTTTTATTTCAGCCCCGGCGTTCCTTTTCGATCCGTTCATAGGCGGTGTTGAGGGCGGACATCTTCTCCTGGGCCAGATCGATGAATTCCTGCGGCAGGCCCTTGGCAATCAGGGCGTCGGGGTGGTTTTCCCGGACCAGCTTGCGATAGGCGGCCTTGATCGTGGGCATGTCGGCATCACGCGGCACGGCCAGAATGGCATAGGGGTCGTCCTCCGGTTCGCTGCCGCCTTCGATCCTGGTCCCATGCTGGCGCCAGACCTGTTCGAATTCGTCCGGGGGGAAGCCGAAGATTTCCGCTACCCGGCGCAGGAAGCCCAGTTCGGCCAGATGCACGATGTCGTCCGCCACGGCGATGTGGAACAGCCCGGCCAGCAATTCCTCCAGCACCTCCGGGCGGTCCTTGAACATCTGCGCCAGTTGTCGCGCATAGGGTTCGAATCCGGCGCTGTCACGCTTGGCGGCGTCGAACAGGCGGCCGACATTGCGGATCTCGTGGTCGGGAACATGGAAGATGCGTTTGAAGGCGTCGATCTCCACCCGGTGAACCACCCCGTCCGCCTTGGCCATCTTGGCGGACAGCACGATCACGCCGACGGTGAAGGCGATGGTCTGTGTCTGGTCGGGGCGATCCTGTTCGTCCGCACCGCGCGGGGATTGTTCGGCCGACCGGTATTCATCCACGGCATGTCCGGCCAGCGCACCCAGCAGGGCGCCCAGCGGCCCGCCGATCGCAAAACCCGCCGCGCCGCCGATGACCTTGCCCCAGATGCTCATTGTGTCCGTCCTTGCAGTTCCCAGCCAGGATAGCGGCGGGCGGGGACGATGCAACGCCGTTGGTGCCGCACCATGATAAACGACGTTTTCGGCATGGCTGCCCCCATCTTCACATTGTCGGTATACGGGCCTATATTGCACCGCACAATGATCCTGCGACATGGCAATGCGGGGCGTGAACGGGGCGGAGGCATCGAAGGGGCGTTTCTTTCCGATGGTTCGCCGAGGTTTGTCACCATGACCGTATTCCGCGCCCTGTTCCCCGCCGAAGCCGGCCGTTATGCCGCGCACCTGCTGCGCCTTTCCGCCGCCGACCGCCGGTCCCGATTCATGGGCGGGCTGTGTGATGCGTCTGTTCGTGCGCATGTGGACCGTATCGACTGGTCGCGGGCCATCGTCCTGGCTGCCCTATGCGAGGGGGAGGTTCGGGGGGCGGTGGAACTGCGTCTGGCCGGCGGCAGCGCCGAACTGGCCATTTCCATCGAGGGTGCCTTGCAGAATCAGGGTTTGGGGGGCGTTCTGGTCCGCCGCGCCTTTACCATGGCCCGCAACCGTGGCGCCCGCCGAGTGGAACTCTACTGTCAGGGTGACAATCACCGCATGCTGCGCATTGCCGGGCGCCTGTCCGCCCTGACCACCTTTGATGGCGGTGAAGTGCATTGTGACTTCCACTTGCCGGCGGCCGACACTTTCTCCCTGGCGATGGAGGCCCTGGATCGCGGGGGCAGCGCGCTGACCATGATGCTGGAACCGGCGGCGATGCCGCGCGCGGCATAGGAAGCGTCCGTGGCAGCCGATGCTGTTGCCGCCGGTTGTGTCTGGCGGGGGTTTCGCCCCGACCCCATTTCCGCCTATAAGCAGGAGCAGGCTTCCCTTTTCCAGTCGTATCAAGAGCCCCGATGATCTTCAGCCCCTTCGAGCGTTTGGTCGCCTTCCGTTACCTGCGGGCGCGGCGGCAGGAGGGGACGGTGTCGGTGATCGCCGGCTTCTCCTTCGTCGGGGTGGCACTGGGTGTTGCCACCCTGATCATCGTCATGTCGGTGATGAACGGCTTTCGGGCCGAACTGGTCAGCCGTATCCAGGGTGTCTCCGCCCATGCTGCCGTGACGGTCACGGGCGGCGGGCCGCTGACCGACGATGCCGGCCTGATCGACAGGCTGCGGGCCGCCCCCGGCGTGACACAGGTGATGCCGGTGGTGGAGGGTCAGGCGCTGGCCACCGTCAATGGGCGGGCCGTGGGGGTGAAGGTGCGCGGGCTGGAAGTCCCTGATTTCCAGGCGCGCCCCATCGTGGGGCGCAGCGTGATCCGTGGCCTGTCCGACCTGGGCGAGGATGGGGTGGCGTTAGGCTTCAATCTGTCCCGTTCGCTGGGCATCTCTGCCGGTGGCAATGTCACGTTAATCAGCCCCAAGGGTACTGTGACCGCGTTCGGCACCATGCTGCGGCGCAAGGAATTTCCGGTCTATGCCGTTGTTGATCTGCGCATGCCCGAACAGGACGGCAATCTGATCTATATGCCGATGGCGGCCGCCCAGGCGTTTTTCCGCATGGGCCAGGGGGTCAGCGCCATCGACGTGTTTGTCCGCGACCCGCGCGACGTCGACACGCTGCGCGCGACCCTGGCAAAGGCGGCGGGACCGGGCTTTACCGTCACCGACTGGCGTCAGGCCAACAAGGGGCTGGTGACGGCGCTGGGGGTGGAGCGGGTGGCCATGTTTGTGGTGCTGACCCTGATCATCCTGGTGGCCAGTTTTAACATCGTCTCCTCCATGGTCATGCTGGTGCGCGGCAAGGCGGCCAGCATCGCCATCCTGCGCACCATGGGGGCGCAGCGCGGGTCGGTGTCGCGCATCTTTCTGCTGGCCGGCGCCTCCATCGGGGCGGTGGGCACGCTGGTGGGCTTTGCGCTCGGGGTGGTGCTGACCCTGAATGTGCAGGCCATCGGTTACGCGCTGGGTCAGGTGCCGGGTATCGCGGGATCGCAGATGCTGCTGTTCCTGACCACCCTGCCGGCCATCATCGACTGGGCGGAGGTGGCGCTGGTGGTGGCTTTGGGCCTGTTCCTGTCGGTGGGTGCCACCCTGTATCCCGCCCGCCGGGCGGCATCGATGGACCCGGTGGAGGCGTTGCGCCATGGCTGACCGTTCCCGCATGTTCGGCGTCCTGGAACGCTGGATCGCCTTGCGTTATCTGGGCGCCCGCCGGCAGGAGGGGTTCATCTCCGTCATTGCCGGCTTTTCCTTCCTGGGCATCGCCCTGGGTGTGGCAACGCTGATCATCTCGCTGTCGGTCTTCAACGGGTTTCAGCGTGACCTGCTGTCCCGCGTGCTGGGGTTCCAGGGCCATGTGGTGGCCATGGGCAGCTATGGCCCGTTCCAGGCGCCCGACGCGCTGCTGGAAGGGGTGCGCACCGTGCCCGGTGTGGTGTCGGTGATGCCCAGCCTGGATGCGCAGGGGCTGCTGTCCTATCGCGACTTTGCCGGCGGCGTTTTGGTCAAGGCGCTGCGTCCCGCCGACATGGCGGCACGCCCTGCCTTTGCGGGGGCGCTGGTGCAGGGCACGCTGGCGGAGGGCGATGGCATCGCCATCGGCAAACGCATGGCCGAGAATGGCCGCATCAAGGTCGGTGACCGCGTCACCATCCTGTCGCCACAGGTGGATGCACAGGGTGGTCCGCCCCGGTCACGGGCCTTTACCGTGACGGGCATCGTGGCGCTGGGCGTGTCGGAATTCGACAACACACTGGTGCTGATGGACCTGACCACGGCGCAGGAATTCTTCCAGCTTGACGACAACGTCACGGCGGTGGAGGTGGATTTCACCGATCCCTCGCTGGCCCCGGCCGGGGCGGTGGAAGTGGGCAAGCGCCTGCCCGGCAGCCTGTATGTGCGCGACTGGCAGCAGGTGAACGGCGCCTTTTTCGGCTTTATCGAGACGCAGCGCAATGTCGTGTCCCTGATCCTGGGCATGATCGTGGTAGTCGCCGCCTTCAACATCATTTCCGGCATGATCATGATGGTGCAGGACAAGGGGCGGGAGATCGCGATCCTGCGCACCATGGGGGCCGGACGCGGCACCATCCTGCGCATCTTCCTGATGTCGGGTGCATCCATCGGCATTGCCGGCACGGCGGCGGGACTGGTCCTGGGTGTCACCTTGTCGGGCCATATGGAACAGTTGCGGCAGGTGGTGAAGGCGGCGACGGGCGTCGATCCGTTTAATTCGGACATCTATTTCCTGTCCTCCTTGCCCTCCTTCACCGATCCGTGGCAGGTGGCACAGGTGGCTTTGGCGTCGGTGGCCCTGTCGCTGCTGGCCACGCTGTACCCTTCCTGGCGGGCGGCGACGCTGGACCCCGTCGAAGCGCTTCGATACGAGTGACACATGCCTGAGATTGTGCTGCGCCTCTCTAACATCCACCGCTCCTTTACGCAGGTTGAAACCCCCCTGCATGTACTGCGCGGTGTGGACGCCGCCATTCAGGCGGGGGAGATGGTGGCCCTGGTGGGGCCCAGCGGGGCGGGCAAATCCACCCTGTTGCATATCGCCGGCCTGCTGGAACCCGCCGACAAGGGCACGATCGAGATCGCAGGGCAGAAGGCCGACGGCTTATCGGATTCCGAGCGCACCGCCATCCGTCGCGACAAGATCGGCTTCGTCTATCAGTTCCACCACCTGCTGCCGGAATTCACGGCGGAGGAAAATATCATCATCCCGCAGATGCTGGCCGGCGTGGCGCGGACTAAGGCGCGGGAGCGGGCGCGCGAGCTGCTGGGTCTGGTCGGCCTGTCCGCGCGCGCCGGCCACCGCCCGGCCATGCTGTCGGGCGGGGAGCAGCAGCGTGTGGCCATCGCCCGCGCGCTGGCCAACCGCCCGCGCCTGCTGATCGCGGATGAGCCGACGGGCAATCTCGACATGCATACGTCGGAAAAGGTCTTCGCCCTGTTCGCCGATCTGGTGCGCGGGCAGGGCCACGGGGGCGCAAAGCTGGGCGCCCTGGTGGCCACCCACAACCTGGATCTGGCGCGGCGCATGGACCGGGTGGTGGAGATGCGCGACGGCGTGCTGGTGGCCGGCTGATCATGGCAAGCCTGCCCGACATCCCCTTGCCCGCCGGCTACCGTGCCGACTGGGTCCTTGCCTATCACGGGCGTGATCCGGACGGCTTGTCGGAACGGGTGGCGGGAAACACTATCACCAAGGTCCTGGCCCCGGCGGGCCGTGCCATCCGGGTGGCGATCACGATCCACCCTACCCATGCCACCCTGGCCACTGATCCCGGTGACCTGACGGCGGGGGAAGCGGCCAGCATTGCCGCCGCCGCATCCCGCATGCTCGGCGTGTCGGGCGATGTCACGGGGCTGGAGGCGCTGGTGGCGGAGGATGTGCAGGTGGCGCGTCTATTGTCGCGCTGCGGCCCCGGTCTGCGCCTGGCCCAGACGGCGGGTGTGTTTGAGGCCATGTGCTGGGCCATCGTGGGGCAGCAGGTCAATCTGCGGTTCGCGGGGCAATTGCGCCGCACCCTGATCGAACTGGCGGGGATCGATCATCCGTCGGGCATGAAGGCGCACCCGACGCCGTCCGGCATCGCGGCCCTGGACCCCGACCTGCTGGGCACCTTGAAATTCTCCCGCTCCAAGGCCGCCTATCTGATCAATGCCGCGCGCAGCGGCATTGATTTCGAGAGCCTGCCGAACGGTGACGCCGCGACGGCCGAAGCGGCGATGACGGGGGTGAAGGGGATCGGGCCCTGGACACGGGCCTATGTGCTGCTGCGAGCCTGCGCCTTTCCCGATGTGGCGCCCATCGGGGATGCGGGGCTGGCGGCGGCCCTGCAGAAATTCCACGGGCTGGACCACCGGCCCACCATCGCGGAGCAGGAAGCCTTGATGCGCCCGTTTGCGCCGTGGCGCAGTCTGGCCACGGCGCATCTCTGGGCGGGGTGGAGTTAACCCAGTTCGGTATAGATCAGCGGCCGCCCCTCATGGAAGCCCATGGCCAGATAGTGCAGCAGCGGATTCAGCCCCGTCACCGCCGCCACATCGGGATTGGCGGCCAGATAGGCGCTGGTATCGAACCAGCGGGAGGGATCACGCCCCTCCTTCCAGCCGTAAAGCGAGAAATGGGTCAGCGCATCGATGCCGCCGGTCGCCACGGCCGCCGCGACATCCGGGTTGCTGGCCAGGTACCAGTCGGTATCGAACAGGACGTTGGGGTCGCGTCCTTCCCGGGCGCCCCATTGCTTGTAATGGGTCCAGGCGTCCGGAAGCACCCCGTTGCGGATGGCCTGATCCACATCCGGATTGGCCGTCCGGTAGAAATTGCTGTCGAACAGCACCAGCGTGCCATTCTCCACCGCCGGCGACAGACGGCCCTCGGCGCGGCCATGGGCCAGATAATGCTGCTCCCCGTTCTGGTAAAAGCCCTGGGCGACGGCATTGGCCACATCCGGATAGAGCGCCAGATAGGAGGCATTGTCGAACTGTGAATGTTCGTAGGGATGGTTCAGGGTCCAGCGCTGCGGCGCGATCAGCGGCACGACGGTATTGTTGAAGATGCCGACTTCCACCCCATACAGCGTGTCCTGGCCTTCCCCGGTCGTGCGGTGGTCGGTCACCACGAAGGAGGTGTTGCCGGCGGTATCCGTCTGCTGGCGCACGCTGACCACGGCGGCATTGCCCGGCGGTGCCGTGAAGAAAGCGGCGTCGATACCATCACCACCGTGCAAGGTATCGTTGCCCCCGCCACCGATCAGCAGGTCCGATCCCTTGCCACCCGACAGGACGTCATCGCCCAGCCCGCCGCGCAGGATGTCGTTGCCGTCGCCGCCATTGATGGTCTGCGGATTATACTGGGCCAGGACCGACAGGTCGAAGCCGGGGGAGAAATGGCTGCTGGTCAGGCTGCTCATCTGTACGTTCTGAAGACGCGCCAGCACGCCCCGGTCGGCATTGTTCCAGGACAGGCCACCGGCATCGGGGTCCAGCGTGATCAGCGTATCTGCACCGTCCTGTTGCAGGCGCAGATAGGCGCCGAACGGGTTCCCGCCCTCATACCCGTACACGGTGCGCAGGATGACCGACAGGTCGATGACGTCGCCGCCATTGACGTCGAAATCCGTGATGGTGGCGCTTTCGACACCGTAATATTGCCAGGAACCGGAATAGGGACGGGTCACGCCGTCCAGCACGAACCGGTCGGCCCCGGCCCCGCCGGTCATCTGGCCGGATCTCACCTGCAGGACATCATCGCCCGCCCCGCCATCGACGGTGGCGCCCCC
The DNA here is from genome assembly GCF_017996735.1 of Niveispirillum sp. Lineage (GTDB taxonomy): Bacteria > Pseudomonadota > Alphaproteobacteria > Azospirillales > Azospirillaceae > Niveispirillum. The sequence continues at coordinate 49,818 of NZ_JAGOGJ010000017.1, forward strand.
GCCGGTAATTGTGTCATTTCCCGCTTCGCCCAGGATCAGGCTTCCCGCCCCGGCGGACAGGACATCATTGCCGTCACCCCCGCGCAGGGTGGATTGGGCACCGGTGGCGGTCAGCGTGTCATCGCCGGCCCCGCCGATCAGCAGGCTGTTGGACCCCGCCGCTTCCAGCGTGTCACTGCCCAGGCCGCCATCCAGCGTGCTGGAGGCGCCGCTGGCGATCAGCCGGTCATTGCCATCACCGCCATTCAGTTGATCGGTGCCCATGCCGCTGATCAGCAGATCGTCGCCGGCGTCACCGGACAGCGTGTCATTGCCGTTCCCGCCGGCCAGCGTGTCGTTGCCATCATCGCCCGAAAGCCGATTATTGCCGGCGGTATCGGAGATGGAATCGTTACCGGCCCCACCCGCGATGGTGTCGTTACCCCATCCGCCGGCCAGTGTTTCCCCTGCCAAGGTGCCGGTCTGCGTGCTGTCGGCGCGGTTCAGGTCGCGCGTCGGCACCCATCCACTGGCAAAATTGGCCGCCACCAGATCATTGGCGAAGACGCCGTTCAGAACCACCAGTGTCTCGCGTTCATACTGGCTGCCGGCGGCGTCGCGGTCGATGCTGACCAGTGTGGTACCGCCCGCCAGCGCCTCGATCCACAGATGGGTGCCAAATGGGTTGGCACCCCGCGTGCCCGTCAAAAGCGGCAGGATGTTGGTCAGGTCAAGCACCTCACCGTTGGGGCCGCTGCTGAAATCGGTGATGGTGACCGTGGACAGCCGGTTGCTGTTCGATTCCGTTGCGGGAATGATGACGAACCGATCCTGGCCCGACCCGCCGGATACAGTGCCGCCGCTGATGGTCAGGACGTCGTTCCCGGCCCCGCCATCCAGACTGTCATTGCCCGCGGCGCCAATCAGGCTATCATCGCCGGCCAGACCCGTTATGGTGTCATCGTTGGCTGTCCCCGTCAGTGTATCGTTACCGGCAGTGCCCACCACGCTCTGTCCCGTCGCCATTTTTCACTCCCACCCTACATTCGGCAATTTTTAGGAAACCATAAGCAACTCTAATACCCATTGAATGGCGTGAATAGACGCCCATTAGTCATAGGTGATGAAATATGATGGGCAGTTGGTGACGCGGTCCTACCCCAAAGGATGAGCCCGATCAGATCAGGTCCTCCGTGTAATGCAGCGCCCGGCCCTCATGATACCCGTAACGCAGGTAATGGGTCAGCGGGTTGATACCGGCTGCTGTGACATCTGGATTTTCAGCAAGGTAGCGGTCCGTGTCGAACCAGCGTGATGGGGCACGCCCTTCTTTCCACCCATACAGGGCATAATGCGTCAAGGCATCGATCCCGCCCGTGGCAACAGCGGCGGCCACATCCGGGTTGGTGTTGAGGTACCAGTCCGTATCGAACAGGCCGTTGGGGTCGCGTCCCTCCCGCTGTCCATAAAGGACGAAATGGGCCCAGGCATTGCTGAGCGCGCCTTGGTCAACGGCGGCGGACAGGTCCGGGTTTGAGCGCAGGTAAAAATTGCTGTCGAATAATGCCAGCGCCCCGGTCAGTTTGGCCGGGGACAGGCGCCCTTCGGCCCTGCCATAGGCCAGGTAATGCTGCTCGCCACTGGTGAAATGGTTGGCGGCAACGGCCATTGCCACATCGGGATAAAGAGACAGATAGGCGCTTTCATCAAACTGTGCAGGGTCGTAAGGCTGATTGAGTGACCATTGGCCGGGGGCGGTCAGCGGCCTGATAATGTTGTCGAAAATGCCGATCTCCACGCCGTAGAGCATGTCGCTGCCTGTGCCGTCGATCCGATAATCGGTGACCAGGATGGCTGGATCGCCATTGGTGTCGATGATTGGCGCGACGTAGGCGCCGGAACCGCCCCCTATCGTGACATCAAAGCGGGCGGCATCAATGCCGTTGCCGCCATTGATCAGGTCATTGCCTGTGCCGCCGGTCAGCAGATCCGATCCGTCACCCCCGGACAGGCTGTCATGCCCGCGCGCGCCGGAAAGATCGTCATTGCCGCTGCCCCCCGTCACGGTCTGCGGCTGAAACTGCGACAGGACCGACACGTCATAGCCTTGGACGAAGGCACTGGCCGTGAGGCTGGAGGCACTGACGCCCTTCAGGCGGGCCAGCACAGTGGGCGCGGTGTCATAGGGGCCCGACCATTGATCAGGGTCGACCATCAGCAGCGTGTCGCCGCCATCCTGGACAAACCAGAGATAACGGCCCAGCGGATTGCCGCCTTCAAAGCCCCGCAGATTGCGCAGGGTCAATGAAAGGTCGAGGGCGTCCCCTTCCGCCGGATTGAAATCCATGATGGTGGTGAGGCCGATATTGTATCCTTTCAGCCACTTCGTGACACCGTTCAAGGCAAATATGTCCGCCCCGGCGCCGCCCGTCTGGTCGCCGGCATAGGCCTGAAGGCGGTCATTGCCATCGCCGCCATACATGACCGCGCCGACGGTGGCGATCAGGCTGTCATCTCCGCCATCGCCGTAAAGTTCGGAACCATCGCCGGCCACCATCAGAATGTCGTCGCCGGCCCCGCCGCGCAGGGTGTTGACGCCGATCTCGTAATAGTCGGGGCCGCCCAGGACGTCGTTGCCCTCGCCGCCATCCATCAGATCATTGCCAAAAGCGCCCCGCAGCGTGTCGTCACCCGGACCGCCGACAAGCGTATCGCTGCCAAAGCCGCTGAACAGGTCATCATGGCCCTGGCCGCCCACCAGGCTGTCCTGACCATCGCTGCCATCCAGCGTGTCGTCATCATTTCCGCCCACCAGGGTGTCGTTTCCGCTGGTGCCGATCAGGAAAAGTCCAGCCACCATCTTGTCACCATCCAACCCCGGCGTCGGCCCCCGGCAAGATTGCGGGCGGGGGCGAAACGGGGCGATTGCAGTTCAGGATGTACAAATCATGCCCGCAGCGTAACCCGCCGGTCAGATCAGGTCTTCCGTGTAATGCAGCGGCCGGCCCTCGCGATACCCATACAGCAGATAATGGGCCAGCGGGTTGATGCCGGCGGCGGCAATATCCGGGTTCTCCGCCAGATAGCGGCTGGTGTCGAACCAGCGTGACGGGTCGCGCCCTTCCTTCCAGCCATAGGTGACATAATGGGTCAGCGCGTCCATGCCGCTGCCCGCCACGTCCGTATAGGTGTCCATATACCAGTCGGTGTCGAACAGGCTGTTGGGGTCGCGGCCCTCCCGGCTGCCGTAAGCGCTGAAATGGGCCCAGGCCTCGCGGGCCGGGTTGGTGCCGATGGCGGTGGCGACGTCGGGATTCTGTTGAAGATAGAAATTGGTATCGAACAGGATCAGGGTACCGTCCAGCCGGGCCGGCGCCATGCGTCCCTCAGCCTGCCCACGGGCCAGGTAATGCGCCTGCCCGCTGGCATAGTCGCCCCGTTCAACGGCGGCCGCAACATCGGGATACAGCGACAGATATCCCGATTCGGAAAACTGCGTGGGGTCGTACAGCATATGCGACATGACCCCGGGATGCGGGCGCAGGGGGATGACCTGATCGCCGAAGATCCCGACTTCCACCGTGTACAGCGTGTCCACCCCTTCACCACCGGGCCTCGTATCGGTCAGGCGGTAATGATATTCGGTGGCGGACACCCCGATCACGTCGATCTTGATATTCTGGCCGATCTCGCTGGCGCTGGCCTTGAACCGGGCGGCATCGATGCCGGCACCACCATCCAGCATATCATTGCCCTGGCCGCCGACCAGCAGGTCCGACCCGTCGCCGCCGATGACGGTCTTCGGGATATAACCCCGGATGACCAGATCAATCTCCTGGGCGAAGTTGGCCTTGGTCAGGGCAGACAGGTCGGTGTTCAGCAGCCGGGCCAGGGCTGCCGGCGGCTTGGGCAGATAGGGGCTGGCATCGATGGGATCGGCATCGACCATCAGCACCAGATCATTGCCGTCCTGGACAAAACTGACATAGGGGCTCAGCGGTTTGCCCGCCTGATAATCCCACAGATTGGCCAGGATGCCCGACAGATCGATGACATCGCCCTCTGCCGCGCTGAAATCGGTAATGGTCACGGTGCTTGTCGGCGTGCCGCCATCCAGCCGGAACAGGCCCGTTGGCAGGAACCGGTCGGCGCCGGCACCTCCGGTCAGGCTGCCGGTCTGCGCCTCCAGCCGGTCATTGCCGGCCCCGCCATCCAGGATGGAAGCACCGTAGAGGGAGATCAGGACATCATTGCCATCATCGCCGAAAATGAAGTCATTATCGCCGGCATTGCGGATCGTATCGTCACCGGCCCCACCATTCAGCGTGTCGATCAGCCTGTCGGGCTCGATTTCATATTGGCCGGCATACCATTGCAGAAGGTCGTTGCCGTCGCCGCCCTCCAGCGATTCCGCCCCGCCGGCACCGGATAATGTGTCGCTGCCGCTGCCACCGAACAGGCGGGCGCCGGTGCCGCCGCTGATCAGGTCGGCGCCCGCGCCGCCTTCCACCGTGGTCTGGGCGCCCCCGGTCAGGACATCATCGCCATCCCCGCCAAACAGCCGGTCGCGGTCGGCCCCGCCCCGGATCGTGTCATTGCCGGCCCCGCCCGACAGGCTGTTCAGGCCAGAGGCGTCGGTGATGAAATCATTGCCGTCATTGCCGTTGATCGTGTCATTGCCCCAGCCGCCGACCAGCGTCTCATCCGCCGAAGTGCCGTTCTGCACCCTGTCGGAATCATCACGGATCGATCCCGGCAATTGTCCGGTAAAGAAATTGGCGGCCACCAGATCGGCCACTTTCACATTCGGCAGACGGGCCAGCGTGTAGCCGGGCTGATCCCCGGCGGCATCCAGATCGACCGTCAGTTCCGAATAAAGCTCCCCATATTGGGTGATCCGGAAATAGGTTGCGGTGGGATCACCCGGTTTGTACCCGATCAACAGGGGGATGATCAGGCTCAGGTCCAGAACATCTCCCCCGGCCCCGGTCCGGAAATCGGTGATCACCAGTTCCTGCAGGGAATAGGGATGGGCATAGCGGTTGCCGATGATGAACCGGTCCACGCCAAGGCCGCCCGTAACGCTGCCGCCGGTCAGGGTCAGGATATCGTCGCCGGCGCCGCCATTGATCGTGGACGCGATGGCCGTCAGCGCGTCGTTGCCATCGCCGCCATTGATCTGGTCCACGCCCGTCCCGGCGGTGATTGTGTCGTCGCCGGCATCGCCGTTCAATTGCCCGCCCCAGGAGGATGGGACCGTGGTGGCGTCGATCCAGTCATTGCCGTCGCCGCCGCTGACCGTGTCATAGCCGCCGCCCGGCAGGATGGTATCGTTACCGGCCCCGCCGGTCAGCAGATCGCCGCCCGGCCCGCCGACCAGCGTGTCATTGCCGTCGCCGCCCGACAGGACATTGCCCTCGGTGCTTTTGTCGGACAGGTAATCGTCACCCCCGGCCCCGTTGATCGTGTCGCGGCCCCATCCGCCTGACAGGGTGTCATTGCCATCACCGCCCAGGATGCTGGCCCCGACACTGTTGTCGATGCCGGTGCGCGGGGTGAAGCCACCCGTGAAATGGGTGGCGTTCAACATGCTGGACGAGACATTGCGAAAGGTGACCAGGGTCTGCGTGCCGTACTGGTCTCCCGCCGCATCGCGGTCCATGCGCAGATAGGCCTCCGTGCTGAAAGACGATTGTTCCAGCCAGAAATAGCGCCCGAACGGGTTGCCGCCATTATAGCCGACCAGGCTGGGCAGGATGGCCGTCAGGTCCAGAATGTCGCCGCGCAGGCCAACGGCGAAATCGCTGATGGTGACGGACCAGTCCTGGCCCAGATCCGGATTGCCCAGGCTGCCGACGACAAACCGGTCCCGCCCGGCGCCGCCCACCGCCATGCCGTGGGACAGGGTCAGCACGTCGTCGCCGGCCCCGCCGGCCACCGTTCCGCCGATGGCGGTCAGCGTATCGTCGCCGGCCCCACCATCGATCTGTTCCTCGCCCAGGCTGCTGGTGATCGTGTCGTTGCCGGCCCCGCCGCGGGCCAGATCGATATCCCCGAACTCGCCCCCCGTCAGATCGATGCGGTCATCGCCATTGCCGCCATCCAGCGTATCGAAACCGAACCCGCCCGTCAGGCTGTCATTGCCGTCGCCGCCGGACAGGCTGTCATTGCCGGCCAGACCGGTGATCGTGTCATCACCCGCCGTCCCGCCCAGTACATCGTCACCTGTGGTTCCTGTCCGTACAACGCCAGCAGCCATGATCCACCATTCCCGGGTTCGTGTTGTCCTTTGGAAACAACATGAGAAGCGAAGTTCCTGTCAATTATGATCGCGACCATCCTGTCCGGACAGCCGGGGAGGGGGGTGGAAATCTGCCTTAAATTCGCCGCGGGCCGGGCGCAGCCTGAAAACTGAACGCCGTTCCAATGCTGGAACGCCTTTGGACGAGGACATCATGTCGTTGCGTGATCTGGGCAGGTTGGCCGTCGCCGCGGCGGTGGCATTGTCACTTGGCGTGCCGCCCGCCATGGCCGGCGATTGGGATCGCGATGGGCGCGGCGGTTACGACCGGCATGACGACCGTGACCGGGATCGTGACCATGGGCGCGGGCATGACCGGGACCGCGACCGTTATTATGATCGTGGCCGTCCCGGTCCGGATTACCGTTACGCCGCCCCGCCGCCGGGCTGGTACGATCATGGCGGCTATCCCGTGCGCCATTGGGATGTGCCCCCGGCCCGGCGCCGTGTCTATCAGGACGTGGTTGTCGTGCGGCCTTACGGGCATTGGTACAATGGGTATGGTCATTATCGCCGCGACAATGACGCCGTCCTGTTCCTGGGCCTGACGGCCATCTCCCTGGTGGCGCTGGGCGCCCTGTCAGAGGCACAGCAGCGCGCGCATGAGGATGCGCAGATCCGCGCCACCATGGCGCCCGTGGGCCAGCCTGTGATCTGGTCCGACGGGTCGGCCGATGGATCGGTGACCACCTTGCGCGAAGGCCGCACGCCCCAGGGTGCCTATTGCCGGGAATTCCAGCAGCAGGTGACCATCGGCGGCCGGATGGAGGATGCCTATGGCACCGCCTGTCAGCAGCCCGACGGGTCCTGGCAGGTGGTCCAGTAAACCCAAGGCGGTGGATGCCGCTGCCGGGCGTCTGAGCAAACATGAATTCTGCCTGGATCAGTCGCGATCAGGTCGGCTCATTGTTGTCGCCAGACATCCACTCGCGGCGCAGGATGGCGTATTGCATGGTGTTTTCGTAGATCGGATTGCCGGCATCGTCGGTGGTGAATGATATGAACTCGATGAACACGCCTTCCCGACGCATACCCAGCTTCTCGCAGAGGCGCTGGGAGGGTTTGTTGTGGTCCTCGACATAGGCATAAATCCGGCGAAATCCCTTTACCCGGAACAGATGGTCGAGCAGGGCCCCTGCGGCTTCGTGCGCATATCCCTGGCCACCGAACTGGGGATTGAGGTTCCAGCCGACCGAGGTCGTGCCGTCTTCTTCCTCCTGTCCTGCCCCGCCGCCGAAAAGATCACCGATGACCTGACCGGTCTGTTTCAGGCATATCGCCACGCTTCCGTCGTCAAGGGCGCGCTTTTTGACCTCCGCCTCCGCTTCGGTCAGGTCTGCGAGTTTCAGCGAGAGGAAGCAGGAGGCGGTTGGCGCGTGCAAATAGGCAAAGAGGTCTTCTGCATCTCCTTCACGGAAGCGCCTGAGGATAAGGCGCTCGGTTTCAACGATTTGCATGTCCGCTACTCTTACTTTTTCGAAGAATGGGTCATACCACGGTCAAATATCTTGACCTTTGGTAACCGCGCTGACCGGCGGTCTGTGCCGCCGCAGTCGGTAAATCCTGACTGGTCGGGATCTACCGGCACGCGTATCATTGATTGAAATAACCTCCAGCGTCATCCCCGCGCAAGCGGGGATGACGCTGGAGACGGAATGAGCCCGATTCCATATATTACCAATCAGCCTTGATCGTGACTGATCAAGGCTGATTTCGCGTTTCCTCAATCACCGGGCGGCCGCATCTATGCCCCTGGCTTACGCCGCACGGGCGCCGGGCCGGCCATCGCCGGTCTCCAAACTGCCAAAGGTCAAACCTTCAGTTTGGTATAAATCCGACAAACTTCAGGGTCCGATCGACGCCAGCTTGGCCCGAACCTCTGTTACCTGCAACGGCCCCCGCCCGACGGGCACCGTTTCACCGGGCTTGCAGCCCTCATCCATCAGGAAGCGCAGCTTCAGGTCGGGCCGGGTGCTGTTGAAGGCATGAGCCGGCACCGCTGCGTCGAACCACAGAATGCCGTCCGCCGAGGGCGGAGCCTTGGGGTCGCGCATGATTTGTGCCACGAAGGCCGGGCCTGTCGGCACATCGACGATGATATGGCGGGTCCCGTAGAAGCTTTCCTCCCGGACGGCGATGCGCAGCGCCACCAGCTCTCGCGCCGTGGGGATGCGTTTCAACGGCACGTTCCGCCAAGCCGGCTGACCCGCCGTCACTTCCGTCACCTCTCCGGCGAACGTGGCGGGGGCCAGCATTAGGCCAGCCAGAAGCAGCAGAACGGCACGCATGCGGCATCCCCATGATCTGTCCACCACCATGATGCGCGGCGCCGGACACGCATGCAATGCAAAAGTGATAGTATGAAAGCCCCTATAGGTAGTAAACCCGGCTGCCGCGCTGGATGCTAAAAAGCAGAACCCGCCGCGGTCTTCACCGGGCGGGTTCGATGCTAGAAGCCGGATTCCGGGAACGCCTTACTTGAAGGCGATACCCACAACCTCATAGCTCTTGGAGCCACCGGGTGTGGTCACCTCGACGCTGTCGCCGACGGATTTGCCGATCAGCGCCCGGGCCAGCGGGCTGGTGATGGAGATCAGCCGCTGCTTGATGTCGCTCTCATCCTGACCGACAATCTGATAGGTCACCTCTTCGTCGGTGTCCTCATCCGCCAGCGTGATGGTCGCGCCGAACTTCACGGCATTGCCGGACAGCTTGGTCGGCTCGATCACTTCGGCGCGGCTGATCTTGTCTTCCAACTCCATCACGCGGCCTTCGATGAAGGACTGCTTCTCGCGTGCTGCGTGGTATTCGGCGTTTTCCGACAGATCGCCATGCTCGCGGGCTTCCGCGATGGCTTTGATCACGGCGGGCCGCTCAACGCTCTTCAGGTGCTTCAACTCATCCTGCAGCCGGTTGTACCCCCGAGCCGTCATGGGAACTTTTTCCATCGTGCCCTATCCCAGTAAAGGTAGCCCAGAAACAAAACAAGCCCGACGGGGCGGTGTTCCGCCCCGACCGACCAGACCGTCCTTAGTAAGAGCCGCTCAAGTAAGACTGGAGCGGGGCCACGTCCAGACCGCCGACCTTCAACGCCGAGATGGCTTCAACTGCCGCCTCGGCTCCGGCCACCGTGGTGTAATACGGGATGTTATTGGTCAGCGCGGCGCGGCGCAAGCTGAAGCTATCGGAAACAGCCTGCGACCCTTCGGTCGTGTTGAAGATAAGCTGCACGTTGCCATTGATCATGGCGTCCACGATGTGCGGCTGACCTTCCACCACCTTGTTGATGGCGCCGACCTTCACGCCATTGTCGGCCAGATGCTTGGCCGTGCCGCGCGTGGCAATGACCTTGAAGCCCATTTCCAGCAGCTTGGCCGCCACCGGCACCATGGCCCCCTTGTCGCCGTCGCGGACGGAGATGAAGACGGTGCCTTCCTTGGGCAGGGTGACGCCCGCGCCCATCTGGCTCTTGGCAAAGGCCAGGCCGAAATTCTTGTCCAGGCCCATCACTTCGCCCGTGGAGCGCATTTCCGGCCCTAGCAGGATGTCGACACCGGGGAAACGGTTGAACGGGAACACGGCTTCCTTGACCGCCGTGTGCGGCGGGAAGGGACCGGACAGCTTGAACTGGCTCAGCTTTTCGCCGGCCATGACGCGGGCGGCGATCTTGGCGATGGCCGTACCGGTGGCCTTGGCCACGAAGGGAACGGTCCGGCTGGCGCGCGGGTTCACTTCCAGGATGTAGATATCGTAACCGCCGATGCCCGGCCCGTCCGTGGTCTGCTTGACCGCGAACTGGATGTTCATCAGGCCGACAACGTTCAGGCCCTTGGCCAGCTTGACCGCCTGCACCGTCAGCTCGTCGATGACGGGCTTGGACAGGGTGTAGGGGGGCAGGGCGCAGGCGCTGTCGCCGGAATGGATACCGGCTTCCTCGATATGCTCCATGATGCCGGCGACATAGACCTCGCCGTCGGCATCGGCCACGGCGTCCACATCCACCTCGATGGCGTTCTGCAGATAGCTGTCGATCAGCACCGGGTTGTTGCCCGACACCTTGACGGCGGTGGCGATGTAGCGATGCAGGCCGGCCATATCATGGACGATCTCCATGGCGCGGCCACCCAGCACATAGGACGGGCGGATGACGACGGGGAAACCGATCTTCTCGGCCACCGCGACGGCTTCTTCCAGCGACCGGGCCAGGCCGTTGGCCGGCTGACGCAGTTCCAGCTTGTGCAGAAGCTGCTGGAACCGCTCACGATCCTCGGCCAGGTCGATGGCGTCCGGCGTGGTGCCCAGGATGGGCAGGCCCGCCTGTTCCAGGGCCTTGGCCAGCTTCAGCGGCGTTTGCCCGCCGAACTGCACGATCAGGCCGACAACCTCGCCGTTCTGCTTTTCCTTCTCGACCAGTTCGATCACGTCCTCGGCCGTCAGCGGCTCGAAATACAGACGGTCGGCGGTGTCATAGTCGGTGGAGACGGTCTCCGGGTTGCAGTTGACCATGATCGTCTCATAGCCCGCTTCCTGAAGCGCATAGACGGCATGGACACAGCAATAGTCGAACTCGATGCCCTGGCCGATACGGTTGGGACCGCCGCCCAGGATGACGACCTTCTTCTTGTCCGTCGGCTCGGCCTCGCACTCCGCCGGCTCCAGCCCATTGCCTTCATAGGTGGAGTACATATAGGGCGTGTCGCTGGCGAACTCGGCGGCGCAGGTGTCGATGCGCTTGAACACCGGGCGCACATTCAGGGCGCGGCGATGGGCGGCGACGGCCGCTTCCGGCTGGTCCAGCAGGGTGGCCAGACGCGCGTCGCTGAAGCCCATGGCCTTGATGCGGTTCATATACTGCGCGTCGATGCCCGACAGGCCGGCTTCCTTGATGGCGGCCTCTTCCTGCACGATGGCTTCGATCTGGCGCATGAACCAGGGGTCGTACTTGCACTCTTCGTAGATCTGCTCGACCGTCCAGCCATGGCGCATGGCCTGGGCCACGATCAGCAGGCGTTCCGGCGTCGGGCGGCTCAGCATATGGCGCAGCCGGCCCTGATCGACATTGCCGTTGGCGTCGCGCAGGTCGATCTCGTCAAAGCCGGTCAGACCGGTTTCCAGACCGCGCAGCGCCTTCTGCATGCTCTCCGCGAAGGTGCGGCCGATGGCCATCACCTCACCCACCGACTTCATCGAAGTCGTCAGGGTGTTATCGGCGCCGGGGAACTTTTCGAACGCAAAGCGCGGGATCTTGGTGACGACATAATCGATCGTCGGCTCAAAGCTGGCGGGCGTGGAGCCGGTGATGTCGTTGTCCAGCTCGTCCAGCGTGTACCCGACGGCCAGCTTGGCCGCGATCTTGGCGATGGGGAAGCCGGTGGCCTTGGACGCCAGCGCCGAGGAACGCGACACACGCGGGTTCATCTCGATCACGACCATGCGGCCCGTGTCGGGATGGATGCCGAACTGCACGTTCGACCCGCCCGTATCCACACCGATCTCGCGCAGCACCGTCAGGCTGGCATTGCGCATGATCTGGTATTCTTTGTCGGTCAGCGTCAGGGCGGGGGCGACCGTCATGCTGTCGCCCGTATGCACGCCCATGGCGTCGATATTCTCGATCGAACAGATGATGATGCAGTTGTCCTTGCTGTCGCGGACAACCTCCATCTCATATTCTTTCCAGCCCAGGACCGATTCCTCGATCAGGACCTCGTTCACCGGGCTGGCGCGCAGGCCGCCGCGCACAATGTCCTCGAACTCCGCCCGGTTGAAGGCGATGCCGCCGCCGGTGCCGGCCAGCGTGAAGGACGGGCGGATGATGGCGGGCAGACCGACAAAGGCCAGCGCGTCCAGAGCCTCGTCGAAATTCTTGACCACGCGCGACCGCGGGCTTTCCAGCCCGATCTTGTCCATGGCGTCGCGGAACTTCAGACGGTCTTCGGCCTTTTCGATGACGTCGGCCTTGGCGCCGATCATCTCGATGCCCAGCCGCTCCAGCGTGCCGTTATGGAACAGGGAGAGCGCGGTGTTCAGCGCCGTCTGGCCGCCCATGGTGGGCAGCAGCGCGTCGGGCCGCTCCTTCTCCAGGATCTTGGCGACGACGGCGGGGGTGATCGGCTCGATATAGGTGGCGTCGGCCAGACCCGGATCGGTCATGATGGTGGCCGGGTTGGAATTCACCAGGATGACCCGGTAACCTTCCTCCTTCAGCGCCTTACAGGCCTGAACACCGGAATAGTCGAATTCGCAGGCCTGTCCGATAATGATCGGACCCGCGCCGATGATGCAGATGGATTTGATGTCGGTGCGTTTCGGCATGATCAGTCGGACCGTCTTTTTCGGGCGGGAAGGGCGATATGGTCGCGGCAAAACGCCCCCCGCTCCACAATGGGTGCGGGGGGCGCCCGGCTGAGGCGCCTATATAGAGGGGTCGGCCCCCGAATTGAAGTGCCGAGCTTGGGGCGCTGGGATGCGTCAGGTGGGAGGCGGCGCCCGGCAGGTGGCTGCGCCCTGGAAAACAGAGGCGCTATTATCAACTGGATATTTCATCTATAGATATAGATACTAATTGAATATAAAGGCCTATGCCTTCTGGGGGAGTTTCACGGCTGGTCCGGGGCCCGAAGTTTGATCGATCTCTGAGAGGACGTGTACCCGATGCTGGATTCGGTTGCCGCAATCGGTGAACTGTTCAAACACTTCCCCGTGCCGATCATGGCGTGGTGGCAGCAATCCGGACATCTGTCCCTGGCATTCTGCAATTCGGCCTTTGCCCATCTGTGTGGACGCGATCCTGAGGGCATGACCAATGTCTCCGGCTCCTTGTTGATGCCGCTCGACGGTCAGCCAGATCCCGGCCCCGCCATCGCCCGCAGCCTGGTACAGGGAGGTGTGCTGGACATCGAGGTGTCGGTCAGTGCGCGCGGGCGCTCCCGGCGGCTCCGCGTGCTGGGGCAGGGGCTTGGAGTCGGCAACCGGCAGCGCGAGCATATCTTTTTCGCCATTGCCCGCGATATCAGCAACGAGGCCAGGCAGGCCACCGCGATGGCAACGACGGAACGTATGCTGTCAGCCGTGATCACGAATATCCACCTGCCCCTTCTCATGCTGACCCAGGATGCCCGGATCATCCTGGCCAATCCCGCCGCGGCGCGGCTTCTTGAGCGACCGGTGGATGAGGTCGTGGGACAGCATCTGTCCGTCCTGTTCACATCTCAGGACTGGCCCGGCATATCCGTTCGTTTTGAAACCTGCATGCGCAACGCGGTGGAACAGCGTGGTGCCGTGCGCATCCGCACCGGGCGCGGGGACTTGGTTGACATGGAGGTGCGGGGCCAGCCGATGGGCGACATTGGCGGCAAACCGATGCTGATGCTGACCTTCTCCCCGTTCGAACCGGTGCCGGTGTCAAATCACGATGGTCTGGACGCGATGCGCAAGACCTTGGCCGGTGGCGGCAACATCCTGGCGGGGCGGGTGCAGATCATCGGGCTGGACGATATGCGGTCAGCCTTTGGCGAACGCTGGGGCCACATGCGCGAGCAGGCGTTGGGCATCGCCGAACAGACGATCCGCCGCGACCTCGACCCCGCTGACAACCTGCAACGCATGCCTGATGACAGCTTCGTCATGAATTTTTCGGGCCTCACGGAAACAGAGGCGGTGGTTCGGGCGCAGCGCATTGCTGACAATGTGCGTGTCCGTCTGCTTGGCGCCGCCACCCCGGACGGGCGGGTGGAAGCGGTGGTGACAACGGTGCGGGCGACCGATCTGGCAGGGCATCAGGGCGAGGATCTGGCCGATTTCCTGGTCCGCAAACTGGCTGCCCGCCGCGACGAAAGCCGCCGCTATGTCCAGGCGCTGCTGCGCGAGGCGATCACCAAGGCCACCCTCGATCCGCGTCAGGTCATGCGGCCGGAAGGTTTCGCATTACCTTTGCAGGTCGCTGAACTGGCCTACCCCTGGCGGCAGCAGATCGCCACGGCCATGACGACACTCGGCGATGATGTCGCCGCCAGATTTGAGGCCGACCTCGTCATCCTTTCCGTGTCCATCGATTGGGGAGAGTTACGAAAGCGCAAACGTACATTGATCGTCCCGGTTCAACTGGAAAACCTGATGTTGCCCCGGTTACTGGACAGATATGTCGATGTTATACGCAATCTGCCGGTGGAACTGCGGGAACGCATTCTGTTGCATCTGGTCGATATCCCCTCGGCCATCGCCGGGTCCCGGATCGGTGGCATGGTTCAGACATTGGGGCCACATTGCCACGGGATCATTCTGCAACTGCCCACCATGGATCATATGTTGGATCCGCTGGGCAATCGCGTGGGTGTCATCTCCCTGCCGTTCGATATGCTGGATTATGGGGAACAGAATGGACATGCCCGCCTGACGCGGCTGGTGCGCACCTGCCACCTGCGTAAAATGAAGGTCTGGATCGAAGACGTGCCCGACAACAATGTCAGTATGAAACTGGCGGCGGACGGGGTGGACATGGTCACGCTGCTGCGCTGAACCCCTGCTTGTGCCGGCTGCCTTTGGTCCCGGCTCAGCGGGATCAAAGGCGGCCGGTGGCCCGGTTCACGGGCCGATATAAAACCGGCGCAGATCATCCTGCCGCGCCGTGAAGACCGTGCAGTTGGTGCTTTCCTGACCTTTGAAGAAATAGACCAGCCCCTCGTCCCGCCGGCGCGTGGGGTCGAACAGGTTGACGGCCATGTGGCCATAGGCAACGCCCCAAGGCTGTTCATCGGGTCCGAAGGCGCGGTAATGCAGGTTGATCAGTTGGTTGAACCGGCCCGCGCGGCACAGTTTCGACAATTCCAGGTCGACCTTCAGCACCCCGCGCGACGGCGCGTCGAACGCATAGACGATGCGGTCGCGCCGCTGTGGTGTGGGGCGGGGCCGGGCGATGGCCGGGTCCATCCAGCTTTGCCAGGGCAGCTTGCCGAACCCCCGTCCATTTTCCGGCTGTGCCGGCGCGGCCGGCCGTTCGGCGCGGGCTGGACCGTCAAGCGGGATCGACGCGGCGGCCAGAAGACCGGCCACGATCAGGATCGATAAAAGACGGGTCATGTCAGCGGGTGATGGCGAGCCGGGCCAGGAACAGGGCGACAGCCTTTTTGCTGTCTTCCGGCAGGCTGGTGAAATTGATCTTGGTCCCGGCCTTCTTGTCCACGGCCGCCACGGTTCCGGCCCCTTTAAGCTTGAGATTCTGCTTGGGGTCCTTCAGGGCCAGGTCGAAGGTCACCGACTGCCCCACCTTCAACTTGGCGCCGGCAACCGTTACGGAATTGATCCCCAGATCGGCCACTGTCAGTTCCTTGCCGTCGATATTCAGGTGCGCCGTATATTTCGGTACCTTCACCTTCTCGATGACATCCACCTTCAGGAAGTCGAACAGGCCCATTGTGTTGGCTCCCCGGGGCGTGACTACAGCCGTGATGGTACAGGATTTCGGCGATATTGGAACGTGGACATTGGGATAGAGCCACGGTCATGGGTTTTGGGCAGGCGCAGCACCGCATCGATCATCGTCGATGCGCTTTTTTATCTCGCCGACCTTGGGGCGGTTACGCCTTCACCAGTTCCGGCAGGGCGCGCACGGCCTTGCCATCGGGGAAGACGAACCGGTCGATCTCCGTCGCCGGCATGCCCAGGTGCCCGGCCAGCACACCCTTCAGCAGGGCGCGCATGTCGGTGGTGGGGGCCAGGTCGCGGCCTTCATACAGCTTGTCTTCGCGCAAGGTCGGCCACTCGCCCAGCACCCGGCCCCCCGCCACGGCACCGCCGGCCAGCAGGGCCACGCCGGCCGTGCCATGGTCGGTGCCGCCGGTGCCGTTGGGGCGGATGGTGCGGCCGAATTCGGTGACCACGGCGATCAGGGTCTGGTCCCAGACGCTTTCCATGGCGGCCCGCAAGGTCACCATGGTTTCCGCCAGTTGCCCCAGCGCGCTGGGCAGCCGGCCCTGCACGGTGCCCTGGCCGACATGTGTGTCCCAGCCGGGCAGTTCCAGGGTGGCGATGCGCGGCCCGGCCGGGTCCGACAGCATGCGGCCCGCCGTTTCGGCCAGGACCAGCCGGTCCTTACCGCCCTCGCGCTTCTTGTTGCCATCCATGCCGTTGGCCATGTCGGCCACACCCAGCCCCGCCATCAGGGCCGGTCCCAGCACGGGATCATTGCTGTACAGGCCCGCGATACGGTCCATGAAATCCATGCTGGGTTCGGGCAGGGGCGATGGCGCCCAACTGGCCACCGGTACCGGCCCGCGCAGCACCAGCGGCACGCCCTGGCCCAGCGACAGACCCAGCCCCTTGCCCCCGTCCCCCAGCCGGGCCAGTGCCCGGTTCAGCCAGCCCGTATCGTCGCCGGCCCGCACGCCGCCCGTATCCAGCAGATCCTGGGCGTCGAAATGGCTGCGGTCGCGATAGGGAGTGGCGATGGCATGCACGGCCAGCAATTGTTGCTGCCCCCACCAGTCATGCAGGGAGCTGAGCGCGGGATGCAGGCCGAAACGGCCATCCAGGTCCAGCACCCCGCCCTCCTGCCCCGGTTCGGCCAGGGCCAGGGGGCCGCGCACGGACCGGTAATCCGGATCGGCATAGGGCACAACGGCGCCCAGCCCGTCCATGGCCCCGCGCAACACGATCAGGATCAGGCGCCGGTCGGTGCCCGCCGCCGCCAGCGACAGGCGCGGGGCCGATGCCGCCAGCAGTCCCGCGGCGCCGGCCGTGGCGATGAAATATCGACGATGCAGCATCATGGGTCACCTCCGTTGAAAGGCGGGGGAGGAAAGCGCAAGCGCCAAGGCCTCGGCCGGGCTGGGCGCGCGGGCGACCGCCTGACGCAAGCCATCGTCGGCCAGATCGCCCAGGGCGGTATCCAGCAGGGTGCGGGCATCAACCCGGCTTCCGACCCGCTGCCCGAAGGCCAGCGACCAGTCGATGCGGCGCAGGATGGCGTCCGGCCCTGTCCAGTCGGCGGCCCGGTCGGGCCAGCCGGCGGGCGACGGGGCGGCAAACGGCATCTGGCCCAGCAGGCTCAGCGCATTGACCAGCCGGTCATCCGCCACCTCCACCGCGCTGGCGCGCAGGGTGGCGATGACGAAGTCGTTGGGGCTGCGCATCTTGGCCAGCGGCTGTGCCCAGGCGGCATCCAGGCGCACCAGCGTGCGCATGACATGAGTCAGATCGCCGTTGCTGTCGCGGAAGCTTTTGGCCAGGGCCGTGACGGTGGCTGGCGGAGGATCATCGGCGATGAAATGCCGGGCCAGTTTCTGCGCCACATGATGGGCGGTGGCCGGGTGGGCGCACAGCAGGTCGATGGCGGCCGCCGCTTCCGATACGCCGCTTTCCGGGATGCGCTGCCCCAGCAGGATTTTCTCCCCCGGCTGGTGGCGGCGTGGGTTGAAATCGGCGGTGCCGCGTTCTTCATCCAGGGTCCAGCCCGTCAGGATCAGGGCCATGGCGCGCACATCATCCTGATGGTAACCGCCATCCACGCCCAGCAAATGCAGTTCCAGTGCCTCGCGCCCCAGATTCTCGTTCAGGCCCTTGTCGCGTTTCTGCCCGGCCGTGCTGTCCGGGCCGATGGATTGGGCATTGTCCAGATAGATCAGCATGGAGGGGTGCAGGATCGCGGCCCGCGCCATGTCGCGGAAAGTGCCCAGGATATGGGGGCGTATGGCCTCGTTCTCATAGGCCAGACCCAGGGGGGCGATGATGGGCCGCTGGGTCGATACCGTGAAATGGTTCGACCAGAACTGGACCAGCCGTTCCTGGAACGGCGTGTCGCTGGTGGCGGCCAGACGGGTGCGGATGGCGATGTCGGCGCGGTAGCGTTCGCGCGCCTGTTTCTTCGCCATCTCCTCCGCCTCTCCCTTCGCCTTGCGGGCGGCGGCCATCTCCGAAATGCGGGGGGCGGAACCCTGATGGTCGGCCAGAACCGCCGGCAGGGGGCGGGGTGAAAGCTGGCTGTCGACCCAGCCGCGCGGATCGGCCTTCACACGGTCCAGATCGCCCGGACCGGCACCGAAACCGAAGCGCGACAGGGCATGTGTGGCCAGACGGCCGGGCGCAGTGGTCATCACCATGGTCAATCCTCCCCGCGGCGAATGGGAAATACGCGATCCGACCGTCTGCGACGCCCCTCAGTTGCCCGGCGGTGGCGGCGGTGGTGGCGGCGGCGGATGGTGCGGCGGGCCGTCCTTGCCCTTGGGGCCGCGTTCCGGCGGCGGGGGCAGGGTGCCTGCCGCCTGCGCCGCCGCCATGCGTTCCACGATGGTCCGGTGCAGACGTTCCTGCGCCTGGCCTGTCAACAGCCGCAGGTCGGCCAGGGCGGCCTCCGCCTTTGCGGCGTCGAAGGGGCGTTGGCGCAGGCTTTCATTCACGGCGCGGCGGGTGGCGCGGAAGACCTCCATCTGGGCCGTCGACTGCTCATCCCGTTGCCGCATGGCCTGGTCGATCTCGGGCCGCAGCGGTTCGGGCACCAGCCCCAGCAGCCGCTCCACGCTGCTGGGCGGTCCGCCGCCACCGCCGCCGCGCAGCCAATGCCCAGCAAAGATGCCCAGCACCGCCAGATTGCCGGCTGCCGACAGGACCAGCAGGACGGACAGGATCAGGGTCGAGCGTTTCATTCCACTGTCTCCGCGTCGCCGCTGTCATAATAGGAGGTGTCGCCCAGCAGGCTGGCCAGATCCTCTCCGGCCACCTGTTCCCCGGCCGTTGCGGTGGGCAGGGTCACCAACTGGCCATATCCCAGGACAAAGCCGATCACTCCCGCCGCCGTCACCGTCGCCATGCCCGCCGTCCATCGGCGCCAGCCGGCCAGCAGCAACCGGGCCAGCGACGGTGCGGCGACACCGCGCGGATGGTCCAGCGGGATATCCATGACGGTGCGGCGCAATTCCGGGCTGGCCGTTATTGCCGGAAGCCCGGCCAGCGCCGTCTCCAGCACCTGTTCGGCCGACAGCAGGTCGCGCAGTTCCGCATCCGCAGCCAGCGCCCGGTCGGCGGCAAGGCGCAGGGGGGCGGGCCAGCGTGACGGGTTGGCCCCGTACCGGTCCAGAAGATCAAGGAATTCGCGTTTTGTCATGGCAGCCACCCTTGGCCGGTCCGTTCACAATAAAAGCTCATCATGCGCCCCATCCCGCCAGCTTTTCCCGCAGCGCGCGGCGGGCGCGGACCAGCAGGCTTTCCAGGGCCTTGACGCTGACATCCAGCGCCTTCGCGGCCTCCGCGTTCGACAGGCCGCCATCATAGGTCAGCGTCACCGCCGCCCGCAGCCGGTCCGGCAGGTCCGCGACCGCCGCCGCCACGGCCCGCCTTGTACGCTGGTCGGACAGGGACCGTTCCTGGTCCATGGCGGTATCGGCGGGATCGCCCGCCGCTTCCAGCGGGGCCATCGGGGTCCGGCGCGTCCGGTCCAGGCACAGGTTGGTGGTGATCCGGTAGAACCAGGTGCCGAAGCGCGCCGCCCCCGGATCGAACCGGTCGGCATGGCGCCAGAGGCGCAGGAACGCTTCCTGCGCCACATCCTCGGCATCGGCCTGATTGTTCAGGATACGGCGGGCGATGGTGACGGTGCGGTCCAGGTGGCGGTCGACCAGCAGCCCATAGGCCCGCCGGTCGCCCCCCGCGACCCTTGCCACCAACGCCTCGTCCGTTTCACCCGCATCGTCCAAAATGGCGTCCCGCCTGTCCTGCGCCCAGGTTGCGTCCCTGGGCGCCGTGTCCATCCCCACCATTTCACGTTTCGACAGGCCGGTCGTCATGATCTTCACGCGGGCGGCGGCAAGGGTCAGCGACCGTCCTTGCCGTCACGCTTGTGACCAGGGTGGTCGCCGTCGCGCGCCGGCTTGAAGGCCGCGAATTCCGCCTCGGTCACGACACCGTCCTTGTTGGTGTCCATCTTGTCGAACAGGGCCAGCTCATGCTCCTGCCGGGCCTTTTCACGGGCGGCTTCGACGGCGGCCGGGAAATCGGCACGCTTCACCTTGCCGTCGCCATCCTTGTCCAGCGCCTTGAAATGGTCGGCCTTGATGGCGGCCCGTTCGGTATCGTCCAGCTTGCCGTCCTTGTTGGCGTCATATTTCGCCAGCATCTCGGCGCGGCCCGGGCCACGCGGTCCGTCGGCGGGGCCCATGGGCTGGGCAATCGCGGGAACAGCGCCGGCCAGCAGCGCCGAAACAGCCAGGGCGGCAAAGGTGCGGTGGGTGATGGTCATTTCCGGTAACTCCGTATTGGGATGTGGCCGCCGGCCTTTCGGGCGGCGGAGAACGGGGCGGGTCGGGCGCCATTCCGCCTCGTTCAATCCTGATACGGCCGGGAACAAGGAACCCTGCATCCCAGCTTTTAGGAAAAAGATGTATTGCTAACGCAATAGTGATAATAACCATATGTTAACGCTGTCGACGGAACAGGCCAGGGCAAGGGGCCGCCGTCTGCGCAGGGGGCAACAGGGGCGATGGCGCCGGCACGGGAGAGCAAGTTGAGGGGGGTCGTCTACGGGCGCAGCCTTGATTTCAGGCCGCTGCCGCCTGACCCGGAGGTTTTGGGCTCACCCATCAAGTTGACCGACATCGAAGCCGTCCGGTTGCCGCAGAAGGGCTGGCGCGACCATCTGCGGATGTTCCTGCAATCCTCCGGTCTCACCTCTGTTCCGTCCGTGGTGCGCCTGCGCTGGCAGGCGCATGAGGTGATTGATTGGCTGCAATCCTCGCTTCTGTCCAAGGGGCGCGGCAAAAAGGCGTCCATTTCCCACCCCATCCAGATGATGGCCGCCATTGAGTTCCTGATGGCCATGCCGGGGGAACTGGAGGTGGAGCGGCGGATCATGCATACGTTGATCGGCCGGGCGCTGATCGAATATCGCAAGCGGATCAGCGCCAACCGCGAACGGCCCATGCAGTTCGTGAAGGAGGCGACAACCCATTTCTTTGCCGGGTTCAAGGAACAGCAGATGCTGTCCAAGACCAACACGCCGGGGGAGCAGTTCGCCACCGTCCAGCGCATCTATAACAGCTATTATTTCTTCCGCGCCTTCTACATCTTCGCCATTCTGTCGCGGGAGCCGCCGGAAAGCGGTGGCAAGCTGTTTTCCAAATTCATGCGCGCCTGCTTCTTCATGTCGACCATCCAGGATGACGGTACCATCGCGCCCAAACCATCCTATCGGCAGCTCCCGCCGAAGGAACAGGTGGTGTTCCTGGCCAAGCGCGACGTCGCCCTGCAATCGCGCCTGCGTGAGGATGAGGCGCTGCGCAGCGAATTGCAGAACCTGCTGCGGTTTTTCCGGCCCCTGCGCGGCTGACCCTCCCTTTTTTGTCCTCCCGACAAAGGTTGCCTTCGTGTCGATGGATACCGCTGTCACGATGCCTCTCGACAAAAATTGAAGAGAGAGGGGGGAGGGAACGTCGCATGCGTATCGCCGTCATTTCCGATGTCCATGGCAATCTTGGCGCGCTGACCGCCGTCCTGGCCGATATCGACCGGCGCGGGGTGGATCAGGTTGTCGATCTGGGCGACAAACTGTCGGGCCCGTTATTCCCTGCTGAAACGGCCGATCTGATGATGGATCGGGAGATTGTGCATATAGCCGGCAACCATGAGCGCCAATTGCTGGAACTGCCCGTGGAGCGCATGGGCATGTCCGACCGTATCGCGCATGCGGCGCTGACGCCCCGCCATCGCGACTGGCTTTCCTCCCTGCCGGCACAGCGGGCGCTGGCGGACGGGGATATCTGGCTTTGTCACGGCATACCGGGCTCCGACCGCACCTATTTTCTGGAAGAGGTGGGGACCTGGGGCTGCCGTCCGGCCGATCCCGCGCTGGTGGCGGCGCGGGCCGGCACGGTTGAGGCGTCGGTCATCCTGTGCGGCCATTCCCATCTGCAACGGGCCGTGCGCCTGTCCGACGGGCGGCTGGTGGTCAATCCCGGTTCGGTGGGCCTGCAGGCCTATCGGGATGATCATCTGTTCCTGCACCAGAACGAAATGGGCAGTCCCCATGCCCGCTATTGCGTGCTGGAGCGGGCGCGCGGGACCTGGGCCGTGACCATGGTGGAACTGGCCTATGACTGGGACGCGGCGGCCGATCTGGCGGCATCGCGCGGCGCCGATGGCTGGGTCCAGGCCCTGCGCACGGGGAGGGTGGGCTGACCGTCCCGTGGCGGCCTGCCCGCCCGGCATCTTTGCGGGCGGCGGGGGGATGCGATAGGCTGTGACCTTCGCCCCCCGCTGCACAGGAAAGCCGCCGTATGAACCCGCATGTGCCCGACAGCGACGGCAGCTATCTCTATTATGATGGTGATTATCCCTGGCCGGCCGATCTGGCGGCCGATGCGTCCCTGCACGCCTCGGCCGCGCGCCAGGGCATCCTGCATGACGTGGCCCATTATGCCGGCCTGACGCAGGAACTGGCCGGGCTGCTGGGCCGGGGACCGCGTGTGCTGGAAATGGCCTGCGGCACGGGGCGCCTGTCCATTCCCATGGCGCGGGTGGGAGCCATGGTCACCGGTGTGGATGCCTCCGCCGTGATGCTGGCCGGCCTTGCCCGCCGGCTGCGGCAGGAGGGGGCGGAGGTTGCGGCGCGGGTTGTGGCGGTGCAGGGCGATCTGCTGGACCTCGACCTGCCCGACAAGCGGCATGATCTGGTCGTCATGGGTTTCAACATCCTGATGCTGATTGCCGATTTCGACAGCCAGATCATGGCCTTGGAACGGGCGCGCGACCATCTGGGGCCGGACGGTGTCCTGGCCCTGGATGTGGTCAATCCCCTGGTCATGCCGCTGGGCGCCACTCCGGCGCCGGAGGTCAGCTACACCCGCGTCAATCCGCATACCGGCAACATCTACACAAAATTTGCGCTGGTCGGCACGCTGGACGACCGTCAGGTGCAGCACAATCACGGCTGGTACGACGAGGTGATGCCAGACGGCACCATCCGTCGCGCCTATTACCATTTCGACTGGCGGCCGCTGTTCCGCTACGAACTGGAACTGATGCTGAAACTGACCGGTTTCGGCATCGTGCGCGTCGATGGTGACTTCCAGGGATCACCGTTCGATGCGGGGTCGGGCAAGATCGTGGTGGTGGCGCGGCGGTTGTGACTATGCCGACAGCCGCTTTTCGATGGCGCTGTCTATATGGTCCTTCAGGACGGGATCGCTGCTGTACAGGCGGTTGAAGTCACGCTTGTCCAGCAACAGCAACTGGCAATAGGCCAGCGCCGTGACGTCGGCGTTGCGCCGCTGGTCCAGGACCAGCGCGATCTCCCCGAAAAAATCGCCCGAACCCAGGCGGATGGGGGCGTCCAGCCCCGGCACATGCACGGCCACGGCACCGGAGGAGATGAAATAGACGGTATCCCCGCGCTCCCCCTTGCGCACGATGGTCTCTCCCGGAAAATAGAGCCGGGGACGCAGCAGCCGTTCGATCTGCGCCAGCCGTTCCGGCGCCAGGCCCGTGAACAGCGGCACCCGCCCGATCAGTTCATGCGTGGCCAGGCCCAGATCCAGTTGCGGCGGCGTGCTCACCTCCTGCCAGCGCTCCCGCAGGTCGCGTTCCAGATCGTTCAGGATTTCGCGGCTGATCAGCGCCTCCTCGAACAGGGACTGGGTCGACCGTTCCTCCATGCGCAGCCCGGCGCGGATCAGGTATTGTGACTGCACCGCGTCCAGATAGGCGGGATATTGCAGGCGGATGCTGTCCAGCGCCTCTTCCACCACCTTCAGCCGGGTGGTCAGGCGCTTACGCACGGCCTCTGCCGTCTGCTTGCCCAGCATGGGGGCCAGCCGGTCGCCGCTGAACTGGCTCAGTTCACGCAGGCAGAAGCGCAGCGCCGTCAGCATGGCATAACGTTCGGCAAGCCGCGCCGATACCGGCCGCTCCCAGCCGAACCGCCGGTGCAGCCACAGGGCCAGCCGCAGCGCGCGGCCCGGCCGCAACTGTTTGGCCGCCACCTTCTCATAGGCCGTGGCGCCGCCGGTTTTCAGCGCATCCTGCAACCGGCCGGCGACAGCCGCCAGGGTCTGCACCGACAGGCGGGAAATGACGCCATCGCGGAAATAGGCGAGATAGCGCTGTTCCTCATACCGGGCCAGGGTGGACAGGCCGATATAGACGCGGTCGTCCAGCGACAGGGCCCCATACCGGCTTTCCAGGTCCAGTTGCTCCTGCGCCAGTTCGGCCCCGCGATCCAGCAGCGGGTCCACCGCATGGGCCGCGTCCAGCCCGAACCGTTCGGCCACATGTTCCAGGTCGCGGCGGACATTGGACAGCGACAGGCCCACCGCCCGGTTACGCAGCGCCAGTTCCACCGGCGTCAGCCGGTCCAGCTTCAGCACCCGGATCAGGGGGCGCAGGGTCGTTCCCTGCACGAACAGGGTGAACAGCACAAAACCCGTGACCACGACGGCCACATGTTCCTGGATATAGTCGGGCAGCGACTGGTGTTCCGTCACGGCCAGGGCCAGCGCCAGGGATACCGCACCCCGCAGCCCGCCCCAGGTCATGACGATGCGGAAACGGTGGCTGATCCGGTCGGAAGCCCCTACCCAGGACAGGACCGGCAGGATGCCGAAGATCACCAGCGCGCGTGCCACCAGGGCCGCCACGATCAGGGCACCCAGCAGGGCGAAATGGCTCCATTTCGCCTCCATCAAGGTGGGGGGTACCAGCATCGAGGCGAACAGGAAGATCAGGGAATTGGCCCAGAATCCAAGCTGGCTCCACACCTGTTCCAGGCCGGACCAGCTTTCGGGGCTGATGCGGGTGCGCCCGGCCGATGCCATGACCAGACCCGCCACGACCACCGCCACCACACCCGACACATGCAGGTAATGTTCACCCAGGATGAAGGCCAGATAGGCCAGCGCCACCGTCAGGGTAATCTCCGACAGGGTCTGATTGCGCAGCGGCGTGACCACCAGCGCCGTCAGCCAGCCCAGCAGCCAGCCGACCGCCACCCCGCCCACAAACTTGAACACGAAATCGACGGCGGCGGCCCCCAGATCCGGCTCACCCCCGCTGGTCAGGATGCCCAGCAGCAGGGTGAACAGCACGATGGCGGCGGCGTCGTTGAACAGGCTTTCGCCCTCGACCAGGATGGTCAGGCGGCGCGGCGCGCCCAGATCGCGGAAGATGCTGACCACGGCTGCCGGGTCGGTGGTGGCGATGATGCTGGCCAGCAGCAGGCAGACGATCAGCGCCTTCTGCGTCGGCATGCCATGCCACAGGCCCCAGACCCACCACATGGCCAGCCCCGCAACGACGGTGCAGACCAGCACCGCCACGATGGCCAGCAGCAGGATGGGCCCCAGATCGTCCAGCATGCGCCGCACATCCACGCCCAGCGCCGTTTCGAACAGCAGCACGGGCAGGAAGATGTAAAGGAAGGCGGCGGATGTCAGTTCCACCTCTCCCACGGCATTGATGAAGGCGGTGACCGGTCCCGTCACCTCCCGCTCCACCCCGCCGCCGACATGCAGCAGCAGGCCGATGCCCACCCCCAGCGCCGCCAGCACCACCGTGTAGGGCAGGCCCAGCCGTTTGGCCAGGGGCGGCAGCAGGCTGACCAGCCCCAGCAGGCCGGCAATGGCCAGAAGCGTGTTGATCAAGGTTTCCATCGGTGGCACACGCGGGCAGGGCGGGTCAGGATCGGGTGCCAGGATGACACGGATATCAGCGCTTCCGCCAGCATCTGCACCCGGCGTTGGCGGAAGGTCGCCCCTGCGCCATGCTTGCCGCGCCCGTGCCGGTGGCGTAGGTTCACGTAGTTGATTTAACGAATACCAAGGTCAATAAATATTGACCGACACGGGTTAAGGTCAGCACGGCGGCAATCCCGGGGCGGGGACAAGGCGGCTGGCATCGGGGACAGGGATGGTCGGCGGGTCATGGGGGGCGATGGGTATGGCGGATGACCTGCTGGATTTTGCGGCGGAGCCGGCATCGCCTGCGGCTTTGCCGGCATCACCGCCCTGGCTGGTCCTGATCGTCGATGACGACCCGTCCGTGCATTCCGTCACCCGTCTGGCCCTGCGCGATATGGTGCATGCGGGGCGCAAGCTGCTGTTCCTGTCGGCCTATTCGGCGGGCGAGGCACGGCAGATGCTGGCCGTCTATCCCGATATCGCCCTGATCCTGCTGGATGTGGTGATGGAGGCGGATGATGCGGGCCTGCGTCTGGTCCGCTCCGTGCGGGAAGAGATGGGCAACCATGATGTCCGCATCATCCTGCGGACCGGACAGCCCGGTCAGGCGCCCGAGCGCGAGGTGGTGGAGCGGTACGACATCAATGATTACCGCGCCAAGGATGAACTGACGGCCCGGCGCCTGTGGACGTCGGTCTATACCGCGCTGCGCGCCTTTGAACAGATCCGCGACCTGGATCAGCACCGTGCGGGCCTGACCCATGTGCTGGACGCCTCGGCCCGGCTGTTCGGGGAACATGATCCCGAACGGCTGGCCCATGCCGCCGTCGACGCCCTGTCCGCCGTGGCGGGACCGGGGGCGGGCGTGTTGCTGGTCCGCTGTGACCGGCTGCCCGACGGCACGGCGGGGGAGCCCCGGCTGCTGGCCGGCATCGGCGAAGGCCGCGTGGCCATGACGCCGGGCGCGCTGGTCCATCTGGTTCCGGCGGAAATGGGGCAGCAAGTGGCCGCCGCCCTGGCCGCCGGCACCGCCCAAGGGGGCACGGACTGGTTCGCCCTGTCCGCCAGCCTGTCGGACGATGCCGCCATCATCCTGCATCTGTCGCATCTGGCCCCCGGTCGGGTGCCCGATGCCGGCATGCTGTCCCTGTTCGCGCGGACCGTTGCCGTGGCCCTGGAAAATGCCCGCCTGCTGGCGCAGCTTTCCAAGGATCGCACCCATGACCGTGCCACCGGTCTGTTGAACCGCCTGGGCTTCATTCAGGCCATCGAAACGCGGCTGGCCCGGATGCAGCCGGGCGGCGCGGACAGCGTGGCCGTGGGCATCATCGACCTGCGCCATTTCCGGGATATCAATCAGGAACTGGGCGTGGCGGCTGGTGACCGGCTGCTGGTCAGCACGGCGCAGCGCGTGATGGCCGCCGCCGGGGCGGGGGCCATCTGCGGACGCACCGGCGCTGATCAGTTCGCCCTGCTGCTGCCCGGCGCGCCGGCCCTGGCGGTCGCCCGCGACGGTGTGCATGCGGTCGCGGGCGCGGTCAGCGAACCCATCATGCTGGCCGGGCGGGAGGTGCATCCCATGTCGTCCCCCGGCCTCGCCTGGTGCAACAGCCCCGGCCGCCATGGGGAGGAACTGCTGGCACGGGCGGAGGAGAGCATGCAGGCCTCCAAACGCGCCTATGGCCGGTTGCAGGAAGTGGTGATCGGCGCCGACCGCGCCGAGGGCGGCCGCCTGGGCCTGACCATGGAACTGGGCACGGCCCTGAAACAGGGTCAGTTCGAGCTGTATTACCAGCCCATCGTCGATGCCACGACGCGGGAGATCGTGGCGTTCGAGGCGCTGGTGCGCTGGAACCACCCGTCGCGCGGCATCGTCATCCCCGCTTCCTTCATCCCCACGGCGGAAGAAACCGGGCTGATCGTGCCCATCGGCACCTGGGTGATGCGGGAGGCGGCGTTGCAGACCGCTGACTGGACCCGCCGCGCCGGCCGCCCCGTCTGGGTCTCGGTCAATATCTCCGCCGCGCAACTGTCGGAACCGGGCTTCCTGGACAATGTGCGGCAGGTGATTGCCGATAGCGGAGTCGATCCCACGCTCCTGAAGCTGGAAGTGACCGAAAGCACCATCATCGGCGACCCGGCCCATGCGGCGGAAATCCTGACAGGCCTGCGGGATCTGGGCATCCGGCTCTGCATGGATGATTTCGGCACCGGCTATTCCAACCTGTCCTACCTGCAAACCCTTCCCTTCGATTTTCTGAAGGTGGACCGGGCCTTCGTGTCCAGCATGATCGACCGGTTCGAAAGCCGGACCATCCTGCGCACCATGCTGGCGCTGGCTCAGCAACTGGCCCTGGAAGTGGTGGCCGAAGGGGTGGAAACCGACGAGCAGGCCGACGAACTGTCACGTCTGGGCTGCGGCTTCCTGCAGGGCTATCTCTATGGCCGCCCCATGCCGGCGGCCGATGCGGGCCGGTCCATCGGGGTGTGATACCAGGGTCAGGAAATTCTGATCGCTGGTATCAGCCGGTGATCTGTTTTGCGGCCTCCAGCACATGGCTGGCCGATCCCGACGCCTGCTGGTGGGCGGCCAGGGCCGACTGCGCAGCGCTCAACGCCGTGTTCAGCGACGTCACCACCGTGGTGGGAACGGGGTCCAGAGCTGATACCTGCTGGTTGGCGGCACCCAGTTGCGTGACGATCGTCTGAAGATCTGTGCCCAGTTGTGAAAGCTGGGTGAAGAGATTTTCGGCGGCCTGCTGGGCGCTGGTGGCCGCCTGGCTGTTGACCCCCGCCTGCTGGGTGCTGTCGGCGGCCTTCTGGATGCCCTTGGACAGCAGATAGCTGCCCCCGCTGATACCAAGCAGGCCCAGGATGCTGTTGGGAATGTCCGGAAGGCCCCAGATGGTCAACTGATCCATGGCCTTCTGAAGCCCTGCGGCCAGTGATTTGGCCTCCGTCGCTTCAAGGGCCTGCAGATAGGTGATCGCCTGTTTCAGGGTCACCAGGGAGGCATCGTTGCCCGATATACACCCTTTGCAGTTCGGCGACCCGAGCCAGTACAGGGCATAGATGAAGTAAAGCGTCGCCACCACAAAGGTGAATAACAGCATCTGAAACCGGGAAAGGCTGGCGCGCCCGTCATCATCGGCAATCAGGTCCGTCAGGCTGATATCGCCGCTGATCATCTTGCCGACGATTGTCGCCGACAAGGCCGCGATGATCAGCACGATGACCGCGCCGAAACCGCCGGTCAGCGCCACAAGTATCCGGTTGCCGGGGGTGACGGCGGCACCTTGCTCCAAAAGCAGATAGACGATCGTCACCAGCGCCGTGGCGGCGCACAGTATCTCCAGCATCCCCTTTTTCATGTCGGCCCCTATCTTCTCATGAAACTGGACAAGAGGGTGGTTGCGGACCGTCCGCCGAGATAAAGCAGATGGCTCCCCCCCATGGTGATCAGCAGCCATTCATCGGCGTCCGGCAGAGAGGGACTCTGGCCCAGGCCGGCCAGGGCAGTACCAGCATAGGTTGCCATGGCGACCAGCGAAAAAATCAACATCTGCGGCCGGGTCAAAGCCCCGCCCATGCCGCTGGGCCCCGCCAGCATGCCGCGCAGATTGATGCGCCGTTTCAGGATCTTGAGGCAGATCGTCAGCAGCACCGTTGCCATCCATGCCGCCAGCACCATGCCAAGCGCCGACGCCAGCCACCCGATCAAGGTCATGGCAGTTCCCCCTACGGCCATCCCACCCTTCTTACAACATACTGCTAAGCGCTATATGTCTAATTATATTTTATGGAGAATATATATGAAGATAAGTGCAAAAAAAGCCTTGTCCGTTTTGTGAGCTATGCGGTCACCGAACCGGCACATCGGATGGCATTGGGTGGCCGATGGGGGGCTATAGGTGCGGCCATGTGCCCAAAAGGAAAGGGCCGCCCCGTTGCCGGAGCGGCCCCTGTCTTATACCAATCTTCCTTGATCGTGACCGATCCAGTAAGATTGCGTGTTCCCTCAGACGCCGGGCGCCGCCATCCGGCGGCGGCTTGGCTTACGGCACCACACGGTGCCGGGCCGGCGGTCGCCGGCCTCCAATCTGCCAAGGGTCAAACAATCGGCAGATTGTTAGGGTGGACGGCCCCCCCGGCATCGCTGTGCCATAGTTGGGTTGTCACACACCAACATCGGGAGCCGCCCAGATGGAGTATAAACGGATTGCGATCGACATTTCCAAGCATGTG